>PLXW01000007.1 GCA_003151595.1 Myxococcales bacterium
GCTCGGCTCGGTTGGTGAGCCGATCAACCCCGAGGCATGGATCTGGTACTGGCAGCAGATCGGCGGCGGCCGCTGCCCGGGCGTCGACACGTGGTGGCAGACCGAGACCGGCTCGATCATGCTCACGACGCTCCCCGGCGCGAGCTACTCGAAGCCCGGCGCCACCGGGCTGCCGATGTTCGGCGTGGCCATCGAGGTCGTGAAGGATCGCGGCGAGCCGTGCGCCCCGAACGAAGGGGGGAAGCTCGTCATCAAGAAGCCGTGGCCGTCGATGGCGCGGACGCTGTGGAACGACGACGAGCGCTTCTTCTCCGCGTACTGGGCCCAGATGGAGGGGGTCTACTTCACGGGCGACGGCGCGCGACGCGACGAGGATGGCTACTTCTGGGTCGTCGGTCGCATCGACGACGTGCTCAACGTGGCCGGGCATCGCATCGGCACCGCCGAGATCGAGAGCGCGCTCGTAAGCCACCCGATGGTGGCCGAAGCCGCCGCGGTCGGGAGGCCCGACGACTTGAAGGGGCAAGCGCTCGTCGTCTTCGTGACGCTGAAGCAGGGGCAGGTCGCGGGGCCGGAGACCAAGGCGAAGCTGACCGAGCACATCGACAAGGAGATCGGAAAGTTCGCCCGGCCCGACGAGATCCGCTTCGCCGATTCGCTCCCCAAGACGCGCAGCGGGAAGATCATGCGGCGCCTCCTGAAGGAGATCGCGTCGGGCGCGACCGAGATGAAGGGCGACACGTCCACGCTCGAAGATTTCAGCGTGATCGCGAAATTGCGCGCCGACGAGGAGTAAGCGCGCTTCCAAAAGGAAGAGGCGGGCGGCTCTCTACGTAACTCGTACGTGAGAGGCGACACGCGCCACATGAAGCTGACCCCGATCGTCGACGACGGTTTCGAGGACGACGACACCGCGCCGTCGACGCCGTACGTGTCGCGTCAGTGCGCCGTGACCGGGCCGATCTGGCGCATGGTGCTGGCCGCGTTCCGCTGGATTGGGCTGCGCATGCGTGCCCTGCGACTGACGAGCGGTTCCCGCTGACGATTCATTTTTTTCCAGACTGGGCCCACGCTGAGAGCGCGTGCGCTCTTAGAGGCCGCCGAACTGTGGCGGAGGGACCCAACCGCCGAAGTCTTCTTCGAGCGCCATCGCCACGGCGATCGGCACGTGATCCTCTTTGTACACGCCGACCACCTGGACGCCGAGCGGGAGGCCGCGGTTGTCGAGGCCGAGCGGCGTCTGCGTGACCGGGTTCTGGAGGACGTTGAAGATCGCGGTATATGCGAAGTCGAGCGGCGAAAGCAGCGGGCGCATGTGCTTCGGCGCGATCTTCGGGAACGGCGGATAGAGCATCACGCCGCCCGGTGAAACCAGGCTCTCGATGTCGTGACGGAGCTCGTGCGTCTGGGCGACCATCTGCTCGGCGCGCCCCGGCATCATCCCCGGAACCTTCTCCAGGAGCGCGAGCATGATCGCCGGGAGCGTGTGAGGCGATCGCCCCACGAGCCATCGGACGAGCTGGCGACCCGCTTTGATCGGGACCCCCTCGCCCATCGACTCCGAGAACGTCGCCCCGCCCGCGGCGTGAAGCATCGCGGACCACATCTCGAGCGAGCGGGCGAGCTTGTCGACGCGCGCCTCGACCACCTTTGCGCCGCGCTTGCCGAGCGCCACGGCCGCGTTCTCCAGCGCGTCGGCCAGCGCCGTCTCGACGCGCACGATCCCGTTGTCGCGAATCACGACCACGCGCATGCCGTCGAGGCGCACCGAGCGCGGATCGCCGAGCGTGCGCGCTTCGCAGCCGGAGTCTTTCCCATCGGGGCCGGCGAGCACGCGAAGGATCGGCATCAGGTCTTCGGCGCGACGGCACAGCGGGCCGGTCGTGAGGTAGCGAAGCGCGTCGTTCTCGGCGATCGGGAATTGCCCGGTGTTCGGTACGAGACCGCCGCTCGGCTTGTGACCGAAGACGCCGTTGAAGAAGGCGGGCATGCGGATCGATCCGCCGACGTCCGACCCGAGCCCGAACGGCGAAGCTCCCGCGCCGACGATGGCCCCTTCCCCACCCGAGCTCCCGCCCGCGGTGCGCGACGGATCGTAGGCGTTGTTCGTACGGCCGTAGATCGTGTTCGCGCTCTCCATCCACATGCACAGCTCGGACAGGTTGGTGACGCCGAGCGGGATCGCGCCCGCCGAGCGGAGTCGCTGCACCGCCGTCGCGTCGCTCGTCGCGAGGCGCCCTTTGCGTGCCAGGAGGCCGCCTGTGTTCGGCATCCCTTCGAGCGCGAACGCTTCCTTGATCGTGCACGGGACCCCGAAGAACGGCGGGAGCTCCTTCACGCTCTTCGAGTCGAGGATCTGATCGGCGCTCCGGGCTTCTTCGAGCGCAGCGGCGAAGCGGTCGGCGACGACGGCGTGCAGGTTCGGGTCGACGCGTTGAATGCGGCGAACGTGCGCGAAGACGACGTCGTGCGAGCTGACTTCGCGGGTGCGAATCCGGCGCGCGATCTCGGTGGCGGAGGAGAGGAGCAGCGAATGCATGGGGCGGAGACTCCATACCCCAATCTCCGGGCCCGAGGGTCTCTTGAGGCGAGACGCAGCCTGGCGCGCCGTCGCCGCGGCCACGAAAAAAACACGTGTCATGACGTTCGGTTACAGAGCGATGACGAAAAGCACTCCTCGCGAGCAGTGGATCCGGCGCGCGTGGAGCGGAACGGAGCGCTCGCGCAGTCGTTTCGTGCGCGCGTGCAGAGGATCGGAGCGTGCGCGGTCCCGCATTGCTCGCGCGCGCAGAGGATCGCATCACGCGCGAGCAAACGAAGAAGGCGCATGCCAAGCTTGGCCGGGATCATGGTTGCTGCAGGCAGGAGCACGCCTACGCCGGAAGTGACGATGCGCGGCGCTGCCTTGCTCGCGTGGCTGGCGTCGGCGAAGCCCGACGTGCGCGACGCCGCGATCGAGGAGTACCTCGGGATCGCCTCTCCTCCCGCGTCGCTTGCGCCGCCGGGCGATCATCTGATCGGGTACCACGCCGGCGGCGTCGACCCGATCGTGCACGCGCTGCGTGAAGCGCCCGTTGGGCCAGGCGACGTGCTGGTCGACCTCGGCTCGGGCCTCGGCAAGGTCGTGTTGCTCGCGCACCTCATCACCGGCGCGCGCGCGCGTGGCATCGAGCTTCAGTCCGAGCTCGTCGAGCAAGCGCGCGCCGCCGCCGCGCGACTCGGCGCCAACGTGGACTTCACGCTGAGCGACGCGCGGCACGCCGACCTCGACGACGGCACGGTCTTCTTTCTCTATCTCCCCTTCACCGGTCCGGTGCTGGCCGAGGTCCTTCATCGCCTGCACGCCGTGGCCGCACGTCGCGCGATCGTCGTGTGCGCGCTCGGCGTCGATCTCGAACGCCATGCCCCCTGGCTCACCCGACGCCCGCTCGATTCGTTCTGGCTCGCGATCTACGACAGCGCGGTCGCCGGCGCTTTGCCGCGCGCCTCGCGATAGACTCCTCGCCCCCATGAAGCTCGACCCCGCGCGTTCGCGCATCGCGATCTCCACGTTCGCCGAAGGGCTCTTCTCCGCGCTCGCGCACGATCTCGAGCTCGTCGCGGACAACGTCACCGGCGAAGCCACGGACGCGTCGGCCGAAGTGCACGTACCCGTGGCGTCGATTCGCGTGAACGGCGCGGTGAAGCGCGGCAAGGTCGACGCGAACGTCCTCTCCGGCAGCGACCGGGCGAGCATCGAGCGACAGATCCGCGATGAGGTGCTCCCCGGAGCCGAGATCGTGGCCCGCGGCGAGCACGACGGGCAGCGGGCATCGATCGAAGTGAAGGCACCGCGAGGATCCTCTCGCGTCACGTGCGACGTCGCGATCACGCGCGAAGGCGACGCCACGCGCGCGAAGGGGCGCGTCGAGCTCTCGCTGGCCTCGCTCGGGTGCCCGCCGGTGAAGGGCCCCATGGGGGCGTTTCGCCTCTCCGATCGCGTGCGCGTCGACTTCGATCTCGTCTTCGCGTGAAGATGAACGCATGCCTCACGACGCCGGCCAAGCCGATCACGACACGAAGGTCCGCGCGATCGCCGATCACGTGAAGGCGCGCCCGGCGGGCAAGCGACTCACGATCAAGAAAGCGCACCCCGGCCACACGCCGCACGACCTCGCGTACAAGAACGACTGTCACCCGGTCGATGTCGACGCGCTCAACCGCATCCTCTCCATCGATCGCGAGGCGCGCACGATCACGCTCGAGGGTCAGGTCACGCTCGGCCAGCTATGCCGCGAAGCCTCCGCCGCGGGGCTCATGCCCAAGGTCGTGCCCGAGTTCGAGACGTTCACCGTGTCGGGGCTCGTCAACGGGCTCGGCATCGAGACCAGCTCGCATCGCCACGGCGTGTTCCCTGCGAGCGCGCTGGCCCTCGAGGTCGTGCTGGGCAACGGCGACGTCATCGAAGCGAGCGCGCGCGAACACGCCGATCTCCTCGCGCAGCTCCCCGGCACGTACGGCACGCTCGGCGTCGTCACGCGCGTCACGCTCCAAGTGCGCGACGGCAAGCCCTACATCCGCTCGCGCTATCGGCACTTCGCGAAGCTCGCCGACTACGGCGCCGCCTTTCGAGAGGCGCTCGCCGGCCACGAGTTCGTCGAGGGGTTCGTCCTCGCGACCAACTCCTACGTCCTCGTCACCGGCGACTACTCGGACCCGGTCGCCGGGGTGCCCGTGTTCCAGGCGATGAAGGCGGGCAATCCGTGGTTCTACCAGCATGCCGAAGAGCTCGCGAAGACCGAGGCCGAGGATCTGATCCCGGCCTACGAGTACATGTTCCGTCATCAGCGCGGCCTCTTGTGGCTGGCGGGGATCATCGCCGACCTCGGCTTCTTCAGTCACACGCAGTGGGGGCGCGCGTACCTCGATCGCGAGGTGGAACGGAAGGTGAAGTCGACCGGCTTCAAAGGGAACATGCCCGTCGAGATGATGGAGCGCTGCCTCGTCAATCAGGACATGGGCATGCGCCTCCGTCGGCTCGAAGAGGGGATCGAGTACGTGCAGAAGAGCCTCGGCGTTCATCCGCTGTGGAACTGCCCGGCCGGCGCGGGGACGACGAACCTCGCCTTCGCCGTGCCGCGAAAGCTCGCCGCCAACCCGGAGATGGTGGTCGACATCGGCATCTACGGCGAGCCGACGGTGCGCGGCTTCCGCGCGTACGACGCGATGCGCGCGCTGCAGACGTTCGTCGACGTGCCGTCGATGTGGGGCGTCTGTTATCTGACCCCCGAAGAGCTGCGCGCGATCTACGACTTCGAGACGTACGAAGCCGTGCAGCGGAAGTACCACGCGACCGAAGCGTTCGTTCCCCTGGAGGAGAAGCTCCGGTTCATGAAGCTGCGCGAAGGCGCCAAGCAGACGCGCATCCCGCTCTGGCGCCTCGTGAAGGTCTGGTACGACGTGACGGGGTGAGGCCGCCTCAGATAGGGCACGTCCACGTGGGCTTGAGCCCGGCGTCGGCGGCGCCCACTCGCTCGCACGAGCATGTCTGCACTTCGCTCGGATAGGCCCCGGCACATTGCGGCAAGCTCGCCGTGCAGCCGATGGGGAAGGTCTTGTCAGGGTCGGGCGCGGTGGTGGCTCCAAACCCGGGACCGCCGGTGCATCCGTCGCTCCCGGTCGGCGCCGGCGCGCACGCATAGGTCGTCGTCGCGGGGGGATCGCACTGGTCGGCGTCTTTGCGACAGCCGGTCGAGGCGAGAACGAGGAAGAGCGCAGCGCCGAAGATAAGTTGATTGGTCATGCGACGAGCACGAGTGCAGCACGCAGACCAGGCGCGAATCGCCGACATTTTCCGCGACTCGTTAGCACGCAGTCTGATCCCGCTGTCGCGGGGAGGCTGGTACTCTCGGCGGTCGTGGGGGATACGGCGCTAGAAGCGGCGCGCCTGGTCGCGGGCCGGTATGAACTGGAGACTCCCATCGGCAAGGGCGGGATGGGTGAGGTGTGGCGCGCGAAGCACGTCGCGCTCAACTCGCACGTCGCGATCAAGTTTCTCCACGGCGCGTCGGCGCAGAACGAGTCGGCGCGCCGGCGGTTCACGACCGAAGCGCAAGTCACCGCTCAGCTGAAGACGCGGCACGCCGTGCAGGTGTTCGACTTCGGAGTCACCGAAGACGGGCACCCGTTCCTCGTGATGGAGCTCCTCGAAGGGGAGACGCTCGGGCATCGGCTGGAGCGGCTCGGGCGGCTCGGCGTGATCGAGACCGTGCGCATCCTCGGGCAGTCGGCGCGCGCGCTCAGTCGCGCGCACATGCTC
Organism: Myxococcales bacterium; assembly: GCA_003151595.1. Next base: position 6,299 of record PLXW01000007.1, read on the forward strand.
GGGATCGTTCACCGCGACTTCAAACCGGACAACATCGTGCTCACGCCGGATGAAGACGGCAGCGACTACGTGAAGGTGCTCGACTTCGGCCTGGCCAAGCTCGTCGGCGTGCTCGACGCGCACGGAGAGAGCATGCCGCCGCCCGAAGACAACGGCCCGGCGTCGACGTTCACGAAGACGGGGGCGGTGCTGGGGACGCCGTATTACATGGCGCCGGAGCAAGTGCGCGACGCGTCCGAGGTCGATCTGCGCGCCGACATCTGGGCGTTCGGCGTGGTGGCGTTCGAGTGCCTGACCGGGAGTCCGCCGTTCACCGGGAAGAACCTGGTCGAGCTGTTCGATCGCGTGCAGCGGAGCGCTCATCCGCGCGCCGACGAGGTCGAGCCCAGCTTGCCGAAGGCGTTCAACGAGTGGTTCGACACGGCGTGCGCGCCCGAGGCGAGCAAGCGTTTCCCCGACGCGAACGCGGCGCTGAAGAAGCTGCTGGAGGCGCTCGACTGCGGGAAGATCGATCTCAATCCGTCGGCGTCGCTCGGGCGCCCGCTGGCGGCGAATCGCGAGCGCCCCGCCATCGTCGTGGAGAGCGGAGACGACAGCGCGCAGCCCAACGCGCAGACGATCGACGCGGAGGCGAAGCGCGTTCAGCCGCGAAGCCGGACCGATTCGGACGAGAGCGCGCAGTTTCGAAAGCTGACGTTGTCGACGGCGGCGAAGCCCGCGCTGCGGATCTCCGACGCGACGATGAGCCACTCCATCGCCGACGAGCAGCGATCGGCGAGCGTGATCGCGTCGCACGCGCCGACGTTGTTCGAAGAGCCCGCGGCATCGCCGGCGGCGCGACGAAGGCGATCGCCGCTCGTGATCGCGGTGGGCGTGGCGATCGCGGCGATCGTCGCCGTCGGCGGCTTTCGCGCGCTGCGAACGAACGAGCCACCCAAGCTCGCTGCACCGACGCCCGCGAATGACGACGCGATGCACGTGGCGACGACACCTCCTCCGCTCGCGACGCCGCCTCTCACCTCCGCAGCGCCGCTCTCCGCCGGCGACGTCGAAGCACCGCGCGACGCAGGCGCTCCCCTCGCGCGACAAGCGAAGCCCAAGCTGCGCGTCACGCCCGTGGTCACGGCTCCCACGGCGGCGGCCGCGTCGACGCCCGCCGCGATCCCGACGACGGCACCGGCACCTACCGCGAAGACCGGCGTTCCGGACCCTGCGAGCTACCGATGAAGCGCGCGATCGCGATCGCCGTCGTCGCGATGGGCGCGTCCTTTCCGCCGTTCGCGCAGGCGCAACCCTCGACGCACGCCGCAGCGGCCGAGGAGCTCTTTCGCGCCGGGCGCGCGCTCATCGCGCAGCATCAGTACAAGGAGGCGTGCGAGAAGCTCGCGCTCAGCGAGAAGCTCGATCCGGCGGTGGGAACGTTGCTCAGCCTCGGCGAGTGCTACACGGGGCAAGGGCGAACGGCGAGCGCGTGGCTCGCGTACCGAGGCGCGGTCGCGATCGCCGCGTCGCACACCGATCCTCGCAGCGCCGCCGCCGAAGAGCGCGCCAACGCGCTCGAGCCGCAGCTCTCGCGCCTCGTCGTCCGCCTGAGCGACGAGACCCTCGGCGCCGACGCGCGTATCGCGCTCGACGGCGAGTCGTTCACGCGCGACGCCTTTCGCGACCCGGTGCCGATCGATCCGGGCGAGCACGCCGTCGTCGTGAACGCCCCCGGGTTCAAGTCGTGGTCGACCCGCATCACGATAGGAGCGCTCGCCGGCGTCGCGACCGTCGACGTGCCTCACCTCACGCCGCTCCCCAACGCCGACGACCTCGCGCGCGACGAGTCACGAAGGACGACGCGCAGGAACGCCGGACTCGCGCTCGGCGGCGCGGGGCTCGTGGCCATCGGCGTGGGATCGATCCTCGGGCTCCAGGCCATCGTGAAGATCCGCGACGCGCACCACGCTTGCCCGACGGCCGGCGCTTGCGACGACGCCGGTGCCGTTCACGAGAACAAGGTCGGCGGGAGCTTTGCAACGGCATCGACGATCGCGATCCCGATCGGTGTCGCGCTCCTCGGGGCGGGCTCGTACTTCGTTCTCAGTTCGCGCTCTCCGCACGGGCCGGAGATCGGCGCGGAAACGACGCCCGGTGGAGCGCGCGTGCGGATCGGGTGGGCGTGGTGAGCGCGCGGCAGAGACTTCGGATTGCCGCGTCCGCGATCGTGTCCATCGGCGCGCTCGCAGGCTGCCGCGCGATCGCCGACTACTACGAGCTCGACTTCGTCTCCGCCGACGCCTCGGCCTGCGCTCCGATCGTGCTCCCTACCCGCGGCACGGGTCGCATTCGTCTCGTGAACGCCGGCACCGTCGGCGCCAGCAGCACATCGAGCGACTTCTGCGTTCGCGCGAGCGGCACATCGGACTGGGGCTCACCGCTCTTCGCGGGGTCGGGCCCGACGTGTGGCGGCGCGCTCTCCTACGCAACGGCCACTGTTCCATTCGCGGTACCGAGCGGCACCATCGACGTCGAAGCGATCCAACCCGGCACTTCGTGTGCGGCTGGCGCGACCTCCAGCGCCACCTCGATCGCCGTCGGTGATTCGACGAACGGAGCGCCGGTCGTCACCGTCGTTCGCATGGGCGGAGGCGCGAGCAGCGAGAGAATCATCGCGCACGTGGAAGAATCGGCGACGGTCAAAGGGGGCGCCGCAGGCTCGCTCGTTCGCGTGGTGAACGCGCTCTCGGGCACGCATTCGATCAACGTCGGTCTGACCGCGTCGTCCACGCTTCCGCAGACGATCGGCTCGCCTCTCTACCCGGTGTCGATCGCGCCCGGCGGAATCGAAGCGCCGGGGCCGTCGACCATCGGGTCGGTCGACGCGCAAGGGTACGCGAACATCGAGAGCTTCGGCGCGTACCTCGGGCTCGTCTTCGCCAACGAGACGAGCGCGTTCGCCGCGTTCCAAACCGCGACCAGCGTCAGCGTGCGCACCGTCTTCGCCATCGGTGATCCCACCGCGAACGCCAACCCCGCGCGCGGTCTCGTCTGCGACGAGTCGGTCGCCGCCCCGATCAGTCCCGATGCCTCCATGTCTTCGGGCGGCCTCCCTCCTTCGCTGTTCGCGCCGTGCACGCTGACGACGCTTCCGACGCTCGCCATCGACACAATCAACGTCTCGCTCTACGGCGGCAACGCACCGTACGAGGACGAGCGACGAAGCGCCGTCCATGCCAAGATCGCCGCGCGACAAGCCGACGTCATGTGCATCGTCGAGGCATACGACGACCGCGCCGCGATCGCCGCCGCCGCGAAGAGCACGTTCCCCTACGCGTACGAAATCGACACGAGCGAGACGACCGCGCCGGGCGACCCGAGCCTCGCCGATGGCGGCGCTCCGCTCGTGCCGACCGTCGCTCCGTGCGCCGGCATCAGCGCGACCGCGCTCCAGGACATCTACGCCTGCGTCGCGAAGAGCTGCTCCACCACCGGCGACCTGTCCGGCACCCTCGCCGTCACCGACCACTGTCTCGGCAGCGCGTGCGCCATCCCCTTCTCGAAGATCTATCTGCAGGGCCCGCAGAGCAACCTGTGCTTCGACTGCACGATCGATCACCTCACGTCGTTCGAGACGCTGAGCCACGCCGAGAGCGCATGCAACACCGACACGCATCCGGCGTTCGTGTTCGGCGGGCAAGCGTCGGCGATGATCCTCTCGCGCTATCCGCTCGCGAACACGAGCGCGTTCGTTCTCCCGTCGACGAACCTTCGCCGCGAGGTGTTGTACGCGGAGGTTCAGCTCGAAGACGGACCGATCGACTTCTACTGTTCGCCTCTCGACCCGCAGTACATCGACGCCGACGAGCCGTACGAGGGGAGCTACGGACGAGACAACACGACGGCGCTCCCCGACGGCGGCGAGAGCATCGAGAACGGTTGGGAGGACGAGCAAGGCGTCCAGGTGAAGCGACTCGTCTCATTCGTGATGCAGACGAGCGCGCACACCGGGAACCCGGTGATCGTCGCCGGTGAGTGGTATTCGGGCGTGGCTGCGGATGGAGCTTCAGGCAAGAGCGCCGTCTTCGACGAGGCGCCCGAGGTGACGCGCGCGCTCGACGATCGTTTCGGCGGAGCGTTCACGCGCGCCGATCCTTCGGCCTACGAGCCTTCGTGCGACTACTGCCCCGCGCCGGCCAATCCGTACAACGGCGCCGTGCAGCCAATCGACGACAGCGCGACGTACCTGTTCCGATTCCCGCCCGGCTCGACGACCGAGGAGAGCTTCTGGGGAACCGAGAGCGACGTGCCGCTCAAAGGGAGCGCGTACCAACCGCCGCCGGCCGGAGGAATGGGACCCGCGTTCGAGTATTACCCGCGCGAAGTACGGGTGATTCGCCCGCGCGTGCGCTGAGACGTCTTCGAGTTCAAGGAGCGCCGGCGTCGTGGTTCGGAATGCCGCCGGCTGGCGCTACGTCTTCGATCCGCGCCGACGCTTCCTTGTACCGACGCTGCATGGCCACCGCGACGTCGCGGCGCTTCCAGAAGAGATCGGTCTGCTCGCGCGGGTCGGCCCCGAGATCGTAGAGCTCGAAGCGCGTGTCGTCGCCGAACGCGATCAGCTTCCATCCGTCGTGCAGGATCGATCGCCGGCGATCGTTCCAATCGTCGCGCGGGAGATCGCACACGACGTCGCGCGACGGCGCCGGCTCTCCGCCGAGGAGCTCGGCCGCGAACGACTGGCCACGGAGCGATTCGCCGGGCGTCTGCCCGAGGAGCGTGACGATCGTGGGGATGAGATCGATCTGGCTGCGCGTGGCGTCGATCGTGCGCGGGGCGCGCCCGGGGACGACGAAGAACAGCGGCACGTGCACCAGCTCTTCGTAGAGCTCGTGGCCGTGACGAAGCTCGTGGTGCTCGCCGAACGCTTCGCCGTGATCCGCCGAGACGATGATCACGGTGCGCGCGCCCCACGGCTGCGACGCGACGAAGTCGAGGAGCTTGCCGACCCAGCCGTCCGTGTAGAAGACCTCTTCGTCGTAGAGATCGCGCGAGCGCGTGCCCCAGTGCGGGCTGTCAGCGTGCGACTGGTATTTGTCGTGCGGGTCCATGAAGTGGAACCACGCGAAGAACGGCGCGCGCGTGAGCGAAGCGTCGCTCAGCATCTCGATGGCGATCGGCGTGAGCTTGTCGCTCGTGACGTACGGGTCGGTGTTGTAGTCGAACGTGATCCCCGGAACGAGACGCCAATCGCGGAACCCCTGGTCGAACCCGGCGTACCCCTTGGCGAGATACCCGTGCGCCATCGCCGCGACGCACGGGACACCGGCTTCGGCGAGCGACTCGCAGACCATGACGTTCGATTTCAAATACTGCGTGAAGAAGACGCCGGTGCGCGCAAGCTCGGACGGGTAGCGGCCGCTGACGATCGCCCCGAGGCTCTTCGAGGTAAACGACGAGACCGAGTACGCATGCGGATACGAGATCGCACGATGCTGGAGCGCCTCCAGGTGCGGCGCGATGGGGCGCGCGTAGCCGGCCCACGGCATGTCGGCGCGAAGGCTGTCGATGGTGAGCAGGAGCACGTTGAACGGCGGCGCTGGCGCTACGGGCGTCGGCGGCGCGACCGCAGGCGTCACCGGATCCGAGGCGTGAAGCGCGGGGCTCGTCACCGAGGCGGCGTTGGTTTGCCGCGGAGACTCTCCATGGGAACAGCCGACGAGAACGCTCGAGCTCGCAACGAGAACGAAAGGCACTGCAAGTCGCATCGCCGCGCAGCTTAGTCACTCCTACTGTGTTCGCCATGCGATCGATCCCCGCCGTCGTGAAGGTCTCGCTGGCGCTCGCCTCAGGCGTAGCGACCCTCGCGGGAGCGCGCGCGGCAACGGCGTGCGGCACCTCCGGGCCCGACGGAGTCTCGGCGTGCAGCCTGGCGGAGCACGATGAAGCCGAGCGCCCGCGGTGGCGACTCGGATTGAGCGGCGTCTACACCTCGACGGCGCTCCACTTCTCGAACGACGTGCACGCCGACGAGATGCGCGGCGCGACGCTCCTGTCGCTCTCGTACTCGCCGACGCGCGCGTTCAGCGTCGAAGCGGGCTTCGGCGCCGCCGTCGGAGGCCGGCTCTTGCTCCCCGACGGCGAGCACACGTTCTCGGCGGGGCCGACGGCGGCGATCGGCGCATCGTGGCGCGTGGTCCAGGGGAAGCCGTTCGTGGTGCTCACGTCGCTCCTGTCGTTCACATCGTCGCGAACGCGCGCGCCCGATGCGACGACGACGGTGGCCTACGATGCCTTCGACCTGCGCCTCGGCGCGATCGTGGGGACGACGTTGTGGGACGTACTCAGCCCGTATGCGGTGGCACGCGTGTTCGGAGGACCGGTGTACTGGACGTACCAAGGGCAATCGATCACCGGAACCGACACGCATCACTTCCAGCTCGGCGGGGGCTTTGCGCTCCTGATCACACGTCGCGTGGATCTGTTCGTGGAGGGCGTCCCGCTCGGCGAGCAAGCGGTCGCCGGCGGTCTCTCCGTTTCGTTCTAGAGGTGGGGAACGAGTACGCGCGATGAGAGATCGTCTAGTCTCCCCGCCGTGAGCACGACCTCCTTCTCGATCAAAGCTCTCTACGCCTACGCCCTCGCCGAAGGTGAAGGGGTCGGCACGGCGTACGAGTACTTCGCCAAGCGGCGCGTCATCGCCAAGCTGGTGTCCACGCTTCCCCGCAACGCGCAGGTGCTCATCGCGGGGATTCCGCAGAAGTACGGGACAAGTCTCGACTTCGTCGTCGCGGCCTGGGAGCGCGGCGCGCGCGTGCTGCTCGTCGATGAGCGGCCGGCGGCCATCGAACGGGCGAAAGGGGCACTGGCGACGCTGAAGAGCGAAGGGAAGCTCGACGGCGTGCAGCTCGAGTTTCGCGTGATCCCTTCGTTCGACGCGCTCGGCGATCTGCCGCGCCACGACATCGCGCTCTCGTGCGAGGTCATTCAGAGGCTCGACGAAGACGACCGTCAGGACTACGTCGACGCGCTCCGCAAGCTCGCGCCGTGCGGCGTCGTGTTCGTCCCCAACTCGGAGAACGGCGCGCACCTCTCGATCAGCGGGCTCTCGGGCGCGACGAAGAAAGAGGTCGTCGATCTCTTCCACGGAGAAGCGAACCGCGTCGGCTTCGTCGATCTCCCGCCGTTCCCGCCGGGCATCAAGCGCTCCGAGGAGCAGCGCGCGCGCGCGACGTCGGGCACCGCCGAGTCGATCGCGATGCGCGGGCTCGAGGTGTACTGCAACGCCGAGCCGTTCTTGCCGTCGATCGTCGCGCGCCGCTTCGCGCATTTGATCTACGCGACCTGGGGCGAGTGAACGGAAGGCCTACCGCGGCGGCGCCTGGCCCGGCGGAGGACGCATGCTGAGCTGCTTGGTGGTCGTGGCCATCGCCCAGTTGTACGGCTTCCGTTTCCAGAACACGTAGTCGTAGGTCGCGAGCATTCGCACGTAGGCTTCGAGGAGCACGACGAAAGGCGCCCACACGAAGTAGCGCCAATCGAACGTCGCGCTCCGCACGAGGGCCCAGAACGATCGGAACGCGCTCATCGTCGAGACGCGGTACCCGAGCGTGTCCTTCACGTAGAGGTGCCCGGCGAAGTTCGCGCGCCGCCGCTTGATGAACTCATGCGCTTGCTCGGGCCCGCGGTTGTAGCAAACGGCGAGCGGCGCATAGCGAAGCCCCAGCCCCTGCCCGACGATGAGCGGCTCGATGCTCGCCTCGTCGACCGACGTGTCGTACGGAATCTGGTGAAACACATTTCGAAACGCGATGAGCTCGCCCATCTTCGGGTGCTCGAGCGCGATGACGTGGTGGAGATCCCACACGAGGTGCGCCGCGTAGCCCATGAACGTGTTCTTCGAGTTCGTCGGCACGGGCTTGCCGCCGACCATCCCCACGCGATGGTCTTCGAACGGCTTGATGAGCGCGTCGATCGTCTCCGGCATCGGCAACGTGTCGGCGCTCTCGAGAATGATGACGTCCTGGGTCGTGTTCCGGAGCAGGAGGTTGACGGCCGAGGCCTTCCCTTCCTTCGTCGGCTGCACGAGGAGCTTGATGCGCGGCTCGCGCGTGCCGTGCTCGCGAACGATCGCCTCGGTGCGATCCGTGCAGCCGCTGGCGACCACGATGATCTCGTCGAGCACCGCCGTCTCGCCCTTCTGGACGAGCAACGCGTCGAGGAGCCGGCCGATGTTGGCCTCCTCGTTGTAAGCCATGATGCCGATGCAGCAGTGAATCACGCGCGTGGGCTCCGATCGCGGACTCTCCGCGCTCGTGAGATCATACCTCTATCCGCGCGTGTCTGCTGCGAGCACGCGTACGAGCTCGCGGGCGAAGAGCGAAGGGTGCTCGCGGTGCATGAAGTGGCCGCCCGGCATGCGAACGACCTCGTAGCCGCCGGTGAACCATGACGCGGCGCGGTCATAGGCTTCGGGCGGCAGGATGTCGTTCAATCCGGCGAACGAGACCGTAGGGACGCTGATGCGCGATCGGAGCGAGCGCGGTGGGCGGAGGCGCATCGCGCGGTAGTAACCGAGCGCGGCGTCGAGCGAGCCCGGCTCACGGAAGGCGCGCTTCACCGCGTCGGTCTCACCCCGCGGCACACTCCACGCGGGCGACCAGCGCTGAACGAGCTCGTCGATGTGCGCGAAGTCGTCCGCGCGCGCCATCTCCACCGCGCCTCGTCGACGGAGCGAGAAGAAGTGGCGCGCGGACCACGCGAGGCGCGGCGTCGGACGGAGCGACGCGGGGTGCGGAATGGCGACGGTGACGAGCTTCGTCACGCGCGCGGGCTCCAACGTCGCCGCGGAGTACGCGGCGCTCGCGCCCCAGTCGTGCCCCACGACGATCGCGCGCTCTTCGCCGAGCGCGCCGATCAAGGCGAGCGCGTCGCGACCGAGCGTGTCGCTGTCGTACGCGCCGTCAGCCGGGATCGCGGTCGGCGCGTAGCCGCGCGTGAACGGCGTGACCGCGCGAAAACCCGCCGCGGCGATCGCAGGGCGGACCGCATCCCACGTGTGCGCCGTGTCCGGGAAGCCGTGGAGCAAGAGGACGAGCGGCCCCTTGCCCTCCTCGAAGAACGCGAAGCGAACACCGTTGGCGACGACGAACGACGGATCGGAGCGCAGGGCACGCGATGAGATGGTCACGCCTCAGCGTTAGAGGCTGCGTCGCCAGGAGACAAGGCGCCCACGACGACGCCCCTCACTTTCGCGCCGGCACGCGCGTCGTCTTCACCCATGCGCGCAGCACCTCGGCCACGCTCCACGCCTGCGCCACGCACCCGCGCGGAACGAACGGCGACTCGGCGTCGAACACCTCGCTGATCGATCCGATGCACGCCTCGCCGAGGTGCGGCGCGAACGCGAGCACCACGCCGCGAGCTCCTTCGAGATCGTCCGCGTGAACGCGCAGGTACGCGTCGACGTACGGGCCCACGAGCCAACCCCAGACGGTCCCCTGGTGATACGCGGCGTCGCGCGCGCGAAGGTCGCCGTCATACTGCCCTTTGTAATCGGGCTCGCTCGGCCCGAGCGATCGCAGGCCGACCGGCGTGAGGAGCTGCGCGCGCGACGTCTCGAGAACCGCCGCCCATCGGGCCTCGTCGAGCACCGGATGCGGCAGCGACATCGCGATGAGCTGATTGGGGCGCAACGAAGGATCGTCGCGCCGACCGCTCGCGCCGCCGTCGATGACGTCGACCACGTCGTACAGATGCCCGCGCTCGGCGCACCAGAAGCGGCGATTGAACGACTCGCGCGCGCGATCGCGCAGCTCACCGAGGACCGCGCCGACCTTCGCGCTCTGCTCTTCGTCGACCCATCGCGCTATGAGGCACAGCGCGTTGAACCACAGCGCGTTGATCTCCACGGCCTTGCCGCGCCGCGGAGTCACGACCCAGTCGTCGACCTTCGCGTCCATCCACGTGAGCTGATAACCGTCGGCCCCTTGCGAGAGGAGCGCGTCGTTCGGATCGACGTGGATGCCGAAGCGCGTCCCACGGACGTGGTGCTCGACGATGTCCATCAACGCGGGGAGGAGCTCGCGCAGCGTCGCGCGATCGCCAGTGTGCTCGAGGTAGCGATCGACGGCGTGGAAGAACCAGAGCGTGGCGTCGGCCGTGTGATAGAGCCCCTCGTTTTTCCCTTCGGGGAACATGTTGGGGAGCAGGCCGTCCTTCACGTGGCGAGCGAACATCTTCAGGATGTGGGCTGCCTCTTCGTGCCGCCCGGTCACGAGCGTGAGCCCCTCGAGCGAGATCATGGTGTCTCGCCCCCAGTCGGTGAACCAGTGGTAGCCGGCGATGACCGTGCGTGCGCGCCCGCGGTCGGGGCCGGCCGGCTTGATCTCGTCGGCGCGCGTCGCGGGGCGAATGACGAACGCGTCGGCGGCCAGGACCAGCTCGGCCCCCATGCCTTCCCGTGCGCGCGCGTCGACCGCGTCGACGAGCGCGACGCGGCGCGCGCGTTCGGCGGCGAAGAGCGAGGGGACGTCGAGCGCGGACGCGGCATCGCGCTCGTCGGTGGTCATCACGAGCGACGCCGCCTCCCCCTCCGAGAGATCGATCGCGAACGCGCCGACGGAGACGAGCCCGCCGACATGGTCGTAGCCGCGGCACTGCTCTTCTCGGAAGTTGAGCTCGGGCGTCCGCTGCGCGTCGACGGCTCCGCGCGCGCGCTCGGCGATCGCGCGGAGGTACACCGTCGGGACGTCGCCGCCCGGTGTGACGGTCCACAGGAGGCCGTCGGCGCGCGCCGCGTAGCGCGTGCTGGGATCGAGCGCGAGCGCCCCTTCGTGCGGCCTCACGTGCATCGCGGGACGAAGGCGAAGCGTGATGTCGCGCGGCGCCGTCACCACGCGCCACACGACGCACGTCGTATTTCGCGCGTGAGGAACGACGACGCTCTTCTCGATCACGACGCCCGAGGCCTCGTAGCGCCATACCGGGAGCCCGTCCTCGAACCGCACGTCGGCCAGCGCGTCGGGGAGGTGCGGCGCCTCGCCGAACGGCTCGCCCCCTTCGAGAGGGACCACCGTGCCGTCGACGTCGATGGACGCCTCGACGCGGCTCACGATCATCGTGCGGCCGAGCGGCGCCGGGAGTGCGGCGATGAGAAGGCCGTGGAAGCGTCGCGTGGTGACGCCGCCCAGGGTGCCGCAAGCGTAGCCGCCGAGACCGTTCGCCAGGAGCCACTCACGCGTCGTGAGCGCCTCGGTGGTCTCGCTCCGTTGCCAGCCGATTCGCGTCAGACGCGTGGTCATCCTTGGCCCTCGCTCAGCTCTCGCCGGACGGCGGCGCGAGCACGGTCGTCTGCTGACCGCCGATCCGCCATCCGTCCTCGCCGTCCGCCGGCCCCACGCCATCGCCGCCGTACGCGCGATCCTCGGTCGACAGGATCACCTGCCAGTGCCGCCCGCGCGGCGGCGCGATGATCGGATCGGCGATCGATTCGCGCGTGAGCTCGCGGCCGAGGTTCACCACCACGAGCCGGTCTCCTCCATCGCAGAAATACCGGAGCGCGAAGGCGTCCTCCGAGAGGACCGTGCCGTGAATGCGATCACCCCGTTGCATGGCGAAGGCAGGGTCGTCGCGGCGGAGGCGGAGCAGATCGCGGTAGAAGCGCGTGACGTGCACGTTGCGATCGCGCTCGCCCGCGTCGAGCTTGCACTTCTCGAACGTCGCCCGAGCCGACGGCGAGTCGAGCGCGCGCCGCGTCGCTTCGTTATCCATCGACGGGAACTGGCTGAGGAACTCCGCGCGCCCCTTGGCCACGAGCTTCGCCAGCTCCTCGCCGTGATCGGCGAAGAAGAGAAACGGCGCCGACGAGCCGAACTCTTCGCCTTGAAAGAGCATCGGGGTCTGCGGAGCGAGGAGCAGCAACGCGACCAGCGCGCGGTGCTTCGCGGGCGACGTCCGCTGCCACAGCCGCTCACCGCGGGCCCCGTTCGCGACCTGATCGTGGTTCTCGAGGAACGTGACGAACGCCGTCGACAAGAGATCGAACGCCGGAGCTCCGCGCGCCCCTTCTTGCCAAGCGTAGCGTTGCCCCTGAAAGAGGAACCCCCACTTCACGGCCGCGATCAGCTCCTGCGGCGTGCCATGCGTGTCGGCGTAGTACGCCTCGCGCTGCCCCGTCGCGGCGACGGAGGCGGAGTGATGGAAGTCGTCGTTCCACAGCGCGTCGAGGCCGTACCCACCGTCAGCCGCCGAGCGCGCCAGACGCGCATCTTGCGGTTCGTTCTCCGCCACCAGCACGATCGATCGCCCGTTCTCCGCCGCTTCGCGCGCGCGCTGGGCGATCGCGGCGATGAGATGATTGGGCGAGGCGTCGTGGATCGATTGCGTCGCGTCGAGGCGCAAGCCGTCGAAATGGAACTCGTCGATCCAGTACCCGGCGTTGGCCACGACGAGATCGCGCACCGGGCCCGAGTCGTCGCCGTCGTAGTTGATCGATTCGCCCCAGTCGTTCGTGTAGCGCGACGTGAAGTACGACGAGGAGAGCTCGCGCAGATAGCAGCCGTCGGGGCCGAAGTGGTTGTAGACGACGTCGAGGATCACGCCGAGCCCGTGCGCGTGCGCTTCGTCGACGAAGCGTCGCAGGTCGTCGGGCGAGCCGTAGACGTGCGCCGGCGCGTAGAGGTCGACGCCGTCGTAGCCCCAGCCGAACGCGCCGGGGAACTCGGCGATGGGCATCACTTCGAGGAGCGTGATGCCGAGCTCCTTCAAGCGGGGGAGCTCGCGCGCGGCGGCGGCGTAGGTCCCTTCGCGCGTGAGCGTGCCGAAGTGAAGCTCGTAAACGACGGCGCCCTGGATTCGCGTTCCTCGCCATCCACGATCGCGCCAGACGTACGTCGCGGGGTCCACGACCTCCGACGGACCGTGCGGCCCCTCGGGTTGAGAGCGCGAGGCGGGATCCGGGAACTCGTCCTTCCCGTCGAGTCGGTAACGGTAGCGCGAGCCTGCGCGCACGCCGTCAACGGTCGCTTCGAAGTACCCCTTCCGTTCAGGGTCGGTGCGCATGGGGTGCGCGCGTCCGTCGACGACGACCTCGACGCGGCTCCGCGCCGGCGCCCACACGCGGAAGTGAACGGCGTCGCGGAGGGCGCCCTGGACCTCGGCCCCGACGTGGATGCGACGCGAAGGGTGCGCTTGGTTCGTCATCGAGCGATCTCGGCGACAGCCGGTGCAATGGAGGTGCCGCGTGCGAGGCGCCTGATCTTGCGTCGACTCATGCGGCAGCGCTGTGGCGAAACCGTCACGCCTGCGCAGAAGCGCGCCGCGACACACGCTGCGCCGTCAGCCGGCGTACCCCTCTTCGCCGTGCTGGGTCTGGTCCAATCCTTCGCGCTCTTCGGCCGCATCGACGCGCAGGCCGATCGTCTTGTCGATCACCTTGAGCACCACGTACGTCACGACCAGCGCGTACCCACCCGACGCCAGGCACGCGAGGGCCTGCACAACGAGTTGATGTGGGTTGCCGAACAGCGCGCCGTCGTTCCCCGCGTCGTTGAGCACTTTCTCGGCGAAGACGCCCGTGAGCAGCGCGCCGGCGAGCCCGCCCACGCCATGAACGCCGAACGCGTCGAGCGAGTCGTCGTACCCGTATTTGTACTTGGCCAGCACCGCGCCGTAGCAGCACATGCTGGCGATGACGCCGATGACGATCGCAGCCCACGGGGCGACGTACCCTGCGGCCGGCGTGATCGCGACGAGGCCAGCGACGAGCCCCGAGGCCACACCGAGCGCGGTTGGCTTGCCGCGATGCTTCCACTCGACGGCGATCCATCCGATGGCGCCGCCGGCCGCGCCGAGGTGCGTGGTGACGAAAGCCAGCGCCGCGAGCTTGCCCGAGCCGAGCGCGCTGCCGGCGTTGAAGCCGAACCAGCCGAACCACAGGATGCCCGCGCCGGTCATCGTCATCGTGAGGTTGTGCGGGAGCGGGCGCTCCTGCGGGTACTTGAGGCGCTTGCCGATGACGAGAGCGCAGACGAGCGCCGAGATGCCTGCCGTGAGGTGAACGACGGTCCCTCCGGCGAAGTCGAGCGCGCCGAGCTTGAAGAGCCAGCCGCCGTCGGCCCACACCCAGTGCGCCACCGGGTCGTAGACGAGCGTCGACCACGCGAGCACGAACGCGATGTACGCGCTGAACTTCATCCGCTCGGCGAACGCGCCGGAGATCAAAGCCGGCGTGATGACCGCGAACATCATCTGAAACGCCACGAACGCCAGCGCCGGCACCGTGCCGTGCGCCTGCCCGGCGAGCCCGCGAAGGCCGACGAACTCGAGGCCGCCGATGAACCCGCCGTGCGTCGCGCCGAAGGCCAGCGAGTAGCCGAAGAGCGCCCACTTCACGCTCAGGATCGGGATCGCGGCGAGCGAGTACATGATCGTCGAGAGGACGTTCTTCCTTCTGACCATCCCCGCGTAGAACAGCGCGAGCGCCGGGGTCATGAGGAGGACGAGAGCGGAGCTCACGAGCAGCCAGGCGGTGTCGCCCGTGTCGATCTTGTCCATGCAGGGGTTTGTGTAACGCGCCGAGTGTTTCATCCCGGTTTCGCGTCGGTTGCTCTTCGCGCCGCGCGTCTTATGCTGCGCGCGTTTCGAGACGCGAAAACGAGCGAGAACGAGGAAGAACCGCCGTGACGACGACGAGTGGATTCGCACAGCCCGCTGAGTGGGAGCCGCACGCGGCGTGCTGGGTGGCGTGGCCGAGCGCCGGAGATCTATGGCTAGAGAACATCGCGCCCGCGCGGCAGGCGTGGGTGGCGATGGCGCGCGCGATCGGCGAGGGCGAACGGCTCGAGGTGCTCGTGCCCGACGACGCGCAAGAGCGACTCGCGAAAGACGCGCTGCGCGGGATCGACGCGCGCTTTCATCGCGTGCCGTTCGGCGACATCTGGATGCGCGACATCGCGCCGATCTTCGTACGCGACGCGAGCGGCAACGTCGCGACGGCCCGCTTCGGGTTCAACGGGTGGGGCGGGAAATACGTCCTCGAGCACGACGACGAGGTGGCAGCCCGCGTCGCGAAGATCGCCGGACTGCGCGAGTTCGACGCGACGTGGATCCTCGAAGGGGGATCGATCGACGTCGACGGCGAAGGGGCGTGCCTCACGACCCGGCAGTGCCTCCTCAACCCGAACCGCAACCCGTCGATGGACGCCCGCGCGATCGAAGCGGGGCTTCGCGACGCGCTCGGGATCACGACGACGATCTGGCTCGGCGACGGTCTGCAAAACGATCACACCGACGGCCACGTAGACAACATCGCCCGCTTCGTCGCGCCCGGCGTCGCGCTTTGCATGGAAGCGCGCGGGGACGACGATCCGAATCGCGAAGCCCTCGAGGCCATTGCGCGCGATCTGGCGAACGCCAAGGACGCACGCGGTCGGAAGCTCGAGGTGGTGCGCGTGCCGTCGCCGGGGCGCGTCGTGGACGACGACGGGCGGATCGTGCCGGCGAGCTTCGCGAACTTCTACATCGGCAACCGCGTGGTGGTGGTGCCGACGTACGGAACGAAGTGGGACGACGAGGCGGTGGAGAAGATCGGCGCGCTCTTCCCCGGACGGCGCGCGGTCGGCGTGAACGCGCGCGCGATTCTCACCGGCGGCGGCGCCTTCCACTGCATCACGCAGCAGCAACCGCGAGGACGATCATGAGCGAGACGGCGAAAACGAGAATGGTCACCGTCGCGGCGATTCAGTGCTCGCTCGGCGACTCGCGCGAAGAGAACGTGGCGCGCGTCGAAGCGCACGTGCGCGCGGCGGCGAAGAGCGGCGCGCAGATCATCTTGCCGCCCGAGCTGTTCGAAGGGCCGTACTTCTGCCGCCACGAGCGAGAGTCGTTCTTCGACTGGGCGCGGCCGTTCGACGGCAACGAGACGATCGCGCGCTTCGCCAACATCGCGCGCGACCTCGACGTCGTCATCCCGGTGTCGTTCTTCGAGCGCGCGGGGCAGGCGCACTACAACAGCGTGGCGATGATCGACGCCGGCGGCGCGGTGATGGGCCTCTACCGAAAGAGCCACATCCCCGACGGGCCCGGCTACGAGGAGAAGTTCTACTTCCGCGGCGGCGACACGGGGTTTCGCGTGTGGGAGACGAAGCACGCGAAGGTCGGCGTCGGCATCTGCTGGGACCAGTGGTTCCCGGAGAGCGCGCGGGCGATGGCGCTGCTCGGCGCGGAGGTCCTCTTCTATCCGACGGCGATCGGCTCGGAGCCAGCCGATCCGTCGCTCGACACGCGCGACCCGTGGCAGCGCGTGATGATCGGTCACGCCATCGCGAACGTGATGCCCGTGGTCGCCTCGAACCGGATCGGGACCGAGGAGGGGCAGACGTTCTATGGGTCGTCGTTCATCGCCAACCCGCGCGGCGACAAGGTGGCCGAGATGGGGCGCGAGGACGAAGGGGTGATCACGGCGCAGTTCGATCTCGCGCAGCTGCGACGCACGCGGGCGGCGTGGGGGTTCTTCAGGGATCGACGGCCGGAGCTGTACGGCGCGCTCGTGACGGCGGACGGCAAGACGACGACGTAGTCACGCGCCGCGCGCGCGCGTGCGTTCGTCGACCTGATCACGCGTGAGGATGGCGTCGATGTCGCGGGCGCGAATGACATCGCCTTCGCAAGCCGTGACCAACCGCTGAACCATCGAGGCTAGCTCGGCGTCCTCGCCCTCGAAGGGGCAGTCGAGGAGGCGCGCGAACGCCGCGTCTTCGATGCCGACGGGAATGCCTCGCGTGCGGAGCCCTTCGCGCGCCAGGCGATCGCTGACGATGGCGCGCAGGTCTTCCGGGCGATCGCGGAGTCGCGGGAGCGCGCACGACGAGGTGGGGGCGAAGCGGGCGGCGAGCGACGGGTCGAGGCGGCCGATCGCTTCGAGCGCGTCCTTCGGCGACGTGGATGTCATCGCCAGCGCGAAATCGAGCTGTTTTCCCCCACTCTCCCACGGCGCACGCTTCTCTTCGTGGGCGGCGGCAAGGATGCGTTGGACGTCGATCGGAAGCGCGGCGCCATCGACCACCAAGAGCAACCCGCGATCAGCCAGCGCCAGCGGCGACAGCGACGGATCGCGCCAGCGCGACGGATCGTGCTCGCGCGCCACGGTCCCATCGACGACGACGAACGGCTCGCCGCGACGCGCGGTCGCCAGGTGCGCACGCGCGACGTAGGGCACGGGATCGGTCCCCGGCGGCGCGTGAACGAAGAGAGTCCGCCCCGCGCGGAGCGTCCCTTCGATGGCATCGAACGCGAGGCGCGCTGCCGCCGAGTAGATCCCCACCGTCGCCGGGCGCGCGAGGCGCTCGGCCGCGAGCACGTGAACCCCCGCGCGACGATCGAGCTCACCGGTCGCCACGGCGAGCGCCGCGACGGCTTCCTCCGCCGTGACCTTGGAGACGCGCTCTCGCTCCAGGCTCCGCGCCAGCGACGCGCGCGCATGACACATCGCCGCCAGCGCATCGGCGAGCCGCTTGATCGCGCGCGCCTCTTCCAGCGAGAGCGCCGACGCCCGGCGGCCGCGCGGCAGGACGAGCAGCCCCTCCGCCTCACCCGCGCGCGTGACGACCGCCGCGAGCATCGCGCCGCGGTCCTGCATCCATCGCGCGTACGGGCGAAGCTCCGCGCGGCGGACCTGAAACGCGTCGAGGACCTCGAGGCGCAGGATCGCTTCGTGCTCGGCGGCGGCGATGCTGACGAGCAACGCGGGGAGCGACGCTTGATCGCCGTGCCCCGCTGGCCCCCCATGCGCGTAGCCGGCGGCGTCGACCCGCGTGACGCGCATCGGATCGAACGTCCACAGCTCGGGCGACGCCGCATCGAGCCCCGCAGGTGCGCGCAGCGCGACGAGCGCTTCACGGACCGCTTCGTCGGGATCCGTACGGAGAAGCGCCTCGTGTGCCGCGGCCACGGCGTCGAGCCACGCGCCGCGCGCAGGACGGAGCGGCTCTTCGATCCACGGCGCCGCAGCGCCGATCGCCAGCGCGAGCACGCCGAAGATCCCGACGACGGCCGGCGCGTCCCACGGGCGTCCCTGAGCCACGCCCGCGCCCAGCATGAGGATCGGTCCCCCCACGATCGTGAGCGCGATCGCCCGACGCGACGCGCGCGCGAGATCGACCGGGTCACCGCGCAACGTCACCGAGCACACGAGCACCGACGCCAGCGCCAACGCCACGCGTGCGATCGACTCCGCCTCCGCGAGCCCCAGGAACCAGAGGGCGAACGCGATCCCCGCCGTCGCCGCGCCGAGCCCTGCGGCGGCGTGCATCCGCGCCGCGACGCCGAGCTCGAGCCTTCGAACGATGGCGACGCGCCACGCTTCGGTCACGACGATCGCGAACGCTGCGATCGCGCACACGAGCCCGATCGCCACTGCGGCCGACGCGAACCCGCCGTGAGCACCCGACGCATTCGCGACGTGCGCTCCCACGCCGATCGCCGCCAGCGTCGCCAGCGACGCCGACGCGATCCACGGGCGCGACGCGCGAAGCCGCGCGATTCCGAAGGGCGCTGCGACCCGGGTGATCGCCACGCGCGCCGCGATCGACGCCGCGAACCCGCCCGACAGGCCGAAGACGCCGACCCATCCCCCCGCCTCGGGCGCGCCGAGCGACGCGATCGAGATCGCGAGGCCCCACTCGGCCAGCGAAGTCCAGCGATCGCGCGCGCCCGCTCGCCAGGCGATCGCGATCGCCCCCACGGCGCAGGCCCACGCGAGCGCGCTCCGTCCCTCCGCCGCGCGCAGCGCCGCCGCCGCGACGTAGACCGTCGACGCCACCAGCACGAGGCGCGTCCGAAGCCCGAACAGGCTCGCTTCCGGCGCGCCACCGCCCGGCGCGCTCGCCTCGGGCGGGCTCGCTTCGGGCGCGCGCGGATCGACGATCCCGGACATCGCGCGAAGAGAAGCACATGAGCCGCCTTCGCGCCCGCATTGCGCCCGCATTTCAAGCGCGGTCTTTTCGTGGTTTCTTTCGGGCGTGGCTCTGCCTCGTCCCCTCGCCTCGCCGGCGTCGCAGTCGCGACTGCGAGCCTCGATCGCGCTCGGCGCGGCGCTGGCCACGCGCGGCGTGCTGGTGAAGCTGGCCGTGGCGCTGGGCGCGTTGGTCACGGTGATCGGCGTCGCGGTGGCGCTCGTGCACCGCGGTTCGGCGACGACGATCGCGGAGATCCCGGCGGCAGCATCGAGCGCTCTCGCCTGGGGAGCTGGGGTCCCCGTGGCCTTTGCCGCGTCGATTCACGCCTTCCGGAACGATCGCGCCCGCGGAATCCGCGCGCTCCTTCATGCGCGAGGCGCGCGCCCGGCCGACTACGCGAACGGGCGTGTCCTCGGGCTCGCGCTCCTCGTGTTCGCCGTCGTCGGCGGCGGGACGCTGGTGAGCGGCGGCGCCGGGATGCTGGCGGCGTCGACCGTCGGCGCGTCGGGACGCACGATGCACGGGATCCTGGCGTCGCTCGTCTTCGCGCTCGCGTTCGCGGGGGTGATGGCGCCGCTCGCGCTGGCGGCGATCGGCGGGCGATCGCGCGCGGGGGGGTACGTCGGGTTGCTCGTGCTCCTGGTGTTGCCGGAGATGCTCGAGCGATGGACCTCCGCGCTCGTCCCTTCGGAGTGGACCGACTTGCTGAGCGTGCCGTCGGCGCTGGCCGCGTTGCGATCGTCGCTGGCGTCGCAGGAGATCGACGCGGCGAGGTTCGCGCGCGCGGCATGCGTGGTCGTGGCCTTCGCCGCGTTGTGCTTCGCGCTGGCGCGCGCCGAGATCGCACGCGTCGACGCCGAGGACGAGGAGCCGGCGTGATCGATCTCCAGGCGGCGCACACGCGCACGACACCAGTGACCATCGCTCCTTTGACCGTGCGCCTTGCGGCCGGGACGCACGCCCTCGTAGGCGGAGCGATCGACGGCGTGTCGCTGGTGCTCGCGATCTGCGCGGGGCGTCTCCCGCTGCGAAGCGGAGCGCGGCGCGTGCTCGATGCGCGAGGAGACGACCCGCGCGTGCGCGCCTCGATCGCGTACGTGCCACTCGACGCCGCGCTCCCAGAGCCGATGCGCGTCGACGACGTGCTCCGCATGGCGGCCTCGATCCGGGGCGAGAAGGCGCGCGACGCGAAGGCACGCCTGGACGCGCTGGGAGTCGGCGCGCTGGCGACGCGCGCCGTGCGATCGCTCTCGCATGAAGAGAAGCGCGCGGTCGCGCTGGCCGAAGCGCTCACATCGGAGGCGCGCGTGATCCTGGTGGCCGAGCCGCTCGCGTCCATCGATCCGCGCGCGGCGGCGATGGCGAGCGAGGCGCTTCGTGCGCGTGCGGCGGCCGGCGCGTGCGTCGTCGTCGCCACCGGATCGATCCGAGACGCGCGCGCGATCGCCGACGACGTGCTGACCTTCGACCGCGGCGTCCTCGTACGCCGCGCTCCGGCGACGGATCCGCTGGTCCTCGCGGGCCCACGCGGCGCCGCGGTGCGCGTCGTCGCCTCCGACACGAAGCGGCTCGCCGCGGCGCTCGCGGGCGAAGCGGCCGTGCGCGACGTCTCCTTCGAGGGGGACGTGCTGGTCGTTCGCGGCGCCGACGCCGTGGCCATCGCCGCCGCGCTGGCGCGTGCCGCCGCCCGCTCGGACGCGACGATCGAGTCGCTCGTCCCCGATCTCCTCCACGACGACGAGCTCCGCGCCGCCATCGCGGGCGACGCCGCCGGCGCGTACCGCGCGGCCTTCGAGCGCGCGCAGATCGAGCGCACCGCATGAACGCGCTCCTCGAGCTCCCCTTCGCGCGCCTCACGCGCACGCCGCGCGCCTGGATCCCGGTCACGGCGTGGTCGCTCTTCGCGTTCGGCGCCGCGCTCCTTCTTCATCGCGCGAGCCCGGACTCCAGCGTAGGCGACGCCGTGCAGTCGGTCTTCGGCACGATCGCGCTGCCGCTCCTGGCCTACGCCGTCGTCGGCGCCGTGCTGGGCGGCGACAGCCTCACGGGCGGCGCACGATCGCTCGTCGCGTTCGGCGCGTCCCCTACGCGCGCATCGCTCGCCGAGATCGTCGTCGCTGCCGTCGCCACCGCGCTGCTCGGATCAATCGTCGGCGTCCTCGTGGTCGCGCTCGCGCACGGTCCGAGCGATCCTCCGCTCGCCCGCGACGCGCTCGCCACCGCCTGGATCGCGGCGCTCGGCGGCGCGGCCTACGCCTCGCTCTTCGCCCTCGGCGCGTCGTTCGGAAAGCGCGGCGGCGGGCGCGCGTGGTTCCTCGTGCTCGACTGGCTCTTCGGCTCGAGCGACGGCGTCGCCGGCTTCGCGACTCCGCGCGCGCATGTCCGCAGCTTGCTCGGAGGAGACGCGGTCGCCTCGTGCTCGAACGCAGCGAGCATCGCCATCCTCGTGCTGTTGATCGTGCTGTTCGCCGGCGCGGCGGTGGCGAGGACGCGACGCGCGTGATCCCTTCCGACGGTCGCCCTCCGCGCCGCCCGCTCACTCTCGGCACGCTCGCGTTCGCGCTCGTCGTCGCCTGCGTGTGCGTGATCGCGCTCCAGCATTGGTACGCGCAACGGGTCGTCATCGACGACGCTTACATCTCGTTTCGCTACGCGCGAAACCTGCTCCGTGGCGCGGGGCTCGTCTACAACCCGGGCGAACGGGTCGAGGGGTACACGAACTTCCTGTGGGTCCTCTTCTCGTGCGTGCCCATCGCGCTCCACCTCGATCCGTTCGTCACGATGCGCTTCGTGGGCCTGCTCGCGTACGTCGCGTGGATCGCGCTCGCATCGACCGGACTTCTCGCCACGCGCGCCCGCAAGACGCCCGCCTGGCTCCTCGCCATCGCCGCGCTTCCGGTCTTGGCCCTCCCCGATGGTCTCGCGTCGTTCGCCGGCTCGGGGATGGAGACACACTTCGTCGGGCTATGCCTGCTCGCCTTCGGTCTCACGCAGCACGTCTGGCGCCCGCAAACGCGCAACCGGCAGCTCGCGGTCGCCGCCCTCCCGCTCGCGGCGTGTCTGACTCGGCTCGATGCGAGCCTCTTCGTGGCGGCGTCAGGCGCCGTCGTGATCGTCGAGGCGCTCGCCGCCTGGACCACGCTGCGCGCGCTCGCGCGTGATCTCGCGCTTCGCTACGGCGTGACGGCCGTTGGGCTCGCCGCGTGGCTCGCGTGGAAGGTCCGCTACTACGGCGCGTGGCTGCCGAACACGTACTTCGCGAAGTCGGGCGACGCGCGGCACTGGGACGTCGGGTACGCCTACCTGCACGCGTTCCTCGACGGCTCGCCGTACGTCATCGCTCTCGTCCCGTTCGTCCTCCTCTCGGCGTCGTCGCTGGCCGATCGCGGCGCGCGATCGTTCGGTCGCTTCGCGGTGCTCGGGCTCACCGCCTACACGATCTACGTGGCCAAGGTCGGCGGCGACTTCATGCACTACCGCTTCATGTTCGAGGTGCTCCCGGTCTTCGCCTGGAGCGCGTTCGCCGGCCTCTCGGTCGTGGCGGCGCGATCGTTCCCCACCGCGCTCGCGAGCGCGTTCTGCGCGAGCTGGCTCGCGCTCCATCCGCCTGTGATGGAGGGAGTGTTCCATCAAGAGACGATGCAGGAGATGAACGACTGCTGCGGCCCGCCGTTCGTCGACCTCGGCAAGCGCCTGGGGCGAGTCCTCCCGAGCGACGTGGTGCTGGCGACGACGGCCGCGGGATCGATCCCGTACTTCGCCGACGCGACGACGATCGATCAGATCGGCCTCACCGACGCGTACGTGGCGCACGGCGCCGAGGTCGGAGCGTTTCGGCGCGGCCACGTGAAGCGCGCCCCCGAGTCCTACCTTGCAGCGCGCGGCGTGAACCTCGTCATCGGCCACCCCCTCACGTGCGCATGCGACAAGCCGTGCCCCGAAATCGGGAGAGCGAACGTCTTCGTCCGCACAGGTACGCAGTGCGTAAGGACGCTCTACCTGACGCAGACGCCGCGACTGACCGAGTACTTCTGCGCGCACCCCGACGACTTTCTCGTTACGGGTGTGACCTGCCCCGCGCCCGCGCTGACGAAGGCCGAATAGTCCTCTTCGCGTGAGAGATGAACGCCGGTCCGCGTTCCCAAGCAGCGCTTGGTCGCGACCCCGACCCCCGGCATCGCCGCCGAAGTCGGCGCTTCGCCATCGATAACGACGCCGTCCAAGAACGTCCGAAGCGCGAGTCGAGCCGCAGACTTCGCGCTAGCGACGTCACTCCAGCGTGGCGCCGCTGTTCTGCCCCCCACCTCAGGGGAACGGTGAGTGGGGATGCGGCGAGCGAGGCGAGTGTCCTTCCAATCGCAATGAGCATGACGGGCAGTAGTTGCCAATTGAGCGACAACTGGTTCTGCGGCGCGGCGAGCGCAGCGAGGACCTGACGATGAGCGAGTCCACGGTGACTTCACTCACGAAGAAACGATCGGTAGCACGCGTGACGTTGTTCTCAGGGTCGGGAGCCTCCGGTGCGTCCGGGCTGACCTCGGCGTGATGAGTCGGTCCAAGGGAGGTTGTTCGATGAAGATTGCGCGAATCGTGGCCTGCGGAAGTGTCGTCGCGGGGGGTCATCGCCTGCTCGGGAGCGGAGCCGAATGCGTCCCCTGAGGACGGCGCGATCAATTCTCCGCTCGGCAGCGACGGCGCTTCGCCCAGCGACGGCGCTCTCAGCGCGCCCGCGGCTATCGCACCGACGAGCGCACTCCTCTACTTCGACGGTGACGTCGACGTCGCGCACGGCACGATGAGGATCGCCACTCGCACGCCGTCGGGCGAGCGGAAGGAGCAGGTGACCCTCCCCCCCGGAACCGGCCCGGGAGAGGTCTACTTCCACACCTGCTCGGTCTCCGCCTACAACTTCGTCGGCGCAGGCGGCGATTTCACGGCCCTCGTGCAGGCCGTGAACAACATGGTGCTGGGTCCCGTTCCCGACCTCACCATCAAGATGAACGTCATCAGCGACACCGGCACGACGTTCTCGACGAGCCCCACGGCGGGAGGCCTCTACGGCAACGTTCCCAATATGGGCGACACCACGTGCACGCCCAATACGCTGACGTGGATGTTCACGCAGGTGACGACGACGAGCTTTACCTTCAGCGGCGAGGCCGACGGTACCCCGCCGACGGGCGCCTGCGCGGCGGCGACCGAGAATGGCAACTGCACCGTCGGCGCCACGAACAACGGCAGCACCGCTGGGTCGTGCGCCAGCGGCTTCGGCGTCGGGAGCTGCTCGTACTCGTGCACCAACGGGGTGTGGACCAAGGTCACCGACACCTGCGCCACGGCTCCCTGCACGGCCGCGACCGAGAATGGCAACTGCAACGTGAGCGCCACGAACAGCGGCGGCGCCTCTGGGTCGTGCGCCCCCGGCTTCGGCGCGGAGCTCGCCGCTCTTCTGTGAGCCGCTGCTGCGGATCATTTCGCCGTGAGACGGTTCGCTCCTGTAGGCGGTGACCACCCGTCGTCCGCGTGCCACGGCGTTACCTCTCGGGAACGCTCGTTACGACCCGCAGCACGGGACGCTCCGCGGGCCTCTCTTTCGCGACACCCGCGGGCGCGAGTGGGAGCTCGAACCAGAAGACGCACCCCCGGCCGGGGAACGAGTGAACGCCGACGCGTCCGCCATGAGCCTCGACGAAGCGGCGCACGGTGGAGAGCCCGAGGCCGAGCCCCGGCTGGACGTTCTCCGAAGCGCGAACATAGGGCTCGAAGACGTGCGCCTCGAGATCCGGAGCGAGACCGGGCCCGGTGTCCTCCACCTCCACACGCGCACGCTGGTCACTGTGCGAGACGCGAATCGTGATGCGCCTCTCACCCCGCTCGCCCATGTATTTCACGGCGTTTCGAACGAGGTTCGCGAGGATGCTCGCGAGGACCCCCGCCGCGCACGCGACGACTAGGTCTTCGAACGGCTCGACGACGATTTCGGCGCGTGCGGTCTCGTCGCTCCGGGCTTCGTCGAGGACGCCGTCGATCGCTTCGCGCACGTCCGCGCGAGCCGCCGACGGCGGAGTGCTCCCGGCACGAGCGAAGTCGAGGATGCCATCGACGAGCCGTTGCGAGCGCTTCAAGCAAGCGTTCGCCCGGGCGAGCGGGTCGGTGATCGCGTCGCCTCGCTCGGCGTTCCTTTTCACCGACGACAGCGTGAAGGCGAGCGCGGACAGCGGACTGAGCAAGTCGTGCGCGACCCGCTTGGCGAACAGCTCGAGCTCGTTGGCTCGCCCCTCCAGCATCTCTTCGTATGCCCGCTCGACCGCCCACCGGCGTCGAAGCGCGATTACGGCGACGACCGCCGTGGCGATGGAAAACGCGAGGCACGCGGAGTCGAGGAGGAGCGCGAGCCGGATCGTCCGCTGGCGCACGCCGGCGATCCGCGTCGTCTCGGCGTGGAGCTGGGACGCGTTCAGCGCGGTGAGCTCCCGCAGCGCGTGATCGGCGTCCTCGACGCCGATGCGCACGCGCTGGTCGGCGAAGATGCGCGCCTGCACCTGGTCTGCCGGAGCGAGCTGGTACAGCTCGGAGAGCGCGCGGTCGAGGCCGTCGAGCGCGCGTTCAATGCGGTCGTACAGCTGGCGCTCGCCAGGGTGCAGCGGCGCCGCGAGGTAGAGCATGAGCTCGCGGTCGAGATCGTGTCGTGCGTCCGCCACGCGAGCACGCGCGCTCTCTCGCTCCAACGGCGGCTCCTCGACGTATCGATCTGATTCGATCTCGAGGCGGCCCAGCGCCGCCGACGCCGCCGTGAGGTGCTCGACACTGGGCAGGGAGTTCGTCTCGATGTTGACGACCTCGTTATCGATCGCCGACGCCTGCATCTCGCCGTAGATCGCCGATGCGATGAAGCCGACGACGACGAGCACGAACAGCCCGAGGAGGCCGACGATCGAGCGCCGGCCAAAGGAGCCGGCCCGAGCTTTCGCGCGCGCTACAGAAGGCATTCGTCTCCCTCGAAACAGTGCAAAGCTGCGGCCAACCACGGCGCGGGGGCGTCGGGTGTCTCAAGCCCCAGTATCCGCATCCTCGGCGTCGTCGACGCAAGTCATGCGCGGAGGCAGGTGCTTGGCTTCGATCGCGGCGGCATCGGCCGCGAAGAGCGCGCACTCGAGCGCCCACCTCAGCTCGCCCACATTACCGGCAAATGGGTACTTCGCGAGCGCCGCGATCGCGCTCGGTTCGATCGACGACGGCTTGGCCCAGCTCGGCGACAGGATTGCGAGGATCTCGGCCACGAGCGGCAGGAGATCCCCTTCGCGCTCGCGAAGCGGCGGGACGCGCGCGACGACGCCAGCCACGCGAAAGTACAGCGGTTCGAGGAACTCTCCGGCCCGCACGAGCTCGACCAAGTCGCGCTGTGTCGTCGCCACCACGCGGACTCCGTGCGGCTGCCAGTCTTGGTCACGATGCGGCGCCGTCGCCGATTCTCCGAGGACCCGCAACAACGCCGACTGCGCGCTCGGCTTCAGCGCATCGATGCCGTCCAACACCAGCGTGCCCGCAGCGGCCGCGCGAAACCACTCGTCGCGCTGCGCTGGATCGGCCCCGAGGTGCCGCAGCTCCGATTCCAACATGAGATCCGGCAGCGTCGGGCACGAGAGGACGACGAAAGGCCCGTCCCGTCGCGGACTCTCCGCGTGAAGCACGCGAGCGACCGACTTCTTCCCCGTTCCGCGTTCACCGAGGAGCAGCACTGGAACGTCGCTCTGCGCGAACGCCTTGATGCGCTCGAGCAGGATGCGCATCGGGCGCGACTCTGCGACGACGTGCGCGCCCAACCTCTTGTCGACCCACTGCACGCGCGCGATCTCCAGGCTCTTTCGAAGGGCGCGCCGCTCGGCGATGGGGCGAACGATTCGCTCGACGAGCTCGTCGGGATCGAAGGGCTTGGTCACGTAGTCGACCGCCCCGCCGCGGATCACATCGACGACGTCTTCGACGCTCGCGTAGCTCGTCATCACGACGACCGATGTCGCGGGCGAGATGTGTCGCAAGCGGCGTACGAGCGTCAGCCCATCGACGTTCGGCAAATGCACGTCGCAGATGACGAGGTCG
Source organism: Myxococcales bacterium (assembly GCA_003151595.1). The sequence continues at coordinate 33,337 of PLXW01000007.1, forward strand.
TACGTCTTCGAGCCGATCAACGCCGCGGCCCGGGCGCCGTCGTTGGCCTGAGTGACCCGGTGTCCAGCGTCCTCGAGTGACGACGCGATGGATTCGCGCACATCGTCTTCGTCTTCCACCAGGAGCATGTCGAGCATGGGGCGACCTCGCGTTGCAGAGAGGGTTCGCCCGAAGCTCTTGCAAGCACGCGGCCGCGGACGCGACTCAGGTCGCCGAATCGTCGAAGTCCGAGTCGGAGATCTGGTGCGCGCGCAGCTTCTCCCAGAGATTCTTGCGCGAGATGCCGAGGAGCTCGGCGGCGCGCGTGCGCTTCCCTTCGGCGATAGCGAGCGCTTTCAGGATGTGTGCCCGCTCGGCCTGCTTCACGACGAGAGCGAGCGGCGCGAGGGCGCGTTCTTCGGGCGTCGTCGACGACGCGACGTTCACGATGTCGTCCGGCAGGTGCTCGCGCAGGATGGTGCCGCCGCGCGAGAGAACCACGGCGTGCTTCACCGCATGCTCGAGCTCGCGGACGTTGCCAGGGAACGGATAGATCGACAGCGCCTGCCACGCTTCGACGGCGATCTCCGGAGTGGGCGTGCCCGGCGCGAGGAAGCGCGTTAGGAAGTGCTGGAGGAGCAACGGCAGATCGCCGGGGCGCTCGCGCAGGGGCGGCAGGTGAACGCCGACGACGTTGAGGCGGTAGTAGAGGTCCTCGGGTGTAGGAAATCGTTGCGGCCCCGCGCGACCAAGAGGCAGCCCGCCGTCGCCGGAATCGACATAACGCTCAAAGTGCGCGGATTTCGTTCTGCTCGTGCTGGAGTGCCGACCCAAGGTGAGCGTCGCGTCTCGAGCCCCCGGGCGCCGCCACGATTTTCCGCCCCTCGGCGAGGAGCGGCACTCGCAGGCGCACGCGCAGGGCCGATTCGACGGCCGTGAAGGCCGATTCGGACCTTCTCATCGACGACTCGGACTTTCTCATCAACGAGTCGGACTTTCTCCTCGACGACTAGGACGAGGGACCTGAACGATCAGGTGTCGCGTCATCGGCGATCAGGTCCGCGCATAGGAACGATCCGGTGCGCGTCATCGACGATCAGGACCGCGGACCTGATCGCGCCTTCCCCCGTCATCGACGACTCGGACCGCGAAGGACTCGATCACCTCGTCGGACCTGAACGCTCATGACGCACGACCAGGACGTTCCTATGTCGCCCACGTCCTCCGACTTAGTTCCACTTGCGCGCTTGCTCGCTCACCCAAAGGGCCCCACGCACCGTTCATGTTCATGGTGTGAAGGCCACGGCGGCCGTGACAGCATCGGTCGATTGGCTCGCGCCGTCCGGCGATCCAAACGCCGGAGGGGGTCTCATGGATAGGCGCGTCATCTCGTGGTGTGCTCTCGGAGCGTCGTCAGCTCGGACCCTTCGGTTCGCCGTGCTGACATTCCTCCTCGCCTTCGTTCTCTCCTGCTCCGGAGGCGCCGCGAGCTCGTCACCGTCGACGGGAGCTTCTCTCGTTTCGATCCTGGTAGCGCCTTCCGCTGCGAGCATGTTGGTTGGGGGCGCTCAGCAGCTCGCGGCCGCGGGCACGTACTCCGACGGCACCAGCCGTGACCTGACCGCGGAAGCCGTCTGGACCTCCTCGAATCCGGCGGCCGTGACCATCGCGGGGAGCGGCCTCGCGACGTGCGTCGCGCCGGGTACATCGACGGTTAGCGCCTCCGTAGCGAGCATCTCTGGGACCGCGACTCTCACCGTCACGGCGGTGGTCCCTTCCGTCACGTTGTCATCCATCACGGTGAGTCCTTCGAACCCGAGCGCGGCCGCGGGAAACACTACGCAGCTCACCGCCACGGGAAAGTACTCCGACGGGACGAGCGCCGACGTTACGAGCACGGCGACGTGGACGTCCTCAAGTGCTTCCGTGGCGACCTACGATGGTGGCGGTCTGTTCATGGCCGTTGCACCGGGCACCAGCACCCTGACGGCCAGTCTGGCAGGCGTCGCCGGGAGCACGACGTTCACCGTGACCGCAGCCGTCATCGCGAGCATTTCCGTCGTGGCCCCCGCGCCAAGCCTCGGTCTCGGGCTCGCGCAGCAGCTGACTGCGAGCGCGGTCTACTCCGACGGAAGTAGCACCGACGTGACCGCCCAGGCCTCGTGGACCTCGTCGAGTCCGTCCGTCGCAACGATCAGCACGGGTGGTCTCGTCACCTCGGTCGCGGCCGGCACTACGAGTGTGACTGCCTCTTTCGGAGGTATCTCCGGGTCCGACGTCTTGGCAGTCGTCGCCTTGTCTTCGATCGCCGTGACCCCCGCCAACCCGACCGCGCCGGCGGGGGTGACCACGCCGCTCCTCGCCACGGGCAAGTATTCCGACAGCTCGACCCACGACATCACGTCGATCGTCCTCTGGGCATCCTCCAACACGTCGGCGGCCACGGTGAGTCCGAGCGGCGTCGTCACCGCCGTCGCGACCGGTGCGTCCACGCTCACAGCCAGCCAAGCGGGCATCTCGGGGACGGTGACCTTCACGGTCACGGCGGCCACGCTCTCTTCCATTGCCGTCACGCCGCCGACGCCCAGCATCCAACTCGCGCTCACGCAGCAGTTGACGGCCACCGGCGCCTATTCCGACGGGACACACGTTGACCTGAGCGCGCAGGTCACGTGGGCTTCCGCGACTCCCACCGTCGCAACGGTCACTTCGACGGGCCTGGCCACGGGACTCTTGCCCGGCACGACCGTCGTGACGGCCACGCTCGGTGCCATTTCCGGACAGACGACACTCACGACGACAGCCACGCTCTCCACCATCACCGTGACCCCCGCAAGCCCGAGCGTCGCCGCGGGACTCACAACCCAGCTCGTCGCCACGGGCAAGTATGCCGACGCTTCGAGTCACGACATCACGAACCAGGTCGCTTGGGGCTCCTCGAACACGTCGGCGGTGACCATCGCTTCGCTCGGCCTCGCGAAGGCGGTGGCGATCGGAAGCGCGACCACGACTGCGTCGATCGCCGGCGTCTCCGGCAGCACCGTCTTCACGGTCACCGCGGCCACCCTGTCTTCTCTCTCGATCACCCCTGGAAATTCGAGCGCGGCACCGGGGAGCACGCCGCAGCTCACGGCCATCGGCACGTACACGGACGCGACGACGAAGACGCTGACGAGTCAGGTCACCTGGTCCTCGTCGAGCCCGACCGTCGCGACCGTCAGCCCCACGGGGCTCGTGGCGGCGCTCGTGATCGGTCACACGACGATCAAGGGTACGTTGGGCGCCATCGTGGGCAGCACGAACTTGTGGATCACCAAGGTCAAGCCGTCGTCCTACTTGAACAAGAATGACGTGGGGGCGGCCCCTGTCTCGGTGCCCATACAGCCATGGCAATGGTCGTTCGGCCTCGCGGACTTCTTCCAGGACGGCACTTTGTCCTTGGTTCTCCATACGCTTCTATACAACTCGAGTGACCCGTCCACGTTCGCGGACTTCGGCGAGATCTACTTTTTCAAGATGGTGAACGGGGTCTGGGTAGACAACACGTCACTGCTGCTGACGAATACGGTCGGGTGCCTGCATCCGAGAAAGGTCGTCATTGCTGACTTCAACAACGATACGAGACCGGATGTGTACTTCGCTTGTACCGGCCCCGACATTGCCACGCCTCCGGGGGAGCAGAATCACATTCTTCTCAGTCAGCCGGGTGGCACCTATAGCAACGTGACTCTTCCGCTCACGTGCTATTGCCACGGCGCATCGGCCGCCGATCTCAACGGCGATGGGTTCGCAGACCTCGTAGTCACGGACACTGCCGTAGCGTTTACGCCTTACGTCTTGCTCAACAACGGGGATGGGTCGTTTACCGCCGACTACACGCGCTTTCCTGCATCGTTCTCCAGGAAAGGGATCTACGCGCTCGAGCTCGTCGATTTCGGCAACCGCGGGCTGTACGACGTGTTTGTAGGGGGGAACGAGCCAGGGGCGACTGCCTACCCGATCATCGAGGTTCCGGATGAAATACTCCCCAACGACGGCTCGGGAAGCTTCGCCTCGACGACCCCGGTCATTCTCGGTTCGTCGCCATGGTTCGGCGGCGCGCTGGATATTCTGTTTCTGAATAACTACGTGTACATCCTCAGGGTCGGAGGGAACACCAATGCCAACGAAATCGCCAAGGTGGCATACCCAGCGGGGTCGCAATCGGTGATCTATTCGATTTCTAACGTTCAGTGGCCGAACCACCTCACGTGGATCGACTTGCTGCTGCTGTACAATGGCCAGATCGTCACCGAAGATGCGTCGTACGGCCTGTCCTTCCCGCCGTAGCAGATCAATAGGGTCGGCAGGTTGCACCGAACCGCCCGTTCCGCCCGTCACGTTGCGGGATCGCGCCCTCGGCGGCGCTTGATCTCTTCAGCATCGCCGTGGCCGCGCGTATCGCGCCGGCGTGGCGGTCGGCCATTCTGCTCGTACGGCCGGCAACGATCCTTCGCTGGCACCGGGCCGGCTTTCGGGTCTTGTGGCGCCGGGTGTAGGAAATCGTTGCGGCCCCGCGCGACCAAGAGGCAGCCCGCCGTCGCCGGAGTCGACATAACGCTCAAAGTGCGCGGATTTCGTTCTGCTCGCGCTGGAGTGCCGACCCAAGGTGACCGATTCCAAGCGCACGTCTCCCGCCCCGCACTCTCCGGCGCCGGTTCTCCGCGCGGCCCCGCGCCGCCTACGCCAGCCCGAGCCCGAGCTGGTCCTCCGGCTCCAGTTCGTCGTCCGTCGGGTCGCGTGCTCGGGCGGGCGGCGTAGCCTCGGTCGGAAAGCCGAGGTGCGCGAGGATGCGCCGCACCGGCTCGCGCTCGGTGAGGACGGCGAGCACGCGAAGTCGACCGCCGCACTTGGCACAGGCCATCACGTCGACGGCGAATGACCTCCAGAGCAAGTTCGCCCAGTCGACCCTCGGCGTCGCTGCGTAGAGCGCGCCCGCGAGCAGCCGATCCCAGTGGCGCACGGAGATCACGTTCGGCGCGAGCGCGATGACGTCGCCGGGGCGGGCGACGACTTCGGGCGCGAACTCGGTCTTCGCGGCACCGCCATCGATCTGCCGTGGTGCTCCGGTATTCTCCCCCGGCCACTCGGGGGGCAGCGGCGAGGCTTCGCCCTTCTCCTTCGTCGGCTTCGCGCGAGGTCTGACGTCAAGCCGCTCGATCCCGTCGCCGTCGCTGCCGCGCGTCGCGTTCTCGAAGAATGCGACGTGCGGCACGCGCGCGACATTCACGTTGAGGCGATCGCGGCGCGCTACGGGGCGCTGATCCTCTATGGGGAGCAGACGACGGCGCGGGCGTCGATCGCACGCGCCAGCAGGCTCTCGGTCATTCGGCTCGACAAGCGGGCGGCCGGCAAGCCCTGGTCGCGCTTCGGGGGCGCGCACGAGTTCGCGCATCACCAGCTTCACGGCCTCGTCGATCACTACGAGCAGTGCGAGGGCGACGGGGAGAAGAAGCGGAGTGGGACGGCGTGGCGCATCGAGCGCGAGGCGAACCACTTCGCGACCGAGCTGCTGATCCCCGAGTCGCTCGCCGCGTCGCAGTGCGCGGTGGCGCGGCCGACGGTCGAGGACGTCGAGGGGCTAGCGCGCACGTTCAACGCGTCGTTCGAGATGAGCGCGATCCGCATGGTGCAGCTGGCGACCGCTCCGTGCGCCGTGGCGCTGTCGGTCGACGGAGTGATCAAGTGGGCGCCGGAGAGCGTGTCGTTCCCGGGGAAGATCGTGCAGAAGCGGGTGCTGCACGCGAGGAGCGGGGCGGAGCGGGCTCGGAGGGCGAGGAGGGGGAGCGAGCTGCCGCGGGAGGTGCCGGGAGCGGCGTGGGGTGGGGAGGCGCCGTTCGTGGAGCACGCGATGCGCGTGGGGCCGGGGCGGGTGCTGAGTTGGATCGTGCCGGCGGCGTAGGCGCAGATCGCATGATGACCTCCGCTGCGTGACGTAGCGCCGGTGGCCCTACGATCCGCGACCCCGACCCCGACCCCGACCCCGACCCCGACCCCGACCCCGACCCCGACCGCGAGCCACGCCTCGCGCCACTACGTCGCCAGAATCTTCTCCCGCGTCACGCGCGTCATATCGAGCGCGCGCCCTTCGATCACGAACGCGCCGTCTTCCTGCTTCTTCGACGAGTGCACCTTCACGCGCACCGGGTCTCCGTCGCTCGTCTTCCCTTCGATGCGCGAGCCCGGCGGCGACGGCACGGTCGAGCGCAGCGTGATCGCGTCCTCCACCAGCGTCACGACGACCGCCTCGCCCCCTTTGGCCCACGCGATCTTCGCGCTCACGAGTCCCCTCTTCGCCCGCGCCCGATCGCCGCCTGCGCCTCGCGCGCCGCGGTCTTGGTCGCGATCTCTTGCCGCTTGTCGTGCGTCTTCTTCCCCTTGGCCACGCCGAGCTCGACCTTCACGCGCCCCTTCTTGAAGTAGAGCCGCAGCGGCACGACCGTGAAGCCGCCGCGCATGATCGCTTCGTTGATCTGCGCGATCTCGTTTGCGTGCAGGAGCACCTTCCGCGCGCGACGCGGCTCGTGCGGAAAGGCCTTCGCCCCTTCGAACGGCGCGACGTACATCTGCTTCAGCCAGCACTCGCCGTTGTCGACGCTGGCGTAAGCGTCGACCAGGTCGACCTTCCCCGCGCGCATCGACTTCACTTCGCTGCCGACGAGCACGAGCCCGCCTTCGTACTTCTCGTCGATCGCGTAGTCGAACCCCGCGCGGCGGTTCTTCACGATGAGCGGCTCGCTCGGATCGTTCTTCTTGCTGGCCATCGTTTCGGTCGTGAGGAGGAGAGGTCAGCCGCCGTCGGTCTGCGGCAGCTCGTCGCCTTCGTACGGCAAATGCTGCTGGTCGTCGCGCGAATCGTGCGGCACGCCCAATTTCGCCTCGAGCTGGTCGAGCCGCTCGCGCAGGCGTTCGTTCTGCTGCGCGAGCGCGCGGATCATGTCGCTCACCGGGTCGGGGAGGTTCGCGTGGTCGAGCGCGGCGTCGAAGCGATGGTGCACCGGGACGATGACACGCGCCGGCACACCGACCACCGTGGCCTCGGCCGCCACCGACTTGACGACGACGCTCCCCGATCCGATCCGCGCCCGCTCGCCGATCGTGATGGCCCCCAAGATACAGGCGTTCGATCCCACGACCACGCCCGCCTTCAGCGTGGGATGACGCTTCGTCTTCGCCAGCGACGTGCCGCCGAGCACGACGCCTTTGTAGAGCACGCACTCGTCGCCGACGATCGCGGTCTCGCCGATCACGATCCCCATGCCGTGATCGATCATCACGCGCCGTCCGATGTCGGCGCCGGGGTGAATCTCGATGCCCGTGACGAACCGATTCGCGTGCGCCAGGAGGCGCGCCGAGAGCTTGAGCTCGTCACGCCACAGCGCATGCGCCACGCGATGCATCCACAGCGCATGAAGTCCCGGGTACACGAGCACGACCTCGAACGACGACCGCGCCGCCGGATCGTTCGCCACGAACGCACCCACGTCTTCCCGCACGCGCGCGACGGCCGAGGGGATGGACGAGAGCCACCGCAGGAGCCGAGGAGCCTTCGACATGCGCCTTCCCGCGAGCGTAGCATCAGCCGAAGCGCATGCCCGATTCGCCGTTTCTCCCTTCACCGCGCTTCTTCTCGAAGACATCGCTCCGCCCGCCGACCATCCAGCCCTGGACGCGCTCGAAGATCGAGACGGTCGGCAGCTTTCGGGTCTTCGATGTCCTTCGCGCCGAGATGGTCGCGCCCGACGGGCGGCCGGTGCCGCACCCGATCTACACGTTCACCTGCCCGACGTGGTGCAACGTGCTGGCCATCACCGACGACGCGAAGGTCGTCCTGGTCTGGCAGTACCGGCACGGTACGGACGCGATGTCTCTCGAGCTCCCCGGCGGCGTCGCCGATCCCAACGAGCCGCCCAAGGAGACCGCGCGCCGCGAGCTCCTCGAAGAGACCGGCTACCAGGCCGACTCGTTCGAGCCGCTCGTCACGGTGCATCCGAACCCGGCGCTGCAAGGGAACTCGCACCACATGTTCCTCGCGCGCGGCGCTCGCCTCGTCACGAAGACGAAGTTCGATCCCACCGAAGAGTGCGAAGTGGCGCTCGTGCCGGTGACCGATCTGGAGACGCTCGTCGACGAGGGGCACATCACGCACGCGCTGTGCGTCGTCGGCATCGAGCGGTTCCTGCGCCGCGGGCGCTGACTCACGCTTTCGGTTTCGTCTTCCGCGCTTCGGCCAGCAGATCGGCGGTCATCGACTCCGCGAGCCACGGCGCGAAGCGGTACGCCTTGTACATGAGGCGCGCCCTCGCCGGGATCACGATGAGCCCCTCGTTGTCGTCGACCGCGTCGAGCGTCTCTTCGGCCAGCTTCTCCACCGGGTAAGGCTTGCCCGAGATCTTCGTGAGGAACTTGCGCGTGTCGGGCACCCACTTCGGCTTCGGAAGATCCGTCGGCCCCGTCGAGTCGAGGATGGGCGTCTCGATCGCGCTCGGACACAACGCGCTCACGCGGACGCCGTACACCGCAGCCTCCATGCGGAGCGACTGACTGAGCCCCACCACGGCGTGCTTGGTCATGGCGTACGGAGCGAGCAGCGGCCCGGGCGCGAGCCCCGCCATCGACGCGGTGTTGATGATGTGCCCGCTGCCGCGCGCCACCATCCCCGGATACACCGCGTGCACGCCGTGCACGACGCCGCGGATGTTCACGTCGATGATGCGATCCCAGAGCGCCAGCGAGACGTCGTACAGCTCGCCGCCCACGCCGATGCCGGCGTTGTTGAACATGTAGTCGACGCGCCCGACGTCGTCGCAGAACCTCCTCACCGCGTCGCCGTCGCGCACGTCGAGCGCGGCGTGCGTCGCATTGGCGCCGATGTCCTTCGCGGTCTTCTCGGCGCTCGGGCCGTTCACGTCGGTCACGTGCACGATCGCGCCGCGCTTCGCGAGCTCGATCGACAGCGCCCGCCCGATCCCCGAACCTCCGCCCGTCACGATCGCGACGGCGCCCTTCATCTTCGACTCGGACATGTGCTCGAGCTTACGCGAGCCTCGCTAGTCCGTACCGCCCTTGTCCTTGTCTTTGTCGTCTGCGGCGGTCTTCTTCGCGTCCTTGTCCTTGTGCGTGTCTTCCCAGTGCTGGCCGGCGCTCTCGTACGCGTCCCACGAGTCGAGCATCTCGCCCATCTGCGAGGCCAGCGCCGGCTGCGCGTCGCTCAGGTTCGACAGCTCGTCGGGGTCGCGCTTGATGTCGAGCAGCATGTTCATGTTGTTGCTCATGTCGTGAATGAACTTCATCTCGTTGTCCGGAGCGAGCAGGGCGCGCTCCTCGAAGTGCACGCCCGAGCGCCACAGGTCGCCGTAGAAGTAGAGGTTCCTCGCAGGCATCGGCGCCCCTTCGATGTACGGCATGAGATCCCACGCTTGCGACGCGGGCTCGTGCGCGAGCCCCGTGAGGTGCTCGATCGTCGGCATCAAGTCGGTGAGGTTCATCGGCGTGTCGATGGCGATCGGCTGCGCCCCCGGAACGCGCGCCAGGAGGAGCACGCGGATGTCGGGCTGGAAGAGCGAGTTGCCGTGCTTGGTGAAGCCGTGCTCGCCGAACAGCTCGCCGTGATCGGAGAAGATGAAGATCGCGGTGTTCTTGTCGTCGCTGCGGGCCTTGAACGAATCGATGAGTCGCCCGAGCTGCTCATCGCAGTAGGTGAGCGCGCTGTCGTAGAGATCGACCGGCGCGTCGCCGTAGTCCCACTCCCCGTGCTTGATGTACGGGTCGTGCACGCAGCCGTAGTGAAGGAACAAGAAGTACGGCGTCGTCCCGTCTTGCGGAACGGTCTTCAGGTAGCCGATGGCCGCGTCGGTCGTGAGCTGCGCGGAGTTATGGTACGTCTCCTTCCACTCGTTCACGTTCCAGGGGGTCGTCCAGATCCGGAAGCCCTGCCCGATGTCGTGAACGTGCTGGAGCACGTACGAGAGCGTGTAGCCGACGCGATCGTAGCCGAGCGGCGAGAGGCGCTCGGCGAGCGTGACGGCCTCGGGCAGCAACCAGAAGTCGACGCCGGTGCCGCGCTTCTGCGGAATGCGCGCGACCTCGAGCCCGGTGAACATCTGCGACATCGTGAAGCGCGTCGACGGGGCCGCCGTGTACGCATTCTTGAACCACGTCGACTCGCTCTTGAACCGATCGAGCCTCGGCGACGTCGCCCGCTTGTAGCCGTTCATGCTCAGGTGATCGGGGCGCAGCGCGTCGACGTGAATGAGCACGACGTTGAAGCGCGAAGGAGCGCCCGGAATCGGCGGCGTCACGACCGCGGGCTGCGGCGTCGGCTTGTACGGCTTGGCGTCCGAGCCGGAGCAGTTCTCGTCGATGCCGTTGTCCGGGATGTCCGTCGCGTTGGGGTGGATGTCGGCGTTGTGATCGTCGCAGTCGCCGCCGCCGAGGATGGCCGAGTAGCCGTCGTGATCGTGATCGACGAGCCTGCGCGCCGTCGTGATGAGGAGCGACGCATACGGCGCGCGCGAGAGGACGCCGAGTCGCGCGGTGTCGCTCAGGTGATCGAGCGCGAGCGCCGAGGACGACGTGAGCACGAACGCGACCGCCAGGAGCACGAGCCCGTGGAGTCGCCTCTTCATCTGAAAGAGCGCGACGCGTGAGCCAATCTCCGGCCCGACCACGAAGCCCACCAGCGCCGCGGCCGGCGTGATGGCGTGCGACGGCGGAAGGAAGACGTACATGGCGATGACGCCGACGATCGTGATCGTGAGCCCCGGCACCGGTAGCCACACCGGCGGCGTGGGGAGCCGCTTTCCGATCCTCGCCACGAGCCAGCCCACGGGCTTTGTGAGTAGCGTGGACACGAGCGCGCTGGCTGCCATCATCAAGATCCCGAGCGCGACGGTCGCCGTCACCGCGACGCGCGCGCTCTGGAGCTCGCCGATGCGCATCCCCAGCTGCCAGGTGAGCGCCGCGCCGAGCGCCAGAGCGAGCGCGAACAGGACGATTCCGGACCCTTCGTTCTCCTTCTTGTCGGCGCCGAGCCCCGCGCGCACGTGACGGCCGAGCGCGATCGAGGTCGGACGATCGAGGAGCCACGCCACCGGCGCCGCCGCGAGCGCCAACGGGAAGGCCAGAAAGCATGCCGCCTCGATCCCCGCGATGAGCGCCGTCCCGCCCCCCGCGTGCGCGCGAAACGTCGTGCTCGACGCGACCAGCCCGTCTTCGATGACGGCGAAGAGCACCGCGTAGAGGAGACGATCGCGCGCGCTCACGTCGATCGGCACCGCGTCGCCCCCGTCGTCCTCCGAGGCGGACCTGCTCGACACGCGCGAAGTGGCCTCGTCGAGCGAAGGCTCCGTGGCTTCAGGTTGCGATGCGTGAGCGCGCGGCTCTTCTTGCGACGAGAGCATCCGTATTACCTCACCCTAATCGAAGAAACGCCGGGTTGGCGCCAGGGATCGAGGGACGAGTCGAAGGGACACATACGCCCCTCGCGCGGGGGCGTGGTGATAGGTCCGACGGACGGGGGCTTCCTACCGACGAGAGGACCGCCATCCCAGACGGAGTGCCTGTCACTCCGGTCGCTTGCACATTCCCCGCGCGCCGCACTTCCCTTTGGTCGGGGGGACAGGGCAGTCGGCGTCGTCGTCGCAGCGAATCGAACAGTAGCCATCGTGCTCGACGGCTTCGCCCGAGTCGCGCCGCTCGTGCCCGGCGTCGGCGCCCTTGATGCGCCTGTGAAAGCAGACGCTTGCGCCACAGTCGGCATCCGTCACGCAGAGCGCGCCGAACGGTTTCGCCGTCGAGGCGTCGCTCACCGCAACCGGCGCGGGTGAGGCCGAGGCAGCTTCGGGTATGGCGCGGGGCGCGGAGGGGGTCGATGCCGGATCGATCCGGGTGCTCGATGCGTCGCGGCGCGAGCACCCCACCAACCCGAGAGTTACGGCCACCACCGCCCCCCAATTCATCGCTGGAGCTTGTCACGGCGATCCTTCCGTGCGAAAGCCGGGCGCATGTGGATCTCCGCAAGGCGTGCGATTTGGTTCTCTTCGATCCCGACGGCGATCGGCCTCGTCGCGGCGGGACTCGCGATCGAACCGTCGCGGGCGTCGATGTACCTCTACGTCGCCAGCGTGCTGTGCGCCGGGGCGACCGTCGTTCGCTTCATCGTGAACGACCTCGCGCCGTCCGAAACGTTCGAGTCCGAGCGTCGCCGATCCGACGTTCAACCCAACGTCACGACCACGCGCGCCATCAAGATCTAGCGGCGCCAAAGGCGTCCGCGTCTACATGACCCATACGACGGAGCTCGTCGGTTACTCCGACAAGTCCCGAGCGCGCAGCACCTGCAGGATCTCGTCGAGCTTGGCGACGATCGCCGACTCGCCGTCAGCCGGCGCGCGCGACGCCTCCAGCGCGCGGCCCGACATCGCCGGCCCCACGGTCATCACCACGGCCCCGATGGCGCGCCCCATCGGCGTGACCGGGAAGATGTTCGCGTAGCCGACCGAGAGCGACGTCGCGATGTAGTGGTACGCGTCCCAGATCGTCGTCACGCTCGGGTTGTGCCCCTCCTCGGCCAGGAAGAAGAGCACCGTCGCCCACCCCACGAGCGCGCCGAGCTCCTCGGCCGGCGCCATGGGCTGCGGCGACGACTCTGCGGTCATCGGTGAAGAGGTCGACGCATTCATCGTCGGCTACGCGTTCGCCGACGGATCGTGATCGCCGTTCGAACCGCGCTTCTCCGGGCGAAGCGTCGTGGGCGCGACCGTCGCTGCCAGCACCGATTTCACGGCCTCGACGTCGGCGAACTTCATCACCTCTCTGAGGATCGGCATCATCGCCGACGCTTCCAGGATCGTCTTCGCGACCGGCCCCATGGCGTTGCCGAGCAGCGGCATTCCTCCGAGACCATTTCCGTTCGCGCCCGCGCTCCCGCCCAAGCCCGACGCGCCGCTCACGTTGAGCACCTTGATCTCGCCGATCCGCTCCGCCGGCTTCATCATCTCGTGCACGATCGCGGGCGCCTGCGCGAGCAGCTGCATCAGCGTCTCCTGCAGCAATATCTCGCGCGACTTCCCGTTCGACGCGGCGATCTTCTCGCGAAGAACCTCGGCCTCCTTGAGCCCGGCTTCGCGCCGCGCTTCGGCGAGCCGCGTGATGCTCATGGCTTGCAGCTCCGCGGCCTCGGCCTCGGCCTTCGCGCGGATCTTCACGGCGTCCGACTGCCCTTGCGAATCGAGGCGCGTCGACTCGGCCTGCGCGTCGGCGACGGCCTTCTGCGCGTTCGCTTGGGCGTCTACCTCGACCTTCCGCTTGAACGCCGCCATCTCCGCCGCGATCTTCTGCTGCTCGGCGTCCTTCTGCGACGACACGATCGCGATCCGCTTCTGCCGCTCGGCCTCGGCGACCTGCGCCACGGTGATGACCTCTTGATCGGCCTTCTCACGCAACGCGAGCGCGCTCGCCTTCTGCGCGTCGGCCTCGGCCGACTCCTTGGCCTTCATGGTCAGCGTGATCTGCTTGTCGACCTGCGCCGCTTCGATCGTCTTCTCTTTGTCGACCAACGCCGCTTCGATCGTCTTCTGCTTCCCGATCTCCGCGACCTGCTCGGTCTGCTCTTTCTTCGCGCGCTCGACCGCGATGTTCGCCTGCCGCTGGATGTCTCGCGACTCGATGGCTTCGCTCTTCGCGAGCTCGGCCTTCGCCGCGGCCTCCTCCTCGCGCGCCTTCCCCTCGCGGAGCATGCGCGACTGCGTGGCCACGTTGATCTCCTGCTCGCGCTGGATCTCTGCGGTGCGCTCGGCCTCCTCCTGCACCTTGCGCTTCACGAGGATGTTCTTCTCGACGACCGTGTTGGTGACCGTCTGCCGCCCCGAGGCGCCGAAGATGTCGTCGGCGCGCATCTCGCTTAGCGGCGTCTGCGTGAGCTCGGTGATCGTGACCGACTCGAGCGTGAAGCCGTTGCGACCGAGGTCTTCGCGGAGCGCGTTGGAGACCTCGAGCGCGAAATGCTCGCGCTTCAAGTGCAGCTCGAGGAAATCGTTCTGCGCGGCGACGGCTCGAAGGGCGCCGATCAACTTGGGTTCCAAGAGCTGCTGCCCCTTGGTGCGAATCGCGTCGCTCGAGGCGTGCCCTTCGTCGATGCCGATCGTCCGCGCGGCCTTCTTCACGTCGTCTTCGTTCGGCTCGACGCGGATGTAGAACTCGGCCGAGAGGTTCGTCGAGATGTAGTCCTTGGTGACGAGCGCGTCGTGCCCGCCGCGGCGAATCGTGAGGCCGATCGTCGAGAGCGACATCGTCGCCGCGCGGTGGAGCACCGGCACGATCCAGCACGCGCGCCCGATGAAGACGTCGGTGGTCGCGCGGCCGATCCGGATGATCGCCTCCGACGGCGAAGGTCTCTTGAGGAAGCGCGCCATCGCCCCCACGAAGAAGAGGAAGAAGAACGTGACCCCGGCGACGATCGCCACCGCGAGCTGCCAGACCTGGAACCCTTCGAACTTCACAGCGACCTCCCCTTCTACTTCCGACTTCGATCCTGCTTCCCACGCTCGGAGGCGCGCGCCTCGTCGGCTGTTGCCTCGCCCTCGCCCTCGCTCTCGACCATCACGCGCTTGCCGCCGGCCGTCGCCGTGAAGAGCTCGGACCCGGCATCGTACTCGACGAGAATCACCTCGTCGCCACGCACGAGCTCCGCGTCGCGGGGATCCATTCGCGCGTGGACCATGATCTCGTTTCCGCGGTCGTCGCGCACACGCACCTCGCCGAAGCGGGCGTCGAGCTTGGCGCTGGCGACGACGCCGATCTTGCCGGCGAGATCGTTCTTCGTGGTCGACCCTTTGCCGCCGACGTCGACGAGCTTCCCCGCCATGCGCGAGAAGAGGCGCACCGCGACGAGCGCGATCGCGAGCGACAACCCGAGCGACGCGGGGAACCCCCACGGCGGGAGCGCACCGCCGGCGTGCATGAAGAAGAAGCTGTTGAAGAACAGCCCGAACACGCCGGCGAACAGGAACAGGACGACCCACACGACCATGAACGGGACGCGCCCCACGCCGAAGAACGCGAGCACGTCGTGCATCCCGACGGAGTCGGCGTCGTGATCGGCGTCGGCGTCCGCGTCGTGGTCCGCGTCGGCGTCGGCATCGACGTCCGCATCGGCGTCGGCGTCCACGTCGGCGTCCCCTCCGTGGGACGCGATCCCGATGACCTGAAGGCCGAAAAACACGACCACCAAGCCGAGCATCACGAGGAACGGCAGGTTCCACCAGTGATCGAGAAACTCCCCAAACCCCACGCGGCGAGCCTACGCGAAGCGGGCTTCGCGGTGCTTTGAATCGGGGCTGGGTCAAGGCGTCGCGCGAATGTGACTTGCGCGCGGGGGGTTTGCGCTTCAGAAGGTGCAGCGTTTTGACGACGAATTTACGTGGAATCAGGCAAAGCGGGATCGCGATCGTACTGGGCGCGGCGGTCGCGTGGTCGTGTGCGTCGGGGAACATCGACGATACGAACATCGGCGGTCTCGGGAGCCCCGACGGAGGGACGGTCCTCGACGCCTTCGTCCTCGGCGACGCGGCCCCTTCGCCGCCGACAGGCGACGACGACTCCGGTCTCGTCGTCGGCGACGACTCCAGCGTCCCGACGGGGGACGACGACTCGAGCGTGCCCACGGGCGACGACGACTCGGGGAACGTGATCGGTGACGACTCGGCCCAGCCGCCCGTCGACGCCGGGCACGACGCGGGACACGATGCGGGTCATGACGCGGGCCCGGTCGACTCCGGATGCGGGAGTGCCGCCATCGTCGTGAACGAAGTGCAGACGACGGGCGTGAGCAGCGGCTCGGACGAGTGGATCGAGTTGTTCAATCCGTCGTCGTGCGCGGTCGACATCACGGGATGGAAGCTGAAGTACCTCGCGTCGGCCGGGACGTCGCCGTCGACGCTATGGACCGCGCCGTCAGGGACGACGCTCGCCTCCAACGGGTACGGCGTCGCCGCTGGCTCCGCGTACACCGGCGCGGCGACTCCGATCTCCCCCGTGCTCAGCAGCGGCCTGGCCGAAGCAGGCGGCGGCGTCGCGCTCTACGACGTCAACGCGACGCTCATCGACAGCGTCGGCTACGGAGACGCGACGAACACCTACGTAAAGACCGCGGCTGCGGGCGAAGCGACGGCCGGCAAGTCGATCGCACGGATGCCGAACGGCACCAACACGAACGACAACGCCACCGACTTCGCCATCGACAGCACGCCGTCACCCGGCGCGAGCAACTGAGGGCGGACAAAAGAACGAAGCGCCTCGGCCACGGAAAACCGGGGCGTCGGCGCTTCTGATTTTCGATCCTGGACCTACTCGTCCGTACCGTTGATCTTCAGCCGTTTCGGGAGGGGAATCTTGCCGGCCTTGAGCACCAGGCCGCTCTCGCGATCGCCCGGGACTTCCCGCGGGGTGATCTCGTCGAGGGAGGGGTGCTCGTCGGTGATCGGATCGACGGGCTCTTCGAGCGCGCCGAGCTCGGCGATGAGCGATCGGAGGAACATGCGCCCGTCGCCGACGCCCATCGAGAGCCCCACCCGACGGAGCTCGTAGGCCATCGCCGTGGCGTGCGGGTAGCGGCGCGCGGGATCGACCTCGAGCGCGCGTTGCAGGATGGCGCGCACCTCGGGATGGATCTGCAGCTCGGTGAAGGTCGGAGGGACGTAACCGTCGCGCGCGTGCTCGAGCGCCTGCGTCTCCGTGATGTCGGCGGCGAAGCGCGGACCGATGAGCATCTCGCGGAGCACGATGCCGAGTGAGAACACGTCGCTTCGCGTGTCGCCCGGTCGCCCGCGCGCCATCTCCGGCGCCGTCGACGCCGCGCGCGACGCGACCTCGGCCCGCGATCGCACACCCGATCCCCAGCGCGCCACCTGCCCGAGGCCAAAGTCCGACAGCTTCACTTCGCCGAACGTCGAGAGCAGCACCTGCTGCGTCGTCACGTCGAGGTGGGCGATCCCGGCGTGCACGCCTTCGGGCGTCGTCGCCAGCCGCGCGCCGCTGAGCGCCTCGGCGATCTCGGTCGTCACGAAGAGCGCGAGGTCGAGCGGGATGCGCCGACCGATCCGCGTACGACGCGCCATGAACGTGGCCAGCGTCATCCCTTCGACGAGCTCGGTGATCACGATCGCGTGACGCCTATCGATCATCGCCAGCTCGTACGTCTGCACCGCGTTCGGATGAACGACGTACCCCGCGCGCTGCGCCGCGCGCCCGAGCGTGATGAGCGCGGACTCGGGCTCGTCGCTCGTCCCGAGGTCGTAGAGCTTCACGACGACCGGCCTGCGCACGAACGAGTCGGTCTCGAGGATGCCGCGGTACGCGACCGCCGCGCTCCCACGACCGAGCTCGGCGACGAGCGTCACCTTGCGTCGGCCCGGGAGGGCGATCGACCTGTGGAGCGGTGAGATCGGATTGGCGGAGGTCATCGCGGGGGGTCTCCCTTTCACGATTGCAATGACCGAACCGCGTGCGACGAGGCACGCGAATGTGGGGTTCCACGAGCTTTGCGGCACCTCGAGTGACAGGCCTGGGGATGGCTGGATCCACGCGCCGGATCCACGCGGAATCTCCGGGTTGTTGTGCGCACGTGTGCGCGCTTCGCTTCTGCGTTCTGCGACCGACGGAGTACAGTGCGACGCGATGCGCTCCGCGCCGGTCGTCCCTGCCGTGCACCTCTTCGTCTGCGTGAACCGGCGCGACGCGGGCTCACCTCTCGGCACAGGCTGCGGCGCTGCGGGCGACGTCGTGTACGAAGCGATGAAGCGCGAGGTCGCGCAGCGCGGCGCGTTTCGCGCGGTGTGGATCACGCGCGCGCAGTGCCTCGGCGTCTGTCCGAAGCGCGGGTGCACGGTGGCCATCTATCCGCGCCAACGGATCGTCGCCGACGTGGAAGAGACGGACGTGCCCGCGCTGTTCGCCGGCGCGCTCGCGGAGTCTTCGTCATGAGCGAATGGAGCTGGCAAGAGATCGACACGCTGCTCGCGTCGATGGAGGAGCTCCAGACCTCGAAGGTGCTCGACCTCGCGCGGAGGCTGAAGCCGGGGCTCACGCTGGAAGACGTCCGCAACCCGCACGACTTCCCCGAGCTGCTCGATCCCGACTGGCACTACGAGGACGGCGTGCTCACCGGGATCCAGAGCGTACGAACGGCGTTGCGCGCGCGGGCGCGAATCGAGGAGCGAACGTGAGCAAGAAGAAGGACAAGATCGATCCGAAGTCGCCGTTCGCGAAGCTCCGCGAAGTGAAGGAGAAGCTCGCCAAGGACGAGGCGACCGACGCGAAAGCGAAGGCTGCGCCGCGCGCGACGGTGACCGCGCCGGTGAAGGTGTCGGCCGAGGAGGAGCGACTCAGCTTCCACCGCATGATGGCCGGCGTGACGCCGCTCGACAGCCCGAAGGGGCGCGTGTCGCCGAAGGACGCGCCGCGCACCACCGAGCTGGCGCCGCGCGCGCGCGCGGAGCTTGCGAAGACCGCTGCCGAGGCCGAGGCCGAAGCGGTGCACGCGCATCTCCGCGCGCTCGTTCAGGGCGACAAGCAGTTCGAGACGCACGACGACGGGCGCCGCGTCGAAGGGCGGCGCATCGATGTCCCGCAACCGACGCTGCGCAAGCTTCGCCACGGCACGTTCCCGGTGGACGCGCGCGTCGATCTCCATGGGCTCGATGCCATGACGGCGCGCTCGACCGTGGAGTCGTTCCTCCGCGAGAAGCGGGTCGCCGGCGAGCGGTGCGTGCTCATCGTGCACGGCAAAGGAGATCACTCTCCGCGCGGCCACGGCGTCCTGCGCCTCGAGATCGCCGGGTGGCTGGCGGAAGGGGCGGCGAGCGAGCACGTGGCGGCCTTCGCGACGGCGACGAACGACGACGGCGGCGAAGGGGCCGTGTACGTCTTGCTACGCCGATGAGAGATGGCCCCGTGAGCGCTTCCGTTCTTCGTCGTGCCGTCGCGCGCGTCCCGCACTGGTGTCGCGTCGTCATGGAGCGCGACATCGACGCGCAGCTGCGCGAGCTCCCGCTCGCCGAGCTCGACGCCTACGAGGTCAGCGGTCGGCGTCGCGAGGGGCTCGGCTTTCGCTCGTACCAATCGACGATGTACCCCGCGTTCGATCTGTGCAGGACCGACGAGGTCGCGCCCGTCGCCGACGTCGTCTTCTGCGAGCAGGTCCTGGAGCACGTGAGGCATCCCGCACGCGCCGCGCGCACGCTCTTTCGACTGACGCGCCCCGGCGGGATCGCGATCGTGAGCGTGCCGTTCCTCATCCGACTTCACCGCGAGCCGGAGGACTACTGGCGCTTCTCCGGCGCAGGTCTCCGCGCGCTCCTCGAAGACGCGGGCTTCACGGTCGAGCGCGTGGAGAGCTGGGGCAATCGCGCGAGCGTGCTCCTCAACATGTGGTTCTGGTTTCCGTACGTCCCGTTCGTGAACAGCCTGCGAAACAGCCCGAGCGCGCCGATGGTCGTGTGGGCGGTCGCTCGACGACCTGCGGGCGCGGGTGGCGGTTGATGCCCGAGCTTCCGTTCGTCAGCGTCGTCATCCCGGTGCTCAACGGCGCCGATCGATTGCCCGCCGCGCTGGCGACGCTCCGAACGCAGCAGTACCCGGCCGATCGATTCGAGATCCTCGTCGTCGACGGTGGAAGCGCCGACGGTTCGCGCGAGATCGCGACCGCGGCCGGAGCGCGCGTGGTCGACAACCCGAAGCGTCGCGTGGCTCCTGCGCGCAACGTCGGGTTCGCCGCAAGCCGCGGCGACGTGGTGGCTTTCACGGATGACGACTGCACGTTTCCGGACGAATGGATTCGCGCGGCGGTCGCGCGCCTCGAAGACGCGAGCGTCGGAGGCGTATCGGGCCCCACGATGATCCCCGCCGAAGAGACCGCGTTCGGGCGCGCCGTCGCCGTCCTCTTCGAGCTGGCGCACCACCTGGCCGGCTCCGTGCATCGCGAGCGGGTCGACGCGGCCGTGGACGTCGACGACCTGCCCGGCTGCAATTGCTTCTTCCGCCGCGATGCCCTCGCGCGTGTCATGCCGACGGACGAATCGCTCGTCACGGCCGAGGACGTCGAGCTGTGTCTACGGGTGCGGCACCTCGGCTTCCGGCTGCTGCTCGCGCCCGACGTTCGGCTCTGGCATCACAAGCGACAAAGTCCCCGCTCGCTCTTTCGCCAGATGCGCCGCTACGCGATCGGTCGATTGCAAGTCGGCCGCGTCGATCGCGAGCTGCTTCGACCGGCGCACATCCTCGCGGGCTCGGTGATTCCCGCAGCCGTCATGCTCGTCGTCGCGCTCGCCGTCGTGTCGCCACGCGCGCTCGTCCTGACCCTCGCCCTTGGCTTCGGCGCGCTTGCGTTCCTGGCCGTCGTGAGCGCGATACGAAGCCGTTCGATCGCGGTAGGCATCTGGGTGCCTGCGGTGATCCTCCTCGTCACCGTCGGCTGGTCGATCGGATTCATGCAGGAGCTCGTCTCTCCGCACGCGCGGCAAACGCGAAAGGGAGTCATCTCGTGAGCCGCGAGACCTACGACCGATTGTGGAAGGAGACGTGGGGCGATCTCCAGCGCCTCGGGCCGGTGCACCGCCACCAGCGCGAGGCGCTGCTCCGTACGGTGCGATCGCTCGACGTGCGCACGGTCCTCGACGTCGGTTGCGGCTCCGGCGAGAACCTGAGCGCGTTCGCGACGCTCCCTGCGTTGGAGCTCACGGGCGTCGACGTCTCGGCCGAAGCGCTGGCGCTCGCAGCCAAGCGCGTGCCGAATGCGCGCCTCGTGGAGCTCGACGTCCAGCGCCGCTCCTTGCCCGAGCACTTCGATCTCGTCACGTCCATCCAGGTGATCGAGCACCTCGCCGACGACGTCGCCGCGCTCACGCACATGCGCGAGATGGCGAGGCACTGGGTGCTCGTGACGAGCATGTGCGGGACGATGCGGCCGTCCGAGGAGCACATCGGTCACCTTCGCAACTACTCGTTCGCCGAGCTGCGCGAGAAGGCGAGCGTCGCAGGCCTGGAGGTCGTCGACCTCTTCGGTTGGGGATTCCCGTTCTATTCGCCGCTGTACCGCACGCTCATCGAGCTCGTCCCCGGCGGTCCGCCGACAGGACCCATGGGAGGCGGATCGCAGCTGGTGGCTCGCATGCTTCACGGCCTCTACAAGCTGAACGTGCCTCGCCGCGGCGACGTGGTCACGATGCTCGCGAGGCCGCGCCGGTAGGGCTACGACGACGGGCGGCGCAGCTGAATCAGCGAGTCGCGCCGGACGAGCCCAAGGTCGGGAGTCATCACCTCCCAGCCGGCTTCCCTCGCCAGGCGTGCCATCGTCGTCGAGTCATTTCGCGGCCACCAGATGTCGTCGTCTTTTCGGTCCTTGAAGTGCGCGGGCACGCCGTACCGCCAATGCCAACCGAGCTGCTCCAGCTTGTGCCAGTCGCCGTACTGGTGGACGGCGATGCCGCCGGGTTTCATCTTGCGCAGCGAGTTGCGAAGGATCTCTCCGAGGTACTCGCCGTTGTTGTGGCAGAGCACGCCGAACGACCAGAAAAAATCGAAGTGTCCGTCGGGCACGCACGCGAAGGAGTTGTCGCTCACGCGATGACAGATCAGGCGCCCCCCGTAATCTTCGGGGCGCAGCCATTTCGACACGTCCTGAAAATCCAGCGCGTGAACTTCGCCCTTGGGTACGAATTTCAGGATGGCGCGGGTCCACGAGCCTTTGCCGGGGCCGAGCTCGAGGACCCTGGAGTCGGGTCGAAGATTCGGCGCGATCGCTTTGTAGAAGATGCGCCGATAGGAACCGCCGATGCGAAGCTCCTCGAAGAGTCGACGCAAGCCAGGCACGCGCGGAAGTATTTTCCCGCTGTCGTATCCATAGGAGAATCGGTTTCGCAGCCAGTCTCGTGTCGGCATCTGAACTCTCCGGAAGCTAGGGGCTCACGCGCTCGAAAACCGCCTGATTCATCTCGGCCTGGCGATAGACGAGCTTCCAGTGCGGGTCGCTGGATAGCTGATTGAAGACCGCCAGATCTTCCTCGGTCGGCGTCCCCTTCCCGAAGTATTCGGCCCAGTCGCCGAAATCGCGGAAACCGGGATGACCGAAGGCAATCGAAAGAATCCGATCGACGACCACCCACTTGGCTTCCTTCGGAATCTCGACCGGCAGGCCGCGGTCGGGATGGAGGTACACGACGCCGCGGCGAAGCCCGACGCCGAAGCAGTAGTACGACCAGCTGTCCTCGACGCCGTCGAAGGCGATCACGTCGTCGGGGCCGGCGACGCGATCGACCAGAAAACCCGCGCGGTTGTTCCACGCGGAACGCCGGGAGCGACGCTGCTCGGGGTGCTCCACGATCGCGAGCACGTAGTCGAGCGGCTCGAGGTGGTCGTTCCTCACTTCGTCGACCATGTACCAACCGAAGGTGCAGACGCTCACCGCCATGGCCACCGCTGCGCCCGTTCGCCAGCGACCGCCGCGGGCGTCGAGCTCGGCGACGGCAGGAACCGCCGTCCACATCGCGAAGACGACGGGGAAGAAGAGCGTGTAGCGGGTGAACGCCGCGAAGAATCCTCGAGGTTCGAAATGGATCGGCAGGATGAGGACGAACGCCAGCAACAGGACGAGCGATCCGGCGACGCGCTCGGCTCGACTCGCGGAGCCCGCCGAGGCGCGGCGCATGTAGCGCGCAACGCCGAAGGGGAGAGCGAAGAAGAGGACCGTGGATGGAAGACCCCACTCGGAGAAGTAGAGGTCATAGCGTGCCCACTGCCAGTAAGCGTGGCGCCACGGGATCCACGTCTTCGTCGGGGATGCGGAGAACGGGCGCGCGAGCTCCAGATACGTGAAGCGGAAGACGTTTCCCCAGTCGCCATACGCGGATTGGAGATGGTGCCGGTAGACGCCGAACGGACTCCCCGTCTCGACGGCATTGCGCAGATACACCGTGCCTCCGAGCGCCAAGAAGAGAACGACTCCGCAGGCGCACCACCCGCCAACTGCGGCGGCCGTTGGCCGAGCTCCGGCGCGCCATTGGCGAACGCACCCCCACAACGCCAATGGGCCGAGCGCCGCGATCAGGAAGAGCGCGCTCCCCTTCGTACCAAGCGCCACGGCGATGCTCGTCAGCGCGATGAGGAGCGGTGCGGCGGTCCCCTCGGTGGCGGCGCGCGCGCCGAACGTGATTGCCGTGAGGAAGAGCGCTGCGACGAGGACGTCGTTCTTGTGAGCATCGCCATGCAGGAGAACGATTCGCATCGACGCTGCGAAGAGCAGCGCGATGAGGACGTGACGCCCACGTCCCCACCAGCGTTCGGCGAGCGCTCCGACACTGAGCAGGAAGAAGATCAGCGCGCCGACCGAGACCCATCCCGTGTGAACGTCGCCGCCGTCGAGGAGCATCACGTCGGCGAGCATGAGCTCGTAGTTGCATGGCCAGCTCGTGAGGCGCACGTCCGGGCCGTCGAAGGTCGCGTAGCCGTGCGCGCGAACGAGCATCGCAGCCTTCGGCAGGTGGTACGCGACCGCGTCGCCGCTCGGCGTGAAGATCACCACACTGCGCCAGAGGAAGAACGCCCCGGCCGCGACGAGCGCGAGCGCTCCGACGAACACCGCCAAACGATAGAGCGTGTCTCCGTCGACCTCCCGAGCGAGCGCTCCTCGCAGTCTCGTCCGGAATCCGGCCGCGCGCGTCGCCAGCCGCGAAATCCCTTCGTGCGAGCGGCGCGACCACGCTCCGGCGGCGCACGCGAAGACGAACGCCGCGCCGAGCATCAAACCGCCGCGCGTGAGGAGGTTGGGGAGCGCGAGCGCCCACGAGAGCGCGATGGCGACCACGAGCGTGAAGAGGCCGCTCGTCGCCGCGCGCTCGAACGGACCCGTGTCTTGCCATGCGTCTCCGTAAACGCGACGCGCCGTCTCTCGCCCTGCGACGACCATGATCATCGCGAAGAGGAGGAAGAGAACGAGTCCCATCTACGTCATCCCGGCTCGGTTCGAGCGCGGGTGGTCATTCCCAACATGCTCAGGAAGAAGCTTCCATAGATCGTCTGCACGCCGAGCACGATCGTGGTGCAACCCCAGAGCAGGACACGCATCGTCCACTCCAGCGGCATCGGGCCGAAGTCGCTGCCGAACCAGTCGAGGAGCATCCACCCGTTGAGCCCGAGGCCCACCGCGAGAAGAACGAACCCCACGAGGAGTCCACGCTCGAGGGTCATCCAGCGAAAGGCGTTCTCCGAGAAGGTCTTCTCCGGCAGGAAACCGATCACCCAGCCGAAGATCTTGGCGAACGCCCAGAGCCACAGGGTCTGGTAGCCGAGAAGAACGCAGAGCGAGCCCAGGAGCATCGTCTGGAGATCGACCGCGTGGTGAGCCCCGAGGTAGCGCGGCCCGGGCGTCAGCCAGGCCATGATCGCGAAGCCGAGCCCGAGCAACAGCGACGACGGGAGCAAGTACAGCCACCGCGGGCTCGCGAGCAGAAGGAAGCGCAGGTGACGCCATCCGTCTCGAAAGCTCCGGAGGTGCGGCGGGCGATCGCGACCGTCCTTCTTGAGCGTCGTCGGCACTTCCATGAGGACGTGCCCGAGCAAGCAGGCGCGCACCACCATCTCGCTGGCGAACTCCATCCCCGGCGTGGAGAGCGCCCACGCGGCATAGGCGCTCTTGCGGAAGGCGCGGAGGCCGCAGTGCGAGTCGCCGATCGGCGTTCGGAAGAGAAGATTGAGAATGCCGCTGAGGATGGGATTGCCGATGTAGCGGTGGTGCCAGGGCATAGCGCCGGGGCCGATTCCTCCCTTGAACCGATTCCCCATGACGAGATCGGCGCCGCCGCGGAGCTTCTCGATGAAGGGCGCCAGCCCGCCGAAGTCGTACGAGTCGTCCGCGTCTCCCATGACGATGAACTGGCCGCGCGCCGCCTCGATGCCCGCCTGAAGTGCGGCGCCATAGCCACGCCGCGCGACGTTGACGACACGCGCGCCTTTTTCCTCGGCGATTCGAACGGAGGCGTCGGTGCTCCCGTTGTCGGCGATGACGATCTCGGAGGGGAGGCCGATCGCTTCGAGCGCGCCGCGCGCCTTGTCGATGCAGATGCCGAGGGTTCGTTCCTCGTTGAGGCACGGCATGACGACGGAAATGTCGACGGAGCCGTCGGGACGGGTCGAGAGGGGCAAGCCGTGGACTCCAAGGTGCGACGCTCCGATGCGCCACGTCGGCGGCGAAGGACGCGAGCGTGCTAACGATACGCTAGATGGGACTCGTTCTCTTCTTCGCGATGATGGGCATCGCAGGGCGAGAGATTGCGCGTCGCGTCCTCCGCCGCGACGGCGCCCCACGCGACGGCATGGAGGTGGGTCCGTACGAGCGAGCGGTCACGACCGCGCTCTTCACGCTCGCGATCGCCGTGGCGCTCTCGTGGGCGCTCGCCTTACCGAAGCTGCTGACGCGCGAAGGCCTGCTCGTCGGGGCGGCGCTCGTCGCCGCGTGCGCGATCGCAGCCGGGCGGCGACAAGTCGGCGAGGAGATCACCGGGCTCGTCCGGCGCGCGCGCGACGCCCCGACGAGAGCGCGAGAGGCGCTGCGTCGCGAAGTGGACGCGGAGACGCTCTGTCGCCTGGCGATGATCGTGGGGACGCTCGCGCTCGTCGCCACCGTGACGTTCTTCCTGTGGCGGAGCGCGACGGTCCTCACACCGAACCACGACGGCGCCGCCTACCACCTGCCGAGAGCGGCGATGTTCGTTCGCGCGCACGGCTACGCGAGCGTCGACAGCGCGGACATGCGTCTCGCGCGATGGCCATGCAACTACGAGCTGCTCCTCGCGGACGCGATGCTCCTCGACGGCAGCGACGTGCACACCGGGTGGGTTTCGGTCGCTGCGCTGGTCCTCTTTCTCCTCGGCGTGGCGGCGCTGGCCGAGCGCTGGTGGGGGCGCGGGCGTCATGTCCTCGTGGCCGTTCTCTTGGCGGCGGCCATGCCCGTCGTCCTTCTGCACGGCGACACGCACAAGAACGACGTGCTCACCGCCGCGCTCTTCGTCACGGCGATCACGTTCGCGGCGCGCGCCGCGACCGAAGGGGGTGCCGCGCCATTCTTGGTCGCGCTCACGAGCGTCGCCCTCGCGCTCGGCACGAAGGGGAGCGCGCTCTTCCTGATCGCAGCGCTGGGACCGCTGGCGGTGTGGGGGTGCGTTCGTCACTGGCGGGCGGGAGCTCGCGTCACGATCGCCGCGGTCGCGACCTGGTGCGGCGGCGGCGCTGCCCTCTTTCTCGCGCTCGGCGGCACCGTCTACGTTCGCAACGCGATCGAGACGGGGAGTCCGTTCGGAACCTACTCTCGCGGGCTCCAGTCGTCCTACGGCGACTGGAAGAACCTATTCCAATTCACGTACCTCGCGTTCGCGCGGCCGTTCTCGGCATCGCCGGAGAGTGTCTGGGTCCCCTGGCGTCATGCGTATTGGCACTGGGAGCGCTACGACCTCTACCTGTCCGAGTGGGGCCTCCCCACGTCGCTGCTCCTCTTCGCGCTTCCGTTCGGAATCGCGCGCTACGCCCGGCGCGTCCCCGCGGGCGCCGCGAGCGTGGTCGAACGAATCGCCGGCTCGCTCGTCCTTCTGCTCGCGTTCCTCCTCATCCTGCCGATCCACTTCGTGCCTGCGGGGTTCTTCGCGTCGTTCGTCCGCTACACGCTCTTCTTTCCGCTGGTGATCTCGATGTGGACCGCCGTCCCCGCGATCGCCGAGCTCGACGCGCGCGACGATCGCTGGCGGTTCGGCGCTGCGGCGGGACTGATCGCGAGCATCGGAGTGTTCGGCTGGTACGTGGCCAACGAAGTGACGCGCGATCTTCTGGAGCCGCTCGACTACGTCCTCGCCATCGCCGAGCACCCCGAGCAACGTCGCACGCGCCGCTCCGCTTGGAACAACAGCGCCGTCTCTCTCGTCGATCGCGTGGCCGGTCCGGACGACGTGATCGCCCTCGACGGCGGCTGGGACAGCGCGTCGTACTACTGCTACGGCGCCGAGCTTCGGCGCGGGGTCGTCACGCTTCACCCGGAGCGCGGCTCGCCCGTCGAGATTCCGAGCGAGGCCAGGTGGGTGGTCGTCGATCGGATCGACGGGATCGTCTACGGCGACCCGGGCTTCCGCGACTTCGGCGACTGGACGGGACATTTCATGAAGGGTAAGTCGACCCCCGAAGAGCTCGTCGTGTTCGACCAGCTGTCGAGCGACCCGCACTTCAAGCTCGTGTATCGCTACCCGGAAATGAATCAGGCGATCTTCGAGCGTGTGAGTCGGTGAAGCGGGTCGCGCGACGCGAGGTACGGAAAGATCCCTAGAAGCGACAGGGCCGTCTGACTGACCAGGTAGACGTTGAACGCGGTCGCTTCGCCTGGGAGCCCGACCAGCGCGAACAGGGCACCGAAGGCGACGTGGCCGATTCCGAAGCCAGCCACCGAGAGCGGAAGGACGAGCGACAGCACGCCGAACGGAAAGAGAACCAGCGGCAAGAGCGGATCGATCCCCGGGTAGAGCGCGAGGGTCGTCACCGTGAGGCAGAGCCCGTTCGAGAGCTGGATGCACACGCTGATGCCGATCGTTTGCGCGAGCACCCGTCCGTGCCCCGCGAGACGCCGGATGCCTCGGGCGCCGGGGGCGAGCATGCGGAGCGGACCGCGCGCCAGACGATCGGCGAGCCGGTCGCCGTACGCGCGCGCGAGGATCGCGAACGTCACCATTCCCATCACCGCCGTGCCGGTGAGCGCGAGGCAGGCGAAGACGAAGGGGCGCACGTGCGGATCGCCGAGCAGCGTGTGCGCGCGGAGCGGAAGAACGATGAGGCACGTGAGAAGGAGCCCGAACAGGCCGACGAGGCGCTCGACCACGGGGAGAGTGAGGAGCTCGGCGCGGTGCTCCTTCCCGTCCGTCGTCATGAGGGCCATGTTCTTCATCACCTCGCCGCCGATGTTCCCGGGAACGATCACGTTGGCGAAGAGCGCGGCGAGCTGGAGACGCGCGGCGCGAGCGAATGCTACGTGGACGTCGATGGCGCGAAGGAGGAGCCACCAGCGAAACGCCCCGGCCATCCAGTAGCTGCCGACCCACGCGAGGAGCGAGACCATCGCGAGCCAGGGCGAGGTCCCGAGCACCCGCAGCGCGCCGAAATCGACGGCGCCGAAATGCGCCATGGCCGCGAGCAACGCGGCCGCCGCCGCGAGCTTGGCGAGGAAAACGAGGCGCGCGCGCACGTGGCCGAGGAGGGTAGTCGATTCGCTGCGGACCGCGATAATTCCGCTGTCCGCACCCCTGCGCGTCGCGTCATCCACCAGCACAGTCGCGTGAGACCTGGCCGCGAACCGATTCAGAGACTAGATTCCGCGCGCTCGCTCAGAAGCTCGATCTCAATTCCCGAGGGGCCCACCCCGGACCGGAGCGCATCCCATGGTCGACAAGCTGCAGAAGATCTGGCTCGACGGCGAGCTCGTCGACTGGGACGAAGCGAAGGTCCACATCCTCACGCACTCGCTGCACTACGGCCTGGGCGGCTTCGAGGGGATCCGCGCGTACAAGCGCGCCGACGGGAAGTCGTACGTCTTCCGGCTCACCGAGCACATCAATCGGCTCTTCGACACGTGCAAGCTGTGCCTCCTGCAGCCGAAGTTCACGAAGGAGCAGATCGCCAACGCTTGCCTCGACACGCTCCGCGCGAACGGGATGGCCGAGGGGTATCTCCGCCCGATGATCTTCGTCGGCGAAGGGGCCATGGGCATCTACGCGCCGAACAACCCGGTGCGGGCCACGGTCATTTGCTGGAAGTGGGGCGCGTACCTCGGTGAAGACGCGCTGAAGAAGGGGATCCGCGCGAAGATCTCATCGTACGCGCGGCACCACATCAACATCAGCCTCGCGAAGGCGAAGATGATGGGGCAGTACACGAACAGCGTGCTCGCCAAGCGCGAAGCGAAGCTGGGCGGCTACGACGAAGCGATCCTGCTCGACTCGCAGGGGTACGTGTCCGAAGGCTCGGGCGAGAACATCTTCATCGTGAAGAAGGGCGTCCTTCACACGCCGGATCTGTCGAGCTCGATCCTCGAAGGGATCACGCGCGAGACGATCCTCACGATCGCCCGCGAAGAAGGGGTCGCCGTTCACGAAGGGCGCCTCACGCGCGACCAGCTCTGGCTCGCGGACGAAGCGTTCCTCACCGGGACCGCGGCCGAGGTCACGCCGATTCGCGAGGTCGATGATCGCGCGATCGGCGAAGGGGTCGTCGGGCCGGTCACGCGGCGGTTGCAGGAGCGGTTCTTCGAGATCGTTCGCGGCGGCGATACGTCGCACCCCGAGTGGCTCACGAAGGTCTGAGCTTCGGGCGGGCGGCTCTCGCGTCGGCGATCGCCCTCGGCGTCGTCGCGTGCGGGCCTGCCGCGCCGGCGGTGCAGACGGCGAACGTCGACCGCGGGGCGTCGGAACCGAGCGCGCCGTTTCCCGAGTCGAGCGCCGACTGGAGCGGCGTGCACTCGGGGCGGTTCGCGATGACGATCCCGCTGCCGCACGCCAGCGGGTGGGCGGTGGACGATCGCTCGCGCGCCGAACTGGTCGCGATCGATCACGCGACAAAGTCGTCGCTGGTGGTGCTGCGCGAGCTCGAGCCCGATCTCGTGAACCACACGATGTGCGAAGGGCGCGCGCGCGCGCTGGGGCTCGTGCCCACCGGTGCGACGCGGACGATCGAGGACGTCGTGACCACGGGGCCCGAGGCGTTCGATACGCGCGTGCGGGTGGCGATCGAAGCGCGCGGCGGCGCCTCCGGGCCGCTCGTGGGGCACGTGATGGCGTTCGGCGCGTACGTGCGAAAGTGCCTGTTCGTTCACCTGACGACGTCGGTCGCGTCGGAGGCCGACGAGGCGACGCTCTCGCAGCGCATGGCGATGGCGCGCGTGAAGATGGTCGCCGGAATCACGATCGACGAGCTGGATACCGTGCCGCGCGCAAGCCCGGTAGTCTCCCGTCCGTGAACGCGACGTCCGCTCCGCTCGACACGAGCGTCGCCATCGAGACACCTGAGCACATCGTCTTCCGCTACCGCATCGCCGGCCCCGCGCGGCGGATGCTGGCGTACTTCCTCGACGTGGTCCTCTGCTACGGCGTGCTCTTCGTTCTGGTGGTGCTCATCGTCATCGCCGGCATCGGCGGCTCGATGGAAGACGTGAAGAGCGCGTCGGCGAAGCTCGGCATCGGGCTCGTGCTGCTCCTCGTGTTCGCGGCGCAGTGGGGATACTTCGTGGTGTGGGAAGCGTTGAAGGGAGCGTCGCCGGGGAAGATGGCGTGCGGGCTGCGCGTGGTGACGACGACCGGGAGACCGATCGGGTTCGCGGCCGCGGCGCTGCGCAACGTGCTGCGCGCGGCCGACGCGCTGCCGAGCGGGTACGCCGTGGGGCTCGGAGCGATGCTGCTGACGTCGCGGTTTCAACGGCTGGGCGATCTGGTCGCGGGGACCATGGTGATCGTGCCCGAGCGTCCGCGCGCGGCGACCGTCATTCGCGTGCTCCCTCCTCCGCAACCGCACGAGCTCGTCGATCTCCCGGACGACGTTCGCCTCGACGCCGACGAGCGCACGGCGATCGAGATGTTCCTGCGCCGCCGCGGCACGCTGGGCGTCGCGCGCGA
This sequence comes from Myxococcales bacterium, assembly GCA_003151595.1. The sequence goes on from PLXW01000007.1 coordinate 64,041, forward strand.
ACGCGAGCTCGCCGAGATCCTGGCCGAGCCGCTGGCGAGGCGGTTCGGGTACCGCTTGCCGGATCCCGCGCGCGCACTGGCGGTCCTCTACGATCGCGCGGCCAACGGTGGGCGCGGCGAAGCGCCGCCGTCGTCGCGCTTCCCGCCGGCGAGGAGCGCGTGAACCGATGAGAACGCGCATCGGCGCCATCAACGAGGCCTCGTTCGTCGAGCGGCGGCAGAGCGAGTGGGCCGACCTCGAAGGACTCATCGCGCGCGCGGGTCACCGGAAGATCGCGACGCTCGCGCCCGACGAGATCGCGCGCATCTCGCCGCTGTACCGCGACGTGTGCGCCGATCTCGCGCGCGCCCAGGCTGCTCGATACGGCGCGTCGCTGCTCGAGTACCTGCACGGGCTCACGGCGTCGGCGCACGGGCTTCTGTATGCGCTCCCACCGCGCGCCTCGATCGACGCGCGCGCGCGTCTTCGCTCCTGGGCCTCCACGTTCCCGCGCGTCTTCCGCGCGCACAAGGGGGCGATGGCGCTCGCGTTCATTCTCTTCTTCGCGCCGATGCTCGCCGGCCTCCTGGCGACGCTCGCGCACCCCGACTTCGCGTTCCACGTCGCGCCCGAGTCGATGCTCCGCCCGCTCACCGAGGCGTACGCCAAGGGCTTCTCCGCGGGGCGCGACTCGAGCGAAGGCGCGCTCATGGCCGGCTTCTACGTGAACAACAACGTCGGCATCGCGCTCCGTTGCTTCGCGGTCGGCATCTTCGGCGGCGTCGGCTCGGCGTTCTACCTCGTGCAAAACGGGCTCGCGACGGGCGCCATCCTCGGGTACGTCGCGTCGCAAGGCGCGGGGGGAAACATCGTCACGTTCGTCACAGCAGGGCACAGCGCGTTCGAGCTGAGCGCGATCTGCATCGCCGGCGGCGCGGGGCTCATGCTCGGCTGGTCGGCGATCGCGCCTGGAAACAGGTCGCGACTCGCGTCGCTCGAAGCGGCCGGGCGTGACGCGGTCGTGCTGGTGAGCGGCGCGGCGGTGATGCTGTTCATCGCCGCCGGGATCGAAGCGTACTGGTCGGGGTCGAGCGCGCCGGCGATCGTGAAGCGGTGCGTCGGGCTCGGGCTCTTCGTGCTCGTCACGCTGTTCCTTGTGCTCGTGGGGCGCGACGAAGACTCGAGGACGAGCAAGTGAACATCCTCGAGGCGCGCGTGGCGTTGCGCGATCGCACGGTGATCGACGTGGTCGATCTCGCGCTCCGCTTCGTGATGCGCAGCAGCGTCGCGTACGCGAAGCTCTCGCTGATCGTGTTGACGCCGTCGTTCCTGGTGACGTGGTGGATCGCCTACGACGCCGGCTGGGGATGGGCCTGGACCTGGACGCTCCTCATCGCGCCGTTCGCTGCGTCGCCGTTCACCGCGCTCGCGTCGCGCTTGATGTTCGCGCCGAGCGCGGAGATCGGCGAGGTGATCCGCGCGTCGCTGGCGGCGCTCCCGCGCTTGCTCGGGGTCCGCATTCTCCAGTTCGTCGGCGTCGCGTTCGGCGCGCTAGCGTTTCTCCTGCCGGCGGCGTGGTTCCTGGCGCTGTTCCTCTTCACGAACGAGATCGTCGTCCTCGAGCGCGCGACCGTCGGCGGCGCGCTGGCGCGCATGCAGCGGCTCCTCACGGGCGGGAGCGGCGACGCGATCCTCGCGGTGCTCTTCCTCCTCGCGCTCCACATCATGGCCGTGTTCCTGGGCGACGTGGTCGGGCGCGGCATCCTGGAAGACGTGCTCGAGATCGCGCCGCCACCGTCGATCTTCGTCGCCAAGGGGAGCACGCTCGGCCTCGCTGCGTTCTGGTGCTTCGTGCCGTTCGCGGCAACGTGCCGGTTCCTCCTCTACGTGAACGTGCGAACGCGCAACGAAGGTTGGGACGTGCAGACGCGGTTCGCGGCGATCGCGGCGCGCACGGAGGAAGCGTGAGGCGCGCGGTCGTTGCCGTCGTGCTGGCGTGGGCGACGGTCGCCGGCGCGGCGAACGCGAGGCCGGTGAAGGAGCCCGCGGGCGGGTTCGATCCCGCGGGCGCCGACTCGGTCGTCCTGCGCGCGCGGCACGAAGGGCTCGACGACTTCTGCACCAAGACGAGCACGCCGCTCTCGCCGCGCGCCCGCGCGATGTGCCCGATGGCCGCGCAGATCCCGCACTGCGATGCGTTCGTCGCCGCGTGCAACGACAAGCCGCCGGACCTCGACAAGCTCCCGCACTGGAACCTGGCGTGGTTGGCCGGCCTCCTCGGATCGCTGGCGAGCGGCGTGGTGTGGCTGCTGGTGGCGGTCGTGGTCGGGCTCATCGCGTGGTTCGTCGTGTCGGCGGTGGGGCGCGCGCGGAAGGACACGCACCTCGCCAGCCCTTCGCAGAAGGCCGCGGTGACGCACGATCCGTTGGCCGAGGCGCTCGACGCGCCGTCGGACGCGGAGACGCTCCTTCAACGGGCGAACGAGCACGCACAGCGGGGCGAGCTCGATCGCGCCGCGCTCCTCTACCTGGCCGCGGCGCTTCGTGCGCTCGATCGACGCGGCGCGATCCGGATCGCGCGCCATCGCACGAACGGCGAGTACGTCCGCGCCTGCAAGGAGACGGAGGCCACGCCGCAGCTCCGCATGATCGTCCGAGCCGTCGACCGCGTGCAATTCGGACGCGAGGCGCCGACGCGCGAAGCGATCGCCGACGTGGCCTCACGCGCCGCGTGGATCGTGCGCGCCGTGGCGATGGCGTCGCTCGTGCTCTTGCTCGGAGGGTGCTCCATTCCGGAGCACGGTCCGGTCCTTCGAAGTGAAGACCCCGGCGGTGACGATCTCTTCATGGCCGTGCTCGAGCGCCAGGGGGCCGACGTCGCGCGGCTCGGCGGGTCGCTCTCGTCGCTGGCGCTCCCCGAGCACAACGAGAAGACGCCGCTGGTGGTGGTCGACGTGTCGCGCACCCCACTCGAGGAGGAGGCGCGCGTGCACCTCGTACGCTGGGTGAGCGCCGGAGGGCGACTGCTCCTCGCGGGCGACGTGAAGGCGTGGCCCGAGGAGTTCAAGGCGAAGCCGAAGGAGTCGTGGACGCCGAAGGTGACGTTCACGTTCCCCGATCCCGAAGAGAGCGAGGAAGACGAGGCGACCCAGGACGCGGGCGAACGGACGTTCACCGCGATCGTCAGCGAGCCGCGCGGGATCGCGTGGGACGAGGACGCTTACGTGCTGGCGACGACCGAAGACAAGGCGACGTACGCCGCGACGCGGGCGTACGACAGCGGCGTCGTCGTGGGGCTCGCGGGGGACGATCTTCTGACGAACGCCGGGATCTCGGTGGCGCCGAACGCGAAGGCGATCGTGGCCTTGATCGAGCGGTACGCGCGCGGGCGAAAGATTCGCGTCGCGCTCCCGCAAGATGGGATCTCGCCGCCGTCGAACCCGCTGTCGGCGCTGCTCCACGCCGGGCTCGGGCTCGCGCTCGCGCACGCGGCGTTCGCGACGGCGCTCCTGATGCTTGCGTTCGGGATCCGGCAAGCGCGCGCGCGCGCGGATGCGGCCCCCGCCCGACGCGCCTGGACCGAGCACGTGGCCGCGACCGGGACGCTGTACGCGCGCGCCAAGCTCGCGCCGCACGCGCTCTTCGCGTACGCGCGCTTCGTCGACGGACGCCTTCGCGCGCGCATGCCGCGCTCGATGACCGACCCCGCGGCCTTCCTCGCGCTCCGGTCGCGCGCCGACGCCGCGCACTGCGCCGAAGTGTGGGCCCTGGCCACGAGCGCGCGCTCGGCCGATCGCCCGCGCGGCGACGAGATGACCACCCTCCGCGAGCTGCGCGCGCTGTACGCGGCGGCCATGAAAACCGAGTAGAGTCCGCCCCCGTGACGCCCGAAGAATTCACCGCCACCTACGATCGCATTCGCACCGAGATGGGCCGCGTCGTCGTCGGCCAGCAGGAGGTCACCGACGGACTGCTCGTCTCGATGATCGCGCGTGGCCACGTGCTCATCGAAGGGGCGCCCGGCCTCGGCAAGACGCTCATGGCGCGTGCGCTGGCCGCGGTGAGCGGGTGCGCGTTCAAGCGAATCCAGTTCACGCCGGACCTGATGCCGAGCGACATCACCGGCTCGTCGGTGTTCGAACGCGAGCGGGGCACGTTCACGTTCGTGCACGGGCCGATCTTCGCGCAGCTCGTCCTGGCCGACGAGATCAACCGCGCGCCGGCGAAGACGCAGTCCGCGTTGCTGGAGGCGATGCAAGACCGGCAAGTGACGGTCGACGGCGTCTCGCGCGCGCTCCCGCAGCCGTTCGTCGTCATCGCCACGCAGAACCCCGTCGAGTCGCAAGGGACGTATCCCCTCCCCGAGGCGCAGCTCGATCGCTNNCCGCTCCCCGAGGCGCAGCTCGATCGCTTCCTCATGAAGCTCGCCGCCGTCGATCCGCCGGCCGACGAAGAGGCGCGCATCGTCCGCAAGCACGCCGACGGTTTCGATCCGAGCGATCTGTCGCCGCTTCATCCGGTGACGACGCCCGCCGAGATCGCGGCGATGCAGGCGTACGCGCAGCAGGTGAAGATCCACGACGCGGTCATCGCGTACATCGTCGACCTCACGCGCCGCACGCGCGAAGACCGGATGATCGAGCTGGGCGCGAGCCCGCGCGCGTCGATCGCGTTGCTGAAGGTGGCGCAGGTGATCGCCGCCAGCGAAGGGCGCCTCTTCGTGACGCCCGACGACGTGAAGCCGATGGTGAAGCCCGTCTTCCGTCACCGCGTGATGCTGCAACCCGACGCGCAGCTCCAGGGCATCACGCCCGACGAGCGGATCGACGAGCTGATCAAGAGCGCTCCGGTGCCGCGCGCGGCGTGATGAACGTCGTCCCGACGCGCCGCCTGGTCGTGCTCGCGTGGGTCGCCGTCGCCCTCGCGCTGATCGCGGGGTTCGCGCGCGAGCTGCGCGCGGCGTTGTTCGCGCTCGATCTGGTGATCGTGATCGCCGCGGCGACCGACGCGCTGCTCGTGCGCGCGCGCCGCTTCGATGTCGAGCGGCACGTGGCGCCGATCTTCTCGGTCGGTCGCGTGAACCCGATCACGATTCATCTGCGGAACGACTCGTCGCGCACCATTCGCGGGACCGTGACCGACGACCCGCTGGAGGACGCGACGACGACCGGCCTTCCTGCGACGTTCGAGCTGGCGCCGCACGCCGGATGCACCGTGCGCTACGAGGTCACGCCTACGCGCCGCGGTCCGCGCGCGCTCCGCGGAGTCGCGGTCCGTTACGACGCGCCGCTGGGGTTCGTCGCGCGGCAAGAGCGGGTCGAGCTCCCCGCGCAGATCGACGTGTACCCCGACGTGCACGCCGCGCGCTCGCTGGAGATGCTGCGTCGGCAAGGGCGACAAGACGCGCGGCTCGGGAGCATGCGCGTGCGGGGCGGCGACACGGAGTTCGAGCGCCTCCGTCCGTACCAGCGGGGCGACGAGATTCGCCACGTCGACTGGCGGTCGTCGGCGCGTCGCGACGATCTCACCGTGCGCCAGTTCCAGGCCGAGTCGAACCAGAACGTGGTCTTCGCGCTCGACGTCGGTCGCAGCATGCGCGGCGAGAGTGGCGGGCTCACCAGTGTCGATCACGCGCTCAACGCGGCGTTGCTGGCAGCGGACGTCGCGCTTCGTGGCGGCGACAAGGCGGGGCTCATGACGTTCGACGATGCGCCGCGCGCGTTCCTCCGTCCGACCGGCGGCCGTACCGGCGCGCGGAAGCTGACGCGCGCGGTGTACGCGCTCGAAGCCGGGATGGCGGCGACCGACTACCGCGCGGCGATGGCGTTCCTGCAGTCGCAGGTGCGCGCACGATCGCTGCTCGTGGTCTTCACGAACCTGCTCGACCCGCGCGGCGCGAAGGAGCTCGCGTCGAGCATGCGGAGCCTCTTGCCGCGCCACCTGCCGCTCTGCGTATTGATGCGCGACACCGACGTGGAGTCGCTCGCCACCGAGAACGTGCGCGGCGAGGTCGATCTCTACGTCCGCGCCGCCGCCGCCGAGACGCTCGCGTGGCGCGATGGTCTCGTGCGGCAGCTGGAGCGCGGCGGCGTCCTCGTCCTCGACGCGAAGCCGAGCGACGTGACGCCGAATCTCGTGAAGCGTTACCTCGAGATCAAGGCGCGCCGGTTGCTGTAACCGACGCGCGCGCGACTCACGGCCTCGTGACCGCGTCGGTGTCGAGCGTGACCGCAGCGATCCGCGCGAGGGCCCGGCCGTTCAACGTCGCGCCGGTGTTCAGGCTGATGGCCTGGTTGGCCATGATCGTCCCCTCGAAGACCGAGTACGCACCGAGCGTCGCCGAGCTGCCGACCTGCCAGAACACGTTCGCCGGGATGGCGCCCCCCTTGAGGACGACGTGACGACCGACGGTCGTGATCAGCGTGCTCGCCATCTGGAAGATGAAGATCGCGTCGGGGTTCCCCTTCGCGTCGAGCGTGAGGTCGCCCGAGGAGATCTCGAGTCCGCTGGTCGACTTGTAGAGCCCTGGCGCGAGCGTCATCCCGCCGAGATTTCCGGCGATGCTCACGGGGCACAGCGTGCGGCCGGCCGCATCGTTGTACGCGACGGTCAAGTCGGCCTCGGCCTGCGCGGAGGTCGGATCGGCGCGGTGCTCCGTGCCCATGATCTTCCCCGGCAAGAAACCCGTGACCGCCGTGCCTGGGCTCACGCCGAGATTTCCGATCACGTTCGTCGGGCCGGTGTTCGTCACCGTGGAGCCCGCGAGGACCGAGAAGAGCTCCGCGCTGCGCAGGTTCACGGTCGCCTGAGGACACGTCTTCTGCACGAGCGCGTCGTGATGCGCGACCTCGGTCTGCGCGTCCGTTGAGCCCATCGTCGCGTCGCTGCCGCAAGCCGCGACCGAGGCCAGAAAGGAGGTGAGGATTCCGATTCCAATGCTGTTCATGAACGGACTCATCGCACGCGGCGTGCCGTGACCGCTTTCACGGCGAATCGGTGAAAGCGCGCAAAGCGTGCACGCGCAACCGCCACACGTGGGACAGCAAATAGACGAAGAGAGGCGCTACCGAGCTTCCTAAAAATGAACGGATCGCGACGCTCGCGTCAGAACACGATCCCGACGTCGACTCCGCCCCAGGGAAGAAATCCTTTCGCCGTGCGCACGAGCGGCGTGAACCCCGCGCCAAACGTGAACCCGAAGTGCTCGGGGATGTAGCGATACCCAATCACTCCGGTCGCCGCGATCCCGAGCCCGGAGGCGGAGCCTTCGAACTTCGTCCCCGCGGCGTCGCTGCTCGCGCTGAAGTAGAGGATCGTCGCGCCCAGGCCGAGCTGCAGCTTGTGGTGCGGGAGTCCCCAGTACCAGCTCGCGACGAGAGGGAACGTCGCGAGCGTGAGGTTGCCGGCGCCGTTCGCGTCCGAGAGCTTGTACGTGAAGAAGCTCGCGCCGGCGCGGAGGCCGACGTTCCACGTCCAGAGGAAGCGCTCGTAGTTGAGCGAGTAGATGAGTCCGTTGCCGAGCGGCTCGAACGTGATCGCGTTCGCGGCGCGCGGCGCGCGATCGATTGCGGGCGCGGGCGCGACGTCGGCGGTGAGCGTGGAGAGCAGGGCGAGCATCACGGGAGCACGAGCGCGGCTCCTCCCGCGTAGCGTGTCGGGTCGGCGCAGAGCACGGCGACATCGACGATGCTGTGCGGAACGGGCGGCGCGAACGTCGGTCCGCCGTCGGGCCCGGCGAGATCGCCTGCGTCGGCGATCAGCGGCGTGACGTCGTAGTACCAATCCCAGACCTGCGAGCCGTCCTTGTTCGTCGCGTCGAGCTTGCACCCGGCGAGGATCTGCGCGCGCGCGCACAATCCCGTGCCGGGCGTCGCGCCGAAGTTCGTCGTGCAGTCGTCGGCGAACTGACTCGCGGCGACGGTGTCGACGACCTCCTGGCAGAATGCCGAGCGCGATCGATCGCCGGTCACGAAACGGCGATCGCAGTGCGCGTCGGCCGTCGCGCCGCCGAAGTCGGCGCCGGAGACGGCGATCGACGTGATCGCCGCGCACGCGGTCGCGCCCCCGGCGAGGAGCAGCAGGGCGATTCCTGCGACGCGTCGTCGGGTCATGTGCTCCAGCACCCCGCGCGAGGTACGCGGAGCGAGAGGCACGTCAGCGCGCCGTCTCCTTTGTGGAACTCGCTCACGTCGACGACGCGCACGTCGAGGCCACGCGCGCGGAGATCGCGCGCGGTGATCGGCGCCGCCGCCGAGACGAGCACGACGTTGCCCACCGCGAGCACGTTGGCGCCTGCGGGCTCCGATGCGGCCATGTGCTCGACGCCGGCGACACGAAACGGGGCGAGGTCGGCGTCACGCATCACGCTCGGATCGTGAACCAGAAGCGACGCGCTCGCCAGGGTGCACGCCGACTTCAGATGCAGACCGCTCTGCACGTGCATCGTGACGACCTCGAGTCCGTCGAGCGCCGCGACCCGCGCGAGGGCTTCGACCCCTTCGCGGTTCGTGCGGCTGGAGAGCCCCGCGAAGAGGCGCGCGCCGATCCGGAGGACGTCGCCACCGTCGAGCGTCGCCGGTTCGTCCATCCGGTGCACCTCGAGATCGCGCGCCAGGGCTGCGGCCACGGGCCCGACCTCGGCGCGGCGCGAGAGCGCGCCGGGGCGGGTCGCCATCGCATGCGCGCCGGTGATCACCGCCGTGTCTTCGATGAAGCAGGCATCGGGAGAGTCGTCGTCGCACGCCAGGACGTCGACGCGAACGCCGAGCACGCGGAGCGTCGCGACGTACGCCTCGTGCTGAGCGCGGGCGCGCGCCACGTCGATGCGCGCGCTCGCATCGACGCGAACGCAGTCGGCGTAGCGCGCGGAGACGGCGCGGGCGAAAGCTCGCTCTACTTGCAATAGCCCCTCGCATTGCAGTCGCTCGGCACGCACCCGGCGTCAGCCGCGACGATGGGGCATCCGGCGAAACCAGCGTCGCCGCACAGGACGGTGCATCGTCCCCCCTGGGCGCCGGCGAAGCAGTCCGGGAAGATCGGGTCGGTGCACTCGAGGGGATCGGGGCCGGAGGCGTCGAGGGTGCACGGCCATCCGAAGCTCCCTTTGAGGGCGCAGGCGCCATACGTGATGACCGGCGCGGCTTGATCGTCGCGATGGGTGGCGTCGCCTGGGAGATCGGCGTCCTCGCTCTCGGTGCCGCCGTCGCCTTCACCGCACGTGCAGCCCGCGACACCGCAGGCTTGCGTCCCGGATTGACCGCCCGCGCAGGTGCAGGCGACGGTCGATCCGCTCGTGCACGAGCTGCTCGCGGATGGAGAGCTGCTGCAGCCGACCGCGATGAGGGCGACCGTTACCACTACGCCCATCGAGACCAGAAGGAGGGAGGCCAAGTGTCTCTTCATGTTCTCTCTCTCTGCTTCGCCGAATCTCACCCGTCGAGCGACTTCGCCAGCTCGCGCAGGATCTTCTCCCCTTCACCCCGCCACGACGACCCGTGCATGCACGCCAGCGTCGTCGGTTGAAGGCGCGCGAGCTTCTCCATGAGCGGCCCCGGGTTCTTGCGGTGCGAGTAGTAGTCCATCAGTTTCCGGAACGCCTCGCTGGGTCCCAGGATGTCCCCGTCCGTGATCACGGGGACAGCGTCGCCCCCCTGCGTGAACAGATCGCCGCAGAGCAACGTGCGGGTCTTGGCCTCGAACAGGAACCCGCAGTCCCATCCGTGCGGGAGCGCAGCTTCGAAGGGGGCATCACCGTGGCCATCGCCTCGCGCGTCAGCGGGAACATGCGACGCGGGCCGGTGTGAAAGAGGAGCGGCTCGTCGTCGAGCACCAGGAACTGGTTGAACGTGAAGCCGCCCGGGATCGCCGTCGGCGGGACCGGCGTGCTGATGCGGTAGATCCCGTCCGCGATCTCGTCGATCCGCGTTCCGGACTGTGCGTTCGTGATGCCCATGGTCGACTCCTTTCGTTTCTGGAGAGGCCGAGCGTACGCGTCGGGGCGATCCTTGACGCTCGAATTCCAAGGCGCGTAGCGTTGGAGTGCGCTCGTGGGACCGTCTCGAGTGCAGGGGGAAGGGAATGGCGCGAGCTGCGGCGTCGTGGATGACGGCGATCACGCGGACGAGCGCCGCAGTGGCGCTGGGCGGTTCCATCGCCTTCGCGACGCTCGCAGGGTGCCTCTCGAGCAACGCGCCGCCGGCAGCGTCCGAGGATGCCGCGCCGCCTCCCGCCGAGGACTCCGCGCCGCCGTCGAGCGAAGACGCCGCGCCGCTCCCTGTCGTCGATGCGTCGCCGATCGTCGATGCCGCGGGCGCCGACGCCGCTGACGCGAACCCGCTCCCCCCTTCGGACGCCGGCTCCGACGCCGCCGACGCAAACACGACGTCCCCGTGCGCGAACAACGGGGGCTGCCCCGCGCACTCGGTCTGCGCGTTCGACGCGGGGATCGTGTGCGTCTGCGATCCCGGCTACGCGGGCGCCACGTGCGCGTCCGACTGCGCGACGGCCAACGGCGGCTGCGACCTGAACGCCACGTGCGCGAACGGCGACGCGGGGGTCGTCTGCACGTGCAACGCGGGCTTCAGCGGGACGGGCGTGAGCTGCGCGAGCAACGACTACACGGCGTGGCCCGCGCCGTCCGACACGCCTGCGGAGACCAAGTACGCCGTCTCCGCCGACGGCACCGTCGTCACCGACCTCGTGACGGCGCTCGTCTGGCAACGGCAGATCTTCGCGAGCCCGTGCCCGCTCGACGGCGCCGGCGTGTGCACGTGGTCCGACGCGCAGGGCTACTGCGCGTCGCTGAACACCAGCGCGCTCGGCGGCATCGCCTCCGGTTGGCGCTTGCCCAGCCTCGTCGAGCTGTTCTCCATCGTGAACTACGGCGACGGGTCGCCCACGCTCGACACGGCGATCTTCCCTGCGACGCCGACGACGGTCTTCTGGGCCAACACACCCAACGCGAGCAACGCCGCGCAAGCGTGGAGCGTGAGCTTCGCGAGCGGGCTCAACGCGACGCAGGCAACCACCACGGCGTCCAACGTTCGCTGCGTGACCTCCGTCTCGCTGCCGGCGACCACGCCCACGTGCGGGCTCGTCGGCGACGCGTGCTGCTACGCCAACAGCTGCGGTCCCGACCTCGCGTGCGCCACGGCGACGTGCGCGGTCGACGGCAACTACGCCCAGTCGCTCGTCCCAGCGGACTCACCGGCCGAACCTTCGTCCACGGTCTCGGCCGATGGGTCGCTGGTCCAGGACGGCGTGACGGGCCTCTTCTGGCAGCGGCAGCTCGCGGCCAATCCGTGCGGAGACGGCGCCGGCGTCTGTACCTGGGCGCACGCCACGGCGTACTGCGAGTCGCTAAGCGCGCTCGCGGTCGGCGGGGTCACGTCGGGGTGGCGGCTGCCGAGCGTCGTCGAGCTCCTCTCCATCACGAACTACGCGGCGGGCGCGCCGACGCTCGACACGGCGTTGTTCCCCGGCACGCCGAACACCGTCTTCTGGGCGCAGACACCGAACGCGAGCAACGCGACGCAAGCGTGGGACGTCGACTTCAACTCCGGCCTCAACGCTCTGCAGGTCACGACGAACGCCTCCGCCGTTCGCTGCGTGAGCTCCGATGCGCCTTCCGCCAGCCCCGCGTGCGGGCTCGCCGGCGAGGCGTGTTGCTACGCGAACGCGTGCGGCTCCAACCTCGCGTGCAAAGCCGCGACGACCTGCGCGGTGGACGGCAACTACGCGCAGACGGTCGTTCCCACCGACGCGCCGCCCGAGACCACGTACACGGTCTCGCCCGGCGGATCGACCGTGACCGACACCTCGACGGGCCTCGTGTGGCAGCGTCAGATCGCCGCCAACCCTTGCCCCTCCGACGCGGGCACGGGATGCACGTGGGCCGGCGCGGCGTCGGCGTGCGATGCGATGAACGCGTTCGCGGTGGGCGGGCTCAACGCCGGGTGGCGCTTGCCGACGGTCGTCGAGCTCCTCTCGCTCGCGAACTACGCGGCGACGCCGACGATCGATCCCGCGCCGTTCATGAATCCGGGACCGGCGACGTTCTGGTCGTCGACCGCGAACGCGGGCACGACGGGGCAAGCGTGGACGATGAGCTACGCGAACGGCCTCAACGCTTCGCAGCCGACGGCGAGCACGTTCGACGTGCGCTGCGTGAACGCTTCGGGCGCGACGCCGGCCGCGGAAGGGTGCGGCGCGCTCGGCCAGGGCTGCTGCTTCGCGAACAGCTGCGGAGCGCTTCTCCACTGCACCGGCGGCACGTGCGTCACCAACACCGACTACGCGCTCTGGACTGCGCCGTCCGACGCGCCGTCGCAGTACACGATCTCGGGCGACACGCTGACCGCGACCGACACCGTCACGGGGCTCGTGTGGTCACGCGGCGTCGGCGCCGCGAGCACGTGGGCGAACGCGAACGCCTTCTGCGCGTCACTCGACGCTTCGTCGCTCGGCGGGTTCAACGCGGGGTGGCGACAGCCGAGCCTCGTCGAGCTCGTGTCGATCGTGAGCTACGCCGCCGCGTCGGGTCCGAAGCTCGACACCGCGGTGTTCCCGAACGTGTCGGCGACGCCGTACTGGTCGTCGACGCTCGCGGCGAGCGGCGCCGCGAGCGCGTGGTCGGTCGATTTCAGCAGCGGCCTCAACTCGCTGGTGAGCACCAGCACGGCGACCGGCGTGGTCTGTGTCCACGGCGGCTGAAGACTCGGTTTTGGAAAGGAGCATCCCGTGAGCATCAAGAGGAAGACGACGATTCTGGTGAGCCTGGCTGTCGCCGTCCCGCTCGTCGCGGCGGTCGGCATCAAGAAGGTCGCGGGCTCGGAGCCGCCGGGGAGGCTCGTCGTGAACGGAGATGGCACCGTGACCGATACGGTGACGAAGCTGATCTGGCAGCAAGCGACCGCGTCGAACGTGACGCCCGCGGCGGCGGTGACGACCTGCTCGGGGCTCAGCATCGGATCGCACACGAGCGGCTGGCGCGTGCCGACGGTCAAGGAGCTCGTCTCGACGGTCGACTACGAGTCGGCGACTGCGCCCATGATCGACACCGCGGCGTTTCCGGGGACGGTGATCAACGGTGGGCAGTCGAACATCTTCTCGTTCTATTACAGCGCGACTCCGGTCCCGGGTCAGGCCGGCTCGTTCTACTTCGTCAGCTTTCTCAACGGGACGGTGGGCTCCTACGGCGGCGGGTCGTCGGTTCGCTGCGTCCACGCGTCGCCCTGAGTCGCGGGTGTGCCAGGCGACGCCGATGTCATGGTCGTCGGCCGAGCCTCGTGATCGCGCCGCGGAAAACCGCCGGCATGCGTTGCTGGCGCGCGAGTTGCTGACTCCCTTCCGATGAACCACCGAACCAAGGGCCGTCGCTTTCTTCTCAAGGTGACCGGGCTCGCCGCGGGTGCGGCCGCCGTCGCGTGCTCATCGACGACGAGCGCGCCCGGCAGCATCGCCATCCCGGTCGACGGAGGCATCGTCGCGAACCCGCCGGACGGCGGCGACGACGGGGGCAACCCGTGCGGGAACATCGTGTGCGGTAGCGTCGCCGACGGCGGTGGAGGCATCGTCGCGAACCCGCCGGACGGCGGCGACGGCGGCGACGCCGAGGTCGTGGCGTGTGAAGACGCTTCATGCGGTCTCGTCGGCAACCCGGTCGACGGCGGAGACGCCAGCGACCAGTGAAAGAGACGTTCGAGATCGAGTGGCTCGGCGGGCCGGCGGAGCACCACTTCCGCAAGGCGCGCCCCGGCGTCGAGGACCTCCCGTGGGGGACGCTCGACGTGCGCGCGCTCCCGCCGGCGCTCGTCGCTTCCGCGCGCCGGACGTGGACCGAGGTCGCGCTCAACGAGTACCGCGCCGTCCTCCTTTTCACCGACGTCGTGCGCGCGCTCGCCGTCGCGAAGGCGCCGCTCGACGTCGTCGGCATGGCGAGCGACTTCCTCGCCGACGAGTGCGTGCACGTCGAGCTCGCGAGCCGTCTGGCGGGTGAGCTCGGAGGCGGCGTGGCGTTCGACGTCGACCTCGACGCGGTCGTGCCGCCACCGGACCGCGCGCTCTCGCCGCTGCAACGCGCGAACGAGATCGTCCTGTGCGTGAGCTCGATCGTGGAGGCGTTCAGCGGCGGGACCGCGCTCGGGAGCCGCAACGTCGCGTCGCACGCGCTCCCCCGCGCGATCTTCGACCGCATCCTGGCCGACGAAGCGCACCACCGGAGGCTCGGCGCGCTCTACTTCGACTGGGCCGCCGATCTCCTCGACGACGCGGAGCGCGCCCGCCTGACGAAGGTCACCGTCCGGACGCTCGAAGGGCTCGCGCCGTTCTGGCGAAGGCCCACGAGCCCCGCGGTCGACGGCGTCACGCGCGAAGGGTGGCGCGTCGAGGACATCCACACGCTCGGGTGGCTCGAGTCGGCGCGCTTCGTCGCGCTCGCGCGCAAGGTCGTGGCCGAGGACATCCTCGCGCCGCTCGCTGCGATCGGCATCGTGGTCTCGGGCGAGGACCGCGCGCGCTTGCTGGCGTGAATCGGTGGTCGCGTCGGGTCCGGCGTCGGCGTCGGCGTTCGCGTCAGCGTTCGCGTTCGCGTTCGCGTCAGCATTCGCATTCGCGTCCGCGTCGGTCGCCACGACCGAATCGTCCCCATCGCCCCCCGCGTCCGCCGACGTCGCCTCCCCCGACGCGCCCGACGTGCCGCACGCGGACAGCACGAGCACGAGGCCGCTCTGGCGCGAGGTGTCGGGGAAGCAGCGCGCGTCGGCGCGATCTCGGTGCCAAGTCTTTGACGGATGCACCTAAAGACCGGGCACGAAGTCCCGTTAGTCAGGCCATGAACAAGCTCACCGCCTCGGTCTCCGCAGTCATCCTCGCCACGCTCGCCGGTTGCACGGCACCCGTCTCCAACGGGAGCGATGAAGCGACGCTCGCCTCTGCTTCAGAGCTCCGCACCGCGCTCAACACGGTCACGCCGATGGTCCCGATTGTCGTCGCAGGACTCGAGTTTTCCGCCGCGGGCAAGGCCAGCCAGGTCTACCCCGACCCGGCTTCGTACAGCTTCGACGACACGACGACGAAGAAGATCTTCGTCTGGGCCTACATGGAGAACCTCACCCCCGGAATTCACATTGCGTGGGCCGAGGTCGTCAACCCGTCTGGAATCTTGGTCGCCACGGTCCCTCTCGGGTTCTCGACGAGGAAGGCCGATGTCGGCACGCTCGAGACCGTCGCGAACTGGCCCGACCCGATCAAGATTCGCGATGGGCGCGCGGGCGAGATGGAGACGGGAACGGGCACGATCACTGGCTCCGAGACTCACGGTCACTTCCCGCTCTCGACCCTCGCCGTCAAGCACGTGATCGCGACCGGGACGTACACGGTGAACCTCGTCATGAACGACACGGCGCGCCCCGCGCCGACGCAGACGCCCGTGGTCAGCCGCACGTTCACCATCGCCTCTCCGTGAGAGGCGGCCGCTCCGATCTCAGTCCGGCAAGCCGGCGCCGCCGAACCAGCACAGCATGGTCGGCGCGTCGCCGTTCGCCTCTTCGAGCGTGCGCAGTCGATCCGTGGCGCGCTCCCAGCGGTCGCGATGATTCTCTTCGCGATCGAAGATTGAGACCGCGAGCGCGAGGCGTCGCACGTCACCAATCGCGGTCCAGTACCAGGCGCGCGCCTGACATAGATCGTCGAGGAGCGCCTCGAGCAGCGAGAGCGCCGAGCCATCGCCGAGTCGGGCCACCGCGTTCTGCGCTTCGACGACGAGAGGAATCCCCTCTTCGCGGCTACGGGCATCCGACGAGAAACGCAGATTCATCCGTGACTCCTTTTCTCGATCGAGAACGAGCACTACGCCGCCGCTTTCTTCGCACGCCTCATCCCACGGCGGAAGGTCGATCGAGCGTGATTCAGGCGCCTTCGTCGAATCTCGAATCGCACGGCTGCAAATGCGAACGAGCGCGCGAAAAGTGTGTGAACCCTTCGTACAGTGCGCACCTCACGGCGCCGTCCTGGCGTAGCCTCCGACTCCTCGAGGCCCGCCATGACCAACCCCGTCACCCTTCGCATCACGATCACCAAGAACGGCCCGTACCTCGTCTCGGGCGACGTCACGCTCGCGCCGCAACACATCGTGACGAACGCCGAAGGCGAGTCGCTCGAGTGGCGCGAAGGCGCGCCCATCGCGCACGAGGCGAAGTTCGCGCTCTGTCGATGCGGACAGTCGTCCAACAAACCGTTCTGCGACAGCACGCACAAGAAGATCGGCTTCGACGGCACCGAGACCGCGAGCCGCGCGCCGTTCGACGACGGCGCCAAAGTGATCGAAGGGCCGACGCTCGCGTTGAAAGACAACGAGTCGCTCTGCGCGTTCGCGCGCTTCTGCGATCCGCACGGCCAGGTCTGGAACCTCGTCGGCGAGAGCGACGTGCCGCAGAAGCGAAAGCTCTTCCTCCATGAAGCGGGTCACTGCCCGGCGGGTCGGCTCGTCGCCGTCGACCGCGCGACGGGCAAGGACATCGAGCCCACGTTCGCGCCGTCCATCGGCCTCATCGAAGACACCGCGCGCGCCGTGAGCGGACCGCTGTGGGTGCGCGGTGGGATTCCGATCGTCGCCGCCGACGGCGAGACCTACGAGGTCCGCAACCGCGTGACGCTGTGCCGCTGCGGGCGATCGAACAACAAGCCGTACTGCGACGGGGCGCACGCGGCGGGGACGTGAGAACATCGATCATGCGCACGCTCCTCTCGCTCGCCTTCGCGTTCTGCACCTGCGCCGCGCTCACGGCCTGCCCTGCTGCGAAATCGCCCGGCTCCGCCGACTGCCCCGACAACCCGAGCTGCCTCACCGCGCCCGAGTGCTCGCTGGACGCATCGCGCGGATGCCTCGCCTGCCGCTGCTCTTCGCCGTCGGGGCCGAACCCCGGCATCGTGAACTCGGAGAGCATCCCTCCGCCGAGGTGACGCGCGGCTAGGCGCGTTTGGATGCCCGCGCCACGAGCCCCCTCGCGGTGCGCGCGTCGAGGCCGAGGGCGTCGATCGCGTCGAGCACGTCGGCGACGACGTCTCTCACCTTGCCGGGACTCAGGTCGAGCGCTTCGGCGCCGGCGAGGATGCGCGCGTCGAGGGCGGCGCGCGCGGCGGCGAGATCTTTCGGCGACGCAGGGGGCGGCTCGACGTACCCGCTCTCCTGCGTGGGGTCGGCGAGCATCGCACGGGCGAGGGCGCTCGCCGTGGGCTTCGAGATCTTCCCTTCGAGCATCTTCAGCAGGTGCTTCTGCATGGGGCGGGACGGAAGCCACTCGCCTTTCTCCCAGCGGTAGACGCTATTTTTCGAGGCGCCCACGAGAACGCCGAAGGTCGCCTGCGTGACGCCCATCTGTTTGCGGATGCCAGAGATGATGCGCTTGAACGCCAACCCGTCGTCGGTGCCGTCGTCCCCGGTCGCCATGTGCCCGTCCTCATTCACGATGACCCGCGCAGCGCGAGGGCGACTCAGGTCACCATTCGTGATGCTATCGGCATCGAGCTCGGTGCGCACGTCACCACTCATGGGGACGCACGCTTCGACGTTGGTGAGAAGAGCCCCTCCGCCGGCGACGGCGTCATCGGCACTGAGGACGCCCGCACGACCCGATAGGCGTGGCGGGGCACGTGAGGTTCGTCGGCCAGCATCGATGCGAGCCTGAATGCCGAGCGGGATACACTCGATACATAGCGAGGTGCGCCCGTGCCCGACTCGACGCTCGTGACCTCTTCGATCGGACTCGACGCCACGGTCGCCTCGACCAACGACCCCGCAGGCTCCCGAGCGGTCGACGCGCGATCTTCGCCGCCGTCGTCGCTCGTGCGCTCCACCGTCTTGCCTCGCGTCGAGATGGTGGGGGCCACGCGGCACGTCGTCACGCACGGCAAGATTCGCTACGAGCACACGGGGCGCCTCGGTGAAGGGGGGCTCGGCGAGGTTCTCGGCGCGCACGACAACGACATCGATCGCGCCGTCGCCGTCAAACGCCTGCGACCCGACGCGACCTCGCCGGCGATGCTCGCGCGCTTCGTCGAGGAGGTGCGCACCATCGGCCGCCTCGAGCACCCCAACATCATCCCTATCCACGACGTCGGGGTCGACGAGCGCGGCGAGTACTACTTCGTCATGAAGTACATCGACGGCGAGACGCTCGAGTCGATCATCGAGAAGCTCGCGTCCGGCGACGCCGCGTACCACGCGCGCTACGGCTTCGAGCGGCGCGTCCAGATCGTGATAGCGCTCCTCGACGCGCTCGCGTTCGCGCACAAACGAGGGATCGTTCATCGCGACATCAAGCCGGCCAACGTGATGGTGGGCGCGTACGGCGAGGTCGTGCTGATGGATTGGGGGATCGCCAAGCAGCTTCGCGGCGCCCCCGACGCGACGCTCGACGCCGGCGCGCTCCCCGCGCACGCTTCGGCGCACGCGAAGCGCGGCGCGCTCTTCGAGACCGTGGCCGGACAGCTCGTAGGAACGCCGGCGTACATGTCGCCCGAGCAGGCGCGCGGCGAGGCGGTCGACGCGCGCTCGGATCTCTATTCGCTCAGCATGCTCTTTCACGAGCTGTTGTGTCTGCGCCACCCGCTCGCCGAGAAGCGGACGCTCGACGAGATGATCCGCGGCGTCACCAGCGAGCCCACGCCGCTAGCAGGGACGGTGCACAGTCCGCACCAGCCCGCGGTGGGGATGGACCTCACGTGGTTCGTCAGGAAGGGGCTCGCCAAGCACCCCGCGAACCGCTTCCAGTCCGCGGAAGAAATGCTCGACCGACTCTCGCGTCGCGCCGAAGGGCTGATCCCGATCCAGTGCCACATCACGTTCATGAAGCGCATGACCGGCGAGTGGTCACGCTTCCTCGATGGGCACCCGATCGTCGTGACGCTCGGCATGCTCTGCGCGATCGGCGCGCTGGTCACGAGCGCGGTGCTGGCGATGATTCACCGGTGAAGACGGCGACGCAGCGGGAGCTCCCGTTTCACTGCGTGCACTGCTCGTATCGCGCGCGCGCCATCGTGGACGGCGCGGACGAGAGCGACGCCGACGCCGTAGCTCTCCGCGAGTCTCGCCGCCCCTCGCGTAGCCTGCGGTCACCCCCGCGGAGGCACGCTGTACGTCCCGACGACGTGCGCGACCGGATCGGTCGTCCCTTCGGTGAACACCTCCGCCGCGGCGACGACGAGCCGCTTCCCCGCCTTCAACACCTTCGCGGTGCACACGAGCGCCGCCGGCGCCGGCTTGCAAAGGAAATGAATCGTCACGTCGGTCGTCACCGCGAGCGGCTCCAGCCCCACGAGCGACATCGTCACGCCGTACAGCGCGAGGTCGGCGAGCATGAAGACCGTCGGCCCGCTGATCGTGCCTCCCGGTCGCAAGCGCTTGTCGTCGTGGCCGAGGCGCACGGTGATTTCACCGCGCACGAGGTGATCGATCCGCAGATCGAGCCCCTGCACTTCGGGCATGCTCGCGAAGAGCACAGCGAGGAACGCCTCCGCAGTGACGGCGCTGGCGCTCTGCGCGCTCACCCCTTCGTCGGCGCCGCGAACGCGGCCGGCGCGGGCGACGGCGTCGTGTACTCGATCTTGTCGTACGTCATCACGCCGCTCGCCGGGTCGCTGACCATGCCGCTCGACGCCTTGGTGAACGTGTAGCCGTACTTCCCGGTGATCTTCACCTGCGCGTCCGTGTTCGGAAGCGGGAACGGAACGTCGACGCTCCAGACGTCGTCCTTCACGAGCTCCTTCGGCGGCTCCTTCAGGTTCTTGTACTTGGCCATGGCGTCGAAGATCGTCGCCCAGTTCTTCGCCCAGCCGAGCACGCGGATCTTCTGCCCCTTCGTGTCCCCCTTCGCGTCGGCGATCCAGAACGACGGAATCTCGTTCGTGGCGCCGGGCGGCGGGCAGTTGTCGGGGTCCTTCTTGCCGGTGGGGTGCTGCAGGCACTTCGGCGCCGAGGCGTAGTTCGCATCGACGATGTACCCGGCGATCGTGATCGGCTTCGCGGTGATCTCGCTGGAGTGGATGCGACTCTTCAGGTCGTGAATCGCGCCGTAGACGGTGTACGCGTCGCCCACCTTCTTCGGCGCGGAGCTCAGCGTCGGCACCGGCGGCATGTTCGCCTTCCGCCCCGTGAACGCGGGGACCGGCTTGTACGGCTCCTCGTTCGTGTTGCAGCCGCTCGAAGCGGCAGCGAGGACGACGGCAACGAGGACCGAGCCGGACGCGAAGCGCGTGTGCATGGCTTACGTGGGTAGCACGGGAAAACGCGGCCCGACAAGGAGTGGTAAGGCGTGGTGACGCTGTCTTTCCGTGCAAGGATGCCGCCGCGTGCGCCGTTCCCCTCTTTTTCCAATCTTCCTGATCGTCCTGGTCGACGTTTTCGGGCTCACGCTCGTCATTCCGCTGCTCGCGTTCTACGCCGAGCGGTTCGGGGCGACGCCGATGATGGCCACGGCGCTGGTGTCGACCTACGCCGGCTGCCAGCTCGTCGCGGCGCCGTACCTGGGCGACGCCTCCGATCGGCACGGGCGGAAGCCCATCCTCCTCATCAGTCAGCTCGGCACGTTCATCGGTTTTCTCGTGCTGGCGCGCGCCGAGACGCTGTGGGTCGTGTTCCTGGCGCGCGCGATCGATGGCGCGACGGCGGGCAACCTCACGATCGCCCAGGCGTACATCTCTGACAACACGACCAAGGAGAAGCGCACGACCGCGTTCGCGCTCATCGGGATCGCCTTCGGAGTCGGCTTCTTCCTCGGGCCCGCGGTCAGCGGTTGGCTCTCGACGTACTCGCTGTCGGCGCCGATCTACCTGGCCGCGGCGCTGTCGCTGACGAGCATCGCCTGCACGACGTTCCTGCTGCCGAAGGAAGAAGGAAAGCGCGCCGCCGTGGTCACGCCGGCCGCGACTCCGGACGCAGGTCCGTACCGCAGCAACGACGACCCCGGCCCCGGCGGTCGCCGCATCTCGCCGTTCGCCCTGAGCACGTACCGCACGTACTTCTCGCGCCCGATCCTCGGCGGCCTGTTCCTTCAGTTCCTCTTCTTCCAGGTGGCCTTCGCCACCTTCACTTCGGGGTTCGCGCTCTTCTCGGAGCGGCGCTTCACGTGGCACGGGCACCCGTTCACGGCGCGCGAGGTGGGGATGGTGTTCGCCTACGTGGGGTTCCTGGGCATCATCATTCAGGGGGGGCTCATCCGAAAGTTGGTCCCGAAGTTCGGCGAGCCGATGCTGGTGGCCGTAGGGTTCGCGTCGATGGCGATCGGCTACCTGGCGCTGGGGAACGTGGGCGCGATCTCTGGGCTGCTGCTGGTGTCGACGATCTCGTCGTTCGGCAACGCGATCTTGCGGCCGGCGCTGAGCGGTCTCGTCACGCACGCCGCGGGACCCGGGGAGCAAGGGCTCGTCCTCGGGATCACGCAGTCGCTCGGATCGATGGCGCAGATCACGGCGCCGCTGCTCGGTGGATTTCTGATCGGAAGTGGTTGGCTGTCGTGGTGGGCTCGCGTGGCGGCGATGGCCGCGGCGGCGGGCCTGGTGGCAGGACTGTGGGGATCGCAGCGCATGCCCAAGCACGCGGGTTCGCCCGCAACGGAGGTTTGATGGACCCGCTCTACATCGATTCGACTCTGACTCTCCCTGCGCTGTCCATGTCGTGGACCGCGGTTCGCGCGTCGGGCCCCGGCGGGCAGAACGTGAACAAGGTCTCCACCAAAGTGGAGCTGCGGTTCGACCCCGAAGCGTCGACCATGAACCCCGTCGCCATCGGGCGGCTGCGTACGCTGGCGGGCGCGGCGCACCTCGATTCGGACGGGAAGATCCTCCTGACGAGCCAGAAGACGCGCGAGCAGCCGCGCAACCTCGAAGACGCGCGCGAGAAGCTGCGCGAGATGGTGACCGCGGCGCTGGTGCGTCCGAAGAAGCGCCGGCCCACCAAGCCCTCGAAGCGCGCGCAGGTGCGGCGGCTCGACTCGAAGAGCAAGGAGTCGAAGAAGAAGAAGGAGCGGCGCGGGCCCGCACGCGACAAGGACTGACGGTGCGTCTCGATGGGATGGCGCGCGCGGCGCGTGATCCGCGCGCGTGGTTGATCGCGGCGGCGGTGCTCTTCGCGTCGGTGGGGTTCGCGTGGGGCCTCCCCGGGAGCGACACGTGGGCCGAGGACGCGATCTCTCCGCGCTCGTGCGCGCTGCTGGCGATCGCGCAGACGTATCTGCCGGGTCACTTCCATCAGTACCCGCCGCTGCACATGGCGCTGCTGACGCTGACGTCGCTGCCGTGGATTCTCCCGACGGTGCTGCGCGTGGGGACGAGCGACCCGGCGGCGCTCGAAGCGGCGCTGATCGATCCGCGCGTGATGACGCCGGTCGAAGTGTGCGCGCGCCTCGTCGCGCTGGCGATGTTCGCGGGGGTCGTGTGGAACGTGACCGCGCTCTTCACGCGCCTGGCCGGAAAGCGCGGCGGCCTGGCGGCGGGCGCGATCGTCGTGACGAACGCGACGCTCGTCTACTACGCGCACACCGGCAACCTCGAGGTGCCGTACCTGTTCTGGTCGTCGTGGGCGCTGCTGGAGCTCGATCGCGTGCTCGCGGGCGAGCCGCGCGCGCTTCAGGCGATGGCGGCGGTGACGTGCGCGGTGCTCACGAAAGATCAAGCGGCGGGCCTCTTCGTGCTCACGCTGCCGGCGTGTCTGATCGCGCGTCCGGGTCTGTTGCGTGAGCGGCGCACGTGGATCGCGATCGCCGGGTCCGCGATCGTCTACGCGCTCGTCTCCGGTGCGATCGTGAACCCGAGCGGCTTCGCCCATCGCGTCGCGACGCTCTTCGGACCCGCCAGCGAAGACTGGTCGCCGTACCCGAAGACGTTCGCCGGTCGGATGGAGATCGCGCGCGACGCGCTCCTCTCCGTCCCGCGCTACGCCTCGTGGCTGCTCGCGCTCGCGGCGTGCGCCGGCGTCTTCCTCGCCGCGACCACGCGACGCGGGATCGATCGCGTCCGCGCGCTCCTTCCGCTCCTCGCCGCGATCTCGTTCACGCTCGTCTTCACGTTGAGCGCGCGTCGTACCGAGGATCGCTTTCTTCTCCCGCAGAGCGTCCTTCTCTTCCCGTACGCGGCGTTCGTTTTCGAGCGCTGGTTCGAGCGGCGCGCCCTCGTCACCGCCGCCACCATCCTCGCCCTCACCCCTCCCCTCCTCGCCGTCCTCTCCCTCGACGCCACCCTCCTCACCGACGCCCGCTACGCCGCCGAGCGCTTCCTCTCCACCCTCCCCGCCGGCACCCGCCTCGAGGCGTACGGCGGCTCGCACTTCCTCCCGCGCATCCCCGCGTCGCTCGTCGCCATGCGCGTCGGCGTCGACGATCCCACGTCGCGCAGCCACGTCTTCGGCGTGACCGATGTGAAGGCCGATCCCAACGCGATCGAATCCCGCGCGCCCGACTACGTCGTCCTCGGCGCCGAGCACAGCCACACGTGGAAGTCGATCGACGCCCCTCGCGCGCGCTACGGCACGACCGAGTTCTCCGACGACGACTCGTTCCGCTTCTTCGTCGCGCTCACCTCCGACCAGCTCGACTACACGCGCGTCTTCCAGAGCGCGTGCGCGCTCCCGTGGCCGCTCGAGTGCCGATCGATTCACGCCTCGACGGCGCGCGAGCTGTGGATCTACAAACGCCGATGATGATCCCGGCGATGCAACCGTGGCTCGGCTTCATCGGCGTCGCGGTCGAGGTGACGGCGTTCGCGCTGATCCCGCTCGTGCTCCTTCGCCGCAAAGAGCCGTCGAGCACGGTCGCGTGGATCCTCGCGCTCGTGTTCCTCCCGGCGGTAGGCGCGCTCCTGTTCCTCGCGTTCGGTCGCGAGCGCGTTCGTCTCCCGGCCCGCCGCAAGCGCGAGCTCGACGCGCTCGTCCGCGCCGAGCTCGCGGCGCACGCCCCTTCGGCCGTCGCCAGCCCCGACGATCCGATCGACGCCACCGGCCTCACGGAGCTCGAGCTCGCGCTCTTCCGCGTCGGCGCGCGCCTCACGCAGACGCGCCCGAGCAGCGGCAACCTCGTCACGCCGCTCTTCGGCGGCAACGAGGCCTACGACGCGATGGGCGTGGCGATCGACGCCGCGCGCCACCACGTGCACGCCGAGTACTACTTGATCCGCAACGACGCGACCGGCGCGTGGTTCAAAGAGCGCCTCATCGCCGCGGCCAAACGCGGCGTCGAAGTCCGCCTGCTCTGCGACGCCTTCGGATGCCTCGCGCTCCACGCCAGCTTCCTTCGCGATCTGCACCGCGCGGGCGCGCGCGTCGCCACCTTCCTCCCGATGCGCTCGATGCTCCTGCAGCCGGTGAACCTCCGCAACCACAGGAAGATCGTGGTCGTCGACGGCGAGATCGGCTTCACCGGCGGCCTCAACATCGGCGACGAGTACCGCGGTCAGATGGCCGGCGTCGGCGCGTGGCGCGACATCCAAGTGCGCATCGAAGGGCCGGCGACGCGCGAGCTGCAGCGCATCTTCTTCCAGGACTGGACCTTCGCCGCGCGCGAGAAGCTCGCCGCCAGCTCGTACTTTCCGGAGTGCCCGCCCGCGCGCGGCGACGCCACGATCGCGATCGTCCCCAGCGGCCCCGACACGCGCGCCGAGGCGATCGAGCGCGTCTTCTTCGGCGCCATCGCCGGCGCGCGCGAGCGGGTGTGGATGACGACGCCGTACTTCGTCCCCGATCAGGCGATCACCGTGGCCATGGAGCTCGCGGCGATGCGCGGCGTCGACGTGAAGCTGATCCTCCCGCACCACTCGAACCACGCCGTCACGTTCCACGCGGGGCGAAGCTTCTACGATCCGCTCCTCGAGGCAGGCGTGAAGCTCTACGAATATCTGCCGGGGATGGTTCACGCGAAGACGATGGTGGTCGACGGCGCGGTGTCGCTCGTCGGCAGCGCGAACATGGATCTCCGGAGCTTCCGTATGAACTTCGAGGTGCACGCGCTGGCGCACGACGCCGCGCTCGCGCGCCGACTCGAAGAGAGCTTCACGGCCGATCTCGCCGACGCCCAGCTCGTCTCGCTCGCCGACTGGCGTAGCCGTCCGACACGCGCTCGCATCTACGAAGGGGCAGCACGCCTCGTCTCGCCGCTGCTCTGACGCGACGACCGCGGGAGGCCGTCACGATGATGAGCCCATCCTCACGTTTCGTGTCATGCTGCGCTCCGTGAAAAAGACCGTCGCCGTCTTCACCGCAGCCTCGCTCTCTCTCCTCGCTTGCTCGTCGTCGAAAGACACGGGCACGACGACTACGGCCGACGGGGGCTCGGCGACGTTCGCGTCGTATGCGGCCAGTCCCACGACGTGGATCATGAAGGCGACGGCGCCGAAGAGCTCCGAAGTCTTCAAGTGCCAGTACGTCTCGATGCCCGCGACGGCGGGTTGGGTGGTCGGCGGCAAGGACCAGTACACGACGGGGAGCCACCACCTCCTTCTCTACACGACGGACCTCACGTCGATCCCCGCGGGCCAAGACGGCGTCGGCGACTGCTACGAAGGGACGGCCGGCTACATGAGCCACATTCGTGGCGTGGTGTATCCGTCGGCCGCGTCGGGTCAGACCCTCACGTTCCCGCCGAACGTCGGCCTGCCGTACGCGGCGAACGCGGTCTACCTGTTCCAGGTGCACTACTTGAACGCGACGGCGACGGACATCGACGCCGAGGTCGACGTGCACCTCGACACCGCCGCGAACGGCATCACGACGAACGCAGGGGTCCTCTTCTTCTACGACCCGTTCATCGACGTCCCCGCGAACGCGACGGCGAAGGCCGCCATGCGCTGCCCGATTCCGAAGGACATCACAGTCTTCGCGTCGGGCTCGCACACGCACGCGCGCGGCGTCGGAGTTCAGGCGTACCTCGACACGGCGGCGCCGGCCGCGACGCCGTTCTATACCTCGACGAACTGGGCGAGCCCCACGGTCCTCACGACGCCGTTCACGGTGAAGGCCGGGTCGTCGATTCGCTACTACTGCGACTACGACAACACGCAGGGCTCGAGCGAGTTCATCCAGGGGCAGAGCGCGGCGGTCAACGAGATGTGCATGTTCGTCGGGATCTATTACCCGGCGATCGACTCCTCGACCGAGAACTGCGAGACGGGCGACTCGTACGGCACGGGCAAGGCGACGTGCATGGACACGCTCAACACGCTCGAAGGGTGCCCGCAGGAAGACACCGGCCCTGAGGGGGTCGACTACACCGAGTGCGTCCAGAAGGCGTTCGTCGATTCGTGCCCGAACGTATCTGCGCCGCTCGTGACGTTCCTCAACTGCAGCGGCGCCAAGTGCGCGACCGAGTGCGGCGGCGGTGACGCGGGCGCGAGCACCGACGGCGGCACGAGCGACGCGTGCACCAGCTGCATCACGGCGAAGTGCGCGAGCGAGTACCTTGGTTGCTCGAATCTCACCGGCTGTAACTGAGTCGAGCGCGCTCGCGTGCCAAGCGCGCGGCGGCCACTGGCATGACCAAGGCGCGCGCCCCCATTCGCGTCGCGCGGCGCCCTGCCATGCGGGCTCGCGGTCTAAGCTGAGGACGGCAGTCCGCAGGGTCAATTCGCGTTAAGTAGCCGGAATTGCTTGCGATGGGCGACGGCACTCATCGTGCTCAGGGGGGTGGACCATGCGATCCACCGCAACCTCCAGTTTCCACCGCACCGCAGCGATGCTGCTCGCGAGTGGCCCCGTGTTCCTCGGCGTCTCGCTCTTCGCGTCGACGGCCTCCGCGAGCTTCAGCACGGCGACCAAGAGCTGCCCCAGCGACATGACGCTCGTGGGTCATACCTGCGTGGACAAGTGGGAGGGCTCGCTCGTCGAGCTGAACGACGACGGCACCGAGAGCGCGTTCGACGCGCACGCAGCGCCCAACGGTCGCGCGGTCCGCGCGGTCTCGCGTCCGGGCGTCGCGCCGCAAGCGCACATCTCGATGCTCGAAGCGCAGCGCGCGTGCCGCTCGTCAGGCAAGCGCCTATGCCACGCGGCGGAGTGGAAGACGGCGTGCCAGGGCCCCGAGCACACGCGCTACCCGTACGGCGCGACGCGCGAAGCCAACGTGTGCGTCGACACCAACCGCACGTCGCCGATGGCGGTGCTCCACAACGGCGAGCACACCGCGCGCACGATGAACGATCCCGAGGCGAACCAGCTCGCGAACACCGTCGAGCCCACTGGCTCGGCGAGCGAGTGCACGAACGGCTACGGCGTCTACGACATGGTCGGCAACGTCCACGAGTGGGCCGACGACGGCGCGTTCCACGGCGGCTACTACCTCGACACGAAGATCAACGGCGAGGGTTGCAACTACGTCACGACCGCGCACGCGAAGAACTACTACGACTACTCGACCGGCTTCCGCTGCTGCGCCGATGAAGGCACGCTCGAAGACGACGCGGTGGAAGAGATGCCCGCGCCGAAGCACGACGAGCTCGACACGAAGCCCGCGCCCCGCCCGATGCTGCACGCCGCGCCGGGGAGCAACGTCGACGACGACGAAGCGCCCGCGGCCGAAGGCACGAACGAAGTGAGCGACGGGAACCGGAAGAGCGTCGAGCCGCTCGAGATGATGAAGCGTCTCGATCGCTCGCTCTGATCCGACTCACTTCGCCGAAGCGAAGCGCCGTTCCGGATCTCCGGCATCCGCCGCCGCGTGAGCGCCCAAGACCGTGTCGCTGCGCCGCGCGGCCTCCTGCTTGCCGATTGTCTCGAGGGCATCGAGCAGCGTCTCGATCGACAGCGGCTTGGAGATGAACTGCCGGACACCGATCGGGAGCTTCGGCGTCCCCGCCACCGCCGAGCAGACGATGACGGGAACCTCGGACAGCCGATGCTCGCGCGCCAGCACGACGAGCACGTCGGCGCCGCTCACGCCCGGCATCATCAGGTCGAGCAGCAAGATGCAGGGTGCGCCGTTGAGCGACTCGAGCACCGAGAGCGCCTCGGCGCCGTCCCGCGCCGTCCGCGTCTCGTAGCCTTCGTCGTTCAAGATGTTCGCGAGACCGTCGCGAATGTCGGCGTCGTCTTCGGCGACGATGACGATTCGTTTGGCGTGCATGATGTCCACCTTCCGAGTGTGTGCCGAGGGAGTGACTCACTCGCGGCGACTGCCGCGATTGGCTCGGAACGAACCCTCAAGGTGGCGGAGACCCACCTGAATATTGATGAAAAATGGGACCATGATTGATGAGTCGACGCAAGCTCACCCGGCGAAAGTCACTTCAACCTTACATGTGGTGAGTAACATCTTGTCCTATTCGTGACCGATCGTTAGTGTGCGCTCGAATCGAATCCGTGAGCGATCGTTGGTTGCTCGCGTGAGGTTCCCATCCCCGCTGAGTTCCGCCCGTTTCGAGGCGGTGAGCTGGACGCCGAGCGTCACGGAGATGCCAATGCCGACGGTCGAGTCGCGTGGATCGAGAGGTCGGGTCTTGCTGGTCGATGCTGACTGGCAAGACTCCGTGAGTCGAGCTGAGGGCTTGCTCCTCGGCGGATGGGAGGTCGACATCGCGACCAGCGTGGAAGCCGCAACGGCGACCATCGACAGAGGGACACCCGACGCCATCATCACGAGTGAACACTTGAGCGGTCCATTCGACGGCCGTGAGCTCGCGCGACGCCTCAAGCGTGACGCGAGCACGCAGCACCTCCCGATCCTCGTCCTGACGGATGCGTCGGACGAAGATCTCGACGAGAAACACGCGAAGATTCTGAGCTGCGGTACCTATCTCGCGAAGCCGTGCGACGTGATCGCGGTCGTTGCCGCGCTCGAAGGCGAGATCGCGCTCGCCGCACTCCTCGCCTCGCGGCGTGCGCGGCGTGAAGGACGCGAGGCACAACTGCCAGCGAACATCCGCTCTGCGCGGATCCGCGACGTCGGCGGCGCGCATCTGCTGACCGGGTCCGATCAATTTTGATCGCTTCGGTTCCGAATGACTCTTGCGATACCGCAGTGCGGTGTTAACACTTTCAGCACAATCGCAGTCCGCGGCGGCACGCTGCGTGAGGGCTTTGGGGGAAGTACTCGAGACAGCGCGCGGTGAGACCTATCCCGCGAAGATGAAGTCCATCGCTCCATGAGCAAGCTTCGCCTTGCGCGGAGATTCCATGCCTACGTCCGGCACGTTCACTCGGGTGGACCGGCCCACGATCCTCTTCGCGGACGCCGACTCCAATACCCGCTTCGCGTACCAATCGATGGCGACGGCCGCGGGGTTCGCCGTCGAGCTGGCATCCGACGGCTATGAGGCCGCGGCGCTCGCCAATCTGGTCCGCCCCGACGTGGTCATCCTCGATCCGCTCCTCGCCGGATACGACGGCTTCGAAGTCATCCGGCAGTTACGGGCGAACGAGCGCACGAGCCAGATCCCCATTCTGGTCGTCAGCTCCAACGATGGGTCGCTCTTCGAAGAGTCAGTCCGGGCGAGCGGCTGCAACGCGCGTCTCGTCAAGCCGTGCTCCGCGAACGTGCTCCTTCGACTCATCGCGGTCCTCATGATCCGTTCTCGCGCGGATTCGAAGGAAAAGGACTCGTCCACCGCCGCATCCTGCACGCCGATGCGCGCGTTCGGCAGGGCACTTTGAAAATCCACGAGTTCCTTTCGGCGTTCGGCGACGAGGTCTGCGAGGCCTGCGTCGACAACCTCCGGCAGGCGGAACACGAGCGCTCCGAACAGAACGTCACCGGCCACGTCCGAACGTTCATGCGCCAGGTGATCGCGAAGCTCCGTCGCGCCGACGGCCTCCCCGAAGAGAGCGCCGTGCCCGAGCTGCGGGAGACGGCCGCGAGCGTCGGCCACGACGTTCAGCAGAACGGTCTCAGCATCGACATCGCGGCGCAGAGCTTCGCCATGCTCTCGGTCTCGCTCGGTGAAGTCGGCGGGCGCTACGGGCTCGCGTTCGACGCCGGCGAATACAAGAGCTTCAACGAGGCCATCGACCACGGCGTGGCCTTCGCCATCGAGCAGTTCATGAAAGACACGCGCGCCGAGCACGAGCACGCGACGAGCGAGCGCGTCGGGTTCCTGGCGCACGAGCTCCGCAACGCGGTGGCGTCGGCGAAGATGGCGTTCACCACGCTCGAGAAGCGACAGGAGGTCTCGGACCCCACGGCGGGGACGATCCGGCGAAGCTTTCGCCGCATGGAGAGCCTCATCGAGCAGGCGCTGGTCGAGGTGCGACTCACGGAGTCGCCGCCTCCTCCGCTCCGGTCGCTGCGGCTCACCCCGCTCCTCCGCGAGATCGAAGCGGACGCGATCCTCGAGCGGCAGATCCACTTCGCCCTCGAGACGGACGAGTCGCTCGCGATCGCGGCGGCCGAGCAGCTCGTGACCGTGGCGGTCGGCAACCTCGTGCAGAACGCGATCAAGTGCTCGCACGACGGCGCCGTCATCACGCTCCGCGCGCGACGCGATCTCGACGCGGTCGTCGTCGAGGTCGAAGACGAGTGCGGCGGCCTCCCTCCGGGCGCCGTCGAGGAGCTCTTCAAGCCGTTCGTCCAGCAGCACGCCGATCGTCGCGGCCTCGGACTCGGCCTCGCCATCGCGCGTCGCGCGGCCAACGCAGTCGCCGCCGAGATCACCGTGCGCGACCTCCCGGGCAAAGGATGCGTGTTCGCCGTTCGGTTTCGCCCCGCCGAAGACCTCGAGACCGGCGACGTGCCTCGCTTCGCACCGCCATCGCCGTTGGGAATGTCCGTTACGCGATCGTGACCGGGCGAGGTGGGAGGTCTGAAGAGCTCACACGCTCAGGTGAGGAGTCGTTGGAGGCCGAGCCGTCGGGCTTCTCTCCGGGCGCGCTCGAACCTTCGGGTCGCGTCGTCGCGGGCGATCTCCCCTTGCGGATCGACCAACGGATCGACGTCACCCGATCGCCCACGCCTCGCACGACGTGCGGAGCCACCTCGCCGACGAACACCGGCTCGCCGTGGCGAGGGCGGAGTCGCACGAGCATCAGTTGGCCGTCGCCGACGCCGCGGAGGAGCGCTCCCAGGGAATCGCGGAACGGGCGCACGTCGCCGCGCGCCACGAAGTTCACCATCGGCTTCCCTTCGAGGAATCGCTTCGGCAGCCCGAGCATCGCGGCGAACGTGCGGTTCCCTTCGCGCACGACGCCGAGCGCGTCGGTCAAGACATAGCCGTCGGGCGCGCCGTCGAACAGCTCGCTGTAGTGGCGAACGCGCGCTTCGAGCGCGCGCAGCGCCTCGCCGAACCGCGCCTCGGTCGCCGCGAGCTCTTCGTCGGCGACCGAGAGCTCCTCGCTCGTGACGTCCAGCTCGTGGAACGCTTCGGAGAGGATGTCGCCTGACGCATCTCCGCTCGCTCGGTCGCGTAGCGACGCGATGCGATCGTGCATTCTTCGCGTGTAGTCGCGCAGAAGAAGCACCCTGGTACTGCGATCGGTGACTATTTCTTTCTTATCGGATGCCATGTGTTTTCCCCCCATTCACGTACGCACGCCGCTCAATCGAGACCCGCGTTCCCGCAAGGTCCGTCGCGCGGCCGGCGTCCGGCCTCCGTGAGGTCGCGAAGCAAGGGTGCGATGTCGCGCGCGGCGACGACGTAGTCGACCGCGACGTGATCGATGGCGCTCGTCGGCATTCCTGCGAAGCGCGCCTCGTGGGGCTCCTGCACGATCGCCACGCCGCCGAGATCTTTGACGGCCGCCAACCCGATCGTCCCGTCGCCGAGCGCGCCGGAGAGCACGACGCCGACCACGCGCCGGCCGTGGGCGTGGGCGGCCGTTCGAAAGAGCGAATCGGCCGAGGGACGCGAGCCGTGCTCGGGCGGCGCCGAGCTGAGCCTCACGTGATCGCCTTCGATCAGCAGATGCCGGTCCGCAGGCGCCACCAGGACGACTCCCGGCGCGAGCAGCTCGCCGTCGATGGCGTGCCGCACGGGAAGCGTCCCCAGGCGCGACAGCAGCGCGGGGAGCGCGCTCGGCGCGTTCGGCGGAACGTGAACCACGACCAGCACCGTCCCCCCGTACCCCGCGAGCCCCGAGACGATCTCGCGGAGCGGCTCGAACGATCCCGCCGACCCCGCGATGACCACCAGGTCACCGACGGTCGCGTTCGCTTCGCCTGTCCGCGGATGCTCTTGATTCATGGCTCTTGCCCGGTCTGGGACCGGGACATTTCACATCATCTTGATTGTCGGATCCTCACGCAGCGAATGCACCGCGGAATGAACTTCTCGGTAGCACCTGGCATGCTCGTCTTCAACCGCACCTGTACCGGAAATCAATTGAGTCGCTCCATGCGCTGGAGCTACGACTTCAAATCAGCATGACACGGGCTATCGCTCTCCTCGACGACCTTCTCGCGTACATGCAGCTGACGCGGGCGTTCGACTTCACGGGCTACAAACGCACGACGCTGGAGCGGCGAATTCAGCGGCGCATGGCGGTCGTCGGCATCACCGACTACGCCGCGTATCTCGAGTTGCTCGAGGCTCGCCCCGAAGAGTTCTCCGATCTCTTCAATACGATTCTGATTAACGTGACGGGCTTCTTCCGTGATCGCGACGTTTGGGACGTGCTGGAGACCGAAGCGCTCCCGCGCATCCTCGCTGAGAAGGACGGCGGCGCGCCGATCCGCGTGTGGAGCGCCGGGGGCTCGTCGGGTCAGGAGGCGTACACGATCGCGATGGTCGTCGCGAACCTCCTCGGGTTGGAGGCGGCCTCGCGACGACTCAAGGTGTTCGCGACCGACGTCGACGACGAAGCGCTCAAGGAGGCTCGCCGCGCGACGTATGGCGCGGACGATCTCACGTCGCTCCCCGACGGATTCCGCGACGCTTACTTCGAGCCGACGGGCGGTCGCTTCAAGATCCGGAGGGAGCTCCGGAACCCGGTGATCTTCGGCCGCCACGACTTGATCCACGACGTGCCGATCTCGCGCATCGATCTGCTCGCGTGCCGAAATACGATCATGTACTTCAACGCCGAGACGCAGAAGCACATCCACGTGCGTCTGCACTTCGCGATGGCGCCGAGCGGCGTTCTCGTCCTCGGAAAAGCCGAGATGCCGCTGTCGCGCCCGGAGCTCTTCAGCGCGCTCGATCTGAAGCGGCGCGTCTTCGTGAAGAGCTCCTCCGACGTCCCCGCCGAGCGTATACGTGTGCGTGTCATGCCGAAGGTCGAGCAGCCGCCGGACGCCGGGCTCACGCGCCTTCGCCATCACGCGTTCGACGCCAGCCCGGTCGCCCAGATCGCCGTCGACGCGAGCGGGGTCGTGGCGCAGATCAACGCGCAGGCGCGCGCCACGTTCGGGCTCACGGAGCACGACCAGGGGCGCTTGCTCCAGGACCTCGAGATCTCGTACCGACCCGTGGAGCTGCGCTCCGTGCTCGAGCAGGCGTACGCGCAAGGGAGCGCCGTGCTGCTGAAGGACGTCGAACGACGCCAGGCGGGCGAGCCTCTCTACTACGACGTTCAAGTGACGCCGCTCACCGATCGCGAGACGGGCGTGACGATCGGCGCGGAGATCAGCTTCGTCGACGTGACGCAGGCGACGCGCCTGCAGCAGCGGCTCCGTCGCACGAACGAGGAGCTCCAGGAAGCGTTCGAGCAGCTTCAGTCGACGAGCGAAGAGCTCGAGACGACGAACGAGGAGCTCCTGTCGACGAACGAGGAGCTCGAGACCACGAACGAGGAGCTCCAGTCGACGAACGAGGAGCTGGAGACGATGAACGAGGAGCTCCAGGCGACGAACGAGTCGCAGCACGCGCTGAACCAAGAGGTGCGCCATCGAAGCGACGAGCTCCTGAACGCGAACCTGTCGCTGGAGGCGATCCTGGCGACGCTTCGATCGGCGGTCGTCGTCATCGATCGCGACCTGCAGGTGAAGGGGTGGAGCGCGCGCGCCGAGGATCTCTGGGGCATGCGCACCGACGAGGTCAAAGGGAAGAACCTGATGACGCTCGACATCGGCTTGCCGGTCGAGAAGCTGGGCCCGCAAATTCGCGCGTGCTTCGCCGGCGAACCGGCCAAAGAAGTGGTGCTGCAGGCGACGAACCGGCGCGGTCGCCCCATCGAGTGCAAGGTCGCGTGTCTTCGTCTCGCCGACGGAAGCGACGAGGCGCACGGCGTCGTGCTGGTGATCGCGGAGACGAGCACGGCAAGCTGATCCGTTCGCCCGGCGAACGCACCGGCGATCGTTGCAACGCTCGCGGCCCCCCGCTACACCTGATCGCTCCGTGGGAGCGCGCGCTCCCGCGTCGAGGCCGTGACGACCGCCTTCGATGTTCCGCGGAGCACTCTGCGTGAGACTCGCCGAAAACGCCGACGCGCTTCTCGTGCGCGCTTCTCCAGGAGGCCGGACGCGGCTCGCCCCCATGAACGGACGCATTCTCATCGTCGACGACGATCGCGACCTGTGCGAGACGCTCGAAATCGCGCTGGCGGATCTGAGCTTCGAGGCGGTCTCACGAACGTCGGCCGAGGCGGCGATCGCCGCATTGAGCACCGAAGCGTTCGACGTCGTCCTCTCGGACTTGAACATGCGGGGGGCGAGCGGCCTCGAGCTCTGTCAGCAGATGGCGGCGGTTCATCCGGACGTCCCCGTCGTTATCATGACTGGGTTCGGAAACATGGAGACCGCCATCGCCGCGATAAGGGCCGGTGCGTACGACTTCGTGAAGAAGCCGATCGGGATCGAGGAGCTCTCGCTGACGGTCGATCGCGCGGTGGCGCATCGACGGCTCAGCGAAGAAGTGAAGCGCCTGCGCGACGTGGTGCGCGACGGGCGAGAGCCGCGCGAGATGATCGGCGTGAGCAGCCCGATGAAGAAGGTCTACGACCTCGTCGCGCGGGTCGCGGGGAGCGAGACCTCGGTGCTCGTGACCGGCGAGAGCGGCACGGGCAAGGAGCTCGTGGCGCGCGCCGTCCACGCCGCGAGCCGTCGCGCGGCCGGGCCGTTCATCGCCGTCAACTGCGCAGCGATGCCCGAGCCGCTCCTCGAGAGCGAGCTGTTCGGCCACACGAAGGGCGCCTTCACCGACGCGCACCACGCGCGGCCAGGGCTCTTTCTCCAGGCGAACGGAGGGACGCTCCTCCTCGACGAGGTCGGCGAGATGCCGCTCGGCATGCAGGCGAAGCTTCTGCGCGTCTTGCAGGAGCGGACCGTACGGCCCGTCGGCGGCGAGAAAGAGATCCCGTTCGACACGCGGATCATCACGCTGACGAACCGCGATCTCGAGACCGAGGTGGCCGAGCATCGCTTCCGCGAAGACCTCTTCTATCGCATCAACGTCGTGCGCATCGACGTGCCGCCGCTCCGCTCACGAGGGAACGACGTGCTGGCCCTCGCGCAGGCGTTCCTCGAGCGCTTCGCGGTGGTTCATCACCGCCCCGTCAAAGGGATGACGAGCCCCGCAGCGGAGCGGCTCGTGGCGTACACGTGGCCAGGCAACGTGCGCGAGCTCCAGAACTGCATCGAGCGCGCGGTGGCCCTCGCCAGCTACGAGCTCCTCGGCGTCGACGACCTCCCCGAGAAGCTCCGCACGTTCCGCGCGGCGCGCGTCGTCGTCGACAGCGACGACCCGACCGACTTTCCCCCCTTCCGCGAGATCGAGCGGCGCTACGTCCTGCGCGTGCTCGAGGCCGTGAACGGAAACAAGTCGCACGCCGCGAACGTCCTCGGCTTCGATCGACGGACGCTCTATCGGAAGCTCGAACGGTACGGCGTACTCCCTCCTGGGACGGCCGACAGCGAGAGCGACTCGAGCCCGTCGATACGGATTCGCGCGGCGGAGTGATCGCGACGAGCGGTGTGGCGTGACGCACCAGTGTGGCGCTCTGTCACCGCGGCGGCCGCGCGAAGGAGACGCAATAGCGCGCGTTCGTGAGCGGTTCCCCCGGCGCATGAACCGCGTACGCGAGCCCGTCGCAGACTTCGCCGCTCGGCCGCTCGCACTCGTCGTCGTTCGCGCACGCCTTCGCGCAGAAGTCGTGATCGGTTCGCTCGCGCGTCTCACCCGTCGCGCACGGCGCGCTCATCGCCCCGGTCGCCGCCGGGAGCGCCTTCGTGTTCTGGAGCGCCCACGACGTGTTGGTGATCGCGTTCATGGAAACCCAACCTGCCATCTGCTTCGAACGATCCTCCGCGTCCGAGAAGGTGACGAGGACGTAGTCTCCGCGCGCGTCACGCGCGATCTCGCTGACCGCGGCGCTGGACACCGTCGAGAGCGGACCGCCGTAGGGCGCGTTGCGCGCGATGATGGAGAACCCGTCGACGAGTCGAACGACCTTCGGAGGCGCGACGAGAACATCGTCGGGCGATTGCCGGATGAGATCTTTGTTCTGCGCGGCCGTGAGGATGCCGGCGGAAACGGAGCCACCTGTGACGCTTGCCACGCCCGCGGGGAGCGGCTCGGCCGTGTCGGGCGGCGCACTCGAGCCGTCGGAGCTCGACCTCTGACAGGCGAGCAAGGCGAGCGCGAGCGCTCCGAAGCACATCGGTTTGATCGGGAGCATGGGTCCCTCCTCTTCGAGACGAGCGGCCTGGGAGAGTCCTCATCCCGTCGTCGTCGACCGCGTGCAATCGGAATGCCGCGCACGATCTGTGAACGAGTCGCAGTGACAGGTCGGGAGTGTGACTGCTGAGCCAGGACAAGAAACGCAGACCCCAACCACAAGGCCCACTGGCCGCATCGTGCGTGCCGCGTTATGCCGCGGTCAGGAGGTGACTCATGGCCGTCAAACCGCTCCCGGACGGATACCATTCGATCACACCCAGCATCTGCATCGAGAACTGCGCGCAGGCGATCGACTTCTACAAGCGAGTCTTCGGCGCGGAAGAGCGGATGCGCATGCTCGACCAGAGCGGCGCGG
The DNA here is from genome assembly GCA_003151595.1 of Myxococcales bacterium. The sequence continues at coordinate 100,892 of PLXW01000007.1, forward strand.
TCGCGCACGCGGAGCTGAAGATGGGCGACTCGGTCTTCATGCTCTCCGATCCGATGCCCGGCATGAAGAAGAACACGATGAGCGTCGTGTTCTACACGAAGGACTGCGACGCCTTCATCAGGCGCGCGGTCGAGGGGGGCTGCGCGGAGAAGCTACCCGTCACCAACATGTTCTGGGGCGACCGTGCCGGAAGCGTGGCCGACCCGTTCGGAAACAATTGGTTCATCGCGACGCACGTGGAGGACGTCCCCGCCGCCGAGATGGAACGTCGCATGAGGACCGCGACGCCGGCCGGCGCGCGGGCCTGAGGGGTCGAGGGCGGAAGGACGAAGAGACGCACGAGGAGAAAAAGACCATGAACGAAGAACTCTTCGTCTCGAGGGTCGAGCAGCTCGGAGGCTTCGAGGGGAAGGCCGAGGCGATGCGCGCCATCCGCGCGACGCTCGTCTCGCTCGGCGAGCGACTGCAGGACGACGAACGGAGCGCGTTGTCGCGCGCTCTGTCCCCTGCGTTTCGGGCTCTCCTCGAGCGCGCGGCCTACGCCGGCGACTTCGATCGCGACGGGCTCTTCGCGCGCGTCGCTCGGCACGGCGGGCTCGATCGCGGCCGCGCGGTCGAGTCCGCGCAGATGGTCTGTCGCGCGCTTGCCGCGAGCCTCGCGATGGAACCGCTCACGCGCTTGACGAAGGAGCTCGGGCCGTCGATCGCATCGCTCTTCGCCGAGCCGGAGCCCGTGTCTACCCTCCCGCGCGTGAGCGAGACCAAGTAGCCCTCTCGTTCGGCGCGCCTCAGTACCGTGCGAACTCGGCGTCGTCACCGCTGTGGTCCGAGCCGTTCGCGCGTCCGTTGTACCCGCGACCGGGGCCCTTGTGCGAGGCCCCTCCGGTCGGCTTCATGAGCACGCGCGGCGGCGGAGCGACGCCCGTGTCGGCGATCCGGAAGAAGCCCATCATCGCGCGAAGAGCTTCGGCCTGCGCCGCGAGCTCCTCGGCCGTCGACGCCAGCTCCTCGGCCGCCGAGGCGTTCCGCTGCGTGACCTGATCGACCGTCGTCACCGCCGTGCTGATCTGCGACACGCCCGCCGACTGCTCGCGGCACGCGGCCGCCACCTCTTGCACGAGCTCCGACGTCTTGCGGATCGAGGGGACCAGCTCGCGCATGCTCGCCGCGGAGCGCTCGGCGACCTTCACGCTCGAGTCGGCGAGCGCGCTGATCTCCTTCGACGCGATCTGACTCCGCTCGGCGAGCTTGCGCACCTCGGTGGCGACGACCGCGAACCCGCGCCCGTGCTCACCCGCCCGCGCCGCTTCGATGGCGGCGTTCAACGCGAGGAGGTTCGTCTGGTAGGCGATCTCTTCGATGATCGACGTGCGCTCGACGATCGCCTTCATGGCGTCGGTCGTCTCGCGCATAGCGCGCCCCGTCTCCTCCGCGTCGACCGCCCCCTTCTTCGCGATCTGCTCGGTCTCGCGGCTGTTCTCGGCGTTTTGCGTGATCGACGCGCTCATCTGCTCGAGGCTCGACGTCGTCTCCTCGATCGACGCGGCCTGCTCGCTCGTGCCGCGCGAGAGCGCCTGCGACGTCGACGACATCTGCTCGGCCGCGGTGGCCACGGCGCTCGACGCGATTCGCACTTCACCGATGACACGCGTGAGGCGCTCGGACATCTCGCGCATGGCGCCCTGGAGGAGCCCGGTCTCGTCTCCGTTCGTGACCTCGACGGTGGTCCGGAGCTCTCCTTCGGCGATCCTCTGCGCGGCCTTCACGACTTCGGCCACGGGGCGCGTCACGCTCCGCGTGAAGAAGGCGCCGATGAGCAGGCTGGCGAGGACCGACAGCCCGGCGAGCGTGAACATCGCCGTCTTCGCGTGGCGCGCCTGCTCCGTCACCTGCTGCGTCGAGGACTCCGCAAGACGGAAGTGCTTGGCCGCGAGGTCGTTCGTCGTCGCCTCCAGCTTGTGCACGTCTTCTTTCACGGTGCCGATGGCAGCGTTGCAGTCCTCGGGCGACTTCAGGCTCCCACCGCGCATCTCCGCCTCGACACGCGCGAACCCGGAGTCGTAGCTCCCCAGGAGCGAGCGCATCTGCGTCGCGGTCTCGCGATCGTCGGCGCTGACCGCGACCCGCTCGATGTCGCCGATGCGCGCGACGAGATGGTCGTGCTGCTCGCGCCATTTCGCTTCGTACTCGGCCACCTTCGCTCGGTCGCCGATGTTCAAGTACATGTCCTTCTCGAAGCGGCGCATGCCGACCACGTTGGCGCGCGCGCGTTCGGAGTGCTGCGCGATGCGGACGTCGCCGTCGAGCAGATCGCCGTATGCGGCGAACCCGGCGTACCCCGTCGCCACGACGGCGAGCAGGAGGATGACGATCAGCCCGAAGCCGATCCCGATGCGTTGCCCGATGCCGAGGTTCTGAAACATGAGTCGTTCTCCTTGCGTACCTGTTCGCGTTCCCGCGATCACGACGAGCTCTTGGTGGGCGGACGCACGGTCGCTTTCATGGAGCGGAACGCGGCCGAGAAAATAGCGACGGCCGCCTGGCGGCTCATGAGATCGAGCAGCTCGTGATCGAGCGCGTCGAGCGCCGGCTTCTGCTCGAGGAGACGGAACACGGCGAGGACTCCGAACGTCGTGGAGTCCATCAGGAGGGGGACGATCGCGGTGATCTCCTTCCCCTTCGGCAGCACGACGCGGCCCGTGGCAATCGCCTCGCGGATCGGCTCGACTGCCGCCGCGAAGCGCTCGCTGGTGCCATCGATCCCGCGGCTGCGCGCCACTTTCATGCGATCTTCGTTGGGGAGGAGCTCGAGGACCACGATCTCCTCGGAGCCGATCATGTTGACGACGATCTCCTCGATGGCGTTGAGGATGTCGTCGCGATCGACGGCGCCGCACAGGAGCTGGCTGGCAACGGTGAGCTGAACGAGGCTCGTGTTGCGATCCTGGAGCTCGCGAAGCTGAGCGGCGCACCGCTCGTGCGTGGCCTCGACGGCGGCGAGCCGCGCGTTCGCGGCGTCGAGCTGCTCGCGAAGCTGGGACGCCTCGGCGTCTCCTCCCGCGTCTCGTCCCCAACGCATGAACAGAGGCGGCCTCACGCTCGGTCGCTTCTTCGGCTGATTCATCGGACTCCCTCCCTCCCGTTGGCTCCATGCGAATCGCGTGCGAGCGGTCTCCTGCACAGACTCACCAGCGCCGACGCGATGCGCGGCAAGGCGATCACCTCGTCGGCCGCCCCTCGAAGGATCGCTTCGCGCGGCATCCCGAAGACCACGGACGACGCCTCGTCCTGCGCGATCGTCACGGCGCCTCGCTGTTTCATTTCGAGGAGCCCCTCCGCCCCGTCGGCGCCCATGCCCGTGAGGAGCACGCCGACGGCCGCGTGACCGGCCGCCGCGGCGACCGATCGAAAGAGGACGTCGACGCTCGGGCGATGGCGGCATACGGGCGGAGCGTCGAGCAGCTCGACGACGTACTCGCCGCCGGCGCGGTGAAGGACCATGTGACGATTGCCCGGCGCGAGCAGGACGCGACCCGGGCCGAGCCGGTCACCGGTCTCCGCTTCCTTCACCTGCATGGCGCTACACGCGTCGAGTCGCTTCGCGAAAGCGCCGGTGAAGCCCTCCGGCATGTGCTGCACGACGGCGACGCCCGGCGTCTCGGGAGGGAGCGCGCCGAGCACGACGCCGAGCGCCTCGGTGCCCCCCGTCGACGCTCCCATGGCGATGACGGTCGCGGAGCCAGCGACCGCGCGGGCCGACGAGGCGGGCGGCATGATCACGTCGGCGGTTCGCTTCGGAGCGGCGAGGCACGAGCGGCGAACGACCTTCGCGCTCGCGGCCCCGACGAGCGTCTCCACGAGCATGCGCATCGAGTCGGCGAGGAAGTCGCGCATACCGAGCTGAGGCTTCGTCACGACGTCGACCGCGCCGGCTTCGAGCGCGCGGAAGACGCCGTCGGTCGCGCCGCCCGTCATCGCCGAGAAGACGACGACGGGGATCGGATCGGTCGCCATCAGTATCTCCAGGAACGAGATACCGTCCATCCGCGGCATGGTGAGATCGAGCAGGATCACGTCCGGGCGCGCGGCGGCGATCTTGCGCTGCGCGATGATCGGATCGGAGGCGACCGCGACGTCGAGCGGACCATACCGTCGCAGGAGTCGCTGGAGCATGTCGCGCACGAGCGCCGAGTCGTCGACGACGAGCACGCTGACGGTACCGCCGCTCATGCGAACCTCCGGCCGGACTCGCGGACGTCGGCGCGCGCGTAGACCGTCGGGCAGACGCAGCGGAGGCGATCGGGAAGCCCCTGGACGCTCTCGGCGTGTCCGACGAAGAGCTGTCCGTCGGGGGCGAGACGCGAGACCAGGCGCGCGAGGACGCGCTGCCGCCGCGCCGGCTGGAAGTAGATGAGGACGTTGCGGCAGAAGACGAGATCGAACGGCTCGCCGGCCGGATAGACGTCGTCGTTCAGGTTGAGTCGCCCCACGCGCACGACCGATCGCAGACGCGGGCTCGCCCGTACGAACCCAGCGCGCGAGCCGATCCCGCGCAGCATGTACTTGTGAAGGAAGTCTTCGGGGATACCGCTGGTGCGGGACTCAGGCCACGTCGCGCCGCGTGCGACGTCGAGGACGCGCGTCGACAGATCCGTCGCCAGCACGTCGATAGACCATCCCGCCGGGGGCAGCCGATCGAGCAGCGTCATCGCGATCGAATACGGCTCCTCTCCCGTCGAGCAGCCCGCGCTCCACACGCGCACGGTCTTGGCGCGTGCGCCTGCTGCGGCCGCCTCGACGAGCGACGGGAGGATCGTGTCGGCCAGGTGGACGAAGTGGTGAGGCTCTCGAAAGAAGTGCGTCTCGTTGGTCGTGATGCGGTCGAGGAAGCGGACGAGCTCCGCGTCGTCTTCGAGCACGCGCCGGTAGTACGCGCCGAACGACTCGAGCTCGAGCTCGCGAACGCGCCGCGCGAGGCGGCCGTACACGAGCGGCTTCTTCGAGTCGTTGAGGTGAATCCCGGCGTGTTGGAGCACGAGCTCGCGGAGTTGATTGAACTCGCGATCCGTCGGCTCGGGCACCATGCCGTCGAGCGCGCGCGCGTTCACGCCGCGCCCCCTTCCACGACCGGCGGGGCGACCGCATCCAGGTCGTCCATCACCGCCACGCTTGCCTCCGCGGCCGCGCGGAGATCGGTCGTGGAGAGCACTCGGTCGACCTCGAGGAGCATCACGAGCTTTTCGCCGACCGCGCCCATTCCCCGGAGAAAATCGAGGCGCACGTGGACACCGAACGCAGGGACGGCCTCGACCATTGCGTCGTCGAGATCGATGACCTGATTGACGTGATCGACGAGCAGTCCCATCGCGATGGTCGCGCCGTCCTCGATGACGTCGACCACCACGATGCACGTCCGGCGACCGATCGTGAGCTCTGCGAGCCCGAACCGGAGACCGAGGTCGACGACCGGAACGACCGTCCCGCGAATGTTCACGACGCCGCGAATCGAGATCGGCGTCGTGGGGACTCGCGTGAGCGGGAGCGCCTCGAGCACCTCGCGCACGCGGAGGATCTCGATCGCGTACTCCTCACCGTGCACGGAGAAGGTGAGCTCCTGGCGAATGCTGGTCATGACGGGCTCCCTGAGCGTTGCGCGACGCGCGCGTGACGCCCCTCGACGTCGCGAAGCAAGGCGGGCACGTCGAGCAGGAGCGCGACCCGACCATCGCCGAGCAACGTCGTCCCGCAGACGGCGTCCGTTCCGCGAAGCACGCGCGCCAGCGGCTTCACCACGGCCTGCGCGCGCCCGCGCAGCGCATCGACCGCGAGCCCCGCGCGTCTGCCGCGATGCTCGACCACGACGATGTTCTCGCGGACGGGCGGCGCGCCCGGAAGGCCGAAGAGATCGCGCAGGCGCACGTAGGGGAGCATGCCGCCGCGAAGGGAGATCACGCCGCACGCGTCCTCGTGTCGCCCGAGCCCCATGGGGAGGTCGATGCACTCGCGGACCGACTCCAGCGGGATCACGTACGACTCGTCGGCCGCACCGACCGCGAACCCCTCGACGATCGAGAGCGTGAGCGGAACGCGGAGCGCCACCGTGCTCCCCGAACCCTCTTCGCTCGCGATGTCGATGTTCCCCTTCAGCAGCCCGACGTTGTGCGCGACCACATCCATCCCCACGCCACGGCCCGAGAGAGCACTGACCGCCTCCGCGGTGGAGAACCCGGGGGTGAAGACGAGGTCGAACACCTCTCGATCGCTCAGCGACGCGCCGTCGCCGGCGACGAGTCCGAGCCTCCTCGCTTGCGCGAGAATACGGTCGCGTCGAAAACCGGCACCGTCGTCGGAGACTTCGACGACCAGCCGCCCCGACTCGTGGCGCGCGCGGAGCGTGATCGTACCTGCTTCGGGCTTGCCGCTCTTGCGACGCGCGTGCGGCGCTTCGAGTCCGTGATCGATCGCGTTGCGGACGAGATGCGTGATCGGTCCCTTGAGGGTCTCGAGCACGGTCGCATCGACCTCGACGTCCTCTCCTTCGAACGCCAGCCGCGCGGCCTTCCCGTGCGAGGGGGCGAGGTCGCGGACGACGCGCGACTGGGCGCGAAAGACCGGCCCTATCGGCACGAGACGAAGGCGCATGATCCGCTCGCGCAGGTCATCGAAGTGGCGCTCGGTGTCCGTGAGCGCGTCGATGGCGTCGTGGATCGAGCCGCCGCGCTCGAGCGTGACGCGAAGCCGCGCGCGCGCGATCGCGAGCTCCTCGAGATGAGTGACGATGCGATCGAGCGTGCCGAGGTCGACGCGAAGCGTCTTGCTCGCGGTCGCCGCGGTAGCAGTCTCGGCACCCGCCGTCGTCGCCGGGGTCGCGCCGCCGCCCGTCTCACCGCGTAGCACCGCCGCGAGCGACGCCATCACGTCGACGTGCTCGTCGATCGTTGGATCGGCCCCCGCCGCGACGACGCGGATCATGGCCCGGAGGGCGTCGTTGGCGCGAAGGAGCACGGACGTGAGCGCCCGGTCGACCGACCGGGCACCGCTTCGGATCAGCGCGAGGACACTCTCGACGGCGTGCGCGCACTCCGTGATGGCCGGCAGCCCGATCGACTCCGAGTTCCCCTTGAGGGTGTGCGCCGCGCGGAAGATCGCCGCAACGAGCGCCTCGTCATCGGGCGATTCTTCGAGCGCGAGCAGCGACTCCTCGAGCGTCGCCAGGTTCTCCTCGGACTCCGGAAGGAAGACCGGGAGGAGCGCTCGGCGATCGAGCTCGAAGCCGTCGGTGACGATTACAGCTTCCGTACCCATGCGTGCCCCTCATCGGTTCGAAAGAGCAACTTGCGACCACGCGGCCCGCCGACGTCTTCGGCGACGATCGGGATCGCGTGACCCGTGAGAGCGCGGCGCGCGACCTCGACGTTCTGCCAACCCAACGACTCGCGCTCGGGGCGTACGCCGTTTCCCATCGTGCACGAACCTCCGAACACCTTGGCCTGGAGATCGCGCTTCAGAGACCCGTGCTGGAGCATCTCCTTGACGAGCTCTTCTATCGCCACGTTCCCGAACCGCGCTGACGCGCTCCCGCCGACGACGTGAAGCGGAAGCAGGTAGTGATTCGCGCCGCCCGACCGCCGCACCGGGTCGAACAGGCAGACCGCGACGCACGAGCCGAGGACGGTCGAGATCGTGCACGGCTGCGACGACGCGAAGAACTGCCCGGCGTGCAGGTGCACGACTACGGTGTCGGTCGCGAGCTCGTTCGCCTCTTGCGACGCCGATCGTTCCTGGGGACGCGCGGTGGTCATGCGCGGACCACGCATGCGCGGTTCGCATGGAGGGAGCTGCAATAGAGCGCCGTCGCGCCGTGCGTCGCGAGGAGGCTGAAGAGCTCCATGTCCGCGCTGTCGAGCGCAGGCTTATGCGCGAGCAGGCGGTAGACGACGATCGCGCCGACGACCCGCTCCCCGACGCGCAGAGGAACGCACGCCGTGATCGGTCGCCCGCTCGGCGTGACCTCCGCGTCGGCGGCGGCGACGTAAGGCACGCCGCGCGCGATGGCCGCGCCGATTCTTCCTTCGCCGAGCCGCAACGGTTCCACGCGCGTCGGGTCGACGCCGAACGACGTCGTGCAGCGCATGTCGCTCCCCTCGCCGTCCCGCTCGAACACCGCGAACTCCTCGGTGCCGATCAGGTTGATGAGGATCTCCTGAAGCGTGGAGAGCACGTCCTCGCGCTCCAGGCTGCCGTGCATGCGGTAGCTGGCGACGTACAGGTTCGCGAGGTTCGAGTTGAGCTGCTCGACCTCCAGGTACCGCTGCGTGAACGCCTGGCTGGTCGCGTTCATCTCCGAGATCTGGACGAGCAGCGACGACTCGGTCTGCGCGTGATGTTTCACTTGCTCCTCCAATGCACTGACGGTGCGCTCGAGGCGCGACTTCTCCTCGTGGAGCGCGGTGACGAGAGTCCCCAGGCGCTCGTTCTCCTTCAGGAGGTCGCGCGTGTACTGCTGCGTCGACTCCTGGACGTGACGGACGTAGTCGGCGTTGTCGCGCTTCTCGTCCATGGTCATTCTCCCAGCTGATTCTTCAGCTTCGTGAGGAGCTCGAGGCCGTTGATGGGCTTCGTGACGTAGTCGTTGCAGCCGCTCGCGAACCCCTTCTCGACGTTGTCGCCCTCGCCGCGCGTGGTCACGAGGATGATCGGGATGGTGCGCGTCGTCTCTTGCGCGCGGATGGCGACGCACGCCTCGATGCCGGTCATGTGAGGCATGACGACGTCCATCAGGATGAGATCCGGACGCTCGCTCGCCGCCATGGCGACGGCCTCCCTGCCGTCACGCGCGGTGATGAGCTCGTAGGCCGCTCCGCTGAGCAGCATCTTTTCGATCATCAACGCCGTGCTCGAGTCGTCGACGAGCAGGATCTTCTTCTTCGTCTGGGGTGTGGACACGATCCCTCCGTCTCCCCGCGCCACCTCGCACCTGGGGAGTGGATGGACGTAGAGCAGGCGCCGTGCCGGACGCTTTGCCGCGGGAATGACACAAATCTCGCGTCTTTCGTGGAGCGTCGCCCCGTCCGAGAAGCGCACGCGTCGTTCGCTCTTCGGACGCCGTCCTCACTTCGGGCGACATGCGCGCCTTCGGGCGATTGCTAGACGTTGCACATGCTCAAACGCCTCGCACCGCTCTTCGCTGTCGCGCTCATCTCGGCCTGCGCGGCCGAGTCCTCGGAGACGGTGGGGGCCACGAACGAAGCCCTCGGCTCTCCCCTCTCCGGGCTCAGTGTCACCTCGCTCGGCACGTCGATGGTCTTCACGTACACGGCCTCGGGGGCGGCGTTCTCGATCACGCTGAACGGCCCCGGCGGCGCGACCAAGACCGCCACGCTCTCCACTCCGCAGACCCAGACCGCGGAGTTCGACGGGCTGACGCCGTGCACGGCGTACCCATGGTCGATTCAGTCGGCGGGGACGGTCGTCGCCAGCGGCTCGACGAACACGCGCCTCTCGGGATTGACCGGGCTGTGCTCCGCGTCGGAGACGATCCTGGCGAGCATGAAGCAGAACTTCCAGGGGATGCAGCACGAAGAGGACCAGAACCTCTTCTGCGGCAACTGGGTGTTTGGGAACATGCCCGCCAACGGGTACGGGTGGCACTACGACTCTCAGAACCAAGGTGGCTACTCGACGGGCGAGTTCGGCTATCAGCACTTCGACAACGGCTCGGACCACTGCACCGAGACGATGGTGCACGCCTGGCGCTCCCAGCTCCAATACGTGGTCTCGCCCGATCAGTGGTCGCGCGGCGTCACGAACGCGACCTTCAACGCGACCCTCACGAGCGGTAGCCCCACCAATTGCGTGGACCACGTCTCGGGCCTGTACGTGGAGACGTGGCCCATCCCTGCGGGGACCGATGGGCTGTGGGCCGGTCTGGTGGGCGGTCCCGAGAACCAAGGCCTTGCCGTGAGCTCCGCTCAACCGACCTACCCGCTCGTGGTCTCCGGCAATCAGATCTCTTCCAACTTCGGCAAGCCTCAATACTCGACGATCCTCGCCGGCTTCCAGGCGAACGACGGGTTCGCGGATCTGAACTACGGCGCGTCGCAGTCGTGGGCGCGGGAGACTCATGACTGCCTGGCCTCGTTCACCAACGCATCGCTCACGCTCCAGTACTCACCCTTGCCCGCCGAGACGCCGATCAATTGCACAGCGGCGGTCGTTTGCGGAACGGCGACCGTCACGTGCAACTGGTCGCCCGACGTCTTCGAGCTCTTCGCATCCGACCCGACGCACCCGAGCCACGTGGTGTCGACGCTCGACGCCACGAGCGGTCCGCGAGCGATCACGCTCACCGATCCGGCCGGTTCGACGGCGGAGTCCTACGCGATCTGTACGGTGAACTCCGCAGGCACGCGCGTCTGCGGACCGCTGACGTACACCAGCGCGGTCGCGTGCCCTCCGACCCCCTCGTGCACCATGGCGACGACCTGTACGAACACCGCGAGCCCGCCGACCTTGACCGTCACGTGCAGTACGACCGCCGACTTCTATACGGACGACTCGTATACCGGCACGATCAACCTCCAGAGCAACGGGCTCTCGTTCACCCGCACCACCGACAGCACGCTGACGACCGAGTCGGTCCTCGCCTGCGCGCAGGGCTACGGCCCCACGGCCGGAGGCCTGGGCCCGAGGTGCACGTCGTTCTCGACGTACGTGCCCAAGACGTCGTGGTGTGGAAGGCCTCCGCCGCCGCCGGTGTGCGGCGCGAAGCCGACCGCGAAGTGCAGCGTGGGGTGGGTGTGCTGCGGACTGACCGACGGCTGGGAGTGCGGGGTCTGCAACTGAACGAGCCGGTGTCTCTCCGGGCCTGGGTTATCCTCGGCAGCCGTGGGGGAGCCGCAGGTCAAGGGCGTGTGGTTCGTCACCGCGCGCCGCCATCTGCTCGAGCATCACGGCGAGACGGCGTTCGCCGCCGTCGTCGCGCGGATGCCCGACGACGATCGCCACGCGCTCATCGAGCCGCTCGTGTCCACGTGGTACCCCGAGCGCGTCTTTCAATGCGCGCTCGAGGCCGTGCAGCAAGGTCTCACGTTCAACGACGACGCGCGGTTCCTCGCGTTCATCGAGGCGAGCACGGAGCTCGGCGTGAATCACTTCTTCCGCATCCTCCTGCGGATCGCGTCGCCCGCGTACTTGATGCACCGGATGCCGGCCGCGTGGTCCACGCACCGCCGAGACAACGGCACGCTGGTGGTCGAGGCCGACGAGAAGCGCGCTCGCCTGCGCTACGCGGGCTTCCCGTTCTTCAGCGACCCGAACTACCGATTCTTCGTGCTCGGCGTGCTCCGCAAGGTCACCGAGCTCTGCACCGGAGTTCCTCCGCGGGTGCGCGTCGTCTCGCACGGCAAGGACTGGCTCGACGCGGAGGTGCTCTACGGCACGCTCCCGACGCTGCCGCCGCGCGCGTGAGGCCGCACGCACGCCAATCACGGGAGCGGTCCGCACGCGCAGCGAAGTCCGCCTTGCAGGGTCATGAGCTCGTTGGCGAGGCGACCGCGAGGCGACACGGCGATGGGCTCGACCCCCGCGGCGCGAAACTGCTTCTCGGCGGACGCGTCGAGCGCAGCGATGCCCCATCGCAGGTAGTGCACGGCGGGGCGCGCCTGGTGGAGACCGGGGAGCACGTTGCAATAACTGAAGTCCAGGTTCACGCGCCGGAAGACGTTCTCCTTCGGATCAACGCGCACGTCGGGCATCCCGACGACGCGGTATCCGAGCGACTCGAGCGTGGCCGCGTACCCCAGGAGACGAGGATGACGCTCGCGCGCATAGGCGTCGTACTGAGCTTCGATCCGCGCGCGCGCGGCGCGCACGGAGAGAAAGTGATCCTCGAAGAGCGGGCGATGCCGGAGCACCGCCGGAAGGAGATCGAGGCCGCGCGACGGATCGGCGACGAGCGCGACGGGGCGGCGATTCCGTCCGAAGCGACCGAGGAGCGCGACGTCGAGGTCGATGTGGAACGAGGTCTGCCCCGACTCTTCGAATCGATCCTCGTCGATGTCGAAGCGCGCACGGTCGACTTCGCCGAGCACGGTGACGTCGACGCCGAACGTGGCCGAGAGACCGTGGACGACCTCGTCTTCGGTGAGCCCGAGCCGGCGCATGTTCTCGACGATCGTGTCGGCTCCCACGAGGCAGCGCGTGTCGTCGTAGACCACGTTTCCCCCTTCCCAGTAGAAGGGCGATCGGATCGCGCGAAGACCGAAGGCACGCTCCGCGTCGGCCGGCGCCATCTCGTCGCGGGCACGCGCGTCGCGATGTCGGAACCCGCGCGGAAGCAGGAGCACCGGGTTGCCGTCGGCGTCGCGCATCGCCGCCGCGTTGTCTCGCGCGAAGACCGTCTGCGTGCGCGCAGTCGCGATCCGCACGCGATCGCGCGCGCTCTTCGCGATCTCGCCGATCAGGCTCGAGAGCGCATCGACGTCCGCGCCGGGCTCGACGACCAGCGTGCAGCGCGTGCCGGGATCGGTGCGGCGGAGGAAATCGCGCAACAGACAGAGCGCGTAGGGGATCGTCTGCGCGAACGGCGAGAGCTGGATCCGAAACGACCCGAGCGGATGGCCTGCCCCCGCCGGCGCAAGTCGAAGCCCGAGGCCTCGCGCGATGTATCCGTGGCGCGAGCCGCGGCGCCATCCGGGGAAGAACGCAAGCAGATCGGTGGGGAAGCCGAGCGCGTCGAGATCCTCGAGCGTCGCCGCGTGACGGCGGCAAAGATGAGAAGCCACGGCGACGAGGTGCGTCGTCGCCAGCGCCCGAGCGCACCACGCGCGCGCCCGATCGAAATCGCCGGCGTGCGCACGAAGCGTCGCCAGCGGGTGCGGGAGCGAAGAGAGCTCGCGCGCGAGCGCCGGAGGGAGCGAAGGGGGATGCGCCATGGCACCCGCATCATCGCGCCGACCGGGCTCGCACCGCGAGCTTCGCGCTCAGCGCTTCAGGCCGGCCTTGATGCCCGTCTTGATGACGAGGAGCTTGATGGCGGCGGTCTTGGGGGCGGGCTTGCGGATCGTCTTCTTCATGGGGAGCTCCTGCGCGATGCGCATTTTCTAGGGCGCGGCGTGCGCCCCGTTCGACCTCACGATGGTCGAACCGACGCCGTCGCGCATGTCACCCAAACGCGTGTGGTCGACACCGGCTCACTGGCTGAACAACCAGTCGTAGAGCGGTTTTCCCGCGGGGAGTGGCCGATACGTGTCCCAGACGTCGTGACCGAGATTGGGGTCCTGCATGTATCGAAACGACGACGTGCCCGCCTGCGCGCCGTTCGGAGGCGCCGGATAATCCCCGTTCCCCGCGAGCGCGCGCCACATCGGCTGGTTCCAGTCCTGCGGAAGCGACGTTCCATCCTGCGCCCCCGACACCGCGAGCACGGGAACGCCGGTGAGCTGCGCGATCTGCGCGGACGTCGGACCGCTGCCGAATCCGTTGAGCTCCATCACCCCCGCGAACGGCATGGCCGCGGTGAAGAGCTTCCCCGAGGGGCCGTTCACGCGGTTGTACATGAGGATCATGTACCAAGAGCCGATGCCGCCCAACGAGTCGCCGGTGACGTACACCTTGGTCGGGTTGACCGAGTACTTCTGAAGGAAGTCCTGCACGAGCCCGGCGACGGCAAAGACGTTGGGCCCCGAGTCGCCGGAGAACGTCGTCCCGGTCCCCGTGACGCCGGTGTTCGTCCAGCCACCGAAATTTTCCAGAGCGTCGTCGCCGCCACCGCCGTTCGCCGTCTGGTCGGCGTAGGGGAGCAGGATGATGCACGGGTAGGCCGTACGCCACGCCGTGTTGTTGTACCAACCGTCCGCGCCGCTCCCCGAGACGAGGTAGAGCGGGTCGCCGTTCTGCCCGTCGTACCAGGCATTCCCCTCCGTATCCTCGTGCTCGTGCACCAGGATTGGGTAGGTGAACTTGGGGTCGTAGTTGGCGGGAAGCAGGTAGTCGTAGTGGAACGCCTTGCCCGAGGGGAGCGTGACTCCGGGCACGCTGATGTCGCCCGCTTGCCAGGTGCCGGGGGTGACGTTCCCTTGCAGCGGCGGTTGGATCGCGTTGCCGGGGCTCGCGTCGGCGGCGGGGCTGGCGGCGTCGCTCTCGCCGCTTCCCCCGGCGGCATCGTTCGCGTTCGACCGCCCGGCATCGTCGCCGTCCGACGAAGAACCGCCGGAAGGTGCCGAGACGCAGCCAGCGCCTTCGCAAGAGGATCCGTTTCCCGACGGCCCCCCCGCGTCGCCGGCGCTCTGCGGCGAAGCGTGCGAGCCGGAGCTCCCCGCGTCGCCAATGGCGCCGTCACACGCCACGAGCAGGAGGACCGTCGCGACGAGCAGGGTTCTTCTCATGATTGGACAATCCGGTTCGGGTGACTGCAGTGAGACCTAGATCCCGCCGTCGATCGCTACGGCCCCCTTCACGATCTGGATGGCATCGACCTTCGGGCTCTGAATCGTCCCCGGCGTGAACGCGAGTTGAATCACGCCGCCGGTGACGACGACCGTGAACGACTCGTCGACCGCCGTGTTCATCGCGCCGGCCGCGGCGTAGATGTCGAAGTTCGTCTCGACCGCGGCACCGTTGATCGCGATGTCGAACAGCCGCATCGCCGGGCCGGTCACGTACTGCTCCGCGAACTTGAGCGTCACCGTGTACGTCCCGTTCGGAACGGTGAACTGGTAGCTGAAGTCCGGATCTCCGTAGCGCTGTCCGTTGTAGAGGGCAGGCGTGTCGCTTCCGGTGATGGTGGTCGACGGGACTTGCACGATCGGCGTTCCACCCGTGAAGTCGGTGTCGGCGGCCCAGACGTTCCCTTGGGTGTCGGTCACCGCGGTCGTCTGTCCGGCAGCGATACGGAGTGGTGAAAACGGGGGCCCGGCGTCCGGGATGCCGGCGTCGACCGCGATGACTCCGGCGTCGTCGCCGGACGTCGCTCCCGCCCTCGCTTCGGACGTGACCCACGTGAGCACGCACTGGATGGTGGCGTCGTCGAGCCCTGTGGCCGACGGCATCCGCGCACCGAACGGGGGAGGCGCGAGGAGCTTTCGGTAAACGGCGCTATTCGCCGGTGTGTTGGGATCGATGAGCAACGCGTTCGCTTCCACCGCCAAGACGCCAATCAAACGCGACGCCACGTTCGGCGACGCGAGGTCGAGCGCCTCGGCCTTGGTCGTGCCGTCGTGGCACCCGGCGGTGCCGCAGCTCTGAATGAACAGCGTCGGAATGTCGGGGCAGGCATTGAGCGGCGCCGAGTCCGCGGCGCCGGCTTCGATCGCACCCGGTTCGCTCTGTGCGATGCCTCCGTCCGGGTCGAACGCTGCTCGGTCGAGAAGACTTCCAGCGCACCCCGCGCCGGCGAGCAACGCCGTCGCGAAGAGAAACGAGCCGAGACGAAGGGTGTTTGCGAGGAGGGTCATACTTTTCTCTCACATCACGTACGAGAGCCCGGCGAGGATCCGGGTCTGTTGATCGAGCGCTCCGCCGGCCACGTCGGCGTCGCCGGGGACGGGGTTGAAGGCGTAGAAGACGCGCGTGTACGACGCGCCGAGCGACAGCTCGAAGCTCTTCGCCAGCGACCATGACGCCCCGAGGTGCGCCTCGACTCCGCCCGCGGTCTTCCGAGGAAAGAGCTGGCTCGTGTACCCGGTGCTCAGCAGATCGAGGTAGCTCCCGCCGCCCGCGAACGAGAGCGCGGCGAGCGTCGGGACCGTGAAGCGCAGATCGCCCCCGGCGCGCACGAAGCGATAGGCAACGCTCGGAAGCGCCGACGCCGCGCTCGTCGCGCTCTGGTCGAATTCGAAATCGTCACCGCCGTACCCCACTGACAGGTTCGCCAGGAGATCCCGAGTGAGCGCGATGCGCTCCGTCACGCCGACGTCAAACGCCTTCCACGCCGCGCCTACGCGTGCGCCCGTCGAGTCCGCCGACGAGAACGCGAACGCCTGCGAGTAACTGCCGACGATGCCGAGATCTCGAATGAACGGCGTCTGCGTCGAGCCCAGCGGATAGATCGCGGCCCTGAGCGACGCCATCGGCGCCGCGCCGAGATCGTACGGACGCAGCGACGGTGTGACGCGATCGACGTACGAGAAGTGGCGCATCCCCACGCCGATGCCGGCTTGCAACGAGAGCAGAGATCGATCGCGGACCGCCGCGCGCTTCGTGATCGCCTCGTCGCGTGTCTCCACGGGCACCGGCAGCTGCGGCGATGGCTCGGCCGGTGCCGGCTTCACCGTCGCGGGGACGAGCACCACCGCGGGAGGCGCTGCTGGCTGCGCGACCGGCGCGGCGATCGGTGCCGGCGCGGGGGCGACGGCATCGGCGTGCAAGGGCGTCACCGCCAGGATCGCGCGGCTCTGATCGGCGACCTTCGCCGAGAGCGGGAGCGTCAGCTCGCTCTCGATCGCGCTCCCGCCCGGTCGCGTATCGATGCGCCACACGTGAATACGCGTCGCCTTCGGCGTCCGCTGAAGATCCACGAGTAGCGCGCCGTCGACGTCGGCCTCTCCCGCGGCCGCGTGCGCGCAGGCGATGAGCCGCGTATCGCGCGCAGCGTCGTTCGCCGCGCGATGGAGCGGGAGCACCCCTCGCGCGCGTAGTGCGTTTCGAAACGTCACCTCTTCCTCGACCGTGTCGGGCGCGTTCAGGAAGTCCTCGAGCCAGCTCGCGATCGGCCCCGCGCCCGGCCCTTCCACCACGACAACCTCGGACGCGCGCTTGTTCGCTGCCTCGGCGCCGCCGGTCCAGAGCGAGACGCCGAGCGCGAGCAGCGCCGCGTCACGAAGCTTCAAAGTGGCCGACCATCGCCTCATACGCGCCTCCTTTCACCCGCGTGCATCAGATCGAGAGGAGATTGCTGCTCCCCTGGAAGCTCGACATGCCGAGCTTGAGGAACGTGTTGAACGTGTAGAAGAGGTCCTTCATGTCGGCCCCGGCGAGGTCGAAGCAGTTGCCCGGGTGCATGACGTTCTTCCCTCCGCCGACGATCATCGGAGTCCCCTCGGGGTTCGCCGTGTGCTGCCCGTCGGTCACGTTGAACCCGGCGAGCATGATCGTGTTGTCGAGGATCGGGCTGCCGCTGGGGTCGGTCGCCTGCTTGAGCGCGTCGAGGAGGTAGAAGAACAGCGACAGGTAATTGCGATCGCGGCTGATGCACTTCTCGTCGCCGTTCGAGTTCTGCCCGTAGTGCGAGATGCCGATGTGGAGCTGACCTGTGAGATCGGCGTTGTTGTAGAGGAGATTGCTCGGGCACGGATTGTTCTGCCGCCCGCACGTCTCGCCGTCGTACGTGAAGCTCACCGAGCGAACGAGGTCGCACTTGAACGCGAGCGTCACCATGTCGAAGAACGCCTGCACGCGCTGGTCGTAGACGCTGCTGAGCGCTCCATCGAGATCGACGTTGTTGACCGCGGCCGCGGGCGAAGTGCCGGGCATGCAGCCGCTCGCGCCCGACGCGGGCGTGAACATCTTCGTCTCCAGGTTGCGAATGCTCGTGAAGTAGTCGTCGAGCTTCTGGTTGTCGGTCTTGCCGAGCTTCGACTGCAGGTCCTTGATGTCGGCCAGCGACGAATCGAGGATGCTGTGATTGCGCGACGCCGCCAGAACCGGCGCGCTCGGCGCGGACACCAGCCCGGCGAACATCGCGTTGAAGAGCTCTACCGGGTTCTTGTGCGGCTCGTTCGGCTGGCCGTTGTTGAACGACACGTAGTCGGCGTAGTTGAACGTGATCCCGTCCGGGTTCGAGTCGTTGCACCCGCCGCTCAAGACCAGGTTCGGTTTCTTCGCGTTGTTGGCCACCAGCTGATCGAACGAGCTCCCGGGCACCGTGCACTGGCTCGAGCTCACGTCCGTGAACGGCGCCTGGGTGAGCCACGTCGTGATGGCCGACACGTGACCGCCGCCGTCCGGCACCTGGCTCGCGGCCTGATCGCGCGCCCTGCACGAGGGATGCATGAGCACGGAGAAATTCGCCACTTCGCTGGTGAACGGCGCGAACACCGAACGCGACGAGAAGCTCGACGCGCTCAACGGCCCGGTCTTGAGGCCTTGCGGGTACCAGACGGCGTCGCCCTGAACGTTGTAGGTGCCGTTCGGCATGTAGAGCGACACGAAGCGCAGCGGGTCGCTCGCGCCGCTGGCCAGCGCCTTCCGCGTGAACAGCGACTCGAGCATCGGCAACGCGAAGATCGCCCCCGCGCCGGTGAGTAGGTGCCGGCGATTGATTTTCCAGTTGCTCACGGGGCCTCTCCTGTCTGCATGAGAAATTGCCGGCTCCCGGCGATCATCTTGATGGTGTCGGAGAACGATCCGGTGGGCGTGACGCTGGCGACTCCGATCGCCCTCACGACACAAATGTCGTCGGTCGACGTGAGGGCCCGGGTCAGCGTGTACGCCATGAGCTGCTGAGCGAGGCACGCGCGCGTGCCGTCGTCGGCCGCGAGGTCCGCGTACATTCCCGTCCCGTTCGTGAACGTCTTGGTGCTCGGCGGAGGGAGAGTCCCCGTCGCGTCGATCGTCCCCGTGAGCGACGGGTACGTGGTTCGCCAGTGACCGAACGGGTCGTAGTTCTCGAGCCCCAGCCCCAGCGTGTCCATCACGGCGTGGCAACCAGCGCACGCGGGATTGCTCGTGTGATCGGCGAGCGCCTGGCGCGGCGATTCACCAGAAGTGGACGGGTTGTTGAACGTCTCGTTGGTGTTCTGGGGAGGAGGCGACGGCGGCGTGCAGGTGATCTTCTGCGCGAGCCAGTGCCCGCGATGAACCGGATGCGTGTAGGCCACGTCGCCTGCCGTCGCCGTGAGAACTCCCGGCGTCGTCACGAGGCCGGTGCGATCGCTGGGAAGCGCGACTTGCACGTAGGCCGTCGGGTCGGAGCCCGTGAACGGGATCCCGTAATAGCTCGCCATGGTCTGATCGACGAAGGCGTAGTCGCCGGTCAGCACGTTCAGGAAGCTCTTGTCGTTCACGACGAGGTCCTGAAGAAACGCGTCGACCTCGCCGACCATCGACGAGCGCACGCCGTCGTCGAGCCCCACGAGCGCGCCGTTGGGGTCGGCCAGCGTATTCAGCGCCGCCCAGTCGTTGCGGAGCGTCTTGAGCATGCTGCCGACCTTCGGGTCTTTGAGCATTCGAGTGACCTGGGCTTCCAGGGTGCTCGGGTCGCTGAGCTGGCCGGCGTGCGCGAGCGTGAAGAGCTGGTCGTCGGGCATCGTCTGCCAGAGCGCGTAGGAGAGGCGCGAAGCGATCGCGTAGTCGTCGATCGCGAACGGGGCTCCTTGCACCTGCGATTGCGCGCCGGCCGCGTACACGAAGATGAACTTCGGGTTCATCAAGACGGCGTTGATGACGTCCTGGATTCCGGTGTCGAAGTCGGTATTCGCGTTGAACACGCCCATGAGCGTCGCCAGCTCGTCGCTCGTGGTCGGCCTCCGGTACGCGCGTGTGGCGAAGCTCGTGATGATCGATTGCGCGCACGCCGCAGACGGCGTGCAGGTGACGAGCTGCGCGTACGCCCCCCCCGCCGTCGCCTTCGACGCGATCACTTCCTTCGCGAGCGCCTCGCCGGCGGTGTAGTAGGCGCCGATCAGGTCGTCCGAGAGGATGAGCGCATTGGAGTCGTTCTCGAACCCCGACGCGCCGGCCGGGCTCGGGTCGAACGCGGTCGCCGGTGTGCTCGTCGTGTGGAGCAGATCGCGGACCGTGTTGTCGTACTCGTCGTTCGTGAGCCGATGAATCGCGATGTGGCCGGGCGCATACGAGGTGCCGCAGGCCGAAGCCGTCACGGTAGTTCCGGCTCCGGTCGTGGTGCCGCCACCGCCGACGACGCCGTGCCCTTTGGTGATCGCGTTTCCTTCGTCCCCGATCTTGCCGACGCACGCTGCAGTCGCGAGTGCGCCGAAGAGGATCAGGCTGTAGATGCGCCGCATGTTCGCCTCCGTCGCGAACACACTCCGCAAGACGCATTCCACGACGCGCGCCTTCCACGCATCGCGAATCCGGCGAATTTTCCGCGGGGCCGCGATGATCCAGGCGCCCGCGATTGAACATGTTGTAAAGGCGCGTTGGTCAACCTGTGCGGAGTCGCACAACTTGACGAGCGAAGCGGCCGACGCGCGGATCGCGGTGCTAGGATCGCATGTGTGAAGCGCGGGTTGCTCGTGGGCGCATTGGTGTGCCCTTTCACGATCTCGATCGCAGGGTGCTACTGGCTGGCGTCCTACGAGGATCTCACGAGCGGTCTCGGCGACGCGGGCTCCGACGGCAACGTCGTGGGGCCCGCACCGGGCGCGAACGACGGCGCGATCGTCGAGGACGCGTCGGGGCCGCAGCCGTTCTGTCCGCCCGATGCCGGTCCGCTCACGTACTGCATGGACTTCGACGGCGTCGACGCCGACGCGATTGGCCTCGGCTCCTATCTCGCTGACGCAGCCATCGTCACCGGGACGGCGGTCTCACCGCCGAGCTCACTGGCGGTGAATCTGACGGGAGACCAGAGCAGCGGTTCCTACGGGGTGTCGTTCCCGTTTCAACCCGTGAAGTCGCGGCTCGAGTTTCAGATGCTGACGGCGGCGGCGGGCCAGTGGGTCACGACGTCGAACATCGCGCTCATCCAAGACTCGCCTCACACGGCGCAGCTGCTCAACGTCGTGGTGTCCCCGGGAGGTTTGTTCCAGGTTCAGGAATACATTCAGCTCAGTGACGGAGGAATCGAGCAAGGGAGCGCACCCGCGGTCCCGCTCGAGGGAGGTGCAGCGATCGGCACGTGGCACCACGTCGTCCTCACTCTCACGGTCGACAAGGCCAATCAGCAGTACACCTACGGCTTGACGGTGGACGACCAGGTCTTGGAGGATGCGACGCCGCTCGAGTTCGAGTGGGTGCCCGGTAATGCGCGATTGGAAATCGGCGTCACCTACGGTGGTGGAAGCGGGCCGCAGTTCTTCTTCGACAACGTGCGCGCCGACTTCACGCTCCCCCCTTCGGGCACGCAGCTGAGAAAACCTGACCCCCATGATCCCCGCGCGCGTTGAGACCCCCGAGCTGAAGCTCGTCGTGGTGAGCCAGGCCGCGTTCGCCGGCTATGCGCTCCCCGCGCGCGGAACGATCGTGCTCGGACGATCCGAGAAGAGCGATCTGCGCATCGACGATCCGTCGATCACGCGGCGCCACGCGAAGCTTCATCTGGGGGAGCGCATCGAGATCGAAGACCTGGGGAGCGTCAACGGGACGCGCGTTCGCAACCAGCGCCTCGAGCCCGGGAAGCGCGTGCCCGTGTTCCGCGGCGAAGCCTTCCGTCTGGGCGCCGCGCTCCTCGTGATTCACGCCGTCGACGAAGCGCCGCCGCCGAGCGCGCGAACGACCGAAGAGGTGGCGACTCGGCGCGACGACGCGACGGGCACCGGCCATGCGCCGCCCGAGCGGGCACGCGCGCGCATCGTGCACGACCCGGCGATGCGCGAGCTGTACGCGATGGTCGATCGCTTCGCCGCGGGGAACATCAACGTGCTCGTCACCGGCGAGACGGGCGTGGGCAAGGAGCTCATCGCCGAGCGCCTTCACGAGCGATCGCGCCGGCGCACCAAGCCTTTCCTGCGACTCAACTGCGCCGCCGTCGCCGAGTCGCTCCTCGAGGCGGAGCTCTTCGGCTACGAGCGCGGCGCGTTCACCGGCGCGGCGCAGGCCAAGCCCGGTCTGCTCGAGGTCGTGAACGGAGGGACGTTTCTGCTCGACGAAGTGGGCGAGATGCCGCTCGCGCTTCAAGCGAAGATGCTGCGGGCGCTCGAGTCGCAACAAGTGATGAGAGTCGGCGCGCTCTCGCCGCGCACGATCGACGTGCGCTTCGTCGCCGCGACCAATCGCAACCTCGAAGACCAGGTCCGCCTCGGTCGCTTCCGCGAAGATCTGTACTTCCGATTGAACGGCGCGCTCGTCGTCGTGCCTCCGCTGCGCGAACGGGTGAGCGAGATCGAGCCGCTCGCCGTCGAGTTCATTCGCGCGACGTGCGAGGACCTTGGACGACGCCCTGCGCCCACGCTGCGACCCGAGTCGCTTCTCATGCTCCAGAGCTACGCGTGGCCGGGCAACGTGCGTGAGCTGAAGAACTTCATCGAGCGCGCGGTCCTCGTCGCTCCCGGCGCGGAGCTCTCGCCCGAGCACTTCCCGGTGCAACGAATGGCGTCGACGCTCCCGCTTCATCACGTCGGCCGCGAAGCGCGAGAGACGGTGCCCGTGCCCGCGGAGAGCGGAGACGCGGAGCGGGATCGGGTGCTCGCCGCGCTCGCCGAGTGCGGAGGCAATCAGTCGCGCGCCGCGAAGGCGCTCGGCATCTCGCGAACGACGCTCGTGACGCGCCTCAACGACTACGGCGTGCCGCGCCCGCGGAAGCCCTGACCAGTCAAATCGGCTAGACTCGAAGCGTGTCCGCGCCGTCGTCACACCTGCCTAGCCGCCTGCTCGGGCGGTACGCGATGTACGAGCAATTCGCGGCCGGCGGCATGGCGACGCTGCACTACGGACGCCTGCAAGGCCCGTCGGGCTTCTCGCGAACGGTGGCCATCAAGCGCCTCCACGCGCACCTCTCGGAGGACCCCGAGTTCGTCGCCATGTTCCTCGACGAGGCTCGGCTCGCGGCGCGCATCCACCATCCGAACGTGATCCAGACGCTCGACGTCGAGTCGTCGGAGGGGGAGATCTTCGTCGTCCTCGACTACGTCCACGGCGATTCGCTCTCGCGGCTCCTGCGCGAGGCGCGACGTCGTGAAGAGGCGCCGTCACCTGCGCTCATCGGGACGATTCTCTTCGGCGCGCTCGAAGGGCTTCACGCCGCGCACGAGGCGCGTGACGCGAAGGGCGACCCGCTCGAGCTCGTGCATCGCGACGTCTCTCCACACAACGTCCTCGTCGGCACCGACGGCATCGCGCGCGTGCTCGACTTCGGAGTCGCCAAGGCGCGGGGGCGCGCGCAGACGACGCGCGTGGGGCAGCTCAAAGGGAAGCTGGCGTACATGGCGCCGGAGCAGCTGCGCGGAAAGGTCTCGCGGCGCACCGACATCTTCGCGGCGTCGGTCGTGCTGTGGGAAGCGCTGACCGGGACGCGACTCTTCCAGGGAGACGACGAGGGCGAGGTCGTCGACAAACTCCTCCTCCAGGAGATCCCGTCGCCGCGCGCGTACGCGCCGCTGGTGACGCCCGAGCTCGAAGCGATCGTCATGCGTGGCCTCGAACGCGATCCGGCGAAGCGCTTCGCGACAGCGCGCGAGATGGCGATCGCG
Organism: Myxococcales bacterium; assembly: GCA_003151595.1. Next base: position 124,201 of record PLXW01000007.1, read on the forward strand.
CTGGAGAGCCTCGGCGCGCTGGCGACGCCGATCGAAGTGGGGGAGTTCGTGGAGCGCGTCGGAGGCGTGACGCTCGCGCAGCGCGCCGAGCGGGTCGCCTCGATCGAGTCGGAGTGTCGCGAGGCACTGGCTTCGGACACCGAGAGCAACACGTCGATCGCGCTCACCGCGCCGCGCCCCCGGGCGATGAGCGTGACGGGGGCCACGACTGCGACGGTGGCGGTCGCGGGCCTCGCGCGCGCGGACGACCTGACCACGATCGATCCGGTCGGCGAGTCGATGGGCTCGGCCATCGCGACGGTGTCCGAGGTGACGGCGCCCAGACGGAAGCGTCGCGTCGGTGTGCTGGGTGCTGCGGTCTCGTTCATCGCCGTCGCCGCCGCCGTGAGCGTCGGCTTCATGGTGCGCGCCGGAACGGATCGGGCGTCGGACCGGGCAACGGGCACGGCGTTGCCGACGTCGCTCCCCGAGGTCGCGTCGGCCGTGAGCTCGTCCTCGCCACCGGCGCCGCTCTCGGAGTCGGTTGCGCCCGCCGTTCCCGTCGAAACTCGCCCCGCCTCGGTCGACGCCGCTCCTCGCCGAAAGATCGCCGCGCCACCTTCGCGTTCGCACGCGGCGGCGTGCTCGCCTCCCTACACGATCGATGCGCGAGGTCTGCGCCACTACAAGCCCGAATGCCTCTGAGACGTGGCCCTGCGCTCGTGAAGTCCTCGGCCGTGCGCGCGCTCGTTGCGTTCGCGATGGCTTCCCTCGCTGGCTCGAGCGCGCGCGCCGACGAGAAAGAGATCTGCGTCCGCGCCGTCGACCACGCCCAGCTCTCGCGACTCGACGGCAAGCTCCGCGACGCGCGCGCCGGCTTCATGACCTGCGCGCGACCGGTGTGCCCGGACGCGATCCGCGAGGACTGCATTCGATGGGTCGCGGAAGTCGACGCCAGCTTACCGTCGGTCGTGATCGACGCCGTGTGGGCCGACGGTCACGACGTCACCGGAATGAAGGTGCTGCTCGACGGCCAACCGCTCGCGGGCGCCGAGGGGGGACGCGCCTTCCCGCTCGATCCCGGAGCGCACACGTTTCGCTTCGAGGTGCCGGGTGCCGCGCTCGTCGAGACGAGGAACGTCGTTCGCGAAGGGGAGAAGAATCGGATCCTCCGCGTCATCTTCACGCCGAGCGCTCAACCTCCGCCGCCCGCGCCGGCCGCCTCGGCGTCGGAACCGGCGGCGGCGCTCGTCGCTGCGCCGCCGGGTCTGTGGCGCGATCTCAAGTCCGAGAACGAGCGCGCCCAGCGGTCGGCGCGAGGCCCCATCCCCACCTCGGCGTTCCTCTTCGGAGGGGGCGCGCTCGTCGGCTTCGGTGGCTTCGCGTACTTCGGACTCTCGGGTACGAACCGCCTCGACTCGCTCCGCTCGACCTGCGGCCACACTTGCAACCCGTCCGACGTCACCTCGGCGCGCAATCAGATCCTCGTCGGCGACATCCTGGCGTTCGTCGCGCTCGCAGCGACGGGAGTGGCGACGTGGCTCGTGGTGACGCGCCCCGATGCGCCGCCGTGATCGTCACGGCGAGCGGCGGAGGTACAGCCAGTGCTCCTCAACGCCTTGGCAGTGCGTCGCGATGCCTTGGCAGTCCACCGCGATGCACCCGCAGTAAACCGCCGTGCACTCGCAGTCCGCCGTGACGTACAGCGAGTAAACTGCGGTTCACACAGGGTCCGCCGCCACGCACTGGCAGTAAACCGCAGTGCACCCGGAGTCCGTCGCCACGCACCGGTAGTAAACCGCGGTGCACACGGAGTCCGCCGCCACGCACTGGCAGTAAACCGCGGTGCACATGGAGTCCGCCGCGATGCACAGGCAGTCCACCGCGATGCACAGGCCACGGGCGCACGCATTCCTCGAGTCCCCGGTCTCGGTCTCTCAGACAAGCCCGGAGAGGGTCTCCGAGCGCAGGGAGAGCGGTACGCCCTCGCTTTGGAGCAGTGTCCGCTCTCCCGAGCACGGAGACCCCCGTCGGGCGAGCGCCCCGGAGTCTCCTCTCTCTCTCTCTCGCTACTTCACGTCGACGTCGACATCCCCCGACGCAGGCACGTCGAACTCGGCGTCGTCGGGCTTCGGCGTCACCGCGGTGCAGCCGCCGTCGGGCGAGCCGGCCGAGCAGACCGCGACGAGGAAGTGTGCGCGGTAGTGACCCGGCGTGAGCGGCGTCGCCGTGACGAGCGCGCCGTTCGACGTGTCGTCCCCCGGAGGGTCGAGCGTGACCGCCGCCGCGCCTCCGTCGGCGTCGATACGCTGGATCGAGACGCCCGGCGCGAAGCGACGCGGACGCCCCTTCGCGCTGGCCACGAGATGAAAGCGCGCCGTCTGCCGCACGGCCGCAGGCGCCGCGTCGACGTCGCTGGCAGCAACCGCGCTCGCGACGGGCGCGATCGCTTCCGTCTTCGTCGCCGTCGCATCCCCTTGCGTGCTCTTGCACGCGGCGAACGCGACGAACGCGAGCGCCGCGATCCCCCCCACGCTGAGTGCGGCGCGCATCAGGCGATCGACTCGAACAGCCCGGCCGCGCCCATCCCGCCGCCGATGCACATCGTCACGATCGCGTACTTCCCCTTGCGACGGCGCAGCTCGTAGAGCGCGGTCGCCACCAGCTTCGCGCCGGTGCACCCGAGCGGATGCCCGAGCGCGATCGCGCCGCCGTTCACGTTGAGCTTCTCGTCGGGAATCCCGAGCTCCTTCGTCACGTACAGAGCCTGGCTCGCGAACGCCTCGTTCACCTCGAACAGATCGATGTCCTTCACGGTGAGCTTGGTCTGCGCGAGCAGCTTCTTCACCGCGGGCAACGGCCCGATCCCCATGATCGCGGGATCGACCCCGATCGTCGTGAACGCGCGGAAGTACCCGAGCGGCTTGATGCCGTACGAGTCGGCCTTCGCCTTCGTCATCACCAGCGCCGCCGCCGCGCCGTCCGACAGCGGCGACGAGCTCCCCGCCGTCACGCTCCCGGTCTGCGAGAACGCCGGCTTCAACGCCGTCAGCCCTTCGAGCGTCGTCTCCGGGCGAATCAGCTCGTCGTTCCGGAAGTCGAAGAACTTCTTCTCGTTGCCGACGTACCGAATCCCCTTCACCGTCACGATCTCGTCCTCGAACCTCTTCGCCTCCTGCGCCTTCGTGGCCTTCTGCTGGCTCCACAGCGCGAACTTGTCTTGCGCCTCGCGCGACACGTTGAACTTCTTGGCGACGTTCTCCGCCGTGATCCCCATCGGCGTGTACACCGAGGCGTACTTCTCCATCGCCTCGGGCGACGCGCTCAGCTTGTTGCCGGTCATCGGCACCATCGTCATCGACTCGACGCCGCCGGCGACGACGACCTCGTACGATCCGATCGCGATCGCCCCCGCCGCGAACGCGATGGCCTGAAGCCCGCTCGAGCAGAACCGGTTGACCGTCACGCCGCCGCACTCTTCCGGCAATCCGCCGAGGAGCCCGGACACGCGCGCGACGTTGAGCCCTTGCTCCCCTTCCGGCATCGCGCACCCGAGGACGAGATCCTCGACGTCCGCCGGCTTCACCTGCGGCACGCGCGCCATCAGGCCACGAATCACTTCACCCGCGAGCTCGTCGGGGCGCTTGTTCGCCAGCGAGCCTTTGTGCGCACGACCAACCGCGGAACGAACCGCCTCTGCGATGACAATTTCTTTCATGGGGTCTTTCTTCTGTAGACCGAGTCGCGCTTCGCGCGAGCTCGCCGTCCGTTAGTTACGCAGCGGCTTGTTGTTCATCAGCATGTACTGCATGCGTTCCTGGCTCTTCGGCTCGCCGCAGAGCGAAACGAACGCCTCCGCTTCGAGCGCGAGCATCTCGTCTTCCGTGACCTCGCGCGATCCGCCGCCGGGGCCGCCGCACAGAACGTACGCGAGCTTGCGCGCGATCTTCGCGTCGTGCTCGCTGGCGAAGCCGCCCGCGACGAGCGTGTCGACCATCATGCTCAAGGTGGCGATGCCGCTGTCGCCCGGCAAGACGTACGCGCGCGGAACGGGCGGGTGGTATCCGCCTTCGGCCAGGCCGATGCAGCGGTTCTTCGCCTCCGTCACCTGTCGTGAGCGATCGAACGACACGCCGTCGGCGTTCCGGAAGTACCCGAACGCCTTCGCCTCCTCGGCGCTCGTCGCGACCTTCACCATCGCGATGTTCTTGAACACCTGCGTCACGTACTCGTACGTGTTCACGTTCGCCCCTTCGGGGATCGCTTCGAGCGCGCGCCACAGCATGTTCATCGTGCCGCCGCCGCCGGGGATGATCCCGACGCCGACCTCGACGAGCCCGCTGTACGTCTCGGCCGCCGCTTGCACCTGATCGGACGCGAGACAGATCTCGAGCCCACCGCCGAGCGTCATGCCGTACGGCGCCGCGACGACCGGCACGCTCGCGTACTTCATGCGCTGCACGGTCTTGTGGAGACCGCTCACCATCGCGTGAAGCTGTCCCCACTCCTTGGCGCCCGCCGCCATCACGACCAGGAACAGGTTCGCGCCGACGCAGAAGTGCTCCCCCTCGTTGGCGATGACGAGCCCGCGGAAGTCTTTCTCCGCGCGCTCCACCGATTGCCCGAGCATCCCGATGACGTCCGGGTCGAGGCTGTTGGCCTTCGACTTGAACGTGAGGCCGAGGATACCGTCGCCGAGATCCCACGCCTCCGCGCCGTCGTTCTTGAGCACCGGCGACGCGCCCTTGCGGAGCTGGCGTACCGTTCGGTTCCGCGGGTCGAGCGCGCGCTTCACGTACGCGCCCTTCACGAGATCGAACACCTCGTCGTCGCCCTTGTAGAAGCTCGTCGCGCCCGAGGCCTTCATCTTCTCGATCGAAGGCGGCAGCGCGACGCCGTCCTTCTTCATGCGATCGGTGGTCTCGACGAAGCCGAGCGCGTCCCACGCTTCGAACGGCCCCATCTCCCAGCCGTAGCCCCACTTCATCGCGTCATCGACGGCGATCACGCTCGTCGTGATCTCCGGAATCCGCCGCGCCGAATACGCGAAGCTGCGCGACAGCACCTTCCACGCGAACGCGCCGGCCTTGCCCGGATCGGCCACGAGCTTGCGCAGGCGCTCCTTCGGGTCTTCGATCTTCGCGACCGCCTTGGTGACGTTCTTCACCTCGGGGTCGCCCCCCTTGGCGCGGTACTCGAGCGTCTTCGGATCGAGCGTGGCGGTCTCGCCGCTCGCCTTGTCGCGCTTGTAGAAGCCCCCCTTGGTCTTGTCGCCGAGGAGCTTCTTCTCGACCATCGTCCGGATGTATGCCGGCACCTCGAACATCTTGCGGTCTTCGTCGGTGGTGAGCGCGGCGTAGCAGTTGTCGGCCACGTGCACGAACGTATCGAGACCGACCATGTCGGCCGTGCGGAAGCTGGCGCTCTTGGGGTGCGCCATCGGCGTGCCGGTGATGGCATCGACGTCTTCGGGCGCGAGGCCGTCCTCGAGCATCAGGTGAATCGTCGTCATCATGGCGTGCGCGCCGATGCGGTTGCCGACGAAGTTCGGCGTGTCGTTGCCGACGACGATCCCCTTGCCGAGGACGTCTTCACCGAAGCGACGAACGCGCTCGAAAACAGCCGGATCCGTCTTCGGTCCGCACACGAGCTCCAGGAGCTTCATGTAACGAACCGGGTTGAAGAAGTGCATCACGAGGAAGCGCTTCGCGAACGCATCCGGGCGCCCCTTCATCATGTCGTCGATGCGGAGGCCGCTCGTGTTCGACGCGATGACGCACGTGTCGCTGACGACCTTCTCCAGCTTGTCGAGCAGATCGCGCTTCACGTCGAGGCGCTCGAGCACCGCTTCGATGACGAGATCGCAGTCCTTCAGCTTCTCGAGATCGTCCTCGACGTTCCCGACGGTCACGAGACGCGCATTCCTCTTGTGGAAGAACGCCGCCGGACGCGCCTTCAAGGCCTTGTCGAGACCGCCGGCGGAGAACTTGTTCCGCGCCTTCTTGTCGGTCTTCTCGGTGTCCTTCAAATCGGGCGGGACGATGTCGAGCAGCAACACCTCCATCCCCGCGTTCGCGAAGTGCGCGGCGATGCCGCTCCCCATGACGCCTGCGCCGATGACTGCTGCACGCCGGATCGGAAGATTCATGCGACGAACCCTCGCCTGACTTCGGGGATCGAATCAAGAGAGGTCGTCGAATCGACGAGCCCATTCAGGGTCGGGATCAGGGTCAAGGAGCGATGGGGATGAGGCATGAATCGTCGATAGGGTCGGTCCCCGCATCGCACAATGGCCCCCCGTCCGGGATGTCGGCCAGACCGCCCAGCTGAACACTCGTTGCGACGAATCGCACGCCGAGCGACGCCGCGTTGCAGACCGCCCCCGGCCCGGTCGGGCCACCGTCGACGACGCTGTCGGCGTTGCTGCAGATCCACGTCTTCAGCTGCTGGTAGATGACGCCGTTGTTCTCGCAGATCGCGATCCCGGGGAACTGCTTGGTCAACGGCGGGATGATGCCGAGCAGGTCGTCGTTGCGGCCGTGCGCGGCGATCGTGCCGGCGACCGTGAAGGCGTTCGTCCCGACGGGTTGGAGGTGCGCCGACACGAGCACGTCGGTCAGCTTGAACGTCGTGTTGGCGAGGCTCAGCTCGCCGGGGAACACGTGCGCGACGAGCGTGAAGCCGTTCACGTACGCTCGCTCGTCCACGAAGCGCCCGACCACCGAATCGCCACCGTCGCCGGGGCCGAGCGTGGCCGTGCTGGGGTCGGCGAAGTAGACGTCGGTGCCGTCCCACTTCGGTTTGGGGATCGCGGGCGCGAGGAGGACCTCGACCTTCACCTGCGAGTCGTCGTCGAAGCCGTTGTAGCCGCTCACGCGAAGGAGCAAGAGCGGCGCGTAGTCCCCCTTCGCGACCTCTTCGTTCAGGAAGACGCTGTTGATCGGGTTCGAGTTGAACGCGACGACCTCGTTCGTGAGGAGCGCGCCGACCTGGTTGTCGACGCCGTTCTCGCCGACGCTCGCGCCGGCTTCGGTCCACGGCGCGGGCTGACACGGCGCGGGATCGCCCGGGCAGCGGCCGTCGAGGTTGAAGCCGATCGATTTGTACGCGGGGACGCCGCCGTCGGGCGTGTCGCCGAAGTCGAGCGTGTGAACGGCGGCGATGATGGTGAAGGCTCCGGAGTTGTCGATGGCCGCCGCGGGAGGGCCCACGGGCTCGATGAGCGTGCACTGTCCGCCATCGAGCCCGCCGTCGAGTGAAGCCAGCGTGCGACCGCCGAAATCCGCGCCGATGATCTTCTCGCAGCCGACCGCAGCGACGACGACGATCGGCGCGCACGCGACGGAGACCGCGATCCATCGGCGCATCAGAAGTCCCCACCGAGCGCGAGCCCGCCGCCGCGCGCGAGGACGAGCGGCGACGTGACGAGGCCGGTCGATCCGTTCGCGGTGCCGTGCGCGGGGAGATGCGTGAGGAAGAGCACGGTGCCGAGCGCGACGAGCGCGCCGCCGGCGACGAAGGTGATGTCGCTGGCGATGGCGTCGGTGCGCCCGGCATGAGCGGCGTCGACGCCGGGCTGCGTGCACCCTCGGGGGCCGCAGTCGGTGTCGACGGTCGACTTCTTTCCGATCGCCATCGCGCCGAACACGCTGCCGACGCCGAGGCTCACGACGCCGACGGCGCCCGTGATGAGCCCGACGGTGCGAAAGGTGGCGTTCGCGTTGGCGTTCGCGCTCGCGTTCGCGTTCGCGTCCGCATTCGCGTTCGCGTTGGCGGCCGGAGGTCCGGGCTCCGCGAGGAACGTTCGCGCCTCGCCTTCCCTCAACGTGATCGTCGTCGTCTTCGAATCGCGACCAGGCGCCGTCACCGTGATCACGTGCGCTCCGGGATCGACCGGCAACGCCACGTCGAACGACGCCCCGTGAATCTCGACGTCATCCCTTCGCACCAGCACCCCTTCGGGCGCCGCTGGATCGCGCGTCAGCGTCAGGTGCGGCACGCGCGCCTCGATCGCCTGCACGCGCTGCTTGGTGACCGGGAGGCGCGGGTCGTCGCCGGGCAACGTCGCCAGCGCTTCCTTCCAGGCCTCCCACGCGCGCGCGAGGTGGTTCAAGTGCTCCTCGCAATCGGCGAGGTTCAGCAGCGTGCCGGGCGCCGGGTCCAGCCGCTCGCTCTCACGAAAGCGCGGGCACGCCGAGGCGTAGTCCCCCTTCTCGATCGCCTTCCGGCCCGCTTCGAACAGCGCTTCGGCCGCAGGAACGTCAGTCCCCTCTGCTCGCGCGATCACGGGACGCGCGCAGCAAGCGATCATCGCCGCGAAGGCGATCGATCGGCGAGCCGCAGCCGTCGGCCAGATCATCAATTCCCGAGAGTAACGGAAGCGGAGAGCGGAAGGCAGAACCTCAGCGGCGGCGTTCGAAGAGGTCAACCGCAGGCGTAGCCGCGCTGGCCGAAGGGGCGGCCGATGCCGAGGCCAAGGCGCTGGCCTCCGCGCGAGCCGCGGGACGAGCGCGATTGATCGACGACGCCGACGCCGCGGGAGCGCTCACACGCGCCGATGGAATCGTCGCCGCCGACGACGATGGAGCCGCGCTCGCAGCGATGTCCGGCGCGCCCGACTCGATCGGCTTCGCCTCGGGCGCTGCGGCGACCGGAACGTCACGCGCCGCCGGAGTCGCCACCGCCGCCGCATCGACGCTCGGCTTCGGTCCGCCGCGCATCATCGCGAACGCCGCCACTGACAGCACGACGACCGCGCCGATCGTGATCGCCGTCCCCGGCGACTTCCGCGGACGTCGCGCGCTCCCGATCGATCCCGCCGTCGCCAGCATCGTCGGCGCGTGCCCTTCGGACGGCTCGGCCCTCTGCGCCCCTACCCCTTCGACCACCACCAGCCGCGGCGCGAGCGACAGGTTCTTCCCGGTGAGCGTCGTGTACGCGTCGCGCGCCGCGGCCTGCATCGCCTTCGCGTTGTCCCAGCGCTTCGCCGGTTCGAACTGCAGCGCGCGATCGGCGATCGCCGCCACCGCCTCCGACACGTCTTCTTTCACCGATCGAATCGGCGGCGCTGGCTTCGTCATCGCCAGCAGCAATCGCTCGTTCGCCGTCACCGCTTCGTGCACGTGGCGCCCGGTGAGCAGCGCGTACATCGTCGCGCCGATGGCCCACAGATCGGTCTGCGGCCCCACTTGCTCCCATCGTCCGCGCGCTTGCTCGGGGGGCATGAAGCCGAGCGTCCCCATCGACGAATGGAACGACGTCGTCGCCCCCGCGTTATCGGCGTTGATGTCGCCGAGCCGCGCGATGCCGAAATCGAGGACCTTCAGCGTGCCTTCGCGCGTGAGGAACAGGTTGCCTGGCTTGAGATCGCGATGAACGATCTGCTTGTCGTGCGCGGCGGCGAGCACGTCGAGCAGCTGATCGAGGATCGCCAGCACCTCGATGTCCGGCAGGCGCTTGTCGCAGCGCTCCCATCGCGCATCGAGCGTCTCTCCTTCGAGCAGCTCCATGACGAGGTACACGGTGCCGTCGGGCGCCGCGTCGTCGTCGAGGATCGACACCGCGCCCGGATGCCCGACCCGATTGGCCACGTACCCTTCGCGAAGGAAGCGCGCGCGCACGCTCGGGTTCAGCGCCGCTTCGGCGTGGAGCACCTTGATCGCCGCGCGCTTGCCGTTGCGATGCGTGGACGCGAACACGGACGCCATTCCGCCGACGCCGATGAGCGCGTCGAGCGTCCACTTCTCGTCGAGCACGGTCCCGACCCGTGCACGCGCGCGAATGGTGTGGTGGTCCGATTGCGGAGGCATGAGGCGAACCTCCTATTTTACGAGGCGCCGCGATCGCGGTCGAGTCTCGCGCGCGCAGGAACGAGCACGCCGGGGTTCATGATGCGCGTCACGTCGAGCGCACCTTTCACCGCGTCGAAAGCCCGCAGGAAAACCGGGCTCGCCTCGCGCTCGTACCATGGGCGATGAAGGCGACCGACGGCGTGATGGTGCGTGATCGTCCCATGCGCGCGAACGATGGCGTCGCTCACGGCGCGCTTGATCGTGAGCCACGACTCGACGACGTCGGCACCTTCGCGAGCCGGCGCGACGAACGTGAAGTACGGCGCAGGGCCATCGGGATAGACGTGCGTGACGCGGCACGAGAGCGAGCCCTCGGATCCGCAGGCGCGCATCATCGCGTCCTTCGCGGCGGCGGCGATCTCGGCGTGGAGCTCCGCGAAGTTACTCCACGTGCACGCGGTCTCGAACGTATCGACGACCACGCCCATCGAGACGAGCGCGCTCTGCAAGTACGGCGCATCGAGGAACGCTTGCCGCCAGCTCGATGCGGCATCCGCGTTCGAGATCTTGTCGCCGTCGCTCGAGAAGCGCGCGCCTTTGGGACACGTGCCGCCGGCATCCTTCGCGATAGCCAGCGCGCGCTCCATCCACGCAAGGAGCGCGTGATCCGCCGATTCGAACGCGACGATCACGACGCTCGTCCCGTCGAACGCCACGCGGTTGATCAGCGCCTCGCGCGCGTCGAGCACGCGGCAGTTCGCCGGGAAGAGCCCCGACTGCGCGATCGCCCGAGCGCACTCCATGGCCGCTTCGAAGCGCTCGAAGTGCATGCTGGCCGACGCTCGCCACTTCGGCCGCGCCTGCACGCGCATCCACGCTTCGGTGATGACGCCGAGCGCCCCTTCGCTGCCGAGAACGAGTCTCTCGGGGGAAGGTCCGGCGCCCGAAGCGGGCAAGCGACGCGTCTGCATGACGCCGGCGCCGGTGACCATGCGCACCGATTCGACGAGATCGTCGATGTGCGTGTAGAGCGTCGCGAAGTGACCGCCGGCGCGCGTGGCGATCCATCCGCCGAGCGTCGAGTGCTCGAATGACTGCGGGAAATGGCGGAGCGTGAAGCCGTGCGGCGCGAGCTGCTCTTCGATCTGCGGACCGAACGCGCCGGCCTGAATGCGCGCCGCGCGCGACGTGGCGTCGACCTCGAGCACGCGGTTCATCGCCGCGAGATCGATCACACACGTCCCGGCGAACGACTCGCCCACGTCCCCCTCGACGCCGCCGACGACACTCGTCCCACCGCCGTACGGAATCGCGGCCACGTTGCGCGACGCGCACCACGCGAGCACGGCCTCGACGTCGGCTTCGCTCTTCGGCAAGGCCACGACGTCCGGCGCACGCGAAAAATCGAGGCGAAACGCGCGAACGATGTCGCGGTACCCCTTGCCGTGGGTGCGGAAGATCCGCGCCGTGCGATCGCTCGTGCAGCACGACGGCGAAGAGGTGACGCGCGGCTCCGCGAGCTTCACGTCGTCGATCGACGGCAGCGGCAGCAGCGCCGGCTCACGCCCGAGCATCGCCCCGATCTGCGCCGCGAGCATCCGCCGCGCGTCGTCGTCGGGAAACCTATCGGCCCACCCCCACGCCCAGAAATTCTTCGCGCGTGTCATGGCGCGAGCGTACCGCGTCGCTCGCGCAAGAGAACGCGCGCGGCGATCAGCTCATCACGTTCGGCGGCGCCGGCGTCAGCCACTCGGCGAGCCACGCCTCCTTCGACTGGAGCGGCTCCCCTTCGTCTTCTTCGTCCATCCCGCTCGGCGCGTTCGGCGGAATCGACGCGCCGCCCATCGAGCCGTTCGTGATCCCGATGATGTCGTCGAGCTCGCGCGTTCGCTGGCTGCGCGAGTCGTCTTCTTCGGCGAGGATCATCCCGGCGACGAACCCGATGCCGACGCCGAGCATGCTCCCGATCGTCACGCCGACCGCGCCGGAGAAAATCCCGAGCGCGATGCCGGCCACGATCCCGCACACCGCACCGATGATCATCGGCCGCCGCGGGAGGCCCGCGAACCGCTCCATCTGATTCCCCAACTCCCACCGCGCACGCAGATCGTTCGGCTTCATGGTGCCCCCTCGCTCCGAAGGTCGCGCGGACGGTTTGCCGCGCGCACACATGAACCTACGCGGAGCGTTTCGCGTGGTGAAGTTTTCCGCGACGATCAGTAACCGCCGCTCGATCCCCCGCCCCCCCACCCCCCGCCACCCCCCCCGAACCCA
>PLXW01000105.1 GCA_003151595.1 Myxococcales bacterium
GCTACTCGGCCTTGATCTTCCCCGCGATGCTGAAGATCGGCAGGTACATCGCGATGAGCACGACGCCGACCGTTCCGCCGACGCCGACCATCATGACCGGCTCGATGAGGCTCGTCATCGCCGACACGGCCACGTCGACCTCGTCTTCGTAGAAATCGGCGATCTTGTTGAGCATCGTGTCGAGCGCGCCGGTCTGCTCGCCGACGCCGACCATCTGCACGACCATCGGCGGGAAGACGTTCGTCTCCATCAGCGGGCCGGCCATGTTCTTCCCCTCGCTGATCTTCAATCGCGCGTAGAGGATCGCTTCTTCGACGACCATGTTGCCGGCCGTCTTGGCGACGATCTCGAGCGCGTCGAGGATGGGAACGCCGGACGACAGCAGCGTGCCGCACGTGCGCGTGAAGCGCGCGACGGCGATCTTCTTCATGACCGGCCCCATGACCGGCATGCGGAGGAGCGTTCGGTGAATGACTCGCCTGCCGCCGGGGCGCGCGTACACCTTCGTCATCCCGTAGGTGAACGCGCAGCCCGAGAGGAACACCCACAAGAAGTTGTGAGTGAAGGCCTCGCTGACCGTGATGACGTACTGCGTGAGCTTGGGAAGATCGTCCGGCGAGCCGAGGTCGCGGAAGATGTTCTTGAACGACGGGATGACGAACCCGAGGAGAACGCAAAGAACGCCGGTGAAGATGACGACGACGGAGGAGGGATAGATCATCGCCCCCTTCACCTGCCGTTTCAGCTTCATGTTCTTTTCGTTGTAGATGGCCAGGCGGTTCATGATCGTGTCGAGGATGCCGCCGACCTCTCCCGCTTGAATGAGGTTCGTGTAGAGCGGGTCGAACACCTTCGGATGGCGGCGCAGCGAGTCGCTGAACGTGGCGCCCTGCTCGACGCTGGCCTTCACGTCGCGGAGGATGCCGGAGAAGACCTTGTTGTCGGTCTGGCCTTGGAGAATTTCCAGGCACTGCACGATGGGGAGACCGGCGTCGATCATCGTCGCGAAGAGGCGAGTGAACGTGACGATGTCCTTGCCGCTGACGCCCGAGCCGAACGAGAGGGAGAAACCCTTCCCCTTCTTCTTCACTTTCGTCGGAGTGAGCTGCTGGCCGCGCAGGCGCTCGTTGACGGCCTCCGCGTCGTCGGCCTCCATCGAGCCTTTGCGCAGCTCGCCCGTTCGGGCTCGCGCTTCCCAGACAAATTCGGCCATCGGTTGGATCTCTCTCGAAGCCAGTGTACGTGCCCTGGGAGCGATGGGTCAAAGTACGGATCACGTGCATACACTCACACCAAACCGCGCACCGTCCGTACCGCCGAGCGGTCTGGATGCCGAAGCAGTTGCGGAAGCGATCGTCGACGCCGAGGTGGCGAAGATCGTCGCCGCAGGATGCGCGGCGCGTGGCGAGACGGCGTGGCGCGTCGAGGTGGGGGGAGCGGCCGACACGCTGTTCGATCTGGCGAGCCTCACCAAGCCGATGACCGCGGTGGCGATCGCGCGCGCGAAGATCGATCCCAGAGCGACGCTCGGGTCGCTCCTTCCCGAGCTCGCGGACAGCGCCAGCGGCGAGGTGCCGATCGAGCTATTGCTCGCGCATCGCGCGGGGTTGGAGGCGCACGTCCCGATGTTCGCGCCGCTCGTTCGCGGCGAGCGAGTCGACGCGCCGACCGCGATCCGTGCGGCGGCGGACGCGCGGAGAGAGGACGCGCGCGGCGCGATTCCGAGCGACGGGTTCGCGCCGCTCTATAGCGATCTCGGCTACGTGCTAGCCGGTGCCGCGCTCGCACGACGTGTCGGTGCGCGGGACGCGGGCGAGGCGATCGAGAAGCTCGTCGTGGCGCCGCTGGGGCTCGAGTCCAAGCTTGGGACGGCGCGTGAGCTCGAGGCGCGCGGGATCGATCTCGCGCGCATCGCCGCGCCGACGGAGGACGTCGCGTGGCGCGGCGGCGTCGTGCGCGGGCGCGTGCACGACGAGAACGCTTGGGCGCTGACGGGCGACGGCGGATCGGGGCACGCCGGAATGTTCGGCACGGTCGCCGCGGTGATCGCGTTCGGCTGCGCGCTGCTCGACGTGCTCCTCCCCGACTACGGCTTCCCGCTTCGACTCGGTGACTCGCGATCGCTCGCGTGGTTGGTCTCGCCGCGCCTGGGCGGAACGTTGCGCGCCGGGTTCGACGGCAAGAGCCGCGAAGGGTCGAGCGCGGGATCGCTCTGCGGCCCGCGGACGTTCGGTCACCTCGGCTTCACCGGGACGAGCCTGTGGATCGATCCCGACGCGCGCTCGGTCGTCGCGCTCCTCACGAACCGCGTTCACCCCACGCGCGAGAACATCGCCATCCGCGCCGCTCGGCCCGGCGCGCACGACGCGCTCTTCGCCCGCGCGCGATCGCTGGGCGCACCGTGAACTCGAATTCGATCGTCCCCGCGACCGCCACCAGCTACCGCCCGCCGGGCGTCAATCGCTGGCGCTTCGTGCGCGCGTACACGACGACGTTCACCGTCATCGCCAGCTACCTGTGGCTCTCGTTCAAGTCGCGCATCTTCGGTCGCGCGTACCGCGACGCGCGCATCGAGGACACGCACCGTCGCAACTCGAAGCGCGTCTACGAGACGATCCTCGCGCTCCAGGGGCTCTTCATCAAGGTGGGCCAGCTCCTCTCGATCATGGCGAACTTCCTCCCCGAGGCGTTCCGCGGTGAGCTCGAAGGGCTTCAGGATCGCGTCCCGCCTCGCCCGTACGCCGAAATCGCCGCGCGCATCGAGCACGAGCTGCGGAAGCGCGTCGACGTCCTCTTCACGGACTTCCAGCGCACGCCGATGGCCAGCGCGTCGCTGGGGCAGGTGCACGAAGCGCGGCTCGGCGACGGACGAAGAGTCGCGGTGAAGGTGCAGCACGCCGACATCGACGAGATCGTGCGTCTCGATCTGAAGACGATCCGCCGCATCATGGCCATCGTGCAGTGGTTCGTGCCCCTCGAGGGGCTCGACTCGTACTACCTGCAGATTCGCGATCTCCTCCGCGAAGAGCTCGACTTCGAAGGCGAGGCGAACAACGTCGAGACCATCGCCAAGAACTTCACTGCCGACCCGCGCGTCGTCTTTCCGGTGCCGGTGCGCGAGCTGTCGACCAAGCGCGTGCTCACGGCGACGTTCGTCGAAGGGATCAAGATCGCCGACTCGGCCGCGCTCGACGCCGCGGGGATCGACAAGAAGGATCTCGCGAATCGCCTGGTGCGCGCCTACTGCCAGATGATCTTCGTCGACGGCATCTACCACGCCGATCCGCACCCCGGGAACGTGCTGGTCCGCAAGGACGGCGCGCTCATCCTGCTCGACTTCGGCGCCGTCGCGCAGCTCTCGCCGCAGATGCGCGAAGGGATCCCGGAGTTCCTCGAAGGGGTCATCCGTCGCGACACCGAGCGCCTCGTGCGCGCGCTCCGCAAGATGGGCTTCCTCTCGAAGACGAGCGACGACGCGACGAGCGAGAAGATCATCGAGTACTTCCACCGTCGCTTCCAGGAGGAGGTGAAGATCGAGAGCTTCAACCTCAGCGACATCAAGATCGATCCGGCCAAGGGGATCGAGAACCTCCTCGACCTGCGACGGATGAACGTCGGCCTCAAGGAGCTCTCGGGCGCGTTCCACATCCCGAAGGACTGGGTGCTCCTCGAGCGTACGCTCCTCCTTCTCTACGGCTGCTGCACGCTGCTCGACCCGGGGCTCAACCCGATGGCGATCATCCAGCCGTACTTGCAGGACTTCGTGTTCGGCAACCGCGACTGGCGACAGATCGCGATCGAAGCGATCCGCGAGACGGCGATGAGCGCGGTCACGTTGCCCGAGGACATCCACAAGTACGTGACGCGCGCGACGCGCGGCGAGCTCGAGGTGCGCGTCCGCGGCGTGCAGGAGGCGGCGCGATCGATCTACGCCGTCGGTCGTCAGGTGATCTACACGGCCATCGGGATCGCGGCGGGCACTGCCGCGTTGCAGCTCCACTTTCGCGGCGAGGACCAGTACGCGCGCTGGTGCGTCTGGGGCGCGGCGGCGATGGGGGTCTTGCTCGTGCTGTCGTCGATCTTCGCGCGCCCGAAAACCGGGCGATTTCGCTGAGCAAGCTCGCCCGGAGCGGTTGCTACTTGCAGCCGTCGCCGACGATCCGCGTGAGAGGGCGCGGCGCCAGCGGCTTCTTCTCGGAGCTCGTCTTGCCGAGGTAGGCCACGAGCGCGTCGAGGTCGGGGCCGTCCAGTTTGCGATCGGTCCCGTCCTTCAGCACCTGGAACGCGTCGCCGCCGGCAGCGAGGAACGAGTTCACCGTCACGCGGTAGTGCTTCGCGGGATCGAGGGGGACGCCGTGGAGCTTCATGGCGTCGATCGTCCCTTTGTTCGCGGCGCGATCGTACGAGTAGCGGTACGTGAACCCGTCCGACACCTGGAGAATCCGCGGCTCGGAGCGCGCGCCGAATCCTGCTTCGAAGAGCGTGTGGAGCTGCGCGCCGGTGAGCGTCATCGTGACGAGGTCGTTGCCGAACGGCTGCACTTCGAACGCGTCGGCGAACGTGATCGCCGAGTCGGCTCGGCCGGCGTGCTTCACCACGAGGTCGGCGCGAATGCCTCCCGGGTTCATCAGCGCGAGGTCGGCCTTCGTCGCTTCGCGCTGCGCGTCTGCGATCAGATCGCCGAGCGGCGTCTCGCACGACGCGCTCCCCGCGGCCTTCGCGTTCCCGGTGAAGTCGCTCTTCACCCATCCCACGACGCGCCCGGTGAGCGCCGCCGACTTCGCGGCGTAGCCATCGACCAGGCGCGCGACGTTCGCGTCCGGTGCGACGTCGCGCGTGACCGGGACGTTCTTCGCGTGCCGCTCGACGATCGTATGGGTCACCGGATCGATCGCGAGATCGATCTTCGTCACCAATCGCCCGTAGCTCATCGCGCTCGTCACGAGCCGCCCGCCGATCACGCAGTCGTACGCTTGATGCGTGTGTCCGCTCACCACGATCTGGATCGCCGGGTCGAGCTGATCGACCAGCGGCAACAGATCGCCCGACAGCCCGACGCACGAGTCGTACGTCCCGTTCGGCGACTGCATCGCTCCCTGATGAATCAGGAGCACGATCGCCGAAACGCCCGCCGCCTTCAGCTCCGGCACCAGCGCGTTCGCCGTGACTGCCTCGTCCGCGAACGCGAGCCCCTTCATCGCGCTCGCCGAGGCCACGCTCGGCGTCGCCTTCAGCGTCTCGCCGATCATCGCGACGCGAACGTGGCTCGCCCCCGCTCCTAAATCGCGGATGGCGTACGGCGGGAACACGGTCTTCCGCGTGGCAGTGTCGGTCACGTTGGCCGCGAGATACGCGAACGTTGCCCCGTCCCACGCGCCTCCGGCGTCGCGATCGCCGTCGCCGTGCGCGAGCCGATCGAGCTCACCGATGCCGCGATCGAAGTCGTGATTGCCGACCGCCTCGTAGTCGAGACCCATCGCGTTCATGACGGCGACGGTGGGCTCGTCCTTCATCAGGTTCGAGAGGAGCGGGCTCGCGCCGGTGAGATCGCCGGCCGAGACGACGAGCGTGTTCGGGTTCTCCGCGCGCAGCCTGGAGATGAGCGCGGTGAGGTACGCCGCGCCCCCCGCGGGCACGAGGGCGACGCCGGCGTCGTCGAGGATCTTGGTCCCCGGGAGCGACGCGATGGGATCGTTCGCCGGCGCGACGACGACACCGTTCGTTCCGGCCGGCGGCTCGAGGTTTCCGTGGAGGTCGTTGATGGCGAGGATCTGAACGTGGACGAGCGCAGCGCTCCCCGCATCGGCCGTGGCTGAAGCGTCGACAGCGACGGGCGGGGCGGGCCCGATCGGCGGCGGCGTCTCACTCGGCGCGCAGGCGACGAGAGATGCGCATGCGATCGAAGCGGAGGCGAGAGCGTGGCGAAGCTTGGTCGGGGTCACGGGCGCGCACGATACACCTCAGTGCGCGAGCCAACCTGCGTCCATCGTCAGCGCAGCACCCGTGATCGACCACGCCTCATCGCGGCAGAGGAACGCCGCGTACTTCGCCACGTCGTCCGGCTCGATGAGCCGCTTCACCGCGTTCTGCGTGAGCAAGATCCGATCGACCACCTCGCTCGCGGGAATCCCGTGAACGCGCGCCTGATCCGCGATCTGCCTCTCGACGAGCGGCGTGCGGACGTACGACGGGCAAATCGCGTTCACCGTGACCCCGCCGGCCGAGCGCGCCGCCGCCTCGAGCGCCACGGTCTTCGTGAGACCGACGAGCCCGTGCTTCGCGGACACGTACGCCGACTTGTACGGCGAGGCGATGAGGCTGTGCACCGAGCCGATGTTCAAGATGCGCCCCCAGCCGCGCGCGTACATCCCGGGGATGAGCGCGCGAATGAGCGCGAAGGGCGAGGTGAGCAT
The DNA here is from genome assembly GCA_003151595.1 of Myxococcales bacterium. The sequence continues at coordinate 6,414 of PLXW01000105.1, forward strand.
CACCGACAGGAGCTTTTCCCACATCGACTCGTCGAATTCGTCGACCGGGCTCACGTGCTGGAGCCCGGCGTTGTTCACCAGGATGTCGATGGGCCCGCACTCGTCGGCCAGAGCGCGCGACGACGCCCGAAGCGAGAGGTCGGCGGCGATCCCGTGCGCCGTGGGGACGACGCGGCGCGCGGCGAAGAGCGCGTCGTCGGAGATGTCGCTCAGGATCACCTCGGCGCCGCACGCCGCGAGCTCTCGCCCGATCGCGAGGCCGATGCCGGACGCGCCTCCGGTGACGAGCGCGCGCTTTCCGTGGAGCCACGAGGTGGCCGTGTCGTTCGCCTGGGGGGTCATGACAGGAACCTCGCGATCTGATCTCCGGTGTCCTCGTGCATCACGACGCCGTAGTGATTCGCGTCGATCTCGACGGCGCGCGCGCGCGGCGCCGTCGCGACGAACGCGTCGCGATCGCTCTCGCTCACGATGAACCCACCGCCGAGCGGCCGCGCAGCGCGCACGAGCAGCGTCTCCATCGTGAGCGCGGGCCAGAGCGCGCGCGGGCTCTGGGTGCTCGCATACACCATGTCTTCGAGCACCGCCGACGAGTCGGTTCGCGAACGGACGCCCCCTTCGGCGCGCACGATCTCGTAGCGGTAGTGCCGCTCCCAGTAGCCGCTCCACGGCTCGATCGTGCCGATGCTCCTGACGGCATCGACGTACGCTTCGGCGCTCGCGTGCACGGCGCCGAGCCTCCGCACCGCAGCGGCGATCGGCACGAGCGACTTCGGCTCCGGAAGCCCGACGGCGTCGATGAGCACCATCCGCCGCACGCGCTTGCCCGCGAGCGCCGCGAGCGCCATCCCGATGTACGCGCCCATCGAGTGCCCGACGTAGTCGAAGTGCGAAGCGCCCAGCGCATCGGCCACGGCGAGGACGTCACGCGCGTGATTCGTCCAACCGTAGGTGCCGGCCGGCGTCACGTCGCTGAGGCCACGCCCGCGCAGGTCGATGGCGACCACCGAGCGCTCTGCCGAGCCGAGCGTCTCGCCCAGCCGATCGAAGCTGCACGAGTTCGCCGAAAGCCCGTGCACGCACAGGGTCAGCGCTCTTCCGTCGCCGAACCGTCGGCCCCGGAGCGTTGCGGAGGGGAGCGCGAAGGTGACGTCGCTTCGTGCGGGAGATTGTGCAATGCAATACGTCTGCATAAGCGGTAACTAAAGCCGCCAATGCAGATTGTCAAAGCAATTTGTTGCGCCGCAACATGAGTCCTTGGGCGGCGCAGCTGGCCCCCTCAGCGCGCGAGCCCGACCCACGTCGGCGCTCCGTGCCGCAACACCACGCCCTGCACGCGGCCCACGACCGCGTCGCGCGTGACGAGCCCGAAGTACCGACCGTCGCGGCTGTTGCCGCGGTTGTCGCCCATGACGAGGAACCGATCGGCGGGGACGCGTAGCGGGCCGTAGTCGGGGCCTCCACCGCACGCGAGGCTGATGGCGTGCTTCACCGCGCCGAGCTCTTCGATCGCCGCGTCACCGCGGGCGACGATCGGCATCGCGCGTCCGTCGATCGTGAGCGCGCCCTCCACGACGCGGAGATCGTCGCCCGGTACGCCGACCACGCGCTTCAAGAGAATGGAGCCATCGTCGGGGGATCGCAGGACCACGACGTCGCCGCGCGCCGGAGCTGCGAAGCGGACGGCGTAGTCGTTGGCGAGCGGAACGCGCAGTCCGTAGGCGAGCTTGTCGACCAGGACGTGGTCGTCGAGCTGGACCGTCGGGAGCATCGAGCCGGTGGGGACGACGTAGTGATCGGCGAGCGAGCTACGCGCGCTGACCACGATCGCCATCGCGACCGCCATCGTGACGAGATCGCGCCGGAGCGCGCGGAACGAGAAGAAGAAGGACGCCCGCATGCCAGCGGCAACACGCCACCCGCTGAAATTGTTCCGCTCGCTGAGCCTTGAAACTGCAGACGCCGGGCGAGTATCCCATTGGGTCATGTCCGCTCAGCATCTGCTCGCGATCGATCAGGGGACCACCGGAACCACCGCGCTCGTCGTCTCGCTCGAAGGGGCGACGCTGGGGCGCGCGACCGTCGAGTTCCCGCAGTACTTCCCGAAGCCGGCGTGGGTCGAGCACGACGCGAAAGAGATCTGGAGCTCGGTCGAACGCGCGGTCACCAGCGCGCTCGCGGCGGCGAAGATCGACGGCAAGGCGATCGCAGCCATCGGGATCACGAACCAGCGCGAGACCACGCTCGTCTGGGACAAGAAGACGGGCGAGCCGATTCATCGCGCGATCGTGTGGCAAGACCGGCGCACGGCGGCGACGTGCGATGCGCTGAAGAAGGAGGGAAAGGAAGCGCGAGTGCGCGAGCGGACGGGGCTCGTGATCGATGCGTACTTCTCCGGGACCAAGGTGGCGTGGATCCTCGACGCCGTCGACGGAGCGCGCGCCCGCGCCGACAAGGGCGAGCTCGCGTTCGGAACGATCGACTCGTTCCTGGTGCACAAGCTCACGTCGGGCGCGGCGCACGTGACCGACGTGACGAACGCTTCGCGCACGCTCCTCATGAACCTGGTTACGGGCGCGTGGGACGCCGAGCTGTGCGCGACGTTCCGCGTGCCGCAGGCGATGTTGCCGGCGATCGTCGGGAGCGCCGAGATCGTCGCCAAGACGCGCGGCGCCGGCTTCTTGCCCGACGGGATCCCGATCGCGGGCATCGCCGGCGATCAGCAAGCCGCGCTCTTCGGCCAGGCGTGCTTCGCGGAAGGGGACGCGAAGTGCACCTACGGGACCGGCGCGTTCGTGCTGATGAACATCGGCGACAAGCCGCTCCTCAGCGGCAACGGGCTGGTCACGACCGTGGCGTGGAAGATTGGATCGCAGCCGATGACGTACGCGCTCGAAGGGAGCGCGTTCATCGCCGGCGCCGCCGTGCAGTGGCTGCGTGACGGGCTCGGGATCATCAAGAGCGCGAGCGAGGTCGAAGCGCTGGCGCGCAAAGTGGAGTCGAGCGACGGCGTCGCGTTCGTGCCGGCGCTGGCCGGGCTCGGCGCGCCGCACTGGGATCAGGACGCGCGTGGCATCATCACAGGGATCACGCGCGGCACCACGGCGGCGCACCTCGCGCGCGCCACGCTCGAAGGGATCGCGTTTCAGGTGTGGGACCTGCTCGATGCCATGCAGCGCGACTCCAAACGCGAGCTGCGATCGCTCCGCGTCGACGGCGGCGCCGCGGCCAACGATCTGCTCATGCAGTTCCAGGCGGACATCGCCGGCGTGGTCGTCGAGCGGCCGACCGAGCTGGAGTCGACCGGGCGCGGTGCGGCGATGCTTGCCGGCGTCGGCGCGGGGCTCTGCGACCCCTCGAGCGCTGCGCGAATGCGAAAGATTGGATCGCGAATCGAATCGACCATGGGGAAGAACGATCGCTCCGCGCACGTAGCTCGTTGGAAGGACGCGATAAAGCGCGCGCGTTCTCGGATTTGAGCCCCGGCGTCGGCCGGCTCAGCCTTGCGAACCGCGTTTCTTCATGTCAGATACGGAGACCCATGCATCCGCGCACACGGCATCTTTGTGTTCTCGCTGGATGCATCACGATGCTGTTCACGGCATCCCTGGCAGGGGCGACCGAGTCCGCTCCCAACTCGCCGACGCAGCCCTCCACCGAGCCGTCACCGCAGGTTCGCCCGGTGTCCGGTCCAGGCACTTTGCCCACACCGGCACCGCCGCCGGAAGTGCCCGCGATCGCGCCCGTTCCCGGCGCCTGAGGCCGGCACTTTCGGATCGCACTTCCGCGGCGACCCTCCGCATGCGAACCTACTAGGTCCGCAGCTTTTCCGACGTTTGCTCGCGTCCGTTCCCTCTCCAGCCCAGAGGTCACGGGCGGCAGCCCACCGCGCGCGCCCTCGAAAGCGCGCCCGCGAGCCCGACGCCGGACGGAAGGGAAACGAAGCGATGACTGAGGAATCCGATCGCGCGGTGCAGACAGGCCCCGTGCGCGAAGTGCCCGTCGACTGGGAGGCGCTCGAAGACGCCTTCGAGAACAACGCCCCCGAAGTTCACTCCTACCTCCACCTGACCACCGGCGAAGTCCTCCGCGTCGTCGACGGCGTGGCCGATCCCCAGATGCACGTGCGCATCGCGTCGGACGGGAACTACCTGCGCATCGATCCGGTGAGCTCACGTGAGCAGTACCGGTGGATGGAGCGGTTCATCCCGATGATCGACGAAGGGGAGCTGCGCACGAAGCTCGCCCAGGCGATCGACGGCAAAGGGGCGTTCCGGAGGTTCAAGGACGTGCTCATGTCGTTCGGCCCGGAGCGCGAGCGATGGTTCACCTTCCGCAGCGAGCGGCTGCGGACGTTCATGGAGGCGTGGTTGAGCGCACATGCCATCAAGGCCATCGAACGGCCGCAGTGGGCCGACGGGCCGGGGTCGCCGGAGAGCGTCGAGCCGATGCCCGACAGCGTGGTCGCGCCGCCGTCGACGACCGACCTCGAGGGGCCGAAGTCGGCCAGCGGAAGACGCACGCGGAACGCCGAGGCGAGCCGGCTGCAGCTGCGCGAGATCTCGGAGGCGCTGGGGCCGCGCGAGCTGGAGACGCTGGTATCGTTCGCCGAGTTCCTGAAGGCGCGGCGCGCGGCGCGAGGGTTCGCGCATCACCACGAGCATCAGCGCGAAGAGCGGCAAGAAGGCGCGGCCTCGGTGAAGGGGACGGACCAACCGCGCGCGGCGGCGGAAGAGACGTGATGCGCGCGGGTGCGATCGTCGTCGCGATCGCGCTCGCGTCTTCGGTCGCGAACGCAGCGCCGTCTGCGCCTCGGGCGACGATCGATCGCATCGCCGTTCGCTACTACGCGCCCGAGACGGGCGGGTCGTCGCACCCGCGGTTCGTGAGCGAACGGATGCTGGCGTTCGAGGCGCGCCTCGAAGCGCTCACCGACCAGGCGCAGGCCGCTGCCGTGTACGAAGATCGCTTCGTTCGCGCCGCCCTCGATCGGCACGTGGCCGAAGACATGCTGTCGGCGCTGGCCGTGCAATCGGGCGCTGCGCCGGGTGATCTGCCGGGGCTGGTGGGCGACGAGCGCCTCGGTCTGACCGAGCGCGTAGGGGGTGCCGAGGCGCTCCGGGCGGCGATGCAGGAAGAGGGGATCGACGAGCCCGAGGTCGACGCGCTCGTGCGCCGTCGCGTGCGCGCGGCGTGGTACGTCGATCGCGCGCTGACGCCGCTGCTCCGGCCGACCGAAGAGCAGCTGCGCGAAGTGTTCCGCACGAGCGCGCACCCGTTCAAGAACCGCCCGTTCGATCAAGTGCGCGCCTCGCTGGAGCGCTGGTTCGTCGAGGAGCGGCTCCGCGTGGCCGAGACCACGTTCCTCCAGGCGGCGCGCGCGCGGGTGCGTGTCGTCGTCGTCCCGCGCGGCGCGGAAGCGCGCTAACGTTTCGCTCCTTCTCGCGTCGCCGAACCGCACCGCCGAATGAACGAGCCCGACAGCAGGAAAGTCGTCATCGCGGCGCTCGCAGGGAACGTCGCCATCGCGGCGTGCAAGTTCGGCGCGGCGTTCCTCTCGCACTCGACGTCGACGCTCGCCGAGGCGGTGCACTCGCTGGCCGACACGGGGAACCAGGCGCTGCTCCTGGTGGGCATGCGCCTCGCTGCACGCCCCGCCGACGAACGATTCCCGTTCGGGCGATCGAGCGAGCGGTACTTCTGGCCGTTCGTCGTCGCGCTCATGCTCTTCAGCGTGGGGGGCGCGTTCGCCGTTTTTGAAGGCGTGCACGAGCTCTTCCAGCCCAACGCCACCGAGCCGCGAACGCTCGTGTGGAGCTACGGCGTGCTCGGCGTCTCGATGCTCATGGAAGCGTTCAGCTTCAAGGTCGCGTGGGGCGAGTTTCAGAAAGTCGCCAAGGGGCGGCCGATCTTAAGGGTGATCTTCGAGACGCGCGATCCGACGATCCCGCTGGTGCTGGCCGAAGACGCGACGGCGATCCTGGGGCTGGGGCTGGCGCTCGTCGCCATCACGCTGACGCACTTCACCGGGCTCGCGATGTACGACGCGCTCGGGAGCGTGGTCATCGGGCTCTTGCTCGCAGTGGTGGCCATCGTCATCGCGCGCATCACGCACGGACTCCTCATCGGCGAGAGCGCGTCGCCCGAAGAGCAGGCGCGCGCGCTCGTGCTCACCGAGGAGACGAGTGGCGTCGATCGCGTGACGCAACTCCTCACGATGCACCTCGGACCCGACGTGGTGATCCTGGCCATGAAGGTCGCGTTCCGCGGCGAGATGACCGCCGGCGCGATCGAGATGACGACGAACAAGATCGAGGCGCGCGTGCGGAAAGAGCTGCCGCAGATGAAGAAGATCTTCATCGAGGTCGACGCGCACGGCGACGGTCGCGGCGTGGAGCCGCTGCGCGCGCTCGGTCAAGCAGCGACCGCGGCCGCGGCGAGCCGCGCGGAGACCGAGGACGCGACGTGACGGTCCAGGGACCGGTGTCGGCGACGATCGCTCTCTTCGGCGTCGCCGCTGCGCTCACGTTTCTTCCCGCCCGCCGCGCCGAGTCACCGGTCGCGCGCGACGAGGCGCGCGGCAAAGCGCGCATCGGCCTGGTGTTCGACGTGGGCGGGCGCGGCGACAAGAGCTTCAACGACGCGGCGTACGCCGGCCTAACGCGCGCGGAGACGGAGCTCGGCGTGGCGGGCTCGTACCTCGAGCCGACCGGGAGCGAAGATCGCGAGGCGGCGATGCGCCTCTTTGCCGCGCGCGGCTTCGATCTCGTCATCGGCGTGGGGTTCATCTTCTCGAGCGACGTCGACCGCGTGGCGCACGACTACCCGAACGTGCACTTTGCATGCATCGACTACGCGCCGCCCGCCTCGGGTGCGCCTCCGAACATCGAGGGGCTCGATTTTCGCGAAGAAGAAGCGTCGTTCCTCGTCGGCGCGGTGGCTGGCCTCATGACCAGGACCCGCAACGTCGGGTTCGTCGGCGGAATGACGGGGCCGCTCATTCGCAAGTTCGAGGTCGGGTACATCGCCGGCGTGAAGGCGGCGTGTGCCGACTGCGTCGTCCACTCGGCGTACGCCGGCGAGAGCCCCGACGCGTTTCGCGATCCGTCGAAGGGGAAGGCGCTGGCCATCAGCGAGATCTCCCAGGGGGCCGACGTGCTCTATCACGCTGCCGGAGCGACCGGTCACGGCGTGTTCGAGGCGGCCAAGGAGAGCCGCGTGTGGGCCATCGGCGTCGACGCCGATCAGTACGACGAGATGCCGGGCACGGTGCTCACCAGCATGGTGAAGCGCGGCGACGTCGCGGTGCTCGAGGCCATCCGCGACGTGGTGGAGCATCGCTTCGAGCCCGGCGTTCACGAGCTCGGCCTACGCGACGGCGCGGTGAGCTATGTGCGCGACGGAGCGCACGGCGCGGCGATCCCGGACGACGTGAAGCGCAAGGTCGATGCGCTGCGCGACGCGGTGGTCAGCGGCGCGATTCACGTCCCGAACGAGTGAGCCCGCAGCCCGGCCACCGGCGGATCACTTCGGCAAGTACATCCCGTCGAACGCGCAGACCGTGTCCCCTTCGGCCACGCACTGCGTTCGCTCGATGACGAGCGCCTCGTAGCCGATGGCGCGGAGCACGTGCTGCACGGCGAAGCCGACGACGCGACACGTGTGACCATGGTGATGCGTCCAGTGTCGGATCTCGAGGTGAAGCTCGCCTGGGCGCGGCGCGCTCGCCACGAGGATCCCTTCGTCGCAGTACGTGCGCCACACGCGCTGCGCGTTGGCCTCGAGCATCGCCGGCGTCGTGATGAGGCGGAAGAGCGAGCGGTACACGCCGCTGACGTTGTCTTTGGCGATGGCCTCGGCGAGCGCGCTGGCCCAGGCGTCGGGATCGTCGGCGCCGATCGACTCTTCGAGCGCCGCGAGGAGCTCGCCGATGACGCGCGTGTCGTACCACCCCGAAGCCACGATCCCGAACGACGGATCGTCCAGGCGCACGAGCGCGCGCAGCTCGGCCGACGAGCGCTCCCAGAGACGCGCGATCGTCTCGTGCCCGTAGCGCTCCGCGAACCACAGCATGCCGCTTCGAACTGCGGTCCCCTTCATTCGCCCGCGCGACATGCGCACGGGGCCCGACGACTGCGCGGGGGGAGGGGCCGACGTGCGAATGGGGCGCGGTCCCGTGCTCGGGCGTTGAAGCGGCGGACGAGCCGTGGGCGGCGGCGGCACGTCGCTCGCGCGGGGCGGGGGAGACGACGGAAACGGCGCAGCGCTCGGCGCGACCGGAGGGACCGACTGACGCGCGGACGCGCCGCGCGAAGCTCGGTCGTGCGCCGAGAGTCGATCGTGCGTGGAGAGACGCTCGTGCCCCGACGTCCTCTCGAGGGGCGCGACGCGCTCGTGCGTCGAGACGCGCTCGTGCGTCGAGACGCGCTCGTGCGTCGAGACGCGCTCGGCCGTCGACAACCTGTCCGACGGTCGCGTGCTCGCGGTCTGCGGCGCGTACGCCTGCTCGAGCGCGTCCTTCACCAGCGCGCCGAGCTCGCGCATCGACGCCACGCGCGCGAACGAGCTCTTTCGCAGGCACGCCGTGATCACGTCGACCACCGCGCCCGCCATCGCGTGCGAGAACACCGGCTCGTCGCGCAAGATCGCCGCCGTCGTCGCCGCCGAGCTCGCGCGTCCGAACGGAGGCGCCCCCGTGCACAGCTCGAAGAGGACGCAGCCGAGGCCCCACACGTCGCTCCGCTCGTCGGCCAGGCCGTGCTCGAGCTGCTCCGGCGAGAGGTACGCCGGCGTCCCCAGCACTTCGCCCTGGCTCGTGAGGATGTCGCCCGAGCCCGACGGATCCATCCGCCGCTTGGCGACGCCGAAGTCGACCACCTTGATGCGATCGTCGTGGGTGAGCAGCAGGTTCGACGGCTTGAGATCGCGATGCACCACGCCAACGTCGTGCGCCGCGGCGAGCGCCTCGGTGGCCTGGAGCATCCATCGGAGCGCGCGCTGGGGCGGCACCGGGCCGCGCTCGGCGAGGAGGCGCTTCAAGTCCGTGCCGCGGACCAGCTCCATCGCGATCCACGGTTTGCCTTCGTGCTCGCCCGCACCGTAGATGCGCACGATGCCGGCGTGATCGACGGCAGCGAGCGTCCGCGCCTCGCGCAGCATGCGCGCGCGCGTGGCGTGCGTCGCCACTTCCTCGGCGAGCATCTTGAGCGCGACGGGGCGATCGAGCTGCGTGTCGTGCGCCAGGAAGAGGACGCTCATCCCCCCTTGCGCGAGCTTCCGCTCGACGACATACGGGCCGATCATCGTGCCCGAGACGACTTGAACGGAGGCGCTAGATCCCACGATTCCAGCCGGGCATTCTGCACCCCGTGCGGCGGATGTCACGTCCTCCGAACGGGGGGCAGGGAGCCTGGATCGCTCGAGACTCAGCGAGATGGTCTCTAGAGGCAGGGATTCGTGGTCGGGCAGTTCGTTCCGCCCGGTGCGTCGCCGCAGCAGACCGAGACGCACTGGCTCCCGGTGATGGTTACCGTGGCCGTCGTGGTTTCGGTGGGCCCCCCGTCGCCTACATCCGTGCCCGGAGCAGCGCCGCCGTCATTCTGATCGACCCCGAACCAAGGGTTCGTGCCGATCGCGAAGCTCGCGTTTTTCGGCGTGGCGACGATCGTGGTCGCGCCCAGCGCGACGGCCGAGGTGATGGTTGCGTCGGTCGAAGCGGTCCCGCCGTTGATGGTGACTGAGCACCACGCGAGGTAGTTCTTCACGGTGAGCGTTATGCCGGCATCGCCGCCGTCGTTCCCGCCGCTGCTGCTTCCGCCGTCGTCGCCGGCGTCGCTGATGCCGCTGCTGCTGCTTCCGCTGCTACTTCCGCTGCTGCTTCCACTGCTGCTGCCGCTCCCGCTCCCGCTCCCACCGTCGCCACCGGGGTTCGTGGAGCTGTCGTCGGAGCTGCAGGCGGAGAAGCCGACGGCGGCGCCGGCGAGGGTCATCATGGAGGCGATTACGAGTGCTTGGCGCATGGGAGTCTTCCCTTCGAAAAAGTTGAAAGCGGATTGTCTACGAAGTGATCCGCGAAAGACAGTTTCAGGCGAGCCAGACGATGGTGACTCCATCGCCTCCCTCGTCCAGTCCACCCGCGCGGAAATGCGAGACGTAGCGGCTCTCGCGCAGCTCTCTTCGGATCAGCTCGCGGAGCGCGCCGGTGCCGTGGCCGTGGATGAGGAACGCGACGCGACGGCCGGCGTTGAGCGAGCGATCGAGGAACGTGTTCGCCATCGAGAGCGCGTCGTCCGCGCGAAGGCCGCGGAGGTCGCACGAGTTGTCGTTTGTCTGCATCGCCGGCTCGAGCGGCTCGGTCTTGGGTGCAGTGTGCGCGCGCTTGGGAACGGGCTTGCCCGCGTTTTCCTGATCGGCATGCGTGGAAGATGCACGTAATTCGTCGAGCTGCACCGTGAGCTTGAGCGCGCCGGCCGCCACGCGGACCTGAGTCCCCGTGATCTCGACCACCTCGGCCTCGGCGCGAAGCTTCGGAACCCAGACGCGCGAGCCCCTCTTCAAGTCTGCGGCACGCACGCGTTCGCGCGGCGTCTCTCCGTCGCGGTCGGGGACGACGAGCGACTCCAGCTCGCCGCCGATGGCCACCGCGCTCGCCACGCGCTCGAGCGCGCGCGACGCCTCGCGGATGTCCCCTTCGTCGAGCTTCTTCGTGCGCAGCTTGGCCTGCGCGGCGCGAAGCTCCTCGCGCGCGCGTCGCACCCCGGCGAGCAAGGCCTCGGCCTCGCGCGATAGCTCGCGCTTGTCGCGATCGCGCGCCGTGACGATCGCCTCTTCGTAGCGAACGCGCGCCGCTTCCGCCGCTTCTTCGCGCGCGACGGCGGCGTGGCGCGCGAGATCGAGCGCTGCGCGCTCGTCGTTGAGCTTCTTCACCACGCTCTCGAAGCTGACGTCTTCGCGCGTGAGGAACCGCTCGGCGCGCTCGATGACGGTCGGCGGCATCCCGAATCGCCTCGCCACGGCGAGCGCGCTCGATTGCCCCGGCACGTCGAGCGCGAGGCGGAACGTCGGCGTCATCGTCGCCAGCTCGAACCCGACGCTCGCATTTCGAAACCGCGCGTCGGCCAGCGCCAGCGCCTTCAGCCCTTCGTAGTGCGTCGTCGCCACCACCGCGCCGCCACGCGCACACAGCGAATCGAGCACGCCCGCGGCGAGCGCTTCGCCTTCGCGCGGATCGGTCCCCGTCGCCAGCTCGTCGAGGAGCACGAGCGCGCCGTCGTGCGTGTCTTCCAGGATCGCGGCCAGGTTCCGCACGTGCGCGCTGAACGTCGAGAGGTTCGCGTGCAAGCTCTGATCGTCGCCCACGTCGGTGAGCACCACGTCGAAGAGCCCCAGCGTGCTCCCGGCGTCACACGCCACCGGCAGCCCCGCGCGCAGCATCAGCGCCGCCAGCCCCATCGTCTTCAAGGCGACGGTCTTGCCGCCTGCGTTCGGTCCGCTCACGACGACCGCGTGGCGCGCATCGACCGCGAGATCGCTCGGCACCACGGCCACGCCGTCGAGCGCGAGCAGCGGGTGACGCGCGCCGCGCAGGTCGACCTTCGCCGCGTCGCTCACCTCCGGGAAGACGAGCGCAAGCTCCATCGCCAGCTTCGCCGTCGCCGCGCGCACGTCGGCGCGCGCGATCGCCGCGACCGCGGCCTCGATGCTCGTCAGCGAATCGCCGAGGAGCGAGGAGAGACGCCCGTAGATCGCGATCTCTTCGCGCTGCACTTCGGCCTCGAGCACCTTGAGCCGATTGCCCATGGGGATGACGGCGCGCGGCTCGACGAACAGCGTCGACCCGCTGGCGCTCGTCGCGTGAACGATCCCCGGGAAGCGCTCGTGCGCGTCGCTTCGAACGGGGACGACCCAGCGCCCTTCGCGCTCGGTGACGAAGCGATCCTGAAGGACGGCCTCGTACTTGGTCATCATCTCTTCGAGACGACGGACCATCCGCTCGCGCGACGCGCTGTACTCGCCGCGCAGCTCTTTGAGGCGTGGGCTGGCGTTGTCGGCCAGCGTCCCGTCGGCTTCGAAGCAGCGAGCGACGTCGTCGGCCAGCGAGTCGAGCGTGGGATCGGTGGTGCACGCTTCGTGGAGCGCGGGGGACTCCAGGCGATGCAGTGCGAGGAAGCGCCGGAGCGCGCGCGCCGAGCCGAGCACGTGGGCCAGCGCGCGAAGCTCCGCGGGTCCGAGCACGCCGCCGACGCGGAGGCGACTCACCGCTTCGTCGACGTCGGGGAGCGACGCCATCGGCAGCGACTCGCCCTTCTCCGCGAGCTCGCACGCCTCGCGCGCCTGCGCGAGGAGCGTGCGCGCTTCACCGCGCGTCGCCGCGAAGGGGAGGGCCGTGGCCTCGGCGCGCCCCATCGCCGTGGCGCATCGTTCGCCGAGCGCAGCGAGCACGCGATCCCACTCGAGGTCGCTGCGTGTCTTCCGGGGTGCCGGGTCTTCGCGGAGGTTCAAAGCGGCCCAAACGTGCGGGCGGAACGCGCCCGACGCAAGCGGGGGGTGCTACCTTCGCGAACATGAAGCGCGTCCTGTGCTCCGGGGTGCTGTTCGTCGCCGCGTGCGGATCGAAGCCCCCGCCTGCTCCTCCCACCCCCGAAGCTCCGCCGCCCACGGCCGCCGACGCCGCGAACGCGAACGCGACCCCGACCGCGACCCCGACCGCAACCCCGACCCCCGACGACTCCCCCAACGATGCCGCCGGCGTCGCCTACCTCGAGTCCGTCCAGGCCCTCTACAAACAACAACGCGACCCTCTCACCGCGACCTGCTGGCTCCACGCCAAGTCCTCCGAGAAGGCCTACGCCGGCAAGGCGATCATCCGCGTCGGCCCCGGCGGCAAGGTCCTCTCCACCAAGACCGACGGCACCGACGATGCGACGAACGCCTGCGTCGACAAGCAGATCAAGAAGTGGAAGCTCCCGCCGCCGAACGGCACGGCGACGGTCACGCTCCCGATTCGATTGCACCGCGACTGAGCACGCCGTCGCCGATCACTTCGGCGCGCAGTTGATCTGCGTCGCCCAGATGTCGTTCACGGTAGAGGCCTCGCTGTCCGACTGAATGAAGACGAGCTCGAACCCGGCGATCGCCGCGAACGGCGCGCTGGTGAACGTCACGTCGCCGCCGTAGATCGCGAGCCCGGTCGTCGACGGATCGAAATAGAAGAACCCCGTCGTGTTCGTGCGCTGGGCGCGGACCGCGCCTTCACCGTTCCACCACAGGAAATTCAGCCCGTTGTTGTTCGGGAAGATGCTCCCGACGCCGAGCAGATTGTCGCTCGCGAGGGGCGAGGTGAAGCTCTCCCAGTGGTAGGTGGAGTTGTTGATGGGGAGATCCGAGATGCTCGCCAGCGTCGTCGCGCGGAGATCCGTGCTCGGGTTCAGCGTGGCCAGCTTCGAGCCCGGCACGTGCCCCGCGTAGACCACGGGCGTCACCGTCTGTGAGCTGAGGTCCGCCTCGAGGATCGCCAACCCGATGTCGTTCGTGCTCGCGAGCGACTGAATCGACAGACCTTGCATGATGTCGCTGTCGTCCAGCAGCGGGACCTCGTACGCCGAGGCGCCCGTGTTCGCGGTCGTGCTCGTATAGAGCGCCACGCCGATGCCAGGGTTCGGCCCGCCGTTCCCCTGCGGGCTCGTCATCGCGTAGAGGCCAGTGCCCGCGGCCGCGAGGCCTTGAAGTTGGAACGTGATGTTGCCGCCCGCGTCGGCCGGCGGACCTGCATCGCCTCCGTCGGGCACTTCGACGTTCTGAGGCGGCAGCTGCCAGAACCCCGGCGACCCGCTCCCAGCGACGAAGTGCTCGGTCTGATGGGTGATCGTCGTCGTCGTGCCGCACCCGTTCTGGTACGCGAACTCGACGAAGTAGTCGTTGCTCGCGGCGTTCTTCACCAAGAGCGTCCCTTCGATGCGATTCACGCACGACGCGCTCAGGACCGTGAGCGTCACGGGCGGCGCCCACACGTTCACCGCGTCCTCGAGCTTGAGGACTTGCAGCACGGGCGTCGAGATCCCACCGTCGTTCAGGTTCCCGAAGACCAGGGCCGCGATCCCGGTCGCGTAGCGCACGACGTCCAACGTCTGGCCGTTGTTGTTGCTGACCGGGATCGGCGTATCGGTGACGTTCCCGCCGTTCCCCTGATTGAACGAATAAATGTGGTGGATCGTCGGACCGCTGCTGGGGCTCTCCGGGACGTAGGCGCGGTAGCCCGACTGGTTGCCGTTGCCGGTGTTGAACAGCTGGACGCGCGAGCCGTCGTTGCTCGCGCTCTTCGCGACCGACCCGATCTTCCTGCGAACCCCGCCGGCCTGCTCGACGCACGACAGCGGGACGACTGCGCCCGCCTCGTTCGCGTCGGCGACGGGCCCGTCCAGCGGCGCGGTCACGTCGTTGGCGGAGTCCGCCGTCGGTCCGCCGTCATCGCCGTTCACCGCTCCATCGACCGTGTTGGGCGAGCCGTCAGGGTTCGTTCCGCCGTCGTCGCCGCTCGACTCGCCGCTCGTGGTGAAGTCGCCGAGGAGCGACGCGCACCCGCTCACCGAGACCACGACCGCGACTCCGAACCCCCACCGAATCGTGCTGCGACGCATGAGTCTCTCCCTGACTGTGACTAAGATTTCTCGCCCGACCCGCCGCCCGGATGCCCGCCCGCCGGAATCGGGTTGGCCTCGCGTTCGAGGTATCGAAAGATCGTACGCGGATCGACGCCCAGATCGCGCGCCGTCTGCGTTCGGTTGCCGTTGTTTCGCTCGAGGACCTCGAGGACGTAGCGACGCTGGAAGTCTTCCTTCGCTTTTTCGAGCGGGAGGATCGGCGCCTCGCTGGCCGCGCCGAGATCGAGATCGTCGACGTCGAGCAGCTTCTTCTCGCAGAGGACGAGCGCCTTCTTGATGCGGTTCTCGACCTGCCGGATGTTGCCCGGCCAGGCGTTCTTCTTGATCGCCGCCAGCGCCTGCGGTGTGAACCCCTGCACCTGCGAGTGGAGCTCGTCGGCGTACTTCGAGAGGAGCGCCTTGGCGATGATGAGCACGTCGTCGCCGCGCTCACGGAGCGGCGGGAGGAACAGGTTCACGACGTTGAGCCGGTAGTAGAGGTCTTCGCGGAACCGCCCGGCGCGGATCTCTTCTTCGAGGACGCGGTTGGTAGCCGCGACGATGCGGATGTCGACCTTCTCCGGCTTCGAGTCGCCCACGCGATACACGACGCGCTCCTGTAGCGCGCGGAGGAGCTTCACCTGGAGGTTGAGCGGGAGCTCGCCGATCTCGTCGAGGAAGAGCGTCCCCTTGTCGGCCACCTGGAACTTGCCGGGACGCGACGCGACCGCGCCGGTGAAGGCCCCCTTCACGTGACCGAACAGCTCGCTCTCGATCAGGTTCTCGGGGATCGCGCCGCAGTTGATGACCACGAAGGGGCCGTTGGCGCGGTTCGATCGGCGGTGCACTTCGCGCGCGATGAGCTCTTTGCCCGTGCCGGTCTCGCCGGTGATGAGGACCGAGATGTCGGTCGTCGCCACCTTCTGGAGCTTGCGGAACACTTCCATCATCGAGCCGCACACGCCGATGATTTCCCCGAAGCGCTTGTCTTTCAGCTCGTTCGACAGCTTCTCTTTGTCGGCGCGCAGCGCGTGGAGGAGCATCGCGTTCTGCAAGATGAGCGAGGCCTGGCCGGCGAAGATGGAGAGCAGATCGAGCTGACTGCGCTCGAAGAGCCCCTTCACGCGATCGTTCCCCACGTACATAGCGCCGGTCACTTGCCCCTGGGTCACGAGCGGCGCGCACATCACGCTGGAGAGGCGGAGCGCGAGCACGCTCTCGCTCGATCCGAACTGCGCGTCGGTGAGCGCGTCGCTCACGATGAGCGCGCGCCCCGTCTCGAGCACGCGGCGCACGATGCTGTCGCTGATGGCGCCGGTGGTGTCGGTGATCGCTTCACGCTTCACGTTGCGCGCGGCGCGGACGACCGGCTTGCTCGGCGTCCCTTCGGGGGTCTCGCCGTCTTCCAGGAGCAAGATGAGCCCCTTCTCGGCGCCGGTCACGTCGATGACCGCGTCGAGCATGGCCTCGAGCAGCTCGTCGATGTTCTTCATCGTCATGAGCTTCTCGGAGAACTCGTGAAGCTTGCGGACGCCGGCGAGCTGCTGGAGCGCGGTCGTCTTGTGGATCTCGGGCGACGGTCGGTCGGCGTCGTTCGGCGCTGCGGCGCGGGTCGACACCGGCTCTTCGAACATCGTGAACTGGAGATCCGTGTCGCCGAGCGTGACGCGATCGCCGTGCACCAGGCGCGCGCGACGCTTCTTCTTCCCGTTGATGAGAATCTCGGCCTGCTTGTCGACCTCTTCGAGGTTGAAGTCGCGGCCGTCGAACAGCACCTGCGCGTGCGTTTCGGAGAGCGCGGCGCCGGCTTGCGGCAAGGCGACGTCGTTTCCTAGGGCGCGGCCGATCGTGGAAACCGCTTTGTAGAGGGTGAAGGCGCGAGGCGCACCTTGGGGCGGGAACCACTTGAGCGTCGGCATCGTCGCATCCGACATTAGCCCAAGTTGGCCCAGCGCGCGCCGAAGGCGCGCTTCCCCACGACTCGACGCGGCGCCCCCAAGCCGTTGTTTGCTTTGTGGAGACGGTACCCCTCCCTCCGCTATGCTCTGCAGTGGAGGAACGCGCGATGAAGCACTTCGTGTTGGCGTCGTTGGTCGTAGCCGGCTTTGCGTTCTCGGCGTGCGGTGGTGCGCCGAAGCCGCCGATGGTCCCCGACGACTCGACGCTCACGGGCGGCGACGGCGGCACCGACACGCCCGCCCCGGCCGCCCCCGCTCCGCTGACTCCGCCCGCCGTGAAGTGACGTTCGCCCCAAGGCGAACGTCATCCTGAGTCGCATCGCGACGAAGGATACCGATTAGAACATCCCGTACGCGGAGAGCGCGGCGCCGCCGTTCGGGGTCGGCGTGATTCCCACCTGGAACGGCGGGAGCCACGACGCGGTCTGATCGTCCTTCATGTTGAACGTGAGCGCGGCTGCGACGCCGACGCCGGCGAGCCCTCCGAGCGAGTTCGCGATGAGGCCGTGGCGCGGGTCGTCGCTGCTGCCGATGTAGAAGAGGTAGACGACCGAGGCTGCCGCGGTGCCGAGCAGGTACCCGAGCCACATCGCTTGCTGCGAGCGCCACGACGGGACGTAGCCCCCGATCGACAGCGCGCCGGTCGCGACGATGCCGAGGTTGTATCCGATGAGGCCGCCGACGCTGGACCCGTTTTTCCAGTCCCCCTTGCCGACGCCGGCGCCCATGAACGATCCGGAGATCGCGCCCCACCCCGCGCCGCTGGCGATGAACGCGAGGCTGCGCGGATCGGGGCGGAGCCACTCGCCGAACGCATAGCCGCCGACGCCGCCGCCGGTCGCGAGGACCCACGTCATCGTCGACTGCGTGGCGAAGCTCCACGTGTTGGGGCCGCCGTGATCGGAGTGCTGCCACTGCGTGCCGCTGATCGAGATCCCTTCGATCGCGCCGAGCGCGAGGCCGGTGGAGATCGACGACGGAACGCCGCGATGAAGAGGCGCGGCCTGATCCCAGAGATAGACGCCGATGGGGGCCGCGGCGCCGAAGGCGATCGGCGCGATGAACGCGATGCCGGGATCGCCGACGTGCGCCAGCCCGTCGATCCAGATGCCGGTGCCGAGGCCGTACGCGATGCTCGTCCCGTAGAGGATCGCCATCTCGTTCGGATCGCGAATGTCGCTCGCGACGGGTGGCGCGAGCAGCTGCGGCTGCGGCGGATACCCCGGCGGTGGCATCGCGCCCGGCTGCGGCGGATACCCCTGCGGCGGTTGCTGCGGATAGCCGGGCGGCGGCTGTTGCTGCGGATACCCTTGCGGCGGCGGATACCCCTGCGGCGGTTGAAGCTGCGGAGCTCCGGGCGGCGGTTGCTGCGGATAGCCCTGCGGCGGGAACGGCTGCTGCTGCGGATAGGCCTGTGGCGGCTGCTGCTGCGGATACGGCTGCTGCGGCTGCGGCGCATAGGGCTGCTGCGGCGCCGGCTGTTGCGGATACGGCTGCTGCGGCGCCGGCTGTTGCGGATACGGCTGCTGCGGATAGGTCTGCTGCGGCGGCTGTTGCGGATAGGCCTGCGGCGGCGGTTGCTGGAGCGGCGGCTGCTGCGGATACGCCTGCGGCGGCGGTTGCTGCGGGTATCCCTGCGGCGGTGGCTGCTGCGGATAGACCGGCTGCTGCGCGCTCGCGTGCGAGGCGAGGGTCAGGCCGAGAGGGAACGCGACGAGCGCGAAGCGCGGAGCCTTAAAGCGATGAACCATTTGATGCTCCAATCAAGCGCCCTCCACGAGATCACGGAGCCCGCGTCGCGCCAAGCGGAAACGCGACGGCAAACGGGGAGCGATCAGCGTCGAACGGCGTGTGGCGCGTGCGCGTGCTCGAACTCGGGACCGAGCTCGCGGGCCATCAGGTCGACGACGGCGCGCGCGGCCGGCTTGTCTTCGTAGAGGACCTTGTAGACCTCGCTCGTGATGGGCATGTCCACGCCGAGTTTTTTCGAGAGATCGAACGCGCTCTTCGCGGTCTTCACCCCTTCGGCGACGTGACCGAGCGACGCGAGCACGTCGCCCAGCGTGCGCCCTTTGCCCATCTCGAAGCCGACGGTTCGATTGCGCGACAGCTCGCCGGTGCACGTGAGCACGAGGTCGCCCATGCCCGCGAGGCCGGCCAGCGTGAGCGCCGATCCGCCGCGCGCCATCGACAGCTTCGCGATCTCGGCGAGCCCGCGCGTGATGAGCGCCGCGCGCGTGTTGTGCCCGAAGCCGAGGCCGTCGCACGCCCCCGCGGCGATCGCGATCACGTTCTTCAGCGCGCCGCCGCACTCCACGCCGATGACATCGTCGCTGGCGTACGTGCGCAGGTACGGCGTGTGGAAGGCGTGCATGACCGCGTCGCGATCGACGAGCGAGTGCCCGGCGATGACCACCGCCGTGGGCAAGCGCGCGGCGAGCTCCTTCGCGAAGCTGGGGCCGGAGAGGAACGTGAGGTGATCGCCGGCGTGCTTCGGGAGCTCGGCGCGGAGGACCTCGTCCATGAACATCAGCGAGTCGTTCTCGATCCCCTTGGTCGCGCTGATGATCGGGATCCCGCCGGGGACGTGCGGCGCCGCGGCGCGCGCCACTTCACGCGTGGCGTGGCTGGGCGCGACGAAGAGGACCATCGAGGCGTCCTCGAGCGTGGCTCTCAGATCGTGCGTGGCCACGAGCGTCGACGGGAACTTCGCCCCCGGCAGGTAGCGGACGTTCTCGCGCGCCTCGTTGATCTGCGCGGCGAGGTCGGCTCTCCGCGACCACATCTCGACGAACATCCCGTTGTCGGCGAGCACCCTCGCCAGCGCGGTCCCCCACGCCCCCGCGCCGAGCACGGCGACCTTCGCGGCCGCGGTCATCGATCCCCGCCGCGCGGTTCTCTCGGTGGAGTCGACGGGCCGTTGGACGAGGGCGCTTCGCTGTTCTGGACCTGCGCGGCCTTGTGGCGTTGCCAGCACTGCGCGCACCGCCACTCGACGACGTCGTTCACGCGGATCACGCGCCAGCCGAACGACGTGGTCAGTGTGTTGTCGCCGTTGGTCTCCGGCGACACGCGTCCGCAGCCCACGCATTTTTCACGGCCGAGCATTCATTCAAGCCTAACGCGACGCCGCACGATTCTCCAAGTCGCGCGACCAAGCTCACATATCGGCCAGGCTCGCGCGCGTCGGGCGCATCGATCCGCGGAGGCGCTGCGCGTTCTTCGCCAGCACGTCGGACGCATCGAGAAGCGTACCGGTGCGCAGGACCGCCGCGCGCGCGCGCTCGTCGAAGACCGATCGCGCGATCGACGCGAGGACGCGCACCTCCCCCTCGTAGGCCTTCGGCGGGACGAGGAGGAGAAAGATCAGGCGGGCCGGTCGACCGTCGGGCGCGTCGAAGTCGATCCCTTGCGGCGAGAGGCCGAGCGCGAGGATGGGCTTCTGGAGCCCCTCGACCGCGGCGTGCGGGATGGCCACTTCGTCGCCGAGCCCGGTCGGCGCGGTTCGCTCGCGATCGAGCACCGCTTCGCGCGCGTCTCGCTTCACCCCCGCGAGCAGCGAACCCAGGGAGCGGACGAGCTCGTGGATCGCGTCTTCCGGCGTCGTCGCTTTCAGCGCGGCCACGAACGCCCCTTCACGAAGCAGCGCGACCACCTCTTCTTCCGGCTCACTCGAATAGAGGAGGCGCTTCATGATGGGGCCGCTGAGGAGCGACGTGCCGAGCGCCATGACCACGAGCGCGACGAACACCTGCTCCTTGATGAGCCCCGCGTCGAGCGCAAGCAGCGCCAGGATGATCTCCATCGCGCCGCGCGCGTTGAGACCGAAGCCGATGACCGCCGACTGCTTCCACGCCAGCCCTCCGGCGCGCGCCCCCACGCTGCACCCGATGACCTTCGCCAGCGTCGCGATGACGAACACGAGCACGCACAGGCGCAGATCGAACGCGTGCACGAAGTCGATGCGCAGGCCGAGCGACGCGAAGAACACCGGCGCGAAGATGTTCATCACGAAGTCCTCGATGACGACGCGCGTGCGGGTCCGCAGCTTCTTCGAGTCGCCGACCATCACGCCGACGACGAACCCGCCGAAGACGGCGTGGATGCCGATCGCTTGCGTGGTCGCCGCGCCGACCAGCGCCAGGACGATGATGAACGAGAGGAGTCGCCCCGGCGCGTGACTCGGGTCGCCTTCGACGCGCGCGAACACGCGATCGATCACGTGCCGTCCGAGGAAGAGGCACAGCGCCACGAACCCTACGGTCAGCCCGACCGTGATGGCCACACTGCGGATCCCGACCTCGCCCCCTTGCATCGGGCTCACGAGGACGGAGAAGGCGAGCCACCCGACGAGGTCGTCGATCATCGCCGCGGCCATGACCAGCAGCCCGACTTCGGTCTTGAAGAGACCCAGATCGAGCAGCGTCTTGGCGATGACGGGGAGCGCGGAGATCGACAGCGCGACGCCGATGAAGAAGGCGAAGAGCGACCTGTGGTTGGGCTGAACGAGGTCCGAGTCGGGGAGCATGTAGCCGAGCAAGACGCCCCCGCCGAGCGGCAGCAGGATCCCGAGGAGGCTGGTGAGCAGCGCGCTCCGCCCGCGGCGCTTGACGACGTCGAGGTCGACCTCGATTCCCGCGACCACGAGGAGCAGCACGACGGCGACGCTGGTGTACGCGCCGACCATCTTCTGCGGCGTCCCAGTAGCGAAGAGCCAGTCGCGTACGCCGGGGGCGAGTCGTCCCAGCACCGTCGGCCCGAGGAGGATGCCCGCGCTGATTTCGCCGATGATCAACGGCAACCCGATCGCGCGCGCGAGCTCCCCCAGCACGCGCGCGGTGCCGAGGAGGACCGCGAGCGACAGGAGGAAGACGAGGACGTCGTGCTCAGTCACGGGAGGGGGAGACTACAACGCGTCACGTCGTATCGCGCGTCGGCGATGCTCGCGGCTCGGCTGTGGCCGAAAGAAACGCTTGCCGTCCCGCGTGCCCGACGATCATCCAGCGCGCCTTCGCGAACGAAAGAAGCGCTATGCTGCGCGTCGCTTGCGCTCCCGAACACTTTCCATTCTGGTCCTGACGTTCCCTCTCCTCGGCTCGCAAGGGTGCGCGTCCTGCGCGAACTCCGGCCTGGGGCTCCTCTCGACGATGCCCGGCGTGGTGAACGATCCGTCGAACCACGCGCTCCGGCAGTCGATCCTCAGCTTCGGGATGAAAGAGTTCTGCCACCAGATGCAGACCCATGATGCGCCGCTCGGGCTCGACCCCAGCGCGCCCACCATCGGGCGCTTCTTCCCGCAGCAGTGCCAGAGTCAGGCGCTTCAAAACGGCGACTGGTACGTGCAGTTCTCCGGCTTCGGCTACGGGTACACGAACCTCTCGAAGAAGCTGACGTTCACGATGAGCGGCGGGGTCGAGTACGACGCCGACTTCCAGCTCTCGGGCGGCGCGATGTACATCTACTTCCGCCCGCGCCAGATCACCTCGAGCAACTTCACGTCGCACGTCATCGAGCAGCCGGTCGCGCAGTTCCTCAACTCGCTGTCGAACATGGGCGACACGTTCGGCAAGCAGCTCGTGGGAGGGCAGCTCCAGGCCGGCTTCACCGTCATCCGCGACTCGAACGGGAGCACTGACTTCGCCGTCGGGATCATCCCCGTCGGGCAGCGGCCGCAGCACCCGATCGACGTGCATGGGAACGATCACGTCACGTGGGAGAACGCGCGCGTCGATGTTCACCAGAACGAGCGCGACTTCGTGGGGCCGATCGAGGTCACCGATTCGGGGCGCGCGATCTGGGTGACCGGACGCGTCGACGGCTGCCCGGCGATCGACGTGATGCTCGTTCGCAAGGACGTCGGCGATGCGTCGCTCCAGCTCTACTACAACTACCCGCAGATCGGGCCGCTCAGCGGGCCGCCTCTGGGGCAGGTGGTGCTGCAGCAAGGGGTCCCGTTCTCGCACGCGTTCAAGGTCGACCCCGGCCAGTACTACGTCGTCTTCGACAACTCGCCGACCGCGGGCGTCGCCGCTCCGCTCGCCGTGGCGAGTCCGCTCACGCTCCTGGCCGACTCGGCCGCGACCGTGAGCTACGCCGTTCAGATCGGCGACGCTCCGTGAGCGAAGGTGGCTCGTTGCCCGAGGAACGGCGGGAGGCTATAGCGGCCGTCGCCGTGGAGTCATCGCAGCCGCATCTCGCTCATTTGCCGCAGCCGCCGCCACAATCGCGCGTGGCGCGCTCGATCTACTGGGCGGTGTGGTTCCTGGTCGTGCCGTTCGCGCTGGCGTGTCTCTTCGTGTGGGCGCTGTCGCCGTCGCTGTCGTTCGATCGCCCGGGCGTCTTGGGATGGATTCAGTCGAAGGTGCGGGACCAACCGGTGCCAGTGGGGATCGTCGCCTTCACCGCGTTCGAGATGGCGCTGTGGGCTGCGCGCCAGCACCTGCCGCTCGCGCGCTTCGTCCACACGCCGCTGCGCGCCGACATTCCGAGCGCGATGCGCGCTCCGTTCGAGCGCGCTCGGATGCTGCTCGAAGAAGCGGAGATGATCTTCGCGCGCAACGAGAAGGCGATCGAGCGCGACCTGTCGCCGCACGAGCGCACGAAGCTGAAGCAGGATCTCGAAGGCCTGCGCGTCGCGATGGCGCGGCAGCCGTTCGAAGAGGAAGGGTTCATCGACGCGCTCGTTCGCGTCGACGGCGAGGTCGACGTTCGCCTCGGCCGCTGGCGGAAGAGCGAGGTGCGCGAGTACCTGGAGTCGATCCTGGTCGCGATCGCAGTGGCCATGGCGCTGCGCGCGTTCGTGGTCGAGGCCTTCAAGATCCCGAGCGGGTCGATGATCCCCACGTTGCAGGTGGGCGATCACATCTTCGTGAACAAGTTCGTCTACGGGCCGGCCATCCCGTTCACCGACAAGCGCCTCTGGACGTCGATGCCTCCGCACCGCGGCGACGTAATGGTGTTCGCGTACCCGGAGAACATGGAGCAGGACTTCATCAAGCGCGTCATCGCGCTGCCGGGCGACAAGCTCGAGGCGAAGAACGGCCACCCGTGGATCAACGGATGGGAAGTGCCGCACTGCTACGCGGGGCAGTACTCGTACACCGAGGTCGACGCGCCGGTGCCGCAGCATGAAGGCGATCTGTACGTGGAGTTCCTCGACGGCGAGGCGTTCCTCACGCTCTACGATCACGCCTCGGGCGGGTTCGCCGAGAAGCAGGGGCCGTTCTTCGTGCAGCCCGGCGAGGTCTACGTGATGGGCGACAACCGCAACAACAGCCACGACTCGCGTCTGTGGTTCGGCGGGAAGGGCGGGGGAGCTCCGTTCGCGAACATCCGCGGCAAGGCTCTCTTCGTGTGGCTCAGCATGACCGACAGCGGCTTCGACTGGTCGCGCCTGGGCGCGCCCGTGATGGGGAGCCCGCGCTTGCCGGCGGCGATGAAGGGGCTCGAGCCGGCGGTCGCGAAGTGCATTCGTGATCGTCCGACGCGCGCTGAAGCGACGCCGCCGGCGGTGGCGAAATGAGCGCGCGGAAACTCGGCGCGTTCGTGCTCGTCGTGATGGCGTCGCTCGCGTCGCTGTCGTGCGCGATGTCGCGCGCCGCCGCCGCGCGCGATCCGATGAAGTGCGAGCGCGATCCCAACTGCAAAGGGCACCAGGCGGCGTTCGATTGCAGCACGCAGTGCAGCGACGACCCGGGGTGTCTCGATCGCTGCAACGAGATTCAAGAGCAGACCGGAACGTCGGCTCCGCACTGACTCGCGAGGCTAGAGCGCCAGCCTGAAGTGAATGGCTTTGGGACGCGTGAGAGCGTCGAAGCCGAGCGCGCTGAGCGTCACGCCGCGGCCCGAGTCCTTCACACCCGTCCACGGCAACGCCGGATCGAGCGCATCGCACCGGTTCATCAAGATCGTTCCGTACTCGAGTGAGCGCGCCATTCGCGCCGCGCGATCGCGATCGCGCGTCCACACGCTCGCCGTGAGGCCGAGGCGCGAGTCGTTCATCAGCTTCAGCGCCTCTTCGTCCGAGTCCACGACGGCGACCGGCAAGATCGGACCGAACGACTCCGCTTGCATCAGCTTCATGGCGTGCGTGGCGCCGTCGATCAGCGTCGCCTCGAAGAAGCGCCCCTTGCCCCCCACGCGCTGCGGCTTTCCGCCGGCCACGACGCGCGCCCCCTTCGACTCCGCGTCGCGCACCAGCGCGTCGAGCTCCGGTACGTGGTGCGGCTGCGCGATCGGTCCCAGCGACGTCTTCGCGTCCATCGGGTCGCCCATGACGTAAGCGCGGATCATCGGCTCGGCGAGCTCGACGAACCGCTTGTAGAGCGAGCGATGCACGTACACGCGCTCGACCGCGCAGCAGCTCTGGCCGGCGTTGTAGCAAGCGCCGTCGACCAGGTTCTCCACCGTCTTCTCGAGGTCCGCGTCTTCGGCGACGTACGCCGGATCGTTTCCGCCGAGCTCGAGCCCCACGTGGAGGAAGCGCGCCGCCGCCGCTTGCTGGATGCGATGGCCGCCGAGCACCGAGCCCGTGAAGAGCACGTGATCGACGCGCGCGTCGCCGACCATGCGCTCGCTCGTGGGGTGATCGCAGTGGAGCGCCTGAACGACGTCGGCGGGCGCGCCCGCTTCGGCGAACGCGCGCGCGAAGTGCTCGCCGCACAGCGGAGTGCGCGGCGAGTGCTTGAGGACCACGGCGTTCCCCGCGAGCACCGCCGGGACGAGCGCGTTGATCGCCGTGAGCAGCGGGTAGTTCCACGCCGGCAGATCGAGCACCACGCCCAGCGGGTCTTTCACGATGCGCCGCTCGAAGCCGTCTTTCGGCGGGAGCGCCACGTCGGCCAGCGAGGCCTCGGCGATCGACATCATGTGCCGCGCGCGCCCCGTCATCCCTTTCACTTCGTTCTTCGCCTGCCCGAGGGGCTTGCCCATCATCCGCGTGATGTCCGCGGCGATGGCGTCTTCGTTCTTCTCCATCGCCACCATCGCGCGTTCGCAGAACGCGATGCGCTCGGCGACGTTCGTCTTCCGCATCGCGGCGGCGGCGGCGCGCGCGCGGTCGAGCGTCGCGGCGACGACGGCTTCGTCGGCGAGTGAGACGGTGCAGGCGACGTCGCCGGTGAACGGGTTATCGACGGTGAGGGAGGTCGTCATGGCGACGACAGCATAGCGTCAGTGGCGGCGCGTCAGCGGATCCGAGGCGGGCGCAGCGGGCGAGGGCGCGGCGGCGGCCGGGGGAGGGGGAGCGATGGCCGGCGACGACTTGTGCGTGTGTGCGCGCGACGCGCTGAAGGGAGCCGGCCTGGCGAACGGCGCGGGGGTGTCGTCGCTCCTTGAAGGCGCCGTCACCGCGGGGGCGCCGGTAGACGGCGGCGCGGGCATCGGCTCGGCGCTGGGGGTCTCGGTGGTCACGCTCGACGACGGACCGCTCGCGTTCGCCGCGACCGCCATCGGCGCGCTCGCACCGGCCGTCGGAAGGAGCATCAACGTCGCCGTGAGCAGCGCCGCGACCGCGCCGCCGATCGCGACGGCGAATTTCGTCCGACGCGACGACTGCGCCACGAGCCCGTCCATCTCCTCGGCCGGGGTGTGCGTCGTCGGTCGCCCCGTCGTCCCCGTGGCCCGCTGCATCGCCGAGTACTGCGCCAGCACCAGGTCGGGGTTGCTCACCGACGTCGCCGCCAGCGTCGGCTCGCGCCCCAGCTCGTCGATCGACTGCTTCATCGCGCGGTACGCCTCGCGCACCGCCCCCTGCATCTCGAGCGCGCTCGACCAGCGGTCGTCCATCGCGAACGACAGCGCGCGATCGACCACGTCGCACACCGCGCGCGGCAGCTCGGGGCGGTAGAGCGCGATGGGCTTGGCCGGGATCGACATCGCGCCGAGGAGCACCTCGTTCATCGTGTCGGCCTCGTGCACGTGGTGCCCCGTGAGGAGCGTGAACATCGTCGCGCCCACGGCCCACAGGTCGCTTCGCGGATCGACCTCGTCCCATCGACCGCGCGCTTGTTCCGGCGGCATGAACGACGGCGTCCCCATCGTGTGCCCGCTCTGCGTCGCGCCCGTGAGCGTGCCGTTCTCCAGCTCGCGGAGGTGCGCGATGCCGAAGTCGAGCACCTTGATCGTGGCCTCCTTCGTGAGGAACACGTTCTCGGGCTTGATGTCGCGGTGGATGATCCCCTTGGCGTGCGCCGCCGCCAGCACGTCGAGCAGCTGGTAGGCCGCGGCGAGCACCTCTTCGACGCCGAGCCGCCCCTTGCGACGCACGCGGTGATCGAGGGTCTCGCCCTCGAGCAGATCCATCGTGAAGTACGGCGCGCCGTCTTCGGTCACGTCGTCGTCGATGACGCTGACCGCGCCCTTGTGCGCGACCGTGTTGGCCACGTACCCCTCGCGCGCGAAGCGGGCGCGCGAGTCGTCGCTCATCGCGACCTCGCGGTGGAGGATCTTGATGGCGACGCGCTTCCCGTTCCGGTGCGTCGCCGCGTAGACCGCCGCCATGCCGCCGACGCCGATCAGCTCGTCGAGCCGCCACTTGTCGCGCACGCGCTGGCCGATGCGCGATTGCGCTCGGACCGTCAGCTCGTCGACTTCGGCATCCATACGGCTCATGGCTTCGTCTTGGTTCCGCTGGTTTCGCGGCGCGTCCCGTTTTCTGGACGTCCCGCGCGACGCTTTCATTCAACCGGCCGCCACCCAAACGGGCGACGCCTCTCCCCTAAGCAAGACCCGGCCCAGCTGCGAAACTTGGGGAAAGGCGGATCAGAGAGCGCCAGGTTCCCGGACATTTGCGGGCCAGTGGCACATCCGAGCGTAACGGCGCGCGTAACATGTGACGGGCGTGCGACCGAGTGAGGGGCGCGACGCCGCGCAGGTGGGGTCTGGGAAGCTCATGGATGAGCGACCCCTCACTCGGCTTCGGCGGCCAGTAGGGCTGGAACGCGGGGCGCGCGCTTCTCCCCCGCGAGGTACTTCCCGGTCGCCGTCTTCGCTTTCATGAGACCGCGCGCATCGCCGGCGTACACGATCTCGCCGCCGTGCCGCCCCGCCTCGGGCCCGAGCTCGACGACCCAGTCGGCGCAGGCGATGACGTCGGGGTGGTGCTCGATGATGAGGAGCGTGTCGCCGCGCGCCACGAGCTGCTCGAGGACGAGGAGCAAGCGTCGAACGTCGGACAGGTGGAGGCCGGTCGTCGGCTCGTCGAGCACGTAGACGGTGGGCTCGTGCGCGCTGCCGGCGCAGAGCTCGGCGGCGAGCTTCAGGCGCTGCGCTTCGCCGCCGGAGAGCGTGTTCGACCCCTGGCCGAGCTGCACGTAGCCGACGCCGAGATCGTGGAGGAGGGAGAGCGGTCGCGCGATTCGCTTGTGCGCGCTGAACACCTTGGCCGCGTCTTCGGCGCTGAGGTGGAGCACGTCGCCGATCGAGAGCCCCGCGTACTTGATGTCGAGCGTCGACGCTTCGAAGCGCGCGCCGCCACACGTCTCGCACGGGGCGACGACGTCGGGGAGGAACGCCATCTCCGAGACGATGTACCCCTGCCCGTCGCACGCGGTGCATCGCCCGCCGGTCGCCGTGTTGAAGGAGAAGCGCGCCGGCGTGTACCCGCGCATCTTCGACTCCGGGAGCGACGCGAACAGCTTTCGAAGCTCGTCCCACACGCCGAGGAAGGTGACCGGCGCAGAGCGCGGCGTGCGACCGATGGGCGACTGATCGACGGCCAGCGCGCGCTTCACGCCGGTGACGCCGATGCCGCGGGGCTTGGTGGAGGTCGCGTCGTAGCCGTTGAGCGACGTGTGCGCGCCCGGTTCATCGGCGACGAGACCGAGCGCGCGACGGAGCGCGGGGTAGAGGACGTGGCGGACGAGCGTCGACTTGCCCGAGCCGCTCACGCCGGCGACGACGCACATGCGCCCGACCGGGACGCGGAGGGTCACGTCTTTCAAGTTGTGCGCGGACGCACCGGCGACCTCGATCCATCTGTCCGCCGGCGGTCGCACCGGGCGAACGATCCGCGCCGACTCGGCGAGCGCCAGGGCCGTGGGTGATCGCGGATCGGCCAGCACGACCGACCCGGGGCCCGCGGCCACGACGTGACCCCCGTTGCGTCCGCCGCCGGGACCGATGTCGATCACGTAGTCGGCGGCGCGGATCGTCTCCGCGTCGTGCTCCACGACGAGGACAGTCGAGCCTCCGTCGACCAGCGCGCGCAGGTTCGCCAGCAGCGCCTTCGTGTCGCGCGGGTGGAGGCCGATCGTCGGCTCGTCGAGCACGTACAGCGCGCCCGTGAGCCCGCTCCCGAGCTGCGCCGACAACCGCAAGCGCTGCATCTCGCCGCCTGAGAGCGTGGACGCCGCGCGATCGAGCGCGAGGTACCCGAGCCCGACCTGATCGACGAACGTCAGTCGACGAAGCAGCTCGGCGTGCGGAGCCTTGGCGATGATGGCCGCGTTCCCGTCGAACCTCCACGCCTGCGCCTGCGAGAGCGCGCTGGCCACGTCACGCGCGGTGAACTGCGCGTACGTCTCGCCGTGCACCATCACGCGCCGCGGGACCGCGGAGAGGCGCGAGCCGTCGCACGTCTCGCACGTCTCGCGCTCGAAGTTCGCCACAGCCTCGGGCCCGCCTTCGACGCCGGTCCCCTCGCACGCCTCGCACTGCCCCTGCTTCGTGTTGAACGAGAACCATCGCGGGTCGAGCTCGGGCACGCCCGTCCCGCACTTCGGGCAGGCGCGCGCGGTCGACCATACGTGCTCGGCTTCGGTGGGCTTCGCGGTCGGTGCCCCGTCGCCGATCCGGATCGCCCCCGCGCCCCACGCCAGCGCGCGATCGAACGTCGGGCGATCGAGCGACGCCAGCGGGCCGTAGTGAACGAGGAGATCGATCGTGTGCTCTTTCGTCTTCGCGAGCCTGGGCGGCGGATCGATGGTCACGATCGCGCCATCGACGCGCGCGGTCTTCACGCCCGCACGCGACGCGGCGGTGAAGAGATCGAGGTACGTCCCTTTGCGCGCGCGCACGGCCGGCGCGTACAGCGTCTTCTTCACCGTCTCGCGCGCGTCGGTGAGCCGCGCGAACAGTTCGTCCGGCGAGCTCGGCGCGACGAGCGTGTCGCACTCCGGGCAGTGCATGTCGCCGACCTTGGCGAACAGCAGTCGTAAGTAGTGCGCGACCTCGGTCACCGTGGCGACGGTGCTGTTCGCGCCACCGCGCGTCGTCCGCTGCTCGAGCGCGATCGACGGCGGCACCCCCATGACCGAGTCGACGTCGGGCCGCGGGAGCGTGGGGAGGAACTGCCGCGCGTAGGGCGAGAGCGTCTCCATGAAGCGCCGCTGCCCCTCGGCGAAGACGACGTCGAACGCGAGCGACGACTTGCCGGAGCCGCTGGGGCCGGTGACGACGCAGAGCGTGTTGTGGGGGATGGAGGTGGTGATGTCTTTGAGGTTGTGCTCGCGGGCGTGGGAGACGGTGATCGCGTCGACGCGCGAGCCCTCACCGCCGTTCACGCGCGAGCCCTCACC
Organism: Myxococcales bacterium; assembly: GCA_003151595.1. The sequence continues at coordinate 36,528 of PLXW01000105.1, forward strand.
CCCGCCCCTCTCCCGCAAGGGGAGAGGGGAGGAGAGATCGCGGTTCTGGCTCCCCCTCTCCCCTTGCGGGAGAGGGGGCTGGGGGGTGAGGGCTCGCAACGCGATCCCCGTCTTCGTCTGCGTCCGCGCAACCTGCGCCGGCGTCCCCTCCGCGACGACGCGCCCCCCGTTCGGCCCCGCCCCCGGCCCCAGATCGATCACCCAGTCCACCGCGCGAATCAGATCGAGATCGTGCTCCACCACGATCACGCTCGCCCCCTCGTCCACCAGCGCGTGCAGCGCGCTCACGACGTGCTCCGCGTCCTGCGCGTGAAGCCCGGCGCTCGGCTCATCGACGACGAACAGCCCACCCTTCGCCGGCTCCGACAGCGCGCGCGCCAGCTTCAAGCGCTGCGCTTCTCCGCCCGACAGCGTCGACAGCGGCTGCCCCAGCGGCAAGTACCCGAGCCCCACGCGCAGCACCGGATCGAGCGCGCGGCGGATCACGTAGTCACGTGCGTCCGGCGGATCGAGCAGCGCCAGCGCTTCGTCGACCGTCATCGCCAGGATGTCCGCCACGCTCTTCCCGCGGTGAGTGACGGCGAGAACCTCGGGCTTGAAGCGCTTCCCCTGGCAAACGGGGCACAGCAGCGCGACGTCGGCGAGGAACTGCATCTC
>PLXW01000001.1:0-3952 GCA_003151595.1 Myxococcales bacterium
TGCCCCGCGCGTCATGTCGACGCCCATCATCGGGGCGAACGCATTCGTCGAGAGCCCATCGTCGAATGCGTGATCGCGGAGAGTGCGCGCGAGCATCGCCATCATCGCCGCGCTGAGAACGAGAAGCGCGCCGCCTACGGCGCACGTCCGAACGACCTCACCGTCCGAGCTGCCGTGGAAGTACGCAGCGAGCGGGAGGAGGATCGCCATCGCCGCGAGCACCACCGCGCCCAACTTCACCGCCGCTGTCGCTTCGAGCCGCATCTACAACCTGCCTTCCAGAAAAGTCTGAACCCGGCCCACGAGACCGTCCAGCACCTTCAGCGCTTCCTCGAGACGGAACGGCGCGAACGACCCGAACAAGGTCAGGAGTAGGAACGTGACGCCGACGAGTAGGCCCGAAATGCCCCACGGCCAGCCGAGTAGCGAGATCAACGGGCTCCCGATGTATCCCCCCATCGCGAGCGCCGTCGACGCCCGCTTCTTCCGGTCGCCGAGCTTCACCAGGCTCGCGCGGAGCGTCCGTAGCTGGTGCGAGAACGCGAGCAGCCCCATCGCGTCGTGCTCGGCGAGGTACCGATAGCAACCCGAGTCGGCGAGCGTGTGGAGCGCGGCGAGCTGCGCGTGCACGACGTCGAGGTCCGCGCGGCGAGCTCCGTCGACGAGCGCCGTCCAGTGCGAGCCGACGCGGACCCTAACTGCATCGAGGTCGGCGAGGCCGAGCGGCGCGATCACGGACTGCCCGCGAGGGCGCGCTTCGCGGCCTCCCACGCGCCGTTGCTGGCCTGACGCTGCCAAGCACCGACCGATGGCGCCCAACGAAAGCCAGCGCCCTTCAACGCGCGGCGTATGGCCTCCGGCGGCACCGACGGGAACACGACGCGGACGCGGTTCTCCGCTTCGGAGATCCGCGCGTCGCCGATGACGATGTCCGCGCGTGCCGGCGTGACGGCGCGGTCCTCGAGCTCGCGAATCCGGCGCTCGACGCGCGCCGCCTCGCCGGCAGCGTTCCGAAGCGCGTAGTCGGGGAACCCGATCCGACCGGCGAAGTCGCGCTCCAGAAGCTTCTTCGCCTGACCTTCGCGAAACCCGAGAGCGGCGAGCGCACCGACGACGTCGCCGCCTGCGCGTATCGCTGCGTTCGCCGCGCGCATCCTCTCGCGGCTCGCGTTCAGCGCCGCGAACTTCTCGCGGAGCTTCGTGACCGCATCGGGATCGTCGCTCGAGATCGCCGGATTCTGCTCGGCCCGGTCAGCGCGGCGTGCGAGCGCCTTCGCGTCCCCCGCGAGTTCCACGGATGCCGAGAACGAGCGACGCATCCGCTCGAGATCGCGCTCGTGCCGTCGCTGCGAATGGTGTCCCACGAGGATCGGTTGTCCCATCGGGATCGCGTCCGCGATGCCCCGCGCTCGCGCGTGGGCTCCCTCGGCGGCCGACGCGAGGCGCGCCGCCTTCGCGCGCATGCGCTCGATGCGCGCGGCACGCTTGGCGGCGTAGCTGCTCGTCGTCTCCCCCATCGCAGCCGCACGCGTCGCCTGCGCGAGCTCGCCCCGGACCGTTTCGATCCGTTCATGCGCCCGCGGCTCGACGACCTCGAATGCCTGCGCGGGATGGCGCTCGGCGTGGCGGAGGAACGCCTCGGCGCGCGTCTGGGCGGGCTCACCACGAATCGAGCGAGCCACGCGATCGAACAGCGGAGCGAGCTCGCGCGGGATGAGCGCGCGAACCTCCTCGTCACTCTGCTGGCGCTGCGCGAGGGCATGCGCGGAACGGTCGGCGCGAGCGCCGCGCTCGATCTTCCATTCGGCCGACTGCTTCGCGCGCTCGGCCGCGAGCTCGGCGCGCAGGCGCTCGACCTCGCCGTGCCCCTCCTGACGCGCCTCACGCAGTCGACGCTGCCACTCCGCGCGAGCCGCGAGTCGTTCGCTACGTGCGGCAGCGCGCAGCTCCTCGAGCACCCGGCGTCGATCCGCGCGCAGGCGATCGCGCAGCGCCACCCTCTCGGCGCGGATGATCTGCGCGAGCTCGCGCATGCGGTGCCTCCTCGCGGCGATCGCGTGCCGAAGCTGCGTGCGGAGCGCCGCGATCCTCTCGCGCGCCTCCCGCCGGCGGGCCCGGCGCTCCGCGGCTTGCTGCGACGCGCGCCCCACGTCACTTTCTCCCCTCGGCGGCTCGCGCAGCCGCGACCTTCGCCGCTTCGAGCTTCTGCCACTCCGCCTTGTCTTCGGTGAGCCGCACGTCCTTCGCAAAGCGCTCGTTGTAGTAGTCCGTCATCGAGTCGGACCGATCCCAGTGGTAGGCGTCGACGATGGCGTTCAGCTTTCGCTCGACGGCTTGCGCCTCGGGGGTGAAGCGGCTTCGGTGGTTCGCGCTATCGAACGTCACCCAGCTCGCGCCGCGGTCGACCCGGTAAGCCTCGGGGTTCAACACGCGGAACGGCAGCTTCGACACGACGACGGTGATCGACGACCCCATCGAGTATTTGTCGGAGCGCACGGAGTACGTCGCCTTCGGGAGCTGCCGCGCATTCACGGCTGCCTTGATGCCCTCGCGAATGGCCTTCGCGATCTGTGGCGTGTCGAGTCCTTCGCCCTTTGCGGCGGTCTTCGGACGCTCGTCGAGCGCTTTGAGCCGCGCGACCTCGCCGGGGTCGGGGCCCCCTGCGGTGAGGCCGTTCCCGTTCGCCGGCTTCGCGCGATGCGAGCAGCCGCAGGAAGCCTCTGCCTTCTTCGCGTGCGCGAGCGCAGACAACACCTCGGCGATCATCCGTTCCAGAGCAGGCTCCACGAGCGCGAACACGTCATCCGGACGGTCCGCGGCGAGCTTCAGAAACGCCTCGGCGCGCGACTCCTTCGGCGTGCCGCGGATCGCCTGCTTCACGCGCTCGAAGAGCGGCACGAGCTCCGACGGAACGAGCGCGCGCACCTCGTCATCGCTCTGCGCGCCGCTCACGTGACGCTCGACGCGCGAACGGGCCTCGCGCGCGATGCGACGGACCTCCGCCGCGTGAGTACGTTCCGCCGCGATCTCCGCGCGAGCACGCGCGAGCTCGCCGTCGGCTTCGCGGCGCGCGTCGACGGCGCGTTGCTTCCACTCGGTCCGCGCCTTCGCCCGTTCCCCGCGCTCCCACTCGCGGACCTCTGCCAGGCGAACCTTCCGTGCTTCGCGAAGCCGAGCGCGAAGCGCGGTTCGCTCGGAGCGGACTATCCGCGTGAGCTCCCGTAGCCGCTCCTTCTTCGACGAAAGCGCGACGCGAAGCTGCTCGCGAAGCTGAGCGACGCGCGCTCGCGCCTCAGCGCGAAGCGCTCGTTGTTCTTGGGAAGCCCGACGGCGCGTCATGATCCCCTCAGTGCGCCTTGCGGAAGACGACGCTTGGTCCGCCGTCCTCGTGCGCCTGAACCTCGCGCAAGAGCACAACGGCGACGCGCATCGCGAAGCGGCCTGCGAGCCGCGCTGGCACGTACGTGTCGATGAGCCGAGCCAAGCCGCACCCGACGGCGCGCGCCGCGAGCTCCGCGGCGTCCTCCGCGAGCTCGGCTATCGATCGATCCAGATCATTCGTATCCATCCTCCGTCTCCTTTCAACGCCGCCGGTCCTTCGCCAACGGCGGCCAACATGAGGGCGACGCATCGCGCGTCACCCGACCCTTCGCGTGATCGCGGACTGGTGAAGCCACGCGCGCGCCGCGTCGTCGCCCGCGTCGATGTACGCGTCGCGGAGCGCGGGCCGGCAGAACCCATCGAACGCACCGCCAGGGAGCGCGACGTCAGGCCGGATCTCGATGATCTCGACCCTCCGCCGATTCCTCCATCCGATGGAGTCGAGGATCACTGCGCGGGCGCGCGGGTCCGCGACGAGCTCATCGAGCCGCGCGAGCGCGACGTTCGTCGCATGGGCCTCACGGAGGTCCCGATAGAGCCGCTCCTGCACGAGGATCTCCGCGAGATGCAC
>PLXW01000001.1:3965-4938 GCA_003151595.1 Myxococcales bacterium
ACGAGCCCACCGTCGAAGCACGGCGCTCCCTTCCCTCGAATCGGTACCTCGACGGGCTCGAACGCGATCGGGAACGCCGACGCCGCGCACACGGCGCGGAAGACGTCCTCGAGCTTTCGCTCGTCGTCGAACGCGGAGCCGGAGAAGCGCGCGACGTGCTCGAAGGTCGTGGCCTCGGCGCCTCCGATCTCCCCGACGTCGCCCGCGGCGTTCGTCATCGCGAGGCGCAGCTCGATCGGTCGACGTCCACGCGCGGGACGGACGTACTGCCGCATGAGGGCGAGGAGCTTCGCGCTCGTCGAGAGGCCCGTCCGCCGTGCGATGCCGCCGGGACTCCATTCGAATGCGCCTGCGACCGTCGCCTTCTCGCGCCAGAGAGCGACGAGCTCGGCACTCGCGACGGCGAGATCGCGCCCGTCGCGGATCGCGGATGCGAGGAACACCGCCGACAGAGCGCCCGAGCTCGTCGCGACGATGCGCCGGACGCGAAGCTGCGTGGACTGCGCGAGAGCGAGGACCGCCCCGGCGATGAATGCTCCCTTCGCCACACCTCCGGCGAGGACGAGCGCATCACCACCGCGATGGCGCGGCGGCAACGCGGGCGCATTCGGATCGATGGGTTCGCTGCTTCCCATGACGGCCCTCTCAAACCGACGGCCGACGCCGGGGCGCGCGCCGCGGTCGTGGGAGCTTCGGTTCCTCGGAGATCGGCTCGACGACGACGTCGGTCTCGTCGTCGACCTCCACGATGAGCTGCGGGGGAGCACCCGAGAAGCACTCGAGCGCCTGCGCGATCTGCGATGCGCCATCAGCGTTGATGCGCACGAAGTCCGAGCCGAGCTGGATCTCCAGCGTGTCGCGATCGCGCGCGATCATGCGGAGGTTGCCGTACTGGCCGCCCTCCAGGTGTTGGAAGTCGATGAGTGTCTGCGGATAACGGTGATGCGGTTGCTTCTTCATGGTCGTGTCCTTT
>PLXW01000006.1 GCA_003151595.1 Myxococcales bacterium
TTGATGCGCCCGAGCACCCGGGCAAACTCGTTCGTCCCGAGAGAGAGCCCCAAGTTGTTCTCTCTCGAACGCGAACGCGAACGCGAACGCCAACGCGAACGCCAACGCGAACGCCAACGCGAACGCCAACGCGAACGCCAACGCGTGCTATCGCCTTCCCGATCGGCCCACGCGCATGCGCCCCATCCTCCCTCTCCTCCTCGTCGCCCTCGCCTGCAGCACGACGTCTCCATCCACGACCTGCCCCAGCGGCAACGCCCCCACCTGCTTCGGCTCCGCCGCCGACACCTGCTACTGCACGCCGGTCAGCACCTGCGCCTACTGCGCCGCGCTCTTCAACGCGCGCCCCGCGGATCCCGACCCGCGCTGCGCGCCCTACCTTCGCATCGTCCCCTGCACCGCGGACCTCGAGTGCCCGGCGGGCGAAGTGTGCCTCACGGCGACGGGCGTCTGCGATCACGCCTGCACGGCGACGACGCTCTTTCTCGACGGCGGCACCGACGCCGCTTCGTTCGGCGACTCGGGGCTCGACGCTTCAGCGCTCTCGTCGTTCGAGAACGCGTGCGTCTCCTATTACGGCGATCTCGCGACGCCGGGCGCGTGCGAGTCGTGCGCGCAGAGCCAGTTTGCGGGGTGCGCGCGCGTCGACGCCTCGAGCTGCGACCCGTCGAACCTGACGGGCTGCGCCGCCCAGTGCAAGGTCACGGGCACCGCGACGACGCTCGACTGCGCGTGCATCGCGGCGTGCCTCGGGCCGTGCGCGGCCGGCGGGGCGGAGCTCTACGCCTGCGTGACGGGACCGTGCAGCGACAGCTGCCAGTGAGCGTCAGCGCTTCGCCGGCACGTAGTAGTCGGCCATGAGCTCCGTCGCCCACGCCGGCTGCCGCACCTCGCCGCGTGGTCCGAATTCGCGCATGTACGGCTTGAGATCGATCACCGGCGTTCCGTCGATCGCGTCGAGCCCCGTCACGTGGATCGTCTTCCCTTCGACCTTCACGATCGCGCAGCGCGAGACGCCGACGCGGTTCGGCCTCCCCTTCCCCCGCTGCGCGAAGATCCCCACGCGCGGCCAGTCGGTGCGTCCGCGCGGATGCCGCGCGCGCTGCTCGATCTCGCTCTCGTCGACGCGATCGAACACGTAGACCACCTCGAGGTGCGAGAAGGCATCGAGGCCGAGGAGCACCTCGTCGTCGAACCGCGCGTCGAGCTCGATGACGCACGACTCGCGCGCCCAGTCGTCGTCCGTCGGCTCCGCGCGCCCGCCCCGCACCGTTCCGATCGGCGTCATGGTGAAGGTGGCTGCCATGGATCGTTTCTAGGGCCGGCATGTCTTTGAATCAACGATGCCTCCGCACCGGAGATGCCTCTATATATCAATGAAGCGAAGGCACTTTCGCATTCGAGCGAAGCCATCGACGCATCCGTGATGATGACTGCTCGCATCAAAGCGATCACGACATCGCATCAAAGCGATACCTCATTCGCACACTTGCTGCCTTCACTCTGCATTTAAGCGAACTGTGCATCGCAACCATGCGACTCGCATGAATCATCGATGCAGTCGATCCTTCGCATTTCCGCGATCCTGCATTTACATCGGTGCCACGTCTCGGCATCGTGCGCGCATGGACCTCGATGAATTCGGAGTCGCATTGCGCCGCGCGCGTGAAGCGGCGGGGCTCACGCAGTCGGCCGTCGCGCGCCATCTTCACAAGACGGCGCTGACCGTTCACCGCTGGGAGATGCAGAACGTACGACCGACCTTCGAAGATCGGGTCACGCTCTTGCGGACGCTGGCGAAGGCACCGCGCCCGTTGCTGGCGGAGCTCGCGACCGCCAGCGAGGTGCAGTTGGACTCGGTGCTCCCTCTTCCTCCTCCACCCGCGCCGGTCCCACCGCCCGTCGCCGTGGCATCCGCGCCGCCGGCGAAGGTGATGGACGCGAACGCGCAGACCGTCGTCGACGACGCGGTCCGCGAGGCTGCCGAGGACCTCGAGCTCAGTCCGCGCGTTCTCCGCCCTGTGCTCAGTCGGTTCCTCGATCGCGTGGCGCGCGCCAGCGTCCCGATGGATGCGGCCGCGCGCATGGTGCTCGGCGTTCCGAAGAAGGAGCCGCCCGAGAAGAACGAGAAGCGAAAGACGCTCGGCGACGGAGAGCACCCGTAGGGGGCCAGGTGGGACCAAAGGCGCCACAGTTCGCGCTTTCGTTGGGCCCCGTGTCCAGTAACCGTATACTTTCACAGTCGAGTCGGGTCTCGGCGCAGCGACGCGCCTCGGGGCGACCGGACTCACGTCGGCATAGGGAGGCAGGACGAAAATGAGAACGAATTGGCTGCTCGCAGGATCGTGCGTTTCCCTGTTGGTCGTGGCTTGCTCGGGGGGCTCGGGGAGCACCGAGGGGCCGTTCGGGTCGAGCAACACCGTGCACCCGCCGTCGCCGGCGACTGCCTCCGGAACGAAGACCATCATCTACATGGAAGGGAGCTTCGATCCGGCGACCAAGGAGCTCATGATCGCGTACCGAAAGCCGACGGGCGAGATCACCTCGGAGGTGACGCTCCCATACGGGCAGGGCGCCGGCGACGTCTACCTGCACACCGCCGGCACGCACGGCGACGGGTTCACCAACGCGCCCTTCGCTCCCCCCTCGGTGAGCTCCAACGAGGTCTCGTGGCAGATGTCGGCTGAGAACGGGACCGGCGCGACGATCACGAACTTCACGTTCGTACTCGATTCCGTGACGCCACCGACCGTCACCTTCGCGGCCAACTCGACGACCTCGCCCGCGACCTGCAACAACCATGGCGTTCCGCCGCTGACGCCCGCACCGTGCACGGCCACCTTCGGCACGGTCGGTGGAAGCCCCACCGTGCTGCCGTCCGCGGCGTTCCCGACGCCCGACAACGTCAACTCGATGGAAGCCATCTTCGACGACGCCCCCAACGCCGGCGGACCGTTCACATTCGGCGCGCACGTCACCGGTAACTGAGCGCTACCTCGCCGGCTCGAACACCGCTTCGTCGTTCACGCCGCCGTCGTTCGTCAGGCGAAACGGCGCGCCTCCGTCGGCGTTGACGAGGACGATCTGCGCGCTCACGCCGGCGTAGCGCGTCGTCGTCATCGCGATGCGCGCGCCGTCGGACGACATGGCCGGAGAGAAATCGCCGAAGGACGAGAAGACGCTCGTGCTCTTGTCGGCGAGCGAGAGGAGGACGACCTGCGTGTTCGAGCCGGAGCCCGCCGGGCCGCTGCCGAGCTGCGCGAAGAGGAGCGCGCCCGCGTCGGGCGTGGTCGCGGGGCCGGCGATGATCTGTGAGCCGGTCGTGACCTGCGCGAGCGCGCCGCCGTCGGGCGCCACGGACCACACCTCGAACGCGCCGGAGCGATCGGTGGCGAAGTAGATCGTGCCGTCCGACGCCCACGCTGGCGCCGAGTCGCGATGGCCGGCGCCCGTGGTCAACGCGACCGCCGCGCCGCCGTCGAGCGGAACGCGGAAGATCGCGCCCCCCGCGTCGGTGTCGCCGCTGAACGCGAGCTCGGCGCCTTCGGGCGAGAACGACGGGTTCGTCGCGTACGCGAGTCCGGTGGGAACCCGCGTGACGACGCCTCGCGCGACATCGACGAGGTAGATCTGAAACTGCCCGCTCTGATCGGACGCGAAGGCGACCGTGCGCGCGCCGGTCGACGCCGGCGACCAGGAAGGGTGCAAGTCCGAACCGGGCGTCTGAACGAGGACACGCTGGCCCGTGCCGTCGGGGTGCACGAGGTACAGATCGAAGGTGCCGGCGCTGGTCGAAGCGAAGACGACCCAGGGGCCGCCCGGGTCGTCGTTGCCCGCATCGACGGACGGGTTCGTATCGGCGTCATCGATGGGCGGCGGGATCGACGTCTGCGCGTCGAAGATCGGAGAGGCGCCGTCGACGGCGCTCGCGGCGTCGTCCGTCGTCGGTTCGACGCCGCCATCGACCGCGCTGGACGCCCCTTGCCGTCCGCACGCCACGACGGCGAGCCACGGCAACAGGACCCAGCGCGAGATCGTCCTCCGCATCGACGCCGCGCCTAGTGCTGCACCAAGGCAGGCTTCGGCGGACAGCAGCAGTACTCGGCCACCGCTTCGAGCAGCTTGTTCACGTCGAGCGGCTTCTTCAGCACGCGGCGGACGCCCTCGGTCTTCTTCTCGCTGTACGCCGACACGACGACGACGGGCATGTCCTCGAGGCGCTTGTTCTTGCGAACGACCTCCATGAAATCCCAGCCCGTCATGACGGGCATCATCAGGTCGAGGAGCACCACGCACGGCTGACCGCGATCGAGGAGCGTCAGGGCCTCTTCGCCGTTGGCGGCGGTCAAGACCGTGTACCCCTCGGCCTCGAGGACCGCAGAGACCGTCTCGCGAATGTCGAGGTCGTCTTCGACGAGGAGGACGCTGGCGAAGTGTTCCTGCACGACGTGCAGTGTAGCCACGATTGAAGCCCGCCGGGCCTTCCGTTCCGGCAATCAGGACGCATACTGCTGGCCTTCGATGCTTCCGATTCGTCTTCGCGGCGCGCGCACGCACAACCTTCGCGCGATCGATCTCGACCTGCCGCCGGGCCAGCTCGTGGCCCTCACCGGGCCGAGCGGAGCCGGGAAATCCTCGCTCGCCATCGACACGCTGTACGCCGAGGGGCAGCGGCGATTCGTGGAGAGCTTCTCGCCGTACGCGCGCCAGTTCCTGGAGCGGCTCGAGCGTCCGCCCATCGATGAGCTCGCGCCGATCGCCGCCACGGTCGCGGTCGACCGACGCGCGCCGGTGAAGTCGAGCCGCTCGACGCTGGCCACGCTCGCCGATCTCGAGCCGTACCTGGCGGCGCTCTTCGCGTGCGAAGCGATCCCGACGTGCCCCGAGTGCGGCGTCGATGCGATCGCGACGAGCGCGTCGGACGCGGCCGCGCGCGCCGCGAAGGAGATGGACGGCGCGCGCGTGCTCGTGACGTACGCGGTGCGCATTGCGGACGCTTCGCAGTTCCTCGAGCTGCGCGAGTCGCTGGCGAAGGACGGGTACCGGCGGCTCGTGGTCGGCGGGAGCGTGCGCGACATCGACGGGCTGAAGCCGAGCGAGGCCGTGGCGCCGGACGTGCGCGTCGAGGTGGTGATCGATCGCGTGAAGGTGAGCGGGCGCGAAGTGCGCCGCCTGCAGCAAGCGATCGAAGTCGCGTGGGAACGCGCGAGCGGGCGCGCCGAGATCCGTCATGAGGAAGGGGCCACGAAGTTCGCGCTGACGCCGCCCGATGCGCCGGCGGGAGACGTCGTCGCGCCCCCCGCGCACATTCCGATCGTGCGCGGCCTCGTGTGCCCGAAGTGCGCGCGCGGGTTCGAAGCCGCGCGCCCCGGGATGTTCTCGTACAACTCGCCGCTGGGCGCGTGCGGGGCGTGCCGCGGGTTCGGACGGATCATCGGCGTCGATTGGGGAAAGGTGATCCCCGACGGATCGAAGACGCTGGCGCAGAACGCGGTTCGCGCGTGGAGCGGCCCCTCCGCCGACGGCGAGCGCGACGAGCTGAAGGCGTTCTGCGCGCGGGCGAAGATCCCGATGAACGTGGCGTGGGACGCGCTCACCGCCGAGCAGCGCGCGCTCATCCTCGAGGGCGAGGATCACAAGGGGAACTGGAAGAAGGGGAAGTTCCCCGGCGTGAAGGCGTGGTTCAAGTGGCTCGAGGGGCGCACGTACAAGATGCACGTGCGCGTGTTCCTCGCGAGGTACCGCGAGTACGTGGCGTGCGCGGACTGCGGCGGCGCGCGGCTGAATCCGACGGCGCGCTCGTACCGCGTGAGCGGGTTGAACCTCGGCGAGTGGCACGCGCAGACGGTGAGCGCGTCGCGCGCGCGGTTGGACGCGCTGGTGGCGAAGGACGCGCAAGGTCGACGGGTGAAGGACGCGCTCGCCGCGCGGCTCGGGTACCTCGACTCGGTCGGCCTCGGGTACCTCACGCTCGATCGGCAAGCGCGCACGCTGTCCGGCGGAGAAGCGCAGCGCGCGGGGCTGACGACGGCGCTGGGCGCAGCGCTCACGGGCACGCTCTTCGTGCTCGACGAGCCGACGGTGGGCTTGCATGCGTGCGACGTGGCGCCGCTGGCGAACGTGATGCGCGAGCTGTCGCGCGCCGGGAACACGGTGCTCGTGATCGAGCACGACCCGGGGATCGTGCGGGCGTGCGATCGCATCATCGAGCTGGGGCCCGGCGCGGGGACGAACGGCGGGACGATCCTGTTCGACGGCACGCCGAAGGGGATGGAAGCGCGCACCGATCTGCCGACAGGGCGCGCGTGGTCCGCCGTGCGTACGAAGCGAAGGGCGCGCTCGAGCTCGGGGGAGACGCTCGTCGTGCGCGGCGCGCGGGCGAACAATCTGGATCGCGTGGACGTGTCGATCCCGCTCGGCGTCGTGTGCGCCATCACCGGGCCCAGCGGCTCGGGGAAGTCGACGCTGGCCGAGGAGATCGTCTACCGCGGCGTCGCCCGCGCGCTCGGCGACAGCGCGGTCGATCGCGCCGGGCCGCACGACGCCCTCGAAGGGATCGGCGGTCTCACGCGCGCCGTGCTGGTCGATCAGTCGCCGCTCGGACGCACGGCGCGCGGCAACGCCGCCACGTACACGCACGCCTGGGACCGCATCCGCGCCCGCTTCGCCGCCGAGCCGAGCGCGATCGATCGCGGCCTCGCGCCGTCGCACTTCTCGTTCAACGTCGGCGGCCCCGGCGCCGGGCGATGCGAGACGTGCTCGGGCGAAGGGTACGAGACCGTCGAGATGCAGTTCCTCGCCGACGTCGCGCTGCTGTGCCCCGTTTGCCAGGGGAAGCGCTTCAAGCCCGAGGTTCTCGCCGTCACTCACCGCGGGAAGAGCGTGGCGGACATCCTGGCGATGACGGTCGACGAAGCGCTGGCGCTGCTCGATCCGCCGGACGCACGTGACTACGTGATCCGCCGCGCGCTCGATCCGGTGCTGCGCGTGGGGCTCGGGTACTTGCCGCTGGGGCAGCCGCTGTCGACGCTGTCGGGCGGAGAAGCGCAGCGC
>PLXW01000021.1 GCA_003151595.1 Myxococcales bacterium
GTCCATTCTGTCACCCCTTAACGGCAACGTGAAAATGTCACCCCATGAGACAGGAGACATTCACGTTGAGTCAGAATGAGCTAAAGCGCGTGCAGCGTGGGATACGTGATACCGGATCTCTTTTGCAGTTTGTAGCGCGTCCAGCCCTTGTGATTTAGGACAGCCTTCAGTTTGCAGACGATGATGGCTGCAGCGTGCGACGGCGAACCCGAGCCGCGCTAGTCGATTGAGACAAGGCGGAGAAGGCGGAAGTCGCTGAGCATCTTCCCGGTGCCCAGTACAACCGAGGCCAGCGGATCGTCGGCGATCGAAACCGGCAGGCCGGTTTCCTCCCGGATGCGCTTGTCGAGGTTTTTCAGCAGCGCCCCACCGCCGGTCAGCACTATCCCGCGGTCGCTGATATCGGCGGAAAGCTCGGGTGGGGTGCGCTCGAGCGCCACGCGGATGGCGTTCAGAATCGTGGTCAAGCATTCGGAGAGCGCCTCACGGATTTCGCTGTCGTCTACGGTGACCGTCCGCGGCATGCCCTCAATCAGGTTGCGACCCTTCACTTCCATCGTGAGAGGCTTTTGCACAGGATAGGCGGAACCAATTTCCATCTTGATCTGTTCGGCGGTGCGCTCGCCAATCAGCAAATTGTATTTCCGCTTCAGATAATTCATGACAGCTTCGTCCATTTGGTTGCCGGCCATGCGCACGGAACGCGAGTACACGATCCCGCTGAGAGAAATGACGGCGATGTCAGTGGTGCCGCCGCCAATATCGACGACCATGTTGCCGCTCGGCTCGGTGATGGGGAGCCCCGCGCCGATCGCCGCCGCCATGGGCTCTTCGATCAGGTAGACCTCGCGCGCTCCGGCGCTCTCGGCGCTCTCCTTGACGGCGCGCTTCTCGACCTCGGTGATGCCGAAGGGGACGCAGATGATGATGCGGGGCTTCACCAGCGTGCGGCGGTTGTGCGCGCGCGCGATGAAGTAACGGAGCATCGCCTCGGTGATCTCGAAGTCGGCGATGACGCCGTCACGCAGCGGGCGAACGGCGCGGATGTTCCCCGGCGTGCGGCCGAGCATCTCTTTCGCTTCGCGTCCGACCGCGAGGACCTTGTTGCCGCCACGCGCATCGCGCTGGACGGCGACGACCGAGGGCTCGCACGAGACGATCCCTTTGCCCTTCACGTAAATCAGCGTGTTCGCAGTCCCGAGATCGATCGCGAGATCGTTCGAGAACAGGCCATTCAGCCAGTCGAAGACCATCGCGTTTCGTTCTCTCCTAGGACTGGCGTTCGCCGGGACGCCGCGGGTTTCCAATTCACGCAGCCCGACGGGCTGCGTACTAAGGGTCCGCCGCTTCTAGCACGGGGAGGGGGGCTGTCCATTGCTCATCCCCTGAGGGGATGGAACGAGACTCTGAACAAGCGCGCAGCAGAAAAACCCCGCTGCGCGCATTCGCTGCCGCGATCAGCCCTTCGAGATCTTCCCCTCTTTGTGCGGGAAGTGCTTCCGGCACACGGGGCAGAACTTTTTGATCTCGAACTTCTCGGACATCGTCCGCTTGTTCTTCGTGGTCGTGTAGTTCGCGCGGCTGCAATTTCCGCACGTCATCTTGATGAGGTCACGCATCGGCCAAACTCCAGTGGGGCCCGTAGCGCGGTCGCGCCGTCGGGGGCGGCGAAAACTGCGGCATGATGGCCCTCAAGTCAAGGGGCGTTCGCGCTAGGGTGGCCACCGCGTGCCGGAGCTTCCCGAGGTCGAGGTTGCCAGGAGGGTGATTGCGGGCGCGCTCGAAGGGGCGCGCGTTGCGCGGGTGCACCTGCGCGACGCGCTCGTCGCCGGGGGAATCGAGGCGATCGAGGGGAGGCGCGTCGTGCGCGTCGGGCGGCGGGGGAAGTGGCTGCGAATCGAGCTCTCGGGCTCGTCGCTCTTGTTCGCGCACCTCGGGATGAGTGGCAAATGGATCGAGGTCGGCGCGGACGACGCGATCGTTCGGCACGAACGGGCGCGGATCGAAGTGAAGCGCGGGAAGGCTCGCGCGGCCGTGGCCTACGTGGACACGCGCAGGCTCGGGCGCATCCGCGTCGCGCGCGAGGATTCGAAGACCTGGAAGGCGCTGGGGCCCGACGTGCTCGACGACGGGATCGACGTGAGCACGCTTCACGAGGCGCTTCACGCCAAGCGGCGCACGGTCAAAGAAGCGCTCCTCGACCAGCGCATCCTCGCCGGCGTCGGCAACATCCACGCGATCGAAGCGCTGTGGCGCGCGGAGATCGATCCGCGATCGCGAACCGACGCCCTCACGCTCGACGACGTTCGCGAGCTTGCCCGCGGCATCCGCGCGTCGATCGCGTTCGGTCTCCGGCTGTATGAGAGCTCGCCGCGCGAGTCGCGCGTCGCCTACGTCAACGACGCGGGCGGCGCGAACCCGTACCGCATCTACGATCGCGACGGCGAACCGTGCCCGCGATGCAAGACGCTGCTCAGCAAGATCGTCCTCGGTGGCCGTGGAACCACGTTCTGCTCGGGATGCCAGCGGCGCGTGAAATAGCTGTCGTGCTGAGGCACGAAACAGAGCGCTGTCATCCTGAGGAGCGAAGCGACGAAGGATCTCCACGGGCCCCGCGGAGATCCTTCGCTGCGCTCAGGATGACAATGAAAGGTCGGGGATGACAGCGGGGGGAGGGAGTCCCCCGCGCGATCAATCTTCGTCGCCGCCCGTGCCGCCGGTGCCCGTGCCGCCGGTGCTCCAGTCGTCGTCCTTCGTGCCGCCGCGACCGCCTTCGAAGCGGCGCTTCTTCGGGCCGTCTTCGTTGTTGTTCGTGTGCCGGCGCTTGCGATCGTCGAACGTCTTGCGGACCGGTGCAGAGCTGCCGCCGCCACCGCCGCCACCGAACCCGGGGGGAGGGGGACCGCCGTAGCCGCCACCACCGCCACCGCCGCCGGCGTATCCACCGCCGCCACCGCCGCCGGCGTATCCACCGCCGCCGCCCGCCGGACGCTCGCCCTTCGGATGGGCGAGGTTGATGATGAGCCGCCGCCCGCGGAGGTCTGCCGTCTTGAGCGCTTCGGAGGCCGACTTCGCGCTCTCCGGGCTCGACATGGTGACGAAGCCGAAGCCGCGTTTGCGACCGTCGGGATCCATCGGCAAGTGAACGCGCGCGACCTGACCAGCCGCGACGCCGTTGATCAACGTCTCGAGCTCGACTTGAGTGCAGTCGTACGGGAGGTTGCCGACGTACAGCGTGCGGTCGGGCGCGCCTGCGCCACCACCGCCGCCGCCTGCGAAGCCACCGGGGCGCGGACCGGCCCCCGGAGGACCAGCTGCGCCTGCGCCGAACGTGCGCGGACCCGGAGCTCCGGGACCCGCACCCATTCCCATTCCATCACGACGCGGAGGCTCGTTCTGGAACGGACGGACGGAGATTGATTTGCCCCCCTGCATCGAGCCGTCGAGCGCGTCGCGCGCGGCTTGAGCCTCGGCTGGCGTAGACAGCGTGACGAACCCGAATCCGCGCGGCCGTCCAGTCGCGCGATCCTTCGGAAGACTGACGTTGACGACTGTCCCGCCCGTCGCTTCGAAGAGTTGCTTTAGTACGTCTTCAGACACGCTGTCGGGCAGCCCTGCCACGAACAGCTTCGCTTCCTCATTCGCCATCGAAAACTCCGGAACCTCCGTCTTCCAATTGTCCTTCCGAGCAACGCCGCAGGCGAGCCCGAACTCCATGTACGATATCTCGCGGGGACTCTCCGTCAACGGGCTCGCGCGAGGAAGACGCGGCTTTCACGCGTTTCACGCGACGAGGGAAAGTCACCCTCGAGGTGGAGGGGCGTTTTTGCCTTCAATTTCCCGCGTGAAGAGCTCCCCGCTAGAGCCCTGCCTGCTCCCCGCCGCGGCCGGGATCGTGAAGACGAAGGTTGCGCCTGGCCCCGTTTGCGCCCCTTCGACCCACGCGCGACCTCCGTGGCTCTCGGCGATGTGCTTCACGAGCGCGAGGCCGATGCCGCTCCCGCGCACGCGGACGGCGGCGTCGTCGCCTTCGCGGCGGACTCCGCGCACGAAGCGCTCGAAGATCCGATGGCGATCTTCCTCGGGCACGCCGGGCCCTTCGTCGATCACGCGCACGGCGATGGAGCCGCGCTCTTCGGTCGCGCGCACGGTGACGCGCTTGCCGTTCGGTGCGTACTTGAGCGCGTTGTCGACCAGGTTGATGACCGCGAGTTGAATCGCGCGCTCGTCGATCTTCGCCAGCGGCAAGTTGGGCGCGACGTCGACGACGAGCTGCACCGCGTCCTTCTCCGCGCGGTACCGATAGACGTTCGCCGCCTTGGCCACCGCTTCACCGACGTCGCCGCTGAGCAGCTCGTAAGCGTCGCGCCCGCTCCGTTCGACCTTCGCGAAGTCGAGCACGTTCTCGATCAGGTTCGAGAGGCGCTCGCTCTCGCGCACGATGATGTCGAGGTACTCCTGCCGCTTCTCTTCGCTGGCCACGCGCCCCGACTGGAGCATCTCGCCGAACATGCGGACGAGCGCCAGCGGCGTCTTCAATTCGTGGCTCACGTTGGCGACGAACTCGCTCTTCAACGCCGACACGCGCCGCTCTTTCTCGGCCGCGACGAGGATGGTGGCGATGCCCGCCACGATGACGATGCACGACAGGAGCAGCATCACGAGCTCGAGCGAGCGGCGGTTCTGCACGCGCGACGTGAGCTCGGCGGCGGCCTTGGGCGAGACTTGAAGGCGCCAGTTGTAGAGCGTCGTCGGGAAGCGAACGCCGACGGTGAACTCGCTCGAGCGAAGCGGCGGGCCGAAGATGATGCGCCCCTCTTCGTCGATGACGTCGACGCGATTCGCCGGCGCCGTCGCGGCCTCGGAATAGATGCGCGGGAGCGCGTCTTTCACGATGCGCCCGATGTCGTGCCAGGCGACGACGACGTAGCGCTTCTCGTTCCACTCCTTCTGCCAGTAGCTCACGAGGTAGCTCTGTCCGCCGTACTCGTGGTGGAGATGGCGCAGCTCGTCGGGAGGCTGCTGCGCGAGATCCATGTCGTTCGTCATGCGGCGAACGAGCAAGCGTCGAAACGATTCTTCTTCGGACCACGGGCCGCTCGCGCGCGACGCGAAGGCGATCACGTCGCGCGACGCGTCGAGCACGATCACCGCGCGCACCGTCGGCGTCTCGCGCTGCGCGGTGGGGAGCCAGCGCTCGTTCAGCGCGTCGAGGTGCGCAGGATCGGCGATGGCGATGACGACGTTGTCTTGCTCGATGATCTGCTTGTCGAGGCGATCGGCCTTCTCGCCGGCCAGCGCGATCGTCGCCTCGAGCACCGACTGCTGGCGCAGCTTCTCGACCTGGAACGTCGTGCGGAAGGTGAAGTAGGCGACGATGGCGACGGCCACGAGGACGATCGGCAAGAGCACGAAGCTCGCGAGACGATCGCGCCGCGTCTTGTCCATCCGATCAACGGCGCCGCATCAACCGGGGGGAGGCACGCTTCGCGTGATGCGCGCAGGATCGAGCTGCATCCCGATGGTGGCCACGAACTCACCGAACTGCTCGGCGAGGTAGTCGACCGCGTTCCCTTCTTCGTCGGTGAAGGGGATGCCGTCGAGCGGGTTCACGAGCTCGAGGACGCCGAGGAAGCGCCCGCCTTTCATGACGGGCGAGATGATGACGCTCAGAGCGCCGCCGAGGGTCGCGAAGCGATCGGCGGCCTGGACCGCTTCGTCGGTGCGCGCATCGGGGAGCACGATCGCGCGGCGCTTGCGCATGGCGGCGGAGAGCACCGGCTCGTTCTCGGCATGGCGCCGATTGAGCAGCGGGTCGACGCCGATGCCGGCGACGCAAGCGATGACGTACTCGCGGCGATCGATGTCGTAGAGGTGCACGATGCCGGCGCGCGACGGGATCATGTCGAGCGCGAGGGCCAGGACGTAGTCGCCCCCTTCGACGACGTCGCGCGCGAAGTTGAGCTCGTGCATCGCCTCGAACAGGTTCGCGATCAGCTCGTCGCCGCTGGCGCGCCTTCCCCCCGCGAGCGGACGAAGCGACGGGCGGGACGGCGTCGGCGTGAGGCGAGGATTCGAGCGTTGCGACGAATCACTCGCGCGACGATTCGGCCCCGTCCCTCCGACGCTGGGCGCGGGCGCCGGAACAGGGGCGGGCGGTGCGACGTGCGCGAGAGGGGGCTCTTGCGTCTGAATCGCGAACGGCATCGGGAACGCGCCGGCCGGGGGCGGAGCTTCGAACGGCGCGGCGACCGCGGGAGGTGCCGGCGGCGGTGGCGCGAACGGGTTCGGCGCGATCGGTTGCGGGGCGACGTGTTGCTGCGCGACGGGCTGGGGCGCGGCCATCACCGGCGGTGCAGGCGCGCCGAACGCCGGAACGGGAACACCCGGCGGAAGCGGCGCGCTCCCCGGCGCGAATGGATCGACCGGAGCGGGGACGAACGGCGCGACGAACGGATTGTTCGTGGCCGGCGGCGGCGGTGCGGAGTGAGGCTGCGGCGGCTGCACCGACGGGGGATGCACCGGAGCGACGTGCGACACCGGAGGCGCTGACGGCGCGGGAAACGCGACCGGCGCGGGCGCAGCGGAGACGGGCGGCGCGGCCATCGGGGCGGGCGGCGCGGCAACCGGCGCCGGCGGCGCGGCGATCATCGGAGGGGGACGAATCGACGACGGCGTCGGCCTCCTCGGAAACACGACCTGCGGCTCTCCGCGCCAGTCTTTCCACGACAGCGTCGCCAGCGGCGGCACAGGCGGGCGCCCTTGAAACACCGTGTCGAACACGGCGAGGTTCACGAACTTCCCCGGCCGCGCCGCCGCGATCGACGAGCGCACCAGCCCGAGCTGCGTGCGCAGAAGTCGCTCACCCGCCGCTTCGTCGACGCCGCGCGCCACGGTGAACACGTACTCGCGGTACGTCAGCGGAAGCCGCTCGGTCGGATCGTGCTCGCGCTTGAAGATGACCTGCGTCGCCGGAACCGGGAGCGACGGCTCGCTCGGCGGCGCGGGCGGAACGTGCGGCGCGGGCGGCGGCGCCAGGTGCGGAGCCGACGGCAGCGCCGCGTCGAAGTGAAGCGCCTCGGTGCGAATGGTCGCGTCGGCGCTCCCGCCGTTCGTCGGCGCGAAGGCCAGGATCGGTGTGGGGGCCGCAGGCGCCGCAGAAGGCTTCGCATTCGCAGGTTTTGCCGGGGGGGGCGGCGGGGGCGGAGGCTTCTTCTTCGGCGCGACGGACGGAGACGCGGCCACCGCGGCCTCTGCGGGAGCTTCGTGCGGTGCCGGGCGGGGCGGTACGCTCGGGCCAGCCGGCGCGGCGGCAGGCTTCGCAGCGGTCGCGAGATCGGTCAGCGGCGCGTCGTCGGCGGCGCGCTTCACGTCGAAGCGGAGGCGCGCGAGCGGATCGACCGCGCGATACCCCTCGTCGAGCAGCTCGATCGAGAACCCGCTGATCGGCCCCTTTTCCCCGCGCGCCGTGCGCGCCGCCTGCAGCGCCCGCTGCCACGACTCGGCCTCGACGACGACGGACTGGGCGTCCGTCTTATCCATCGACATGACCTCGACGTGCCAGCGCATCAGGGATCGACTCGGGGCGTTTGCAGCGCGGACCTCGCGCACGCCGCCCCATCTTGCACGGCGCCAGCGCCTACGCGCAAGCCGCTCGAAGCGTTCCGGATCATTCCGCGCGCAGCCCGTCGGTGGGTCTCAAACGGGCTGCGTACAGCGAGGGGAAGATTGTAGCGACGAGACAGATGAGAATCGCGAACACGCCGGTAATGATGAACTCGTGCGGTCGGATTTCGACCGGCAGCTTCGAGATGAAATACACCTTCGGGTCGAGCGGAAATCCGTACGCCTCGAGCGCTTTGCATCCGCCGTAGCCCACCACGAGCCCCAGCGACGTCCCGATGACGCCGATGATCGCCCCCTGGTAGAGGAACACGCGAAGGATGGCGAAGCTCTTGGCGCCGAGCGCCTTGAGGAGCGCGATCTCCTTCTTCTTCTCGAGCACGATCATGATCAACGTCGCGATGACGGTGAACGCGGCCACGATGATGATGAGCGCGAGCACGCAGCTCATTCCGATCTGCTGGATGAGGAGCGCGGTGAAGAGGCCGCGATTCAGCTCGTGCCAGTCCATCACGCGGTAGACGCCGTTGTTGAGGAGCGTGTCGATTTCCTTGGTGATGGCCTTCGCATCGTCGATGTCGGCGACCTTCATCTCCACGCCCGTCACGCTGTCGCCCAGCTCGTAAAACTGCTGCGCTTCGTACAGGTCGCTGTAGACGAGCTTGGAGTCGTACTGATCGAAGCCGGCCTCGAAGATCGCGATCACGCGGAACTGCTTGGCGATGGGCGGACGCGCGCCGTTCGCGCCGAACGCGATGCCGATCGTCGGCGATGTAATCTGCACGCAATCGCCGATGCCGGCGTTCAGCTGCTTGCCGAGCGTCTTGCCGATGACGACGCCGGGGAGCGCGGCGACCGACGAAGCGTTCTTGCACGGGTCGGGATCGAGCGCGTCGGGGATGGCGTCGTCCGACGGGAGCTGACTGCCGTAGCCGCCGTCGGGGGTGACGGCGCCGGAGGGAGCGAGACCGTGCGGCGGCGTGAGCGTCGCAGGCTCGATCGAGTCGACGGCGTCCAGGCGATCGGGGACGCCCGCTTCGATGCGCGCTTCGTCTTCGACGATCTGTTTTCGGATGATGTCGAGCAACGAAGCCGGGCTCGCGTCGAGCGGGAGGCCACCGTCGAGCGAGAAGTCGTCGAGCGGATCGTGCAGGAGCCCCGCGGGGCGCTGCGGCGCTTCGGAGCCGGGGCGACGGAGGCCGGCGATGGATCCCTGCGTGATGTTCTTCGGCAGGTCGAGCACCTCGCCCATCACGGCCGGGTCGACGCCTTTCAAGAGGACGCCGGTCGCGGTGCGCTCGCCGTGGGTGATCATCATCGCGTTGATGACGAACGGCGCGACGCCGACGACGCCCTTCACCTTCCGGACCTTGTCCATCACGTCGTGGTACTCGCGAAAATCGATCGAGTACTTGAGCACCAGGACGTGCGCGTTCACGCCGAGGACCTTCTCGCGGAACTGCTCCTGGAATCCGCCGGTCACGCTCATCACGATCGCCAGCGCTGCCACGCCCAGCGTCACGCCCAGGATGGCGAACGAGGTCCCCATCGACACGAACGCCCGCTTCTTCGAGCGGAGGTAACGAACGGCGAGCGAAAGCGGGTAACCCATGAGTTTCGGACCGCAGGCGACTTACCACGGCGCCGCGCGGCGCGGCTTCCGCGAACGCATGGGACCGCGTAATAAGTAGAGGCGCGCCCTTTGCTTATGGCGTTGGGCTTAGGCCTCCGCGTGCTTCCCATGTCCGACTCGAACAAACCGCTCCTACCGACCCAGCGCGTGTCGCACGTCGACCCGACGGGACCCACGATGGGCTCGGATCGCCCTGGACCTCCCGACGTTCAGGGCACGCCCGTCGCGCTCGCCGATGCCAGCGCGACCCCGCCGCCGGCACGAGCCGACCTCTACGTCGGGCGCACGATCGACGGGCGCTACCTCGTCGAGAGCGTGCTCGGCGAAGGGGGGATGGGGATCGTCTACCGCGGCCGGCACAAGGTCATCGACAAGCGGGTGGCCATCAAAGTGCTTCGCGGCGACATGGCGAAGGACAAGGAGATCACCGAGCGTTTTCTCCAGGAAGCGCGGGCGGCGTCGTCGATCGGCAACTCGCACATCATCGACATCAGTGACTTCGGGCAGCTCCCCGACGGCTCGACGTACTTCGTCATGGAGTACCTCGAAGGGGACAGCCTCTCGCGGGCCATCGACAAGCAGCGCCCGATGCCGGTGCCGCGGCTTCTCCACATCGCGAAGCAAATGGCCAACGGCCTCGCGGCGGCGCACGCGGCGGGGATCGTCCATCGCGACCTGAAGCCC
Source organism: Myxococcales bacterium (assembly GCA_003151595.1). The sequence continues at coordinate 9,941 of PLXW01000021.1, forward strand.
GACAACGTGATGATCGTGGACCGCGGGGCCGACCGCGACTTCGTGAAGATCCTCGACTTCGGGATCGCCAAGGTGGGCGCAGAGTCGAAGATCACGCGCGCCGGGAGCGTCTTCGGGACTCCGCACTACATGAGCCCTGAACAGGCGGCGGGCACGTCGGTCGATCTGAGAACCGACGTTTACGCGTTGGGTGTGATTCTTTATGAGATGGCGAGCGGCAAGGTCCCCTTCGACGCCGACAACTTCATGGGGATCTTGACGCAGCACATGTACAAGGCGCCCGTGCCGATCCTGGCGACGGTGCCGCCGCCCGAAGGGGTGCCGCCGGGGCTCGATGCGCTGATCCAGAAGTGCCTCTCGAAGAAGCCCGATCAGCGCTACGCGAACATGGCCGCGCTGGCGGCGGACCTCGACAAGATCGAGAAAGGGCTCACGCCCGACGCGCTCCCGGAGATGATGGCGCGCTCGGGAGGGTTTCATGTGCCGGCGGACTACTTCCGATCTGGCAAAGGGATGCCGGCGCTCGTGCCGGGGACTCCGCCGCAAGGGCGAACGCGGTGGGGGGTGTATGCGGGGGTCGCGGGGATCGCGACGGCCGTGGGGCTCGTGCTGCTGATCTTCGCGAAGAGCGCGACGACGCACGCGAACGTGCCCACGGAGATCGTGCGGAGCGTCGACGCCGTTCCATCGACCTCGACCTCGACCCCGACCTGGACCCAGGTCCTCGTCTCCGTCGAGCCGATGGACGCGAAGGTCACGCGCGACGGCCTCGACCTCGGCGCGCTGCCGATCGCGATCAGGTTGAAGCAAGGGGAGACGGCGACGCTGGCGATCGCGCGTGCGGGGTACAAGCCGCAGACGATCACGCTCGACGGATCCGACCCGCGGGTCGCCGTGAAGATGGACCACGCGGGCGCCGGCAAAGGGAAGGGGCCCGCGAGCGTGAAGCCCGCGACCACGTCCACGCCGTCGGGTATCGCCGACTTTCAGGATCCGTTCTTGAAAAAGAACTGACGCAACGGATGTGACGACCGCGCGACAACGGCTCGCGCTTGCCGCGTCTCGTGCTAGTCGGGTCGCCATGCGAACCGTCGCTGGCTTCATTTTTCTCGGCGCGCTGCTCGGTTGCAGCTCGTCGACCCCGTCGGCCTCCGAGCCGAACGACGCGAGCGTCTCCGACGCGAGCATCTCCGACGCGAGCGTCTCCGACGCGGGAGCGTTCGACGCCGGACCCTTGGATGCGGGGCCCGCCGACGCCGTCGTGGACGTCGACAAGTCTGCTCCGTGCGCGACGACGTTCGGCAGCGCGCTCACCAACGCCTTCGGTCGGCTCGACGGCGTCGTGGTCGCGGTCGTACCTCCGAACGATCAAGCGTGCGCCCTCCCGAACTCGACGCACCTGGTGGTGCAGGTCTCGATCGCGGGGGTCGTGTACCGGATGGTCGTCGATGTTCTGTCGAACCAGCTCTCGGACAGCGGCAGCCCCGACGTCTTCTTCCGCGAGCTCGACGCGCCGCTCGCCAGCGGAGCGTGGGCCGAAGGGTGGCACCCAGGGTTCGCGCTCGACTACGTGACGACGCTCGCCGTCCAGAGCACCTCATTCACGGCGATGTCGCAGGCCGACCTCGTCGCCAAGATCACCTCCGAGCTCGATCTCGGCGCGCACGTCTCGGTCTTCGCCACGAGCGACGGCGAGCCGAACAGCGCGCACCTCGTGCACCGCAACCTCGCCAAGCAAGACGGCGCGATCGTCGTGCACCCCGAGTCAGCCAGCGCGCACTACTTGCTCATGCGGTTCGCGGAGCAGGCGTTCTGAGCGTCTCGGGGATTTCGACCCGCGCGCGGTCGCTCGCCGTCGAGAACTCCATCGCGTCGTCGGTGATCGGCGCGTGCCGGAGCGTCATCAAGTCGAGCGCGTAGTTCTGGTACAGCTTCCACGGCGCGAACGCCCCTTGCTTGGGCATCTCGTGAAGGGCGCGCTGCACGTAGCCGGAGCTGAAGCTGAGGAGCGGTTCCTCCTTCATCGAGGCGTCGGGCCGGCGCGGGCAGCACGTCGTGTATCCGCGCGCGCTCATGTGGTTCAAGAGGCGGCAGACGTACGCCGAGGTCAGATCGCATTTGAGCGTCCACGACGCGTTCGTGTAGCCGACGGCGAGCGCCAGGTTCGGCACGTCGCTGAACATCATGCCCTTGTACGTGAGCGTCTTCGACGGATCGATGCGTCGCCCGTCGACCTCCAGCGCCAGCCCGCCCAGGAACTTCAGCTTGAGGCCCGTCGCCGTGACGACGAGATCGGCGTCGAGCGTCGCGCCCGATCGCAGCTTGAGGCCGGTCTCGGTGAAGCTGTCGATGTGATCGGTGACGATCGACGCGCGCCCCGACTTGAGCGCCTTGAAGAGATCGCCATCGGGCACGAAGCAGAGGCGCTGGTCCCACGGCTTGTATGACGGCGTGAAGTGCGGATCGATGTCGACGCGGTGCCCGATCTGCTTCTTCACGAGCCCCACGAGCAGCTTTCGCGCGTGCGCCGGGAAGCGGCGCGAGTAGTTGTAGAAGCCCATCCCTAGAAGCACGTTCTTCCAGCGCGTGATGGCGTAGGCCGATTCGCTGGGGAGGTGCTCGCGCAACCAGTCGGCGATCGGATCGCGCTCGGGGACGGAGAGCACGTACGTCGGCGAGCGCTGAAGCATCGTGACGTGCGCGGCCTTCTTGGCGAGCTCAGGGACGAGCGTTACTGCCGTCGCGCCGCTGCCGATGACGACGACGCGCTTCCCTTCGTAGTCGACGTCTGGCCCCCACTTCTGCGGATGCACCACGCGCCCGCCAAAGCGCTCCTGGCCCGGGAACTCCGGCGTGTAGCCGGCCTCGTAGTCGTAGTAGCCGGCGCACATGAACAAGAAGCCGCACGTGAAATGCAGCGTGCGACCCGACGACACCTCGCGCGCGTCGACGCTCCACTTCGCGTCGCGACTCGACCACCGCGCGCGCTCGACGTGGAGGCCGAAGCGAATCTTGCGATCGATGCCGTACATCTCGGCGGTCTCGCGCACGTACGCGAGGATCGACGGGCCGTCGGCGATCGCCTTCGGGTTCGTCCACGGACGGAACGAGAAGCCGAGCGTGTACATGTCCGAGTCGGAGCGAATGCCCGGGTAGCGGAACAGATCCCACGTGCCGCCGAGGCGCTCGCGCCCTTCGAGGATCGCGTACGTCTTGCCCGGGCAGCGGGTCTGCAGGTGGTAAGCGGCGCCGATGCCGGAGATGCCGGCGCCGACGATCAACACATCGACGTGGGTCGGATCCAAACGGGCACCCTCAGTTCTTCAGCGCGAACTTCGCTCCGTCCCAAGCGTAGCGCAGGTTCGTGACTCCGCCCCACGGCAAGAGGAGCGGCTCCAACGCGCCGCCCGGCTGCTCCTGCGACCAGGGGTACGTGCGCTTCGTCCACCCGCGCGCGATCCCGGGGCGCGCGTCGATCTCGAACGTCTTGTGGTCGTCGGCCGGCACGAACTGCACGAGCCCTTGCACGCGCTTGCCGTGCTGCTCACGCGACGTCTCGATGGCGAAGACGCGCGTGATCGAGTCGCTGTCGACCTGGTAGACGAAGATGGCGTCGCTCTCGACCGGATCGCGCGAGCCCGCAGCCGTCACGTGGCGGACGCCGCGCACGACGAGATCGGCCGCGCCGTCGCCGGTGAGATCGCGCGCGCTCACGTCCTTCACGTCCTCGTCGCGCGAGAACTGCGAGAGCGTGAGCGAGGCGTAGCCCGTGCCGCCTTTGAAGCCCGGACCGAAGACCACCAGGTCTCGCCCCACGAGCACGACCCGTTCGGGTCGCGCGTCGTCGCCGCCGGCGTTCACCTGGAGATCGATGCGCGGAGCGGCGTCGCCGGTGACGTTGTGATCGCGTTTGTAGAGCGCGAAGACGTCGGTCGAGAGATCGCGCCCCTTGCTCACGGTCGGCGTCGCGGGCTCTTCGGCGCGCGCCTGCGCGAGCGTCTTCGCGTACGTCTCCTTCGGCGCCGGCGCGCCCGGGCCTCCCGGCGCCGGTTGCTGCGCGACCTCTTTCACCTTGGCGAACTTCGCGCCGTCGAAGCGGAAGACCTGCGATTTGACCGCGCCCCACGGGAGCAAGATCGGATCGACGTCGGTCATCGTCGGCTCCTTGTACGTGCTCACGTCCCAGCCGGTGGCCGAGTCGGTGGCGATCTCGATGTCGTGACCGGCGACGTGCACCGCGTCGTCGACGTGGCTCTGCCCCGAGGCCACCGCGATCTCGTGCGCGAACGTGGTCTGCGGCTCGTCGCTGCCGCCGAGGATGCTCCACACCTCGAACCACCGCCGCTTGCTCCCTTCGATGTCGAAGCGGCGCGAGACGACGAGGTCTTCCTTCGCGCGCCCGGTGATCGAGCGGGCGTCGAGGCTCACGAGGTCAGCGCCGAGATCGCGGAAGAAGAACTGCTGGCCGCCGCGGTAGTGCGGGCCGCAAATGGTGAGGAACCGATCGAAGACCGTGACGCGCTCTTTCATCGCGTCGCCGGCGATGTCGGCCACGAGATCGAACTTCGGTGTCGTGCCGAGCAGCCCCTTCGGAACGAGGAGCCCTTCGATCATCGCGCTCTCCGACTCGGTCGGGATCGACGGGAGATCGCCCGGATGCTGCGCGTCGCCGTCACCCGTGGCGACGATCGCGCGCACGGCGTTGCCGCCGTCGGTGTCGATGTAGCGAACCGCGCCGCGGAGGCCCACGCGCGTGGTGTGCCCTTCGGGGAACGCGCTCCACGGGATCGACGCTTCGAACGAGTATCCGCCCGGCGCCGGCGCCTCGACGATCTTCGCGCCCGCCACGTCGCGTCCTCGGCGCGCGCCCGACGCGAAACGCACGACCCCGGTGCTCTCGCCGGGCTCGCCGGCGAAGAGCGCGATGTCGTACGACGCGAACGCGCCGCCGCTGCCGACGGGGAAGGCGATCGTGAAGACCGCGTGGTCTTCCGTGTCGGCGAAGCGCGACGTGCGGACGAAGCCCGAGTCGCCCACTTCGGCGCCGACGTAGATGTGCGCGTCGTCGTACTGGAGCGCGACGGACAGCGCGGTCTTGCTGGCGTCGCCCTTCACGACCCGCTTCGCGCCGGCGCGCGCGGGCCATTCGCGGAGCGAGCCGTCCATCTTCACGGGCGAGTCCTTGTCCACGCGATCGAAGCGGACCGACATCGCCGCGGCGACCTCGGCCGCCGATCGATTGCGCCCGCCGCCGAGTGACGAGATGCCCCCTTGCGCGATCGCCGTGTCGCCGATGGAGACGTCATCGGCTGACGGCGCTCCGGACGACGAAGCGCCGCCGGCGTTGGCAGCGGGCCTGCCTTCGCCCCCGCCGCAAGCGACGAGCGCGAGGCTCGTCAGAAGGAACGCGACCTGCGAACGAGAGCGTGACATCGACGCTCTCTATAGTTCATCGCGAAGTCATCGTCCGCTGCGGCGCGTGGGAGGGACGGGCTCGGTCGCGACGAGGCGCTGGAAAAATTTCATCAGCTCGATCACCGGGATGATCGACACGGAAAGAAGCAGCATCACTTCCCACTCGTACGTGCTCAGCGCAAACGTCCGGAAGATCGGGCGGAGGCCGGGGACCAGGATGGCGATCAAGTGGATCGCCGCGCTGAGGACGACGGCGAGCACCAGCGGCTTGGAGAGGAGCGGACGAATCGTGAAGATCGACACCAGCGGCGAGCGGCAGTTGAAGGCGTGGAAGAGCGGGCTCAGCGCGAGGAGCGAGAAGGCGATCGCGCGCGCGTGATGGCTCGGCACGCTGTCGGTCGCTTGCCACGGCCACAGGTAACAAGCGATCGCGGTCCCCCCCATCCACAAGCCGACGCCAAGGATCCCGAGCCATCCGCGCGTGCCGACGAGGCCCGAGGTCTTCTCGCGCGGCGGCTCCTGCATCTGCGTGGGGTCGGGCGGGTCGATGCCGAGGGCGAGGGCGGGGAGGCCGTTGGTGACCAGGTTGATCCACAGGATCATGAGCGGCGTGAGCGGCGGCACGCCCGGCAGGAACGACGCGGCGAAGACGGTGAAGAGGAGACCCGCGTTCGACGACAGCAGGAAGAAGATGAACTTCTGGATGTTCCGCCAGATGGCGCGCCCTTCGCGCACGGCGTCGACGATGGTGGCGAAGTTGTCGTCGGCCAGGATCATGTCGGCCGCCTGGCGCGCGACGTCGGTGCCGTCTTTGCCCATGGCCACGCCGATGTGCGCTTCGCGGAGCGCGGGGGCGTCGTTCACGCCGTCGCCGGTCATGGCCACGATGTGACCGGTGGTCTTGAAGGCGCGAACGATCCGCAGCTTCTGCTCGGCGGTGACGCGCGCGAAGACGCGCACGCGGTTGATCTGCCCGGCGAGGTCGGCGTCGGACAGCGACTCGAGCTCGCCGCCGCTGAGCGCGACCGCGCCCTCTTCCCAGAGCCCGAGCTCCTTGGCGATGGCGACGGCGGTGAGCTTGTGATCGCCCGTGATCATCACGGCGCGGACCTGCGCCTCGGCGCAGGCGGCGACGGCCTCTTTCACGCCGACGCGCGGCGGATCGATCATCCCCACCAGCCCGAGTAGCGTGAGGTGCTCTTCGAGATCGTCTCCCGGACGGTCTTCGGCGCGCTTCTCGAGATCGCGTCGCGCCACCGCCAGCACGCGGAGCGCTTCGCTGCTCATTCGCTCCGACTCGCCCAGGATCCGCGCGCGCCACGCGGCGTCGAGCGGGACGATCCCGTGCGACGTCGCCACCGTCGTGCACATCGGCAGGAGGACGTCGGCGCTCCCTTTCGTGTGGACCACTTCGCGCCCGTTGGCGTCGAGCGTCACGATCGTCATCCGCTTTCGATCGCTGTCGAACGGAAGCTCCCGGACGACGCGCATGCTCGGCACCAGCGACTCGCGCGGTGCGCCGCCTTTCGCGGCCAGCGTGAGGAGCGCGGCCTCGGTGGGGTCGCCCGTGATCTTCCACTTGCCGTCGCCGAGCGCGACGAGCGTCGCGTTGTTGCAGAGCGCGACGGTCGCGAACAGCTCGCTCAACGGCGACGACGCGTGCGCGATCTTCTCGCTGTTCGACGCGCGCACGATGTCGCCCGCCGGCGAGTACCCCGTGCCGGTCACGTGGAAGCGCTCGTCGCCCGCGAAGATCTCGCGCACCGTCATCTCATTCTGCGTGAGCGTGCCGGTCTTGTCCGAGCAGATGACCGTCGCTGCGCCGAGAGTCTCCACAGCTGCGAGCTTGCGGATGATGGCGCCGCGCTTGGCCATGCGCTGCATGCCGAGAGCGAGGGTTATCGTCGTGATCGCCGGGAGTCCTTCGGGGATGGCGGCGACGGCGAGGCTCACCGCTTCGAGGAGCAGCTCGTGCCAGTGGCGATCGCCCTTGATGCTCCCGCGAAGGAAGAGGAGCGCCGACAGCGCGAGGCACGACCAGAGGATGCGCGTCCCGAAGTGATCGAGCTTCTCTTCGAGCGGCGTCTTCCGCTCGCCCGCGCCGCGAATCAGCTCGCTGAGCTTGCCGAGCTCGGTCTTCGCGCCGGTGGCCACGATCACCGCGCGCCCTTTGCCGCGCACGACCGACGTGCCCACGAAGAGCATCGTCGCGCGATCGCCGAGCGGCGCGTCCTCCGGCAGCTTCGCGCGCGCGTCTTTCCCCGCGGGCATCGACTCGCCGGTGAGCGACGACTCCTCCACCGCGAGATCGATCGTCTGTAGCAACCGCGCGTCGGCCGGCACCGCGTCGCCCGCTTCGATCTCGAGCACGTCGCCGACCACGACCTCGGCCGCCGGGATGGCGATCACGCGATCGCCGCGCCGCACGCGCGCCTGCGTGCTCTGCATCTTCTCGAGCGCGTCGAGCGCCTGCTCGGCGCGTTGCTCCTGATAGTAACCGAGCGCCGCGTTCAGGGCGACGATGAGCAAGATCGCGATCGCGTCGCCGAAGCGCACCAGGATCGGCTCGTCCGCGCGCGACGCGCCGTTCACCAGCGCGATCGCCGCCGCTGCGAGCAGCGTGAGCACGATCGGGTTCGCGAATTGGACGATGAAGCGCTTCCACGCGCTCGGCTTCGGCTGCGGCGGGAGCTCGTTGCGCCCGTCTCTTGCCAGCCGCGTGGCCGCCTCGGCGTCGGACAGACCGCACGCAGGCTCGGCGCCGCACCGCGCGAGGACCGAGTCGATCCCCTCGGCGTGCACGCGGATCTTCGCCACGCTCCCAGTCATCGTCTTCGGGTCACCGGTGGCCGCTCCGCCACGTCCGATCACCGACCCGCTTTCTTCTGCTGTTGCTGCTGCTCCGCTTCCATCTCTTCGAGCGCCGCCGCCAGCTCCGCTTGATCGGCGTCGCTCACCGACGCGCCTTCCACCGGCGCTTCGACGCGCGCGTTCGCCGGGACCGCGGCCTTCGGCTCCTCCGGCGGGAGCATCCCCATCTTTCGCTTCAGCGCGACGAGGTCCTCGTCGGCGCCGTGCGTCTTCTCGAGCTGCGCGAACTTCGATGCGAGCACGTCTCCCGTGTACTCCTCGGCGAGCTCCGCACCCGCCTCGGCCTCGGCCTCCATGCGATCGATCTTCTCGGCCATGCGATCGAACGTCTCGAACGCGCTCTGATCCTGCAGGCCGCTCATCGTCTCTTGAATCGCGCGCTGCGCCTCGGCGCGCTTCTTCCGCGCGATGAGCACGTTCTTCTTCCGCTTCGCCTCTTCGATCTTGTCGTTGAGCGCGCGGAGCGTCCGCTTCAAGTTCTCGACGGCCGCCTTCTGCTTCCCCCACTGCTCCTGGTACGAGACCGCGAGCCCGTCGTGCTCACGCTTCCGCGCCAGCGCTTCCTTCGCCAGCTCCTCGTTCCCGTTCTTCAGCGCCATCATCGCGCGCTGCTCCCACTCGCCGGCCTTCGACTGCTCTTGCTCCAGCTGCTTGGCGAGCCGCTTCTCGTCGGCGATCGACGACGCGACCTGCTTCTTCGCTTCGTTGAGCTGGGAGTTCATCTCCAGAACGAGCTGGTTCAGCATCTTCTCGGGATCTTCCGAGTGACTGATCAGATCGTTCAGGTTCGATTTGATGAGCTGCGCGAGACGGCTGAAGATCCCCATCGTCTTTTTTCTTCTTCGCTCTAGGCGTTCTTTTTGGAGAGCTCGGACAGCACCGGCACTTGCTGGGCGAGAGTGAGGTCGAACTCGTCGAGCGTCGCCTCCACCTCGTTGAAGTCGAGGTTCTCGAGCTCCAGTGCGTTGCACAGGACGATGCGGTCGTCTTCGAGCCCGAAGCTCGTATGCACCAGGATCCGGGCGTTCAGCTCCAGGAGCTTCCGGAAGAGGGGAGAAGCGTCCCCCTTAGGCACGTCGCCCACGTGCACCCGAAAGACCACCAGGGGCGAATCGACCCGTACGGCGATGGGCGGCATGTTGTCGGCCCCCCGCACGAGGAACGTCCCTTCCTGCCCTTCCACAGCCTCGAACCGGCGATTCAGCCGCCCGAGGTAAGCCTCGATGTCCCGCACCGTGCGCATGGCGGCGAGCCTACCGCAAAGAGCGAGGAAGGATCCCCAGTTCAACGATCGTGCTACGGTCGATTCATCGCGCGGATGGCGGATTCGGGCTCGCTCGTTGGGACCGTGGTCGGTGGGCTGTACAAGGTACGGCGCCTCATAGGCCAAGGCGGAATGGGTGAGGTGTATGCAGCGGACGGGAAGACCGGCGACAAAGTCGCGCTGAAGGTCCTCCACGATCGCGCCGCGCAGGACCCGGATCTGGTCGCCCGCTTCCAGCGCGAGGCGTCGATCGCGGCGCGCATCAAGAGCCCGTACGTGGCGGCGATCCTGGGCGCGGGGAAAGATCGCAACGGGCGACTGTGGATCGCCTTCGAACGACTCGAAGGCGAGGGGCTCGACGAGCGACTCCGCCGCGAGCAGTACCTCTCGTTCGGCGATGTGGCGCCGATCGTCGACGACGCGCTCCAGGGGCTCGACGCCGCCCACAAGGCGGGGGTCATTCACCGCGACATCAAGCCGGCGAACCTCTTCATCGAGAAGCGGAAGCTCACTGCCAAGCAGATCTCGCAAGACGCCCCTGAAGAGCGGACGCGCATCCTCGACTTCGGCGTCTCGAAGATGCGATCGCGCCAGGGGCGGAAGAGCGAGCCGTCGCTGACGGCGTTCGACGCGACGCTCGGGTCGTTCGCGTACATGGCGCCGGAGCAGGTGCGCGGGAGCGCGCGCGTCGATGAGCGAGCCGATCTGTACGCGCTGGGCGCCGTGGCGTTTCGCGCGCTCACCGGGCGCCTGCCGTTCGAAGGGACGAACGCGCTGACCTTGATCGCGCTGAAGCTCGATCGCGAAGCGCCGTCGCTCACGCACACGACGGGCGACGAGTGGCCGGCGTCGATCGA
>PLXW01000058.1 GCA_003151595.1 Myxococcales bacterium
CGGAATCGCGTATGTGCTCGATGAAGACGGCGCGTTCGCCAAGCGCTGCAACCTGGGGATGGTCGAGCTCTCTGCGCTGGGCGACGAAGACGACGCGGCGGTTCGCGCGCTCGTCGAAGAGCACGCCGCGCGCACGCAGAGCGCGAAGGGGCGCGCGTTGATCAGCGCGTGGCGTGACGCGCGCCCGCGCTTCGTGAAGGTGCTCCCGCTCGAATACAAACGCGTGCTCGCGTCGCTGCCGCCGCAGCAAGCCGCAGAGAAGGCGGCGGGCTGATGAGCGACCCGAAGGGCTTTCTCAAGGTCGCGCGCGTGAAGGCGAAGGAGCGACCGGTCGACGAACGCGTGGAGTACTGGCACGAGTTCACCGAGCCGCGCGCGCCCGAAGAGCTTCGCGCGCAGGCTTCGCGCTGCATGGATTGCGGCATTCNNGTGCGAGGCGTCGTGCGTGCTCAACCTCACGGAGAGCCCGGTCACGATCAAGGACATCGAGCGATCGATCGCCGACCACGCCTTCGCCTCGCCGTTGATCCCGCGCCCGCCCGTGCGTCGCACGAACCGCCGCGTCGCCGTCGTCGGCTCGGGGCNNATCCCCGATTTCAAGATGGAGAAGTCGATCCTCGACGCGCGCGAAGCGCAGATGCGCGCCGAAGGGGTCACGTTCCACACGAGCGTCGACGTGGGCGGCGTCCTCCGCGCCGACGATCTTCGCGAGCGTTACGACGCCGTCGTCCTCGCGCTCGGCGCACGCGCGCCGCGCGATCTCCCGATCGAGGGGCGCTCGCTCGCCGGCGTCCACTTCGCCATGGAGTTCCTCGAGCAGCAGAATCGCCGCGTGGCCGGAGACGTCGTACACGACGACGTGGCTCTCCTCGCCACCGGCAAGCGCGTCGTCGTCCTCGGCGGCGGCGACACGGGATCGGACTGCGTCGGTACGTCGATCCGCCAGCACGCAGCGAGCGTCGTGCAGCTCGAGCTGATGCCGAAGCCGTCGCTCGTTCGCGCGGCGACCAATCCGTGGCCCGAGTGGCCGCTCGTCCTTCGCACGTCGTCGTCGCACGAAGAAGGAGCGGCGGGGCTCCTGCAGCGCGACTGGGCCGTGATGACCAAGCGGTTTCGTGCGAACGAAGCCGGCCGCGTCGCGGCGATCGAAGCCGTGCGCGCCGAAGTGAAAGCGGGGAGGGCGGAGGAGATCGCGGGCTCGTCGTTCGAGATCCCGTGCGACCTCGTTCTGCTCGCGATGGGCTTCGTGGGACCGGTGCGTGAAGGGATCGTCGCGCAGCTCGGCGTCGCGCTCGACGCGCGCGGAAATGTGATCACGCGCGCTGACGGATCGACGAACGTGCACGGCGTGTTCGCCGCGGGCGACGTGTCGCGAGGGCAGTCGCTCGTCGTGTGGGCTATCGCCGATGGACGACGAGTGGCCAACGGTGTGGACGTGTGGCTCGCGTCGGATCGCGCCAATACTCACGCGATCGCGGGTGAGTGAGTCATCGGCGATCCGAGTCATCGAAGATCCAGCACCGATCTTTTCTGTAACCTCTCCCTGGCGAAACGCGCCGACGCGTGGCTTCCTTTCGAGATGCGCGCGCGAATCCTTTGTCTGACTTCCGTCGTGCTCTCGTCGGCCGCCGCGTTCGTCGCGTGCCAGGACAACGGTGACGGCAGCATCCCGGCGATACCCGGCCACTACTACAACCCCGACGGTGGCGGTGGCGACGCGACGCTCGGTGACGACGGCGGAACCGTCATCACGCCGAGCGGCGACGCGGGGGGCGATGCGTGCGTCGAGACGACCTCGGCGAGCCCCGACGGCGACGTGGCGATCGGCCCGACGTCGCTCGCGTTCGATCCGTGCGGCGCAGGCTCACCCGACGCCATCTACTGGAACGCGACGAACCAGACGCTCTACATCGCCGACGATCACGCCAACCAGATCTGGACCTGGTCCGACGCGAACGGCTTCCAGAAGCTCGTCACGCTCCCCGACGATCCCGCGGCCGACGACGCCGGCGCAACGAAGCTCACCGGCATCACCGTCTCCAACTCGACGCTCATCGTCGCGCGCTACGGCAACGGCGCGTACGGCGCGCTCTTCACGTACAACCTCGAGACCGCGGGCGGCGCGGCGACGAAGGTCGGCAGCATCGATCCCACGCGCTACCGCTTCGCCGTCGCGGCCGACGCGACCGGCAAGATCTACAGCGACTCGTTCGCCGCCGCGCTCGACGGAGGCGCCGACGGAGGCGCCGACGGAGGCACCGGGGGCGGCGGCAACGGGAGCATCGAGATCGTCGGCCTCTCCGGCACGACGCCGTTCCTCTCGGGGCTCGACAAGCCGAGCGGCCTCATCGTCGTCGGCACTCAGATCTTCGTGGGCGATCGCGCGCACGACGTCATCTACACAGTGCCGACGAACCTCGCCCTCCTCGACGCCGGTCCCGACCTCGACGCCGCCGACGCTGACGCCGAAGCGGGCGCGATCCTCGACGCGACCGCGCCGCCGCCGTACCCCGTGTTCGCTTCGCTCCCGGCGCCCGATCAGCTCAGCGCCGGCCCGAACGGCTCGATCTTCGCCGGTCAGAAGACGAACGACGGCGGCGCTCCGCAGCTTCGCCAGATCTTCCCCGACGGCGGCATCACGCCGTTTCAGCCCACCGCCACCTTCACGTCGCTCGGCGGCGTGGCCTACGACAGCGTGAGCAAGCGCCTCTTCGTCGTCGATAGCAATGGCGGTTCCGTTCGAACGATCAAGATCTATCCGGCGCAATAGCGCGCGACCGCAAACGTTCTTCTTGGGCGTTTCGAAGTAATCGCAGACAATGGACGCGCCGAGATGGGCGTTGCCGTTGGAATCGATCTAGGGACGAGCAACACCGTCGTAGCCGTCGTACGCGACGGACGCGCGGTGACGCTGGCTGACGAGCACGGAAGCCGCCTCATTCCGTCAATCGTTTCGTTCCACCCGAACGGCAGCGTGCTGGTCGGCGAGAACGCCAAAGAGCGGCGGCTCATCGATCCGACGAACACGATCTACTCGGTCAAGCGCCTCATCGGCCGGAGCTGGGCGTCGGACGAAGTGCAGCAAGCGCGAGGGCGCTTCCCGTTCGAGCTGCGCGAAGGGGCGAAGAACAGCACGCTCGTCGTGGCGCGCGGCGAAACGTACGCGCTCCCGGAGATGAGCGCGTTCGTGCTCCGTCGCGCGAAGGCGATCGCCGAGAAGGCGCTGGGCGAGACGGTCGATCGCGCGGTCGTCACCGTGCCCGCGAACTTCAACGATCTGCAGCGCGCGTCGACGAAGGTCGCCGGCAAGCTCGCAGGGCTCGAAGTCCTCCGCATCTTGAATGAGCCGACGGCAGCCGCGCTCGCGTACGGGCAGACCACGAACCAGAACGAACGCCTCGCGGTCTACGACCTCGGCGGCGGCACGTTCGACATCACGCTGCTCGATCTCTCGGGCAACGTCTTCGAAGTCCTCGCCACAGCAGGCGACACGGCGCTCGGCGGCGACGACATCGATCTCGTCATCGCCGACATCATGGCCGACCAGATCGTCCGCACGCATCGCTTCGATCCGCGCGTCGACGTGATCGAGTTCGCGAAGCTCCGCATCTACGCCGAGAAGCTGAAGCTGCTGCTGTCGACGCAGCCCGAAGCGACGATCGAGATCGAGGACCTCGGGATGGGCGAAGGGGGCAAGCACCTCACCATCACGTTCAAGATGACGCGCGAGGATCTCGATCGCGAGACCGAGGGGATGATCGATCGCACGCTCGACGTGTGCAGGTTCGCGATCGAGACGGTGAACCTCGAGGTGGCGAACATCGATCGCGTGATCCTCGTCGGCGGCCCGACGCGGATGCCGCTCGTGCAGCGAAAGACGCGCGAGTTCTTCGCGAAGTCGCCGGCGCTGAAGGTGAACCCCGACGAGGTCGTCGCGCTGGGCGCTGCGATTCAAGCGCACGTGCTCGATCGCGGGCGCAGCAAGAAGGGGGGAGGCGCGAAGGCCCCGCCCGTCGTCGTCGACTCGACGTCCTCGGTGGAGGCGATGCCGCGCATCAGCGCGCAGCAGACCGGCGCGCACGCGGTCGCGAAGCCGGAGCCGCCTCCGCCGTCGGCGCGCGCTTCGCTGGAAGCGCCCGAAGAAGCGACCACGACGTTCGATCGTCCGAAGCCGCGTGCACCGACGCCCGCCGCGGCCGCCCCCCCCCCTCTGCCGCCGCCTGCTGCGCCACCGCCCGCTCCGCTTCCTCCCGCTGCGCCCGCCGCCGCGGTGGTCCCGACGCGCATCGTCGCTCTCGGCGGGATCTTCCCGCAGCCGCCGCCCCCGGCTCCTCCTCCTCCGTTGCCGCCCGAGCCGGCCCCCGCGCCGCCCATCTTCGACGACGTCCTCGATCTGCCGAAGCCCGAGGAGATCTCGTTCTCGCGCGGCGCGCCGCAGCTCACGTTCGGAACCGGCGCGGTCCCCACTCAGCCGCAGCGCGCGCCGATCGCGTTCCCGACGACGCCCGAGATCGAGCCGCCGCGCCCTCCGCCGATCAAGCGTCCGCCGAGCGCCGCCGAAGCGTTCGCGGCCGCGCCGATCGTGAACGAGCCGCCGCCCGCACCGCGGATGGCCGCGCCGCTGCTCATCGACGTGACGCCGCTGAGCCTCCGCGTGGAGACGGTCGGCAACTTCTGCGACGTGCTCATCGCCGCGAACACGGCGGTGCCGTGCGACCGCACGCGCGTCTTTCTCACGGCGGCTGACGGGCAGACGACGGTCATCATTCGCGTCGCCCAGGGCGAGTCGAACAAGTTCCCCGACAACACGTTCCTGGGCGAGCTCGAGCTCACGGGGCTCACACCGGCGCCACGCGGCGAGACGCAGATCGCCGTCACGTTCGAGATCGACGCCGACGGCATTCTCAACGTCAAGGCGAAGGACGTGAAGAGTGGGCGTCAGACGCAGGCGCGCCTCCAGCTACTTGGTGCGCAGACGGATCCGAAGGACGTCGAAGATATGATGCGGCGGCAAGCGCAGCACGCTGTCCTCTGATCACTCTCCCCGTTCTGCTGCTACTCTGAGACCGAGACGCGATGGCTTCCGTCGAGCAGATTCGCGCCTGGATCGAGGTCGCGAAGAACAAGAACTACTACGAGATTCTCCGGCTTCAGCTCACCGCGAGCGATGCCGAGGTGAAGGCCGCGTTCCATCAGTTCGCGCTTCGCTTCCACCCGGACAGACTCGTGGACGACGGCGACGACACGATCGAGGTTGCCTCCGAGCTCTTCAAGCGCGGCGTCGAGGCATACAACGTCCTCTGCAAGCACGAGCTGCGGAAGCGCTACGACGGCGAGCTCCGCAAGGGGCGCATTCGCATGGACATCGACAAGATGGACAGCGCACCGCCGCCTCTGCCGCAGCGCACGCTCGAGATGATCGCGAAGACGCCGCAGGGGAAGAAGTACGCGGCAAAAGCCGATCGTTTTCTCTCCATCGGCAAGCTCGAGGAGGCGCGCGTTCAGCTCCAGGGCGCGTTCCAGTGCGAGCCGGGCAACCACGAGCTCGAAGAGAGAATCCAGATCATTTATGAAGCGCTCGCGCTCGAGCCCGGATAGCGGCGCCGAAGGCGTCCGCGTCTAGATGACTTGCCGCGCGCGGGCTGAATGGATGTGCCGTGCGCAAGGTTCCGCGCTTTGCGGTACCTTCCAGCGTAGGGTCGTCACGGCCTCAATGACTGGATGAGCATCTACGCGCACATCAAGCGGTGCCTTGAGCTGTCGGATCGCGACATCACCTCCGCGATCGCCGATCGGCGACTGGCGAAGGCGCTGCTCGATCAGCTGGCCAAGGTGTCGAAGCCGAGCGATGGCGCGCCGAAGTTGCTGCTCATGTTCGCGAAGATCGCGGCGCAACAGGTCGATTGGATCGACGGCGCGCTCCGGGTGGAGCTCGTCGGCGATGGCGACTCGACCACCGTCGAGGTGCTGACGGAGCTCGGGCTCGGGATGCACGAGCGGGTGTTTCCGTCGTTCAAGATGAGCGTGCCTCTCGAAGAGTTCGCGCGCGCGGTGGAGCGCGTGCCGCACATGATCGAGCCGCTCTCGATCGCGACGTCGTCCGAGAAGCGACTCGTCCTGACGGCGACCGAGGGTGAAGAAGAAGAGGAAGAGTCGGACGACGCGTCGCCGTCGGAGAACGTCGCGATCGCCGACGAGTCGATGTACACCGGCGAAAGGCGCACGGCGTCGAAAGACAAGATGGCCGCGGTGCGGACGGCGTCGTCGTCGAAGCTGAGCGCCGTGAAGAAGCCGTCGAAGCCCGACATCAGGGAGCTCGCTGCCGCAGCCTCCGTGCCGAAGGTGATCGCCGCGCGATCCGGAAAGACGCTTCGCCCCGCGGCGCCGCAGCCGAACACTCCGCGCAGCGCGCCGGTCGTCGTGCCGAGAGCGCCGGCGCTGCCGAGAGCCGAGCAGCGCGCGGCGGAGCAAGCGGCGTCGTCGGAGCCGAAGCGAGCCGCGATCGCGCGCGTTCCGCTCAACCGGATTCAGGTGCCGCGATCGGCGGTTGGCGGGTCACGTCCGCCGGCGGCTCGCGCGCCGTCGCCGCCGAAAGCGCCGCCGGCACCGAAGCGTCCGTCCAAGCCGCCGCCGTCGAAGCGCGCGTCGATCAAGCCGCCGCCGGTGTCGTCGAAGGGGCGGCCCTCCAAGATCCCGCCGCCGCGTGCGCCGTCGGTGCGGCCGCCGCGAAGCGTGGCCCCGAAGTCGAAGCGCGCAGGTGCGGTGAGCGAGCCGCCGGACGAAGAGAGCATCGATACCGGGTGGGACGACGAGTCGTGACCGCGGGTGCTGATCGCGCGCGCCGCCATTCGCTGCGGGTCGCGTCTACTCTTTGAGCTGGGTGAGCAGCGCGCGCGCGGTGGCGAGGTTCGGATCGTCGTCGACCGCGCGCTTCAGGAGCATCACGGCACGCTTCACGTCGCCCTGCTTCTGCGCGATCTCGCCGAGGTACTGATACGCGAGCCCGCGCGAGAGAGGAGCCGGCGACTTCAACATCGTCACGGCTCGAAGTGCGCGCTGCGCCACCTCGAGCTGTCCCGCTTCGCGCGCGACGAGCGCGAGCTCCGAGGCCACGTTGCCGTTCTGCGGGTCCATGTCGAGTGCAGTCGTGAGCGACGCGAGCTCCGCCTGCGTGTCTTTCGCCGCGCGCGCGACGTGCGCGAACGCTTGATGAACGAGCGCGAGCTCGCGCGAGCGTCGCCCTTTGTGCGGCGCGAGGAGTGCGTTCAAGAGCTCGGTCGCTTCCTGCGTCTTGCCGATCGCCGCCAGGCCCTCGGCAAGGCGCGCGCTGCATCCGAGATCACCGGGGCGAAGCGCGTTCGCCTCGCGAAGGTGCACGAGCGCGGCGTTGGGATCGGCGCCGTGATGGAGCATCAACGTTCCGGCTGAGAGCAGGTGCGCGAACCGACCGGCGACGTCGCGCGCGGCCTTCGCCTCTTCCACGTGCAGCGCGGCGAGCTCGCGGAACGCGCTCGTCGCTTCGTACAGCGCGAGCAGGCGCGCGCTCAGCGCTTCGTGCGTGGGCGCGACCATGCGCGCGCGCTCGAGACCGCCGCGCGCGTCGCCGAGTCGTCCGGCGTGCTCGCATGCGTCGGCGAGGCGGAGCGCCGTGTCGACCACGTTCTCCGAGTCTTCCAGGGCCACGAGCCTTCGATAGGTCGCGCTCGCTGCGTCCCAGCTCTCCGCACGCTCCTCGAGCCGCGCCAGCGCACGAAGCGCCTCGCGATCCTTCGCGTCTTGCTTCACCAGCTCGCCGAGTATCCCGCGCGCCCGATCGACGTCGCCCGTGAGCGCGAGGATCTCGCCGAGGCGCAGACGCATCGCTCGGTAGCGAGACGATTCACCCTCCTCTTGTGCCGAGGCCACGAGACGCTCGAGGTGCGTGATCACGCCCGGCGCGAACGCGAGTCCACCGACGCGGAACGCGTGCTCGTAGTCGAAGAGCGCGCCGTCGCCGTCGCCGAGATCGGCGCGGAGCTCCGCGCGCTGCGACAAGAGCGGCGCGGTCGCGGGCGCTTCGTCCGGAAGCCAGTCGATCGCCAGCGTGAGCTCGAGCGTCGCGCCGGCTTTGTTTCCCGACGAGGCCAGCGTCTCCACCAGCTCACTCAGAAGCTCCGCGTCCTCGGGAGCTTCGGCTCGCGCGCGTCGAAGCACGTCGGCCGCGCGCGCCGCATCGTTCGCCTTGGTGCGCCACACGCTCGCCGCTTCGCGCATGCGCGCGATCCGCTCCGCGCGATCCGTCTTCGCCTTCGCGTCCGTCTCGTACAGCTCCGCGACGTTCGCCCACTCCAGGCCCGCGGCGTAAGTCGCCTCGAGTCGATCGCGCAGGGCCGCGCTCGCCGGCTTCGCGCGGAACCCGGATTCGAGCGCGCGACGAGCGCCGTCCGCGTCGTCCAGCGAGGTGCGCAGATCGGCCAGCTCTTTCGCAAGCCCTTCGATGCGCTCGTCCTCTTCGAGCGGCAGGAGCTTCTCCATCGCCTCGGCGCAATCGCGCAGATCGTCGTCGGCCTGGTGCAAACGGACGAGCGCGCGCAGGCACGCGCGGTTCGTCCCGTCCCACTCCAAGGCCGCGTAGTACACGGCGCGCGCTTCGATGGCGTCGCGCTTTTCGACCAACGCGCCCAGGCGCAGCGAGAGCTCCGCCACCGACGAAGCGTCGCTTCGATCCTTGGCCGAATCGATCTGCCGCGCGAGCAACTCCGCCAGCGCGTCGTCATCGCCGCTCGTCTCCAGGATTCCGGCGAGCAGGATCGCCGCGTCGACCTGCGAAGGATCGTCCTCCACGATCTCGCGCAACATCGGCGTCGCTTCGTCGATCTTTCCCAGCTCGTTCATCGTGACGCGCGCGCGCTCGAGGCGCAGACGCGAGCGCTCGGCGGGGTCGTCGACGAACTCGACCACCCGAGCGATCAACGCCGCGCGCGCCACGTGCGCTCCGGTCTGGCGGTACACGTCGAGCAGCGGCTCCCACGCATCGCGATCCACCGGCTCGCGCTCGTGGAGCTGCTCGTACACCTGCGCGGCGAGCGCGAGATCGTGCAGCGAGTCCTTCGCAAGCCGCGCGACCTCGAAGTGAAGTCGGCGCGCTTCGTCCCCCTCGGCGAGATCCGCCGCCTGGCGCTTCAGGGCCACGGCATCGGCCACGTCACCGGCCGCTTCGCGCAGCTCGGCCAGCGTCGTGAGAGCGCCGGTCAGGTAGGCTCGCGCCGCCGTGTCGTCGCCGGCGCGCGCGATCAACTTCCGGAGCAGCGACTCCGCGAGCCCCGTGTCCCCGAGCGATCGCGCGATGTCCACCGCCTCGCGCAACGGCTCGACGCCGCTCCCCTTCAGATCCGCGCGAAGCGTGAGCGCATCGACGAGCGCGCGCTCGTTCCCAGGCGTTCGTCCGATGCGCTCGTAGATCTCGACGAGCCGCTCGGACTTCGAGTGCAGCGGCGCGGCGGCCTCGAGCACGCTCTTGGCGCGCGGAAGATCGGGCGCGATCTGGAGCGCGGTCACGAGCAGATCGCACCCCTCCTCGAGCGACTCGGGCTTCATCAACTTGAGCCGCGCCAGCCGGTAGAGCGCGTCCGTGGTGGCCTCTGCGCCGCTCGACATCGATTCGACGTCGATGCGCTTCGAGAGCACGCGCGCTTGCGAGACCACGTCGCCGAGTCGCTCGTAGATTCGGTCCAGCGCACGAAGCACGTCCGGGAGGCGCAACTGGAAGCGTGCGGCGCGTTCGTAGTGACGTGCCGCCTCGCCGTCGTCGCCGAGATCGTGCTCGTAGAGCGCGCCCACCCGCAGCGCCAGATCGCAGGCGGCGTCCTCGTCGTCGCGCGCCTCGGCCTCCGCGCCGAGCTCGAGCAGTCGCGTCGCGTACGCCGGCAACGATCCCAGGCGCCGCGCGAGCGCTGCGGCCGCGTCGTGAAGCGCGGGCACGTGCGGAGCGAGGGCGAGAGCGCGCATGCGAACGTCGAGCGCGTCGTGCGCCCGATTCAAGTGTTCGTCGAGCACCTGCGCCAGCGCACCCATCGCGTCAGCCACGTCTTCCGGCTCACCGCCGCGCGCGATCCTCGCCTCGATGGCGCGCGACAACGTCGCCAGCTCGCCGTGAGCACGCAACGCATCCTCCAGACGCGCCGCCTCCACGCGGTTCTTCGTGGCGATCTCGAGCGCCGACTCCACGAGCTCCGACGCGCGCTCCGTCTCACGCGCCGTCCGCGCCAGCGCCGCGAGCTCCACGAGCACCTCGGTGCGCACGATCGGCGCGTCTTCCACGGGCTCGTCCACGCGACGCAGCACCGCAAGCAGCGCGCGATACGATCGCTCCGCTCGTTCGAGCTGCCCGTCGTCACGCGCTAGCTCCGCCAGCGCCCGCAGGATCTCGGGGTTCGCCGGATCGGTCCGGGTCGCCGCGTCGAGCTCCACGAGCGCTTGCGCGCGATCCCCCGTCGCGAGATCGAGCCGCGCGAGCTGATAGTGAACAGGAGCGCGCTCCTTGGGCCTTCGACCACCGAACCCGTCGATCAACGCGCGCAGCACTGCGCGCGCTTCCGCGTAGCGCTGCGCCGCGCCCAGCGCGTCGGCCAGCGCGAGGCGAAGCGCGCGATCGTCCGGCTCGAGATCGCTCGCCTGCTCGAGAAGCGGAATGGCCGCGTCGGGCGCGTCGCACCGTTGACGATAGAGCTCGGCGGCCTCGCGAAGCGCGGCGAGTCGCGTCGCCTTGTCCTGCGCATGACTCGCCGACTTGGTGAGCAGCTCGGCGAGCGCGCGCCACTCGCTCGTCGCGCGGTACATCTCCGCCAGCCGCGCCACGACGGGAGCCGCGCTCGGATCGCGCGTGAACGCCTCTTCGAGCCGCGCGCGCGCCGCGCCCTCGTCGCCGGCCGACGCCAGCGCGCTCGCCAACCGCAGAGCCACGCTGGCGTGCTCGGCCCCTTCCGTCGTGCGCGTCAGCGCCTCGAGGTGCTTCGCCGCCTCGTTCCACTCCCCGCGCGCGGCGAGTAGACGCGCCAGCGTGTCGTGCGATCGTCTCCGCGGCTCCAGCGCGATCACGCGGCGATGCTGCGCGATCGCCAGCTCGTCTTGCGCCAAACGCGTCTCGCTGACCTCCGCCGCGCGCGCCCACAAGTCCGCAGCCTCGCGCGTCTCGCCCACGTCCTCCGCACGCTGTGCCTGTCGCGCGACCAGCGTCGCCAGCTCTGCGTGACGGGCGTCGCGCTCGAGCAGCGCTGACAGCTCCGCCACCGACTCCTCGTGTCGACCGTCTTCCTCGAGGTTCGTCTCCAGCGACGCGATCGCCGCATCGGTCTCGCCGAGCGCGCTCTCCAGCCTGGCCGCCTCGAGTCGCACGGCGACACGCATCGGGATCGCCGAGGCAGTCGCGACCTGCTTCTTCCGCACGTCGAGCAGCTCGGTCCGGCGACCGCTCGTCTCCAGCGCCTCGACGAGCCGCGCGACCGCGACCGCGTCGGCAGGGTCTTCCTCGAACAGCGATCTCCAGACGACAATCGCGCGATCGATGTCCCCGATACGCGTCGCCGCGATCGCCGCAGCTTCGTGGCGCATCGCGCGCGCGCGCTCGCGTGTGAACGGCAGATGAGCCGACTCGACGAGCAGATCGACGACGCGCGAAGGCTCCCCTTCTTCCTCGTAGATCGACGACAGCTCGCGAATGGCCCACTCGACGTATCCTGCCGGGAGCGCCGCCGCCCCCGAGCTCACGGTCACCGCGTCTTCAGCGACCGGCATCCATGCGTCGATCGACAAGCGCAGCACGCGCTCCACGATCGATTTGGCGAGCGCGCGATCGGCCACCGCCGTGCGCGCGACGTCGGCCGCTTCGCGAAGAAGA
The DNA here is from genome assembly GCA_003151595.1 of Myxococcales bacterium. Next base: position 11,876 of record PLXW01000058.1, read on the forward strand.
TCGAGGTCGTCGCCCGTCGCGCTCGAGAGGCGAAGCAAGCTGTCGACAAGCGGTCGCCCCTTCGTGCGTCGCTGAAGCTGCGCGAGCGACGCGAGGATCGACGCGTCCTCCGGCGTGTGCCCCAGCGCGCGCGCGAACGCCTGCTCTGCCGCTTCGGGATCGCCGCGCCGATCGCGATGCCATGCACCGAGACGCGCCTCGAGATCGCTCGCGACCTCGCGAGGCAACGTGGTGCGCTCCGCGATCGTCGCCGCCAACGCCGCCGTCAGCCCGTCCCACGCCGGTGCGCCGCCGAGCGCTTCCTCCACCGTCGCGAGCAGGGCCTCATCAACGGCGCTCATCGCGCTCGCCGCGTCGACGAGCACCTTCGCCGCGGCGTCCCACCCCGCAACGCGCGCCGCTACCCGAATCGCGGCGTGCGCCGCAAGGAGCGACGCTCGATTCTCGGAGAGTACGCGCGCATACGTCGCGAGCGCTGCTCGCGGATCGTCGAGGCGGGCGCCCTGCACCTCGCCGAGCGCGAGGCGGAGGCGCGTCGTCCACGCCGGTGAAGGTGCGCTCGCGTCGGCTTGATCGATCGCTTCGCGATACGCGTCGGCCAGGGGCCTCCACGCATGCGTAGCCTCCGCGAGCCGCCGCAGGTCGAGCGCGATCTCCTCGCGCGACGGATCCGCCGACAGCGCGCGCCGTACGAGCACGAACGCCGCCTCTCGGTCCTCCGCGCGCGTCTCGGCCGTCCGCGCCGCTTCGCACAGCACCCGAACGCGAGCCTCCGCGCTCTCGGCGACCGACAGGCGCGCCTCGAGCAACTCGGCGATCGCACGCCAATCGTCGACCGCCTCGTACGTGCGAAGGAGCGCCGCGATCGCGCGCGCCCGCTCCCCGGATGCGTTCACGAGCGCGTGGAGACCCGCGCGTGCTCCCGCATGCTTCGTGTCGATCGCAAGCGCCGCTTCGTACGCCGCCACCGCTTCGCTCGGAGCATGGAGGTGCTCGCGCCGAACGTCACCCAGCTCGCACAAGATCTCCGCCCGCCTCTTGGCGGTCCCCCCGTCGGCCGTGCGCTCGCTCTCGGCGGCGCGCTCGATCACCACGGCCAGGTCGCTCCACATCGAAGCGGCGCGGAGCAGCGACATGAGCGCGCGCGTGCTCTCGGCGGTCGGCTCGAACTCCGCCTCGATCGCCCGCCACGCGACGATCGCCTCGTCGATCGCCCCCAGCTCGCCGCGCAGAATCTCGGCCGCGCGTATGCGATCGGCGCGTCGCTCGTCGTCCGGGGCCGACTCGGCGCGCTGCAAGAGGACCTCGATGAGGGCACGCCACCTGTGCTCTTTGTCGAGCAAGGCGATGAGCCCCGCCAGAGCCTCGCGATCGTCGGGTTCGTCACGAAGGCGCTGCCGCCAGGCCGCGATCGCGCGATCGCTCTCTCCGAGCTGAGACGCGATCAGCGCGATCTCGCCGAGCACCGTTCGGCGCGTGACCGCGTTCGTCTCCAACGCAGCCGTTCGCTCCATCACGTCGAGCCGCTCGTGTTGGCGGCCCGCTCGTTCGAGGAGCGGCGCGAGCCGATGCGCCGCCGCGAGGTGCGCAGCGTCGTGGCCTGGCACGTCGAGGACTCGGAAAAATAGGTCGATCGCGCGCGCGTCGCCCGCCAGCTCGTCGGCGTGCACGGCGCCGGCTTGCATCAGGAGATCGATCCGCAGCGCGTCGTCGGTGCAGTCGTCGGCCGCGGTGATCAGCACCTCCGCGAGCCGATCTTGCTTGTTCACGCGCGCTGCGAGCTGCGCGAGTTGCTCGCGATGCGCGACGACGTCGGGCTCCAGGAGCACCAGCGACACCGCGTGCTCCAGCGCGCGCTCGTCCCGCCCGAGCGCCGAGTACAGCTCCGCGATCTGCCGGTGCCGTCGGATCCGCTCGCGCACGCTCCGGATCGACTCCAGCTCGATCTCGAGCACGCGCACGAGATCCGCGTCGCGCCCTGCCGTCGCGTAGCGCTCCTTCAGCAGTGCGGCGGCGCGTTGCCGCACGAGCGTGCGCTTTGCCGTCGTCGATCCCGGCACGACCGACGCGCGCGCCGGCCGCTCGCTCGATCCATCGGGCGGCGGCACGATCGACTCGCGCACCTCGGCGTTCGGCGGGGCGACGGCGAGGATCCGTTCGAGCAAGCTCGCCTCGTCGATCGAAGCGTCGCCACCGTTCGCGATCAGCTCTTCGACGACCGCGAGCGCCGAGGCCGCGTCGACCAGCTCGTTCAAGAGGATGCCTGTGATCCGCGCGCGCGTCGCCTGGGCTTCGCGTGTCGTGAGCTGCGGAAGGCGCGCATAGAGGAGCCACACCAGCTCGCGATGACGTCCATGACGCTCGTAGAGCCGCTCCAACGCCGCCGAGAGACGTGCGTCGGGTCGCAGCGCGAGGAGCTGCTCGAGGTAGCCGAGCGCGCGCTCCGACTGACTCGCGAAGTCCTTCGCCACTTGCGCCGCGTCTTCCAGCAGCTCGACGCGCCGCGCGCCGCTCGCGGCGGCGATCGCGCGATCGTACAGCGCGAAGAGCTCGTCCCATCGCTCGGCGGCGTCGAAGATCAGCTTCAGCCGATCGAAGGCCCACGGATCGCTGGGATCGATCTCGAGCACGCGCTCCAAGATCTGCACCACGCGCTCCGGATCTTCGAACCACTCTTCATGGAACGCGACGGCGCGCTGACCGATGGCCATCGCGTCTTCACGTGCGAGCGGCGAAGCCAGCACCGTCGCATAGAGCGCCGCGACCTCGTCGGGCCGCTTCACCGTTCGCGCGAGCGCCTCGGCGCGCTCCCAGAGCGCATCGACCGTCGGCAGCTCGGCGGCCGCGCGTACGATCGTCGCCAGCGCTTCGTCGTGCTCGCCGCGCTCTTGACGAAGATCGAGCAAGCGCTCGAACCATCCGCGCCGCAGATCGTGCGACGCCGCGTCCGAAGGGGTATCGAGCAAGCGCGCCAGCACCTGCGCACGCGCCTCGGTGTCGTCGACGCTCTCCAGCGTTCGCTCGAGCATCGCGATCGCCGCGGTCCGCGTCTCGTCGCTCGCGAGGAGCCGCGTGCAGAGCGCGAGCGCCTGCGCGTCGCTCGGCGTCGATTCCAGCACGGCGCCTACGGATCGAAGCGCGTCGCCTCTTCGAACGCCGCGGTCGAGCAGCACCGTCGCGATCTCGAGATCGATCGCGCTTCGCGCGGCCCCTTCGCTCCGATCTCTCCGCGCGACGAGCGCGCCCACTGCGGTGTCGACGTCGCCGGTCGCCAGCGCGATGCGGGCGATCGCGGTCATCGCCTCGGCGTTCTCCGCGTCCAACATCAGAACGTTTCGGTGCAGCGTCAGCGCGCGCGCGAGGTCGCCGAGCTGCGCCTCTTCGGCGGCGGCCCACGCCAGCATCGCCGCCACGCGCTCCCCCTCGGCCGCGCGCGACACGCGGTGCTCGTGGAGCCAGCGCCGATCGATCGGGTCCGCCGCCTCGCCCGCCGCGTCGAACAGCGCCTCGAGCGCGCTCATCGCCATCCGGGCGCGCGCATCATCGAGCGCGTCGCCCGAGAGCAACTCTCGGTACGTCGCGATCGCTGCAGCATGCGACGAGGGCTCGCTCGAAAGCGCGCGAGCCCTCGCCAGCGCGAAGTCCGCCTGCAGCTCGACTTCGGAGCGCGCGAGCTTGCCCATCGCCTCGTCGATCACCCGCGCGAACCGCGCCCCCTCCTTCGCTGCGATCGCGAAGGCCTCGTACGCTTCGCGCACGTCGGGATCGCTCGGAGCGATCGCGAACGCGTACTCCGCCGCGAGGCACGCGCTCGTCGCGTCCCCGAGCTTCTCGGCGTGCACGCGGGCGGCGCGCATCCACGCGCTCACGGCCTCGCCTTCGTCGCTCGCCGTCTCGACCAGGACTTCGTACAGTGCCGGCAACGCATCCCACGCCTCGGTGCGCTCGAGCAGCTCGGCGAGTCGTTGCGTCGCGTAGTTGTCCTTCGGCGCCACCTCGCGCACGCGCTCGTAGAGATCGCGCGTGATCGCGTCGTCGCCGGCCGTGTGTGCCAGCGCCGCGGCGCGCTTCCACGCGTCGATCGCCGCGGGAACGTCGTGCGCGCGCTCATGCTCCAGGATCCCGAGCCGCGTGAGCCATCCGGCTTGCTCGCGTGCGTCCTCCGCTTCCGCCGCGCGCCGCTCGACCACCGCGCGCGCCAGCGCCACGTCGCCCGTCTCTTCGGCCACGCGCTCCACGACGTCGAGCGCGGGCACCGGAAGATCGGGGTGCGCCAGCAGCGCCGTCGCGTGCGTTCTTGCGCGCTCGAACTGCCCGTGTGTCGCCGCCAGCTCCGCCAGCTGCGCGCGAATCACGATCGACTCGCTCCCGGTCGTTCGTGCGATTCGCCTCTCGAGCAGCTCCGCCAGCGCGTCCCAGTCGGCGGTCGCGGTGAACAGATCGACCAGCGCCGCATGCGCATCGCGATCGTCGGCGTCGTCGACGAGCGCCGTCTCGTAAGACGCGATCGCCGCCGCGCTGTCGTCGAGATCGTCGCGCGACAACGCGCCGATAGCGTGCAGCAGCTCACGCCGTCGCTTCGCGTCGATCTCTCCGCGCGCCAGCGCCGCGCGGTACAACGCCACACGCTCGGCGGGATTCCCCTGATCGCGCAGCAGCTCATCGACGCGCCCGAGGAGCTCGCTCGACGACGGCTCGAAATCGAGCGCGCGCCGGAACGTCGTGATGGCGCCGCTCACGTCCCCGCTCGCCGCTTGCGCTTCGCCCACGCGCCGCGCGAGCAGCGACAGATCGGGCGACGTCACCGGGTGATCGCCCATGGCCTTCGCCAGCAACGACGCCAGTCTCTTCGCGTCGATCCCGTGCGCCGCCAGCGAGTCCACCCGCGCGATCCACGTCGCCAGCGGCGCGCCCTTCGCGACCGCTTCTCCGAGTCCGCGCGTCGCCAGCTCGATCGCGCGCGGCTTCTCCTCGGGGAGCTGCGAGGCGATCGTCACGGCCTCGGCGAGCGCTGCGATCCGTGACGTCCCATCTGCCCCGAGCGTCGCTTTCGCTTCGAGCACGCGGAGCAACCCCGCCCCCGCGCCGTCCTCCGAGCGATGAATCGGCTCGAGCACCGCAGCCGCCGCCAGCCGATGATCGCCGCTCGCCAGGAGTCGCTCGAGCGCCGCGCGACTCGTCTTCTCCGTTGCATCGACCGCCAGCGCGCGCTCGTACGCGTCGATCGCGTCTTCGATCTGCTTGGTCTTCTGAAGATGCACGTGCCCGAGTCGCGCCAGGATCCCGGCGCGCTCTCCTTCGGGCGCGAGCTGCGCGTCCGCCGCCAGCGCCTGCGTGAGCTCCGTCCACGCGCGCTGTGTTTCGAGCAGCGGGATCCACTGCGCGAGCACGTCACGCGACGCGCCGAACTTGTCGACGATTCGCTTCCACGCGCCGCTCGCGTTCGCGGCATCCCCGGCGCGCGTCAGCACTTCGGCGGCGCGCACCGACAACCTTCGCGCCTCCGCTCCGCTCGCGTCCTTCGCCCGCTCTTCGAGCGTCCACGCCAGATCGGCCGCCGCGCCGCTCGCCTCGTAAAGCGGCTCGAGCTCCGCCAGCGCTCGCGCGCGCGACGGCCCGTCGACCAGCAGCTTCCACGCCCGCGTCGCGCGTGCCGGATCCTGCAGCGCCTTCGACGCCAGCTCGCCCAGCTGCTCGATGGCGCGACGCCTCTTCTCGGGCTCTTGCTCCGTATCGGCGATCTTCTCGAGCACGTCGGCCAGCGACTTGTTGTCCTTCTCCGCCGCGTAGATCTCCGAGAGCGCGCGCGCCGCTTTCAAGATCGCGATCGGGTCTGCGGCGGGGCTCGCGAGCACGGTCACGAACGTCGAGCGCGCTCTCCGCGTGTCCCCTCCGGCCGCGAGCAGCTCGCCCGTCTCGGCGGAAATCCGCGCGCGAACCCGCGCGTCCTTCGCCACCGTCCCCACGCGCGACAGCGTCCTCGCCGCGTCGAGGGCCTTGCCCAGCTTCAACGAGAGCGTCACGAACCGAACGCGGAGATCGTCCTCCGACGGATCGAGCAGCAGCGCTTGTTCTAGCGCTTCGTACGCACCGCCCGGATCGTTCAAACGATCCTGCTTCAGCACCCCCATGCGCGTGAGGATCGCGAGTCGCTTCGGCCCACGCGTGTGCTCGAGTTGAATCGCCAGGTACGTCGCGACGTCCGCTGCCGTGCCGACCTTGTCGTACGCATCGGCCAAGGCGGCGCTCGCGCGCGCCGCCAAGCCTTTGATCGTCACGAGCTTGATCGCCGCGCGCCTCGCGTCTTCGTTCGCCGGATCGAGAGTCAGCAGCGCCTCGACGTGCGGCATCGTCCGCTCGGGCTCGTGAAGTTGCGTCGCGTAGAGTTCGACGAGCCGCGATCGCATCGCGCGCGCATCGTCCGCCGCAGGCGCCGCTTCGGCCGACAGCGCTTGCTCGAGGAGCCGCGCGACGTCGCGGTGTCGATTCGCGCGCAGATACTTCTCTTCGAGCGCGGTGCGCGATCGCGCGTCGGACGGCTCGAGACGCAAGAGCTGCTGATGGATGTCGATCGCCTTCTCTTCGTCGCCCGCTTCGTCCCCGTCGACGATGCTCGCCGCCTTGCGCAGCATCTCGATCTGCTCGGCGCGCGGCCGGTGCTGCGCGATCGTCACGCAGGCATCCACCAGGCGCTTCTTGTCGCCCGCTTTCGTGAGCAGCGCTTCCAGGCGTTCGAACGCGGCGTGATGCGTCGGCGTCGTCGCCAGGACGCGGTCCAAGTAGTTCCGCGCGCCCAGCTCGTCGCCGAACACGTCGGCGAAGTAGGTCGCCGCCTTGAAGAGCACCTCGGCCACGACAGCCGGCGGAAACAGCTTGAGCCGCCGCCCCTGCGCATACGCCTCGTAGGCAAAAGCGAGCTCGCTCACCCGCTCGTCGCGCACCGCGGCTTCGTGGAGCTTGGTCCACGTCTCGGGCGCCAGCTGGCCGCGCGCGAGCGAAGTCGCGAGCGCGTCGATGAGCTCCTCTTCACGCTCCATCTTGGAATCGAAGCTCGGCGGCGAAAGATTCGCGGCCGAGCCCGCGCGACGAGGCGGTTCGCGTTGCATGGGCTCTCCGGACGAGCGGCCGCGTCTTCGCCACTTACAGACGCGCGGCTAGGTCTCCAAAGGTATCAAAGGGAGGAGTCACGCGTATCGCGCGTGACCGGCTCATCGCAGAAAGGTCGCGCAGATCGCGCGACACGAGATCACCTCGTCACGCGTTCACGCCCGGCCGCGCTGCTCGCCGTCGCCGCGTGGTAGATTTGCGTGATCTCGGCCTCGTCCAGGAAGCCGATGATGTGTCCGCTCTCGCTCACCACGAGCAGCTCGCGCGCGCCGCTCTTCAGCATCGTCTCCAGGGCGACGTGGAGATCGACGTCTTCGCCGATGGACAGCGGCGCGGTCATCATGTCGTCGGCCAGCGCGAACATTCCGAGGTCCGGGTTCATGGCCATCGTGCGGAGCACGTCGGCGCTGATGATCCCTTCGAGCTTGCCGTCGTCGCCGATCACCGGAAACGCGTCCTGCCACTCCGACGACGCCACCTGCTGAATCACGTCGCGCGCCGACGTCTTCCGTTGAAACGTGATGTACGGCCGATCGCGCACGACGACGTCGCCGACACGAACGCCCTTCAGCACGTCGAAGATCAGGTCTTCGCGATGCGCCGGCGACTCGCGGCGCGTCGGAACCTGCGCGTGATAGAGCGATCGATTCCGGAGCATCACGAACGTGATCCCCTCGGCCAGCATCAGCGGGACGAGCAGGTCGTAGCTCCCGGCCAGCTCGCACACCATGACGAGCGAAGCGATCGGCACGTGCGCCAGTCCTCCGTAAAAGACGCCCATTCCTACGAGCGCGAACGCGCCGGGATCGAGCCGCGGGTCGTGCATCAACAGCTGCGCCGCGCGTCCGAACGCGCCGCCGAAGATCCCGCCCATCACGAGTGAAGGACCGAAGTCGCCAGCGCTCCCGCCCGACCCGACCGTGAACGCCGTCGCGACGATCTTCACGAGACACAGACCGAGCAGTAGCTCGACGCCGCCCCATCCGAGCGGAAACCACGACGCGCCGCTGATCGCGACCTGCGCCGCGCCATACCCGCCGCCAAGAATGCCGAGCCCCTGCCCGGGCTGACCGACGTGCGGGCCGACATACAAGATGATCGGCGTCGCGAACGCGCCCAGCGCGAGACCGCCGATGCCCGGCTTGACCCACTCCGGAATGCGAACGCGCGCGGCGAGTCGCTGAACGAACCGAAGCGCGCCGAGGAAGCCGCTCGCCACGACCGAGACGAGGATCGCCAGGAGGGCGTACAGCGGGAGGTGCGCGGGGATGAACGGGTAGCGCGGCGCGTGCGCGAACAACGTCGCTTCGCCGAAGAACGAGATGAACACCGAATACGCGACGACGCTGGCGAGGACGCTCGGCACGAGCGCGTCGGACTCGAAGTCGTCGCGATGGAGGACTTCGACCGCGAGAAGCGCCGCGCCTAGCGGCGTGCGAAAGACGGCGGCCATGCCCGCGGCGGTGCCGGCGACGAGCAAGATGCGGCGCTCGCGATCGGTGACCTTCAAGTAGCGACCGACGATCGACCCGATCGCGCCGCCCATCTGCATCGTCGGCCCTTCGCGACCGCCGCTTCCGCCGGTGCCGAGGCAAAAGATCGACGCGAGCACCTTCACGATGGGGACGCGCCTTCGCACGATCCCTTTCTGGTTGTGAAAGGCGTCGATGATCGCGTCCGATCCTCCGCCACGCGTCTCGGGCGCGAGCGTCGAGATCGCGCCGCCGATCAGCGCGCCGATCGCGGGAATCGCCCACAGGAGCCAAGGCCTCCACGCAGTCGGCTTCGCGTCCATCACCAGCTCGCCCGCGGCTTTCAGCGGCAAGTAGCCGGTCAGCCCTTCGAGCAAGAACCGCTGCATCACCTCCAGCCCGGCGACGAAGAGCGATCCCACGAGCCCCGCCGCTGCGCCGACGAGCGCCGCGTGAAGGAGCATCCGCCCCAGAAGCTGGAACCCGAGCGGAGCGGTGACCGCCGCGGATTGCTTCTGAATCACGCGCGTCATCCGCCGCAGCACGTGCCCCGGAATGCGCGTCGAGACGCTCCCCGTGACGACTGCGCGCGTCGAGCTGCTTGGCGCCGATACCGGCGCGGGCGGGTCGTTCGGAGGCGGGCTCACGCTTTGCGGACAGGGTACTCCCGCGGCCTGCAGCGTGCTTCGCCTTGACTGCGCTCGCGCCGTTCCTTATACGCGGCCTGGCCGATGCCAATGAGCAACGTCGCTGAAGCCTCGTTCGCGCAAGCCCAGACGCGCGTCCGCGTGCGTGACTACGTGGCGCTTGCGAAGCCGCGCATCACGACGATGGTCGTCATCACGACGGCCGGTGGGCTCTTCCTCGCCCCCGCGGAGGTCGCAGCCCGTACGATCCTGTGCGCCCTCGTCGGCGTGTCCCTCATCGTGTCCGGCGCGAACGCGCTCAACATGGTGCTCGAGCGCGACGTCGATCGTCACATGGCCCGCACGCGCAACCGTCCGCTCCCCGCGGGTCGGCTCACGATGCGCCAGGCGCTGGTCTTCGGGCTCGTCACGTCGGTCATCTCCGTCCCGGTCCTCGCGTTCGGGGTGAACGCGCTCACCGCGATGCTCGCCGTCCTGGCGAACGTCATCTACGTGTTGGCGTACACGCCGCTGAAGCAACGCTCGCACCTGGCCCTCGAAGTCGGCGCGCTCCCCGGCGCCATCCCGCCGCTCCTCGGCTGGACGGCCGCCACCAACCGTATCGACGCGGGCGGCCTCGTCCTCTTCGCCATCCTCTTCGTCTGGCAAATCCCGCACTTCCACGCGATCGCGCTCTTCCGTCGCGAGGACTACGCGCGCGCCGGGCTTCAAGTGCTGCCGAACGCGCGGGGCGAAGACGTCACCAAGCACGCCATCGTCCGCTACCTCGCCGTGTTGCTCGCCGCCTCTCTCCTCTTGTTCCCGCTCGGCGTCGCGCACCTCACTTATCTTTTTTCAGCTGCGCTACTGGGGGCCGCGTTCTTTGCGTGGGGGTGCTGGGGCCTACGAGCGTCGAGCGGCAATCGCTGGGCGCGGTCTCTCTTCGCGGCGTCGATTCTCTATCTCGTTGCCCTCTTCTCGATGCTCATGATCGATCAGATGATCTGAGCCGGAACGCCCCGGAAATTCGCTCAGCGCATTTTTTTCGCGGACCTCTCGCGGAGAAACCTTGGATCCAGGCTTGTACGATCTCCGCGCCCTCCTCTATAAGAGCGCCCGCTCGAGGTCTTTTCGGTAACTTCCGAACCCTCGCGCAACCCCGCGGGCCCGTCTGCGCCGCGGTCTCCTCAGCATCGCGCGTCCCCAGTCGTCGCCGAGCGCCGCTTCTCCAATGAGCGGCAGATGCCATGCAGATATTCCCCCGCTCGATCAACAAACTCCCTCTGATCGTCGCCGTCGGCGCCAACTTGGCGCTGGTCGGTGTGGTGTTCGCGTTCTGGTACTGGCTGTCGCCGAAGAACCTCGTCCAGGGGTACATGCCGACGCAGCCGGTCCCGTACAGTCACCGCCTCCACGTCGGTCAGTTGGGCCTCGATTGTCGTTACTGCCACGCGAACATCGAGCGCGCGGCCAAAGCGATGATCCCCCCCACGCAAGTCTGCATGGGATGCCACTCGATCGTTAAGACCGACTCCGCGAAGCTCGCGCCGATCCGCGCCAGCTGGGAGACGGGCAAGGCGGTGGAGTGGGTCCAGGTGCATCGACTGCCGGACCACGTGTTCTTCGATCACAGCGTGCACCTGCACGCCGGGGTCGGATGCGTCTCGTGTCACGGGCGCGTCGACGAAGAAGAGATCGTCAAAGTGCAGACCCCGTTGAGCATGGGCTGGTGCCTCGAGTGCCACCGTGATCCGACGCCGAATCTGCGGCCTCGCAGCGAGATCACCAACATGACGTGGACGAACGACGGGAGCTTCAAGGCGCCGGCGGTCACCCCTCCGCAGCAGTGCTCCGGGTGTCACCGATGAGTAAGCGTCAACCGTACGAGCTGGCCGCCAAGCGCGACGCAGCGCCGATCTTTTGGAAGAGCCTCGAGCAGAAGGCGAACCCCGAGCGCGCTGCGAAGCAGGCGACGGCGGAGTTCCCGCGTGAGACCGTCGGCCAGGATTTCGCGAGCAAAGATCTGCTCGGCCCGGTCGGGCGTCGCGGGTTCTTGTTCGGCGGGATGAGCGCTGCGCTCCTCGCGGTCGAAGGGTGCGCGCGTCGGCCGGTGGAGAACATCCTGCCGTACTCGAAGGCGCCCGAGTACATGCTGCCGGGCATTCCGGTGCACTACGCGACGGTGCGCGAGCATCGGGGCGATGCCATCGGCCTCGTGGTCGAGAACCACGAAGGTCGCCCGACCAAGCTCGAAGGAAACACCGACCATCCGGGGAGCTTCGGCGGTTGCGACGCGATCACCCAGGCGTCGATCCTCGACCTGTACGATCCCGATCGCTCCAACGGCCCGCGCCAAGCGACCAAAGAAGCGAAGTGGGAAGACTTCGAAGCGTTCGTGAAGACGAAGACCGCGGCGCTCGCGGCCGACGGGGGCGCGAAGCTTCGCGTGCTCATGCCGCCGACGAACTCGCCGACGGTCATGCGCATGCGCGACGCGCTCGTCGCGAAGTTCCCGCAAGCGCGCGTTCACTCGTGGACGCCGGTGTCGCAGTCGAACGCCCGTGAGGGGTCGCGCATCGCGTTCGGCAAGGCGGTCACCACGATCGTCGATTACCGATTCGCGCGCGTCGTGCTCGCCCTCGACTCCGATTTCCTCCAGACCGAGCCGGGGATGATTCGCGCGACGCGCCTCTTCTCGCGCGGTCGCAGGCTCCGTTCGTCGCACGAAGGCATGAGCCGGCTGTACGTGGTCGAGCCGTCGTACACGACGACGGGCGCGAACGCCGATCATCGGCTCCGCCTCGCGGCCCGGCAGATCGAGCCGTACCTGGTCGCGCTCGGCAAAGAGCTCTCGACGCGGCAAGGGGTCGACCTCTCACAGCTCGCGCCGCTCTTCGCGCTGTCGAACGGCAACGTCGATGGCGTTCCGCCGAAGTGGATCAAGGCCGTCGCCGACGAGCTGGCGGCCACGCGCGGTCGCGCGGCGATCCTCATCGGGTCGCGTCAGCCTCCACACCTTCACGCTCTCGTTCACGCGCTCAACGCCGCGCTCGGAAACGCGGGGACCACGATCGGCACGTACCCGATCAACGATGTCGCCGAGCGCGACGTCGCGACGGACCTGCGCGAGCTCACCGCCGACATCGATGCCGGCAAGGTCGAGACGCTGGTCATGCTGGGCGGCAACCCCGTCTACGACGCGCCGGCCGATCTCAAGTTCGGCGAGAAGCTCGCCAAGGTTCCGACGAGCATTCACCTCGGCCACTCGGTCGACGAGACCGGCTCGAAGTGCACGTGGCACCTGCCGCGCGCGCACGAGCTCGAGTCGTGGGGCGATCAGCGATCGCTCGACGGGTCGCTCGCGGTTCAGCAGCCGATGATCGCGCCGCTCTACGGCGGTCGCAGCGACATCGAGGTCCTCGCGCTCTTCACCGGCGACGCGCCGAAGGGCTTCGACCTGGTTCGCGCGACGTTCAAGGCCGGCACGACCGCTCCCGCCTCGGTCATGGACCAAGCGTGGAAGACGGGGCTCAACAAGGGGATCTTCGCCGGCGCCGGCAGTCACCCGATGGGCCCGGTGGCTGTGGTCGCCGAGGCGATCATCGCCGCCTTTCCGCGCAACCTTCCGCCGCGCCCGCTCGGCCTCGACAACCTCGAGGTCGAATTCGCGGTCGACCCGAAGGTGTTCGACGGTCGCTACGCGAACAATCCGTGGCTCCTCGAGCTGCCGGATCTGATGACCAAGATTTGCTGGGACAACGCGGCCTGCATCTCGCCCGCGACCGCCAAGGCGCTCGGCGTCGAGAGCGGCGACGTCCTCTCGCTCTCGCGCCCCGGCGCTGGAACCGTGGAAATCCCCGCGTGGATTCTCCCCGGCCAGGCCGACAACACCGTCACCGTGAACCTCGGCTGGGGTCGCGCGGTCACCGGTCGCTACGGCAAGGGGGTCGGCTTCGACGTCTACCCGCTCCGCACGAGCGACGCGCTCGGCTTTGCCGACGGCGTGAAGGCGCAGAAGACCGGGAAGACCTGGCCGCTCGTGCAGACCCAAGAGCACCAGTCGATGGAAGGTCGCCCCATCGCGATCGACACGACGCTCGAGGACTACAAGAGCCACCCGAACTTCGCGCAATTCAAGACGCCGGACCCCAAGGTCCTGCCGTTGTGGAAGCCTGTAGAATACAACGGTCACAAGTGGGGGATGGTCATCGACCTCTCCTCGTGCACCGGCTGCGATGCGTGCGTCATCGCCTGCCAGGCCGAGAACAACATCGCGACGGTCGGCAAAGATCAGGTCGAGCGCAACCGCGAGATGTACTGGATCCGCATCGACCGCTACTTCGTCGGCGACGACGAGTCGAACCCCGCCGTCTCGATGCAGCCCGTCGCCTGCCAGCAGTGCGAAGAAGCTCCGTGCGAGAACGTCTGCCCGGTGAACGCCACCGCGCACAGCCCCGAGGGGCTGAACGACATGGCCTACAACCGCTGCATCGGCACCCGGTATTGCGGCAACAACTGCCCGTACAAGGTCCGTCGCTTCAACTACCTCGAGTTCCAGGGCGGCCCGACCGGGTCCAGCCCCGACACGATGTACGGCGACATCCCGGAAACGCGGAAGATGCAGTTCAACCCCGACGTCACCGTGCGCATGCGCGGCGTCATGGAGAAGTGCACGTACTGCGTGCAGCGAATCCAGGAGGGGAAGATCGCGGCCAAGCGCGAAGACCGTCCACGCATTCGCGATCGTGAGATCACGACCGCGTGTGAGCAGGCGTGTCCGGCGGAAGCCATCACGTTCGGCGACTTGAACGATCCGACGTCGCGCGTCGCGAAGCAGTCCGAGGTCGATCGCGGGTATCACCTCCTCAGCGAGCTCGGCACGCACCCACGAACCACCTTCCTGGGCAAGATTCGCAATCCCAACCCGGCAATGGAGCAGGGCTGATGGCGTACTGGGAGCCCATTAAAGAGATCGGCGAAACTCCGCTCATCTCTCCGAACGAGACCTTCCACTCGATCAACGAGAAGGTCTTCAGCGTCAACGAGACGAAGGCGCCTCGCGGCTGGTGGATCGCGTTCCTCACGGCCGTGACGTTCACGATCATCCTGTTCTCGTGCGTCGGCTGGCTGTTCTGGGAAGGCGTCGGCGTCTGGGGAAACATGTCGCCGGTCTACTGGGCCTGGGACATCACCAACTTCGTTTGGTGGATCGGCATCGGTCACGCCGGCACGCTCATCAGCGCCGTCCTCTTCCTGTTCCGACAGAAGTGGCGCACGTCGATCAACCGGTTCGCCGAAGCGATGACGATCTTCGCCGTCATCTGCGCGCTCCTGTTCCCCGGCATCCACGTCGGGCGGCCGTGGTTCGCGTACTACATGTTCCCGTTCCCCAACCAGATGACCATCTGGCCGAACTTCAAGAGCCCGCTCGTGTGGGACTTGTTCGCGGTGAGCACGTACTTCACGGTCTCTCTGCTCTTTTGGTACACGGGGCTCATCCCCGACTTCGCGTCGCTCCGCGACCGCGCGAAGAGCAAGACAACACGCCTCGTCTACGGCGTCTTCGCCCTCGGCTGGCGCGGCGCGAACCGTCACTGGCAGCACTATGAGCGCGCGTATCTGATCCTCGCGGCACTCTCCACGCCGCTCGTTCTGTCCGTGCACTCGGTCGTTTCGTTCGACTTTGCCACGTCGGTCATCCCCGGCTGGCACACGACGATCTTTCCGCCGTACTTCGTCGCCGGCGCCGTCTTCAGCGGCTTCGCGATGGTCATGACGCTCGCGCTCATCACCCGCGCCATCTACGGGATGAAGAGCATCATCACCATCAAGCACCTCGAGCTGATGAACAAGATCATGCTCGTGACGGGCAGCCTCGTTGGCTACGCGTACGGCATGGAGTTCTTCATCGCCTGGTACTCAAGCAACGCGTACGAGGCGTACCACTTCTTCCACGCACGCGCGGCCGGGCCGTTCTGGTGGGCGTGGACGCTGATGATGTCCTGCAACGTCATCGTTCCGCAGGTGTTCTGGTTCAAGAAGATGCGTCGGAGCATCCCGGTGATGTTCCTGGCGTCGATCCTCATCAACGTCGGAATGTGGTTCGAGCGCTTCGTCATCATCGTGACGTCGCTCTATCGGGACTTCATGCCGAGCGCGTGGGCCATCTACAAGCCGACGATCATCGACATCTTCACGTACATGGGCACGCTGGGGCTCTTCTTCTCGTGCTTCCTCCTCTTCATCCGCTGGATCCCGATGATCGCCGTCGCGGAAGTGAAGGGCGTCCTACCCGCCGCCGATCCGCACTTCGGTCACGCCCACGCACACGACGAAGCGCATCACTCCGAACCCGCGGGCGCAGTCCCCGTTCCGGGGGAATGAGCGATGAGCAAAGACACCAAGAACGACGTCAACGAGTCCATCCCGGAGCCCCTGGAAGTGGAACGAACTCCCGATAAGACCGTGGGAGAGGCGAAGGCTCACGAGATCCGGCCCGAAGAGCACGGTGCGCCTCCGCCGTCGAAGGCCGGCGGATCGAAGGGCGGGCGCGAGGGCTCGCAGCGGCCGCTGCTCATGTTGGCCGAGTTCGACACTCCCGGCGGCTGCATGCACGGAGCCGAGAAGCTCCGCGACGCCGGCTACACCAAGTTCGACGCGCACACGCCGTTCCCGGTTCACGGGATGGACAAGGCGATGGGCCTTCCCGACTCGAAGCTCGGCTGGATCGTCCTCACCTTCGGCCTCAGCGGGACGTTCCTCGCGTGGCTGATGATGTACTGGATGAACGGGGTCGATTACCCGATCGTCGTCGGCGGCAAGCCGCCGGGCACGTTGCCTTCGATGATTCCGATCATGTTCGAAGTGACGGTGCTTTTCTCGTCGCTCACCGCGGTGTTCGGGATGCTGGGGCTCAACAAGCTCCCGCGGCACCACCACCCGCTGTTCTTCTCGGAGCGCTTCAAGGGGTTCTCCGACGACAAGTTCTTCCTCTCGGTCGAAGTGGAAGATCCGAAATACGACGCGAACCGGACGCGCGCGCTCTTCGAGTCCGCGAAGGCCCAGGCCGTCGAGATCGTTCGTGACCTCGAAGAGGGGACGCCATGAGCCGCGCGTATTTGATTCTCACAGTGGCGCTCGGCGCCGGCGCGTTCGCCAGCCTCACCGGCTGTCGCGGGCAGACGTCGAAAGAGAGCCCCATCGTCGGCATCCGCGGGATGTACGACCAGCCGCGCTACGACATGCAGTCGAAGGTGTCGTTCTTCCCGGATCATCGCTCGATGCGCATGCCGGTCGAGAACACCGTGTCGCGCGAAGACGTGCTCGATCCGCAGATCGCCACCGGGCGGCTCGCGGACGACAGCGGCTACGTCCTCACGATCCCGAACGACGTCATCCGCCCGCGCGACGCGCGTGCCACGGTCGACGGCGAACAGGGCGGCGGGATGGAAGCGCTCGAGACGCGCGGGCGCGAGCGCTTCAACATCTATTGCACCCCTTGCCATGACAAGACCGGAAGCGGCAAAGGCATGGCGGTGAAGCACGGGATGATCGCGCCGCCGAGCTTCCACCAGGATCGCATCCGGCACATGCCAGACGGTCAGCTCTACGCGACCATCTCGAACGGGATTCGCAACATGCCGTCGTATGGCATCTCCATACCTGTCAGCGATCGTTGGGCGATCGTCGCGTACGTGCGCGCGCTCCAACTGAGCCAAGCGCAGATCGCGACGTCGAAGGAGTCCGAGCTGTGAGCGCGCCCAACGACAAGAAGAAGAGCGCCAACGCGAGCGACTACCGCCTCCCGGCGGGGAGCGGCTGGGCGAGCGCGTGGAAAATCGCGGCGGGCGTCGGCGTTGTTGGGCTCGGGGCTGCGGGCGCGGGCTGGTCGATGGACCCGAAGCGGTTCGCGTACTCGTACCTGTTCGCGTTCTTCCTGGTGTTGACGCTGGCCCTGGGGTCGATGTTCTTCATCCTGGTCGAGCGGCTCACGAAGGCGAGCTGGAGCATCTCGGTCAGGCGCACCGCGGAGTTCTTCGCGGCGGCGTCGCCGGTGTTCATCGTCCTGTTCATCCCGGTCGTGCTGTCGATGACGACGCTCTACCCGTGGCTCTCGCACGGCGAGGGGATCGAACCCACCGCGCACGCGCAAGCCGCGCCTCCGTCCCCGCCTCCGCAGGGCGGGCCGCAGCACCAGGTCACGATGACGCCGCCCGGTGGTCCCGGCGGACCGCGCGGTCCGATGGGTCATCCCGGTGGTGGCCCCGGCGCACATCCGGGCGGGCCGCAGCACCTTCAGCTTCCTGGAATCGTCCCCGGCGCGCACACCAGTGACAAGGGTGAGGATCCCGAAGAGGCCGCCGACGCCGAGGCGGTCAACAAGAAGCGCCCGTGGCTCAATCGCAACGGCTGGCTCGCGCGCGCGGCGATCTACTTCATCGCCTGGGCTTGGATCGGTCTCACGTTCTTCCGGCTCTCCACCAGCCAGGATGGAACCAAGGATCCCAAGCTGACGCTCAAGGCCGAGAGCCTCGCGCCGATCTCGACGATCCTCTTCGGCTTCACGCTGACGGGCGCGGCGTTCGACTGGCTGATGTCGCTCTTGCCGACCTGGTACTCGACCATGTTCGGCGTGACGATCTTCGCCGGCAGCGTCGTCGTCATGTACGCGACGATGATCCTCGTCACGATGTCGCTCCGCTCGTCGGGGCACTTGAAGGAGTCGATCAGCGTCGAGCACTTCCACGACATGGGGAAGCTCCTCTTCGGGTTCCTCGTCTTCTGGGGATACGTGTCGTTCGCCCAGTTCATGCTGATCTGGTACGCGGCGATCCCCGAAGAAACCACGTTCTTCCACCACCGCTGGGACGTGGGGCCGTGGATGTACGTGACGCTCGGAATCGTGCTGAGCGGCTTCGTGGTTCCGTTCTTCATCCTCATCTCGCGCAACGTGAAGCGAAGGCTGTGGGCGCTGGCGATCGGCGCTACGTGGCTCATCGTGATGCACGTCGTCGAGATGTACTGGCAGGTGCTTCCGTACTTCGGCGCCGGCGACACCACGATCTCGTGGATCGACCTGGCGTGCCTCTTCGGCGTCGCGGGCGCGTACCTCGCCGTCGTCTTTTTCCGCATGACCAAGTACCCGCTCATCCCGATCGGCGATCCGCGTCTCTCGCGATCTCTGACGTTCGAGAACGTGTGAGGCACTGAGATGGCGACCGACAATTCAGCCCCGCGGATCCGAGTCATTCTGACGGTGGCGTTCTCGTCACTCGTGATTCTGATCACGCTCAACTACGTGTTCCGTTCGTACTTCCTCATGATGACCGAGGAGGTCGAGCACGATCACCTTGCGAAGCCCGTCGAGCTCATCAAGCTGCACGAAGGGGAAGAGCGGAACCTCACCACGTCGAACCTTCCGATCCAGCGCGCGATGTCGGAGCTCGCGCAGCGCGGTCGCGAGGGGAGCGCCGGGCTGAAGCAGTACGCCGACATCACGCCGGAAGCGTCGAACGATCTGGGCGCGATGGTCGGCTGGATTCGCTCGCCGAACCAGGCCGTGATCGACGCCATCAACGCCGCCGCAGAGACCGACGCCGGCGCGCCCGCGGAACCCGTCGCCGCAGTCGACGGCGGCTCCGTTCCCGCAGCCGCCGCCATCGATGCCGGCGCGACCAAGCCCGTGGCCGCCGATAGCGGCACGCCCGCCCCCACGCACTGAAGACCATGCTGTACCCCCGCTCCATCCTTCGCTTCTTCGCCGCCGTGATTGCGGTCTGCGCGATCGCGATCCCGGCGTCGTCGCGCGCGGCCGACGGAGCTCCCGCGGCGAGCGCCGAGCCCGCGGATGGGAAGCCGGTGATTCCACCGGGCCTCGAAGACGTCGGCGTCGACGAGCACCTCGATGGCCAGATCCCGCTCGACACGGTCTTTCGTGATTCGACGGGTCGCATGGTGAAGCTGGGCGATCTGTTCGACGGGAAGCTCCCCGTCGTCCTGACGCTCGCCTATCACTCGTGCCCCACCGTCTGCAGCATGGTGCTGAGTCAGACCGTCGAATCGATGAAGCAGGTCGACTGGTCGATCGGCAAAGAGTACCGCGCGATCACGCTCAGCTTCGATCCGCGCGAGACCACCGCGCGCGCCGCCGAGAAGCGGACGCAGCTCCTGTCGCTCTACGGCCGGCCGGGCGCCGACGCCGGCTGGACGTTCCTCACCGGCGACGACACCAACATCCACCGCGTCACCGACGCTGTGGGCTTCAAGTATCACTACGTCGAGCGCGAGCAGCAGTACGCGCACGCCACCGTGATCATGATCCTGAAGCCCAATGGTCAGGTCGCGCGCTACCTGTACGGCCTCGAGTACGCCCCCAAAGACGTGAAGCTCGGGCTGCTCGAAGCGTCGAACGGCCGCTCCATCAGCACCGTCGATCGCATCCTTCTCTATTGCTACCACTACGACGCCAACGGTGGCCGCTACGTCATCGTGGCCACGCGCGTGATGCAGGTCGGCGGCGGAGCCTGCGGGCTCGTGCTCCTGTTGTTCCTCGGATCGTTCTGGCTCAAAGAGCTTGCGAAGTCGCGCCGTGAAAAGAAGAGCGGCTCCTCTTCGCCCAAGATTCAGCCCGCAGCCCACTAGAGAGAAACTCGGCGATGCTCGCGATGCTCAACCTCGAACCCCCGACAACGTTCCAGCTCCCCGCAGCGTTCAGCGCGGCGGCGAACGACGTCGACGACATCTATTACGCGATGTACTGGTTCAGCCTCGTCTTCACGGTGGCGATCACCGGGGCGGTGCTGTGGTTCGTCTTCAAGTACCGGCGGAAGCCGGGCGACAAGCTCGAGCCGCCGGGGAACGTCACGGTCCTCGAGATCACGTGGACGGTGATCCCGATCCTGTTCATCGTGGTGCTCTTCCACATCGGCTTCAAAGGCTACGTCGCGCAGGCCGTCCCCTACGAGGGGGCGCTCGAAGTGCGCGTCCGCGGGACGCGATGGAAGTGGGAGTTCGAATATCCGAACGGGATGCGTGAGAACGGCGTCCTCAATCTTCCGGTCGACAAGCCCGTGAAGCTGATCCTCTCGTCGGACGACGTGATTCACAGCTTCTTCGTCCCTGGCCTTCGCCTGAAGAAGGACGCCGTGCCGGGCATGTACTCGTCGATCTCGTTCGTCCCGAACGTGACCGGCGACGCGCAGGTGTTCTGCGCGGAGTACTGCGGCACGAGCCACTCGGCGATGCTGGCGATGGTGCACATCGTCACGCAGCAGCAGTTCGACGACTACCTGAAGGTCGGCCCGCAGAAGCCTGACGGCCTGACCGACGCGCAGTGGGGCGAGAAGCTCTTCGCGCAGAACAACTGCAACACCTGCCACTCGCGCGACGGGTCGAGGTCGCCGGGGCCAACGTTCCAGCACCTCTTCGGTCGCGACGAGGTGATGGGAACGCCGTCGGGCGTGACGGTGAAGATCGACGACAACTACGTCCACGAGTCGATCCAGAAGCCGCAGGCGAAGATCGTCATGGGCTACACGTCGGTCCAGATGCCGCAGTTCTCGCTCAGCGAGAAGCAGATCGACGCGCTCATCGCTTACTTGAAGACGCTCTAGGACGCGGGGAGACACGAGGAGAATCACATGGCATCCGTCGCCAGCACTCACGCCGCTCCGCATCACGGGCAGGTCGATCCGAACGCGAACTACCTGAACGCCGAGAAGGGCATCTGGTCGTGGTTGACCACGCTCGATCACAAGCGGATCGGGCTCATGTACCTCGCGTCGGTGCTCGTCGCGTTCACGCTCGGCGGAGTGTTCGCGCTCCTCGTGCGCCTCGAGCTTCTGACGCCGGGCCGCACGATCATGGATGCGGACACGTACAACCACGTGTTCACGCTCCACGGCGTCGTCATGGTCTTCCTCTTCATCATCCCGTCGGTGCCGGCGGCGATGGGGAACTTCGTGCTGCCCATTCAGCTGGGCGCCAAGGACGTCGCCTTTCCGAAGCTCAATCTGGCGAGCCTCTACATCTACATCTTCGGCGCCTGCTTCGCGCTCTGGAGCATGATCCACGGCGGCGTCGATACCGGGTGGACGTTCTATACGCCGTACTCGACGCTCACGAACTCATGGGTCATCCCCATGGTGCTCGGCGCGTTCATCATGGGATTCTCGTCGATCCTCACCGGCGTGAACTTCATCGCCACCATCCACAAGATGCGCGCGCCCGGCCTCACGTGGAGCCGCCTGTCGCTCTTCACGTGGTCGCTCTACGCGACGTCGATCATGCAGGTCCTCGCGACGCCCGTGCTCGCGATCACGCTGTTCCTCCTGATGATCGAGCGCTTCCTGGGGCTCGGGATCTTCGACCCGCACCTCGGCGGCGACCCCGTCCTCTTCCAGCACTTCTTCTGGTTCTACTCGCACCCCGCCGTCTACATTATGATCGTGCCGGGGATGGGCGTCGTGTCCGAGCTGATCGCGACGTTCTCGCGCAAGGCGGTCGTCGGGTACATGTTCGTCGCCCTCAGCTCGCTCGGCCTCGCGCTCCTCGGCTTCCTCGTCTGGGGTCACCACCTCTTCGTGAGCGGTATGAGCGAGTACTCGGCGATGGTGTTCTCGGGG
Source organism: Myxococcales bacterium (assembly GCA_003151595.1). The sequence continues at coordinate 33,704 of PLXW01000058.1, forward strand.
ATCACGTTCCTCGTGGCCATCCCCAGCGGCGTCAAGGTCTTCAACTGGGTCGCGACGCTCTACAAGGCGTCGATCTCGCTCGCGTCACCGATGCTGTACGCGCTGGCGTTCATCTTCCAGTTCACGATCGGCGGGCTCACCGGCCTCGTGCTGGCGATGCTCGCGATCGACGTGCACCTCCACGACACCTATTACGTCGTCGCCCACTTCCACTACGTCATGGTCGGCGGCACGGTGTTCGGGTTCTTCGGCGGGCTGCACTACTGGTGGCCGAAGATGTTCGGGAAGCTCTACGACGAGACGCTGGCGCAGATCGCGTTCGCGCTCGTGTTCATCGGGTTCAACACCACGTTCATGGCGCAGTTCGTGATGGGCTCGCGCGGGATGCCGCGTCGCTATTACGACTACCTGCCGCAGTTCACGATCTTCCACCAGATCTCGACCGTGGGGTCGTGGATCCTCGGGATGGGATTCCTCGTGATGCTGTTCATGTTCATCAAGTCGCTGGCCAGCGGCAAGAAATCGCCGCGCAACCCGTGGGGCTCGTGCGCGCTCGAGTGGCAGACGCCGACGCCGCCGCCGGTGACGAACTTTCTCCACGACCCGGTCATCACGCACGGCCCGTACGACTATCACCTCGCTACCGAGGCGGAGCTCGCGGAAGATTGATTCACTGCATCCACACGCCGATTCGCATCCCGATCCACTTGGGAGACATCCGAGCATGAGCGCCGCACACGACAACGCCGAGGCCGGGGAGCACGCGCACGCGCATCCGAAGTTCCTCGCTCACCATTTCGATACGCCCGTCCAGCAGTTCGACGCGGCGAAGCTCGGGATGTGGGTGTTCCTTGCGCAGGAGCTCCTGTTCTTCAGCGGGCTCTTCGTCGCGTACGGGGTCTATCGCAGCTGGTACCCGGAGATCTTCGCGCAAGCGTCGGCGCAGCTCGATCGCACGATGGGGACGATCAACACGCTCGTTCTTCTCGTGAGCTCGCTCACCGCGGCGCTCGCCGTTCGCTCGGCTCAACTCGGGAAGAAGAACGAGACGAGCGCTTACCTCGTCATCACGATCATCTGCGCGTGCATCTTCTTGGTCGTCAAATACTTCGAATACCACCACAAGTTCGAAGCCGGTCTGCTCCCCGGGAAGTACTTCCACCCCGTCGCGCAGCATTTGAAACCGGGCACCCACCTAGGGCCCGAAGCGCACGTGTTCTTCTCGATTTACTTCATCATGACCGGGGTGCACGCGATTCACATCATCGTGGGCATCGGCGTCTTGATCTGGATCTTGCGAAGGAACATCCGTGGTGACTTCTCGAAGGAGTACTTCACGGCCGTCGATATCACTGCCCTCTACTGGCACTTGGTCGACTTGATCTGGATCTACCTCTTCCCGCTCCTCTACCTGATCGACTGAAGGCGAGTCCCATGGCGCACGAGCACGACAAGGCGAGCGACGACGCTCATGACGGAGGAGACGACTTCAACGTGCACGCGCACGTGTCGTCGGTGAAATTCTACATCGCCATCCTGGCGACGCTGATGTTCTTCACGCTCCTCACGGTGGGCGTGGCGTCGGTGCACCTGGGGCCGTTGAACCTGGCGGTGGCCGTGGTGATCGCGTCGATCAAAGCGACGCTCGTCATCATGTTCTTCATGCACTTGAAGTACGACAACAAGTTCAACGCCACGATCGTCGTCTGCTCGCTCATGTTCATCGGCGTCTTCTTCGCCTACACGATGAACGATACCGACACGCGCGCCGAGCTCGACGACGCGCAAGGCTCGCAGGTTCTCCCATCGAGCGGCGTACAGGCGCCGGGCGGCATGATCGGCACGTCGTCGCCGACCCGCAGCCACGAGCACCTCGGATCGTTCTACGCGCCCGGCATGGGAGATCCTGACGAGGTCCTCGACGGCGACACGGTGGCCGCGCCCGAAGGGGCTGAGGGCGAAAAGGCCCCTTCCAACGAGAAGGGCGCGAAGCCGGCGGGCGAAGTCCCGCTTCACCAGTAACGCGCGCGAGCTTCGCGGGCGATCACTCGAGCAGGTAGCGGCAGATCACTTCGGTGGTCTCGTCGATGAGCGCCTCATCGACCAGATACTCCGGGTGCATCAGGACCGCGCCGTGCGTGACCGCCTCGACGAGGCTCGACATGAGGAACGCCGCGAGCTTCAGGTTCTTGGGGCGGATCTCGAGGCGACGCAGTTCGAGGTAAGCGCGAATGAGGGCCAGCGCCCGGTCATCGAGCTCGCTGAGCCGCTTCAATGCGCCGACGCGCGGCACTTGCTCCATGAGCACGCGATGGAGCTTCGGGTCGACGCGGTGCGCTTCGATCATGGCGTGAACCACGTCGCGCACCATGGCGCGCAACGGGGCCGCCGGGCCGTGCATGGCGGCGCGTGACTCGAGCGTGCCGAGCATCTCTTGCGAGTGCTTCTCGATGAGCGCGGCGACGAGCGCCTCCTTGCTCGGAAAGTATTGATAGAGCGAGCCGACGCTCACGCCCGCTGCCTCGGCGATGCGATTCGTGCTCGCGCGGTCGTACCCCTCTTTCACCAGGATGCGAGCGGTCGCCGAGAGGATGGCGTCGACCGTGACCTTCGCGCGCTCCTGACGCGGCTCTTTGCGAGGCGTGGTGACGGGTCGTGCGGTCATGGGTTCCTCCGGAAATGCGAGCTGCAATGCGAGTAGCGAATGCGAGTGACCGCTCACATACTGGTTCGAGAGAACGGAGGGCGCAAGCCATGAAGAAGCGAATTCGCCAGATGCGGGGGCTCGTGGGAATGGTGCGATTGGTGCGCGATCCCGACCGGCTCGAAGAGGTGTTCACCGTCGCCGACTCGCTGGTGAACGACGAGATCCTCGCCGACCTCACCCGGTCGTTCGCCGAAGATCCTCGCGGCGCGCGCGCGCTCATCACGCGGCCGCGCATCGGGAAGATCGATCTCGCCGAGCTTCGCCAGCTCCCCGAAGGGACGCTCGGGCGCGCGTACGCGGAGCACATGATCGCCAACGGCCTCGACCCGACCGCGATCCCCACGCTCGCAAGCGACGACCCGTACTCGTTCGTGCGCGCGCATCTCTACGAAGCGCATGACGTCTGGCACGCGGTCACGGGATTCAAGACCGACGTCGCCGGCGAGCTCGGACTGCAGGCGTTCGGCCTGGCGCAGTTTCCTTCGCGGCTCGGCGCGCTCCTCATCGCCGGCGGGTTGCTCCACGCCCTCCTCACGAACTTCGACGACCGCGACGCGCGCATGACGGAGATCGCGCGCGGATGGATCCTCGGCAAGCGCGCCGAGAAGCTGTTCGGCGTGGCGTGGGGGGAGATGTGGAGCCGGCCGCTCGCCGAGGTTCGGCGCGAGCTCGGGATCGATCTGGCGGTCCTCGACGCGGAGCTGCCGATGAGCACGCGCACGGCGCATGAGGTGCCGCGGCTGGTGGCGTAGCGAGACTCAGGTCTTTGCTTGAAAGGGATCGCGCTTGGCCCCATCGTTCCAGCGATCGGAGGACGAGATGGGTCGAACGTGGGGTGTCGTGTTCGGGGTGGCATCGCTGGCCTTGGTGGCGTGCTCGAAGTCCGAGGACAACGGCAGCGCAGCGCCGTCCGCGCCGCAACCGACGCAAGCCGCGCAGGCTCCCGCCGCGCCCGCCGCGCCTGCGGGGAACAGCGACTTCGGCGATGGTCCCGGCGCCGCGGCCGCCGAGACGATCTTCAAGACGCGCTGCTCGACGTGCCACGGAATGGAAGGGAAGGGGAACGGGCCGGCGTCGATCACCCTCAATCCCAAGCCGCGCAACTACACCGACGTGGCGTGGCAGAAGTCCGTCACCGACGATCACATCCTCGAGATCATCGTCAAAGGGGGCGCGGCGGTCGGAAAGAGTCCGCTCATGCCACCGAACCCGGACCTCGCGGACAAGCCCGAGGTGGTCGCGGCGCTGATGCACAAGGTGCGATCGTTCGCCAAAGGGGCGACCGGCGCCGCGGGCGACGGCGGGAAGTGAAAACGCGCTAGGATCACGGCCCCCATGGCGGCCTCCGCATCGCTCGACGATCTCCGCGCGCGCGTCGAGGCGCACCTGTCGAAGGCGACCGAGAGCTCGGTCACCGTGGCCTCGATCGAGAAGCTCGCCGGCGGCGCGTGCCAGGACAACTACGTGCTCGTGCTCCGCTTCGCGGCGCGCGATCTCGCCGGGGAGCGGAAGCTCGTGCTGCGGAGTGACGCGAATACGTCGCTCCCGGGGAGCCTCGATCGCGCGCAGGAGTACGCCGTGATTCGCGCGGCCGTCGCGGCAGGGGTGCGGACGCCCGAAGCGCGGTGGCCCGCGCTCGATCTCGTGCGGCCTGGAGCGCACGCGTACTTTCTCGACTGGGTCGATGGCGAAGCGATCGGGCGGCGCGTCGTCGCCGGACCGAAGCTCGCGGCGGCGCGCGAGCGTCTCCCCGTCGAGTGCGCGCGCGAGCTGGCGCGGATTCACGCCATCACGCCCGCGACGCACAGGACGTTGTTCGATGGCGGATCGGCGCAGCCGTGGAGCGGCGATCCGTTCGCCGACTCGTTCGCGTTCGCGCGTCGCATGCTCGACGCGCTCCAGGAGCCGCGCCCCGCGCTGGAGCTCGCGTTGCACTGGCTCCGCGCGAACGTTCCCTCCCCTCGCTCAGAGAGGGCGCCCGACGGCGCAAGCTCCGAGACGACGCTGGTGCACGGCGACTTCCGCACCGGCAATTTCATGGTCACGCCCAACGGGCTCTCCGCGGTGCTCGACTGGGAGTTCGCGCACTGGGGCGCGCCCGCCGAGGACCTCGCGTGGATGTGCGTGCGCGATTGGCGCTTCGGCCAGCTGCGCCTCGCGGCCGGCGGGTTCGCGCCGCGCGAGGTGCTCTACAAGGAGTACGAGCGCGCCACGGGCAAGCCCGTCGATCCGCGCGAGGTGCACTTCTGGGAAGTGATGGGGAACGTGCGCTGGGCCGCGGCGAGCCTGCACCAAGGGGAGCGGTACATGAGCGGCGGCGACGCGGACATCGAGCTCGTGGCCGTCGCGCGGCGGGCGATCGAGATGGAGTACGAGGCGCTGCGCTTGATCGAGCGAGGAGCGCGCTGATGCAGGAGCGACCGAACAAGCTGGTCCTGCTGACGGCGATCGCGCGCTTCCTGATGGAGGAGGCACGGCCTGCGCTTTCGGATCCGCGCCTCGCGTTTCGCGCGCTCATCGCCGCGAACCTGGCGAGCGTCGTCGCGTCGGAGCTGGCGAGCGCCCCGGAGTCGGTCGCGCGCGATCTCGCGCGACTGCGCCCGCTGTTTCCCGACGTCGCCGACGGAGGCGCGGCCGAGTCGTTCGAGACGCGGCGTGCGCTCGTCGCCGAGCTCAACGCGCGGCTGGCCAGGCACCTGCGCGACGAGGCGCCGTCGGTCGACGAGACCGCGCGCATCGCCGCCGTGCTTCGCGAGTCGCTCCGAGAGAAGCTCGCGGTCGACAACCCGCGCTTCGATACTTCGCTGGAGATCGAGTGACGGACACGCCCCAGGAGAACGCCATGGACTTCGCGCTTTCGACCGAGCTCGCCGATCTCCGCGCCCGCGTGCGCACGTTCGTCGACGAGCGAGTCCTCCCCAACGAGAACGCGATCGTCGAGGAGGATCGCGCGCGAAAGAAAGACACGCTGCGCGCGCTTCAAGGCGAGGCGAAGGCCGCCGGCTTGTGGACGCCGCACCTGCCGATCGAGCTGGGCGGCCGCGGGCTCGGCATCCTCGGGATGTGCGCGCTCTTTCGCGAGATGGGGCGATCGCCCGTCGGCGCGTCGGTGTTCCATTGCGATGCGCCCGACCAAGGGAACATGGAGCTCCTCCGCGTCTCGGCGACCGACTCTGTTCGCGAGCGCTGGCTGCGGCCGCTCGTCGCCGCCGAGATCACGAGCGCGTTCTGCATGACCGAGCCCGCACCGGGCGCCGGCGCCGATCCGAGCAACTTGCGAACGGTCGCCGAGCGCGACGGCGACGGATGGAAGATCTCGGGTCACAAGTGGTACTCGACCGGCGGCGGTGACGCGTCGTTCCTCATCGTGATGGCGCGCACCGCACCGCAAGCCGATCCCGCGTCGGGCGCCGATGACTCGGCCACGATGTTCGTCGTCGATCGACGCGCGCCCGGCGTCACGCACGTTCGCGACATCCCTACGATGGCGCCGGGCCTCCTCACGCACCGCGAAGCGGAGATGAAGTTCGACGCCGTGCGCGTCGGGCCCGATGCCGTGCTCGGCGACGTGGGGCAAGGGTTTCGCCTGGCGCAGATTCGTCTGGTCCCCGCGCGCCTCACGCACTGCATGCGCTGGCTCGGCCTCGCGGNNGCGCAGCACCAGATGATCCAGGTGATGATCGCCAACGCCGCCGCCGGCATTCACGCCGGCAACCTCATGACGATGCATTGCGCGTGGATGCTCGAGCAGGGGAAGACCAAAGAGGTTCGCCCGTACTCGTCGATGGCGAAGAACCACGTCGCGCGGCTCCTGGTGAAGACGCTCGACGACGCGATCCAGATGCACGGCTCGCTCGGCTTCAGCGACGACATGCCGTTCGCGCAGTGGTACCGCTACGCGCGCTCGGCGCGCATCGCCGACGGGCCGGACGAAGTGCACGACGTGGTGATCGCGCGCGACTATCTGCGCGGGCGGCTCGACGTGCTCGTCTGATCGTTGGTCGCGCGACCGTCAGGCGTGACCCGCCGCACACGCCGCCCCCTCCAGCATCGACCGCAGCTTCAGACGCGCGCGCGCGAGGCGCGTTCCCACGGTGTTCGTGGGAATCCCCAGCCGCCCCGCGATCTCCTGGTACGAGAGCGCGTCGATCGCGTGCATCCGGTACACGCGCCCGAAGTCGTCGCTCAGGTTCTCGATGGCGTCTTCGAGCTGCTCGGTCGACACGGCGTCCCACGTGGGGCGCTCGGTCGGACCGGGCGCGGCGATCTGTACGTCGTCGATGCAGTCGGCGCGTCGCTCGTCGTGGCGATCGCGGCATCGGTTGAGGAACGTGTGGCGAACGATCGTGAAGAGCCACGCGCGCGCGTTGGTGCCGGGGGTGAAGCGATCGAAGCTGCGGAGCGCGCGCTCGAGCGCGTCTTGAACGAGGTCGCAGGCGTCCGCGCGCGATCCGCAGAGGCGGAGCGCGTAGGCGATGAGCGCGCGCTCGTGCTCGCGAACGAGCTGCTCGAAGGTCGCGCAAAGAGGGGAGGTGGAGGTGCCGTACGAATGCATGACCGGTTCGAATTGCACGGCCGATGCCGCGACGAATTCGAGCCAAAAACACGCCTATTCGAGCACGGCCCGCCTTGCGCACGGCCCGGTTGCGCAAGCGATCGAGCAACGCGCGAGGGGGTCCCTTCGAAGCGCTGCGCCAATTGCGCAACGCGCGACGACGCTCAGAGCGACTCGCACACCACGTTGTAAACGCGCGACTCGAGCTGCTGGAAGATGTCCGGCTCGACCTTCAGCGTCCAGTCCTGGCGCTCGGTCACCGTCGCCTTGCACTTGCGAAGCTCGCGAAGGAACGTCCAGCACTCCATCGGGTCGGCCCCCGTGCGCTTCGACACGCGCGGGTTCGCTTCCACCGAGACGGCGAAGGCGCGCGCGCGCGTCAGCGCCTTCTTTGCCCCCTGCAGCACCTTCAGCTCGTTCCCTTCGACGTCGAGCTTCAGCACCACGCTGTAGTCCTCCCACTTGAGATCGAGCTCGTCGATGCGCGTGACGGGGATGCTCCCCTTCGCCGACTTCTCCAGGAAGAAGGCGTGCTCGCTCTTGTCGAGCGCGGGGGCCACCAGCTCGCCCTGCCCGACGAAGTCGCTCACCGCGACGCACTTCGCTTCGTTCGGGATCGGCAGGCGACCGAGGTTCGTCTGGAGGACCGCGAAGGCCACCTTGTTCGGCTCGAAGGCGATGATGCGATCGATCGACGGACACTTCATGGCCATCAGCACCGAGAACGTTCCGATGTCCGCTCCGCAGTCGAGGAACAGCACCGGCTTCTTCATCCGCCCCGCGACGGCCGCCACGTAGTCGGTGTGCGCGGTCTCGTACTCGAGGATGTCCTTCGCGTCCCACGGCGTGGCTTCGCGGTAGATGGGGATGTCGATCGTGATCTTGTCGTCGAGCTTGTGACGGACCTCGACGTTGAAGAGTCCGAGCTTCTGCCCCACGTCGATGAGCCGATAGCCGCCCCGCAGGTCGCGTCGAATGAGCTGCTTCGCGAGCCTGAACAGGAGGGGCGAGCGGGTCACCGTCTTCATGTGAGACGGAGAGTAGGGGAAAGCCCGGGCTACGGCGAGGCGGCGGTGCGGTACGGATCCGTCGGCGTCTGGCGTGCACGCGGCGGGACCAGGCCCGCGGCCCGCGTCGCGACGAGCGCGCCGATCGCCGTGAAGACCACCGCGGCGATGGCGAAGCCGCCCACGACCGGGATCGACCCGAGGATGAAGAGCAGCGCGCAGCCGAGCGCGAGGTGCATGTACGGGTTCGTCGTCTTGTGATGCAGGAGCGCCTGGCCCACGGTGGTGAGCACCGCGGTGATCGATCCGTAGACCGCCAGCATCGCCGCGAGCAGACCGACGATGGCCAGCGGGATTCCCACGATCGTGATGCACAGCGCGACGAGCGCGATGGTCCCGACGATCGACCCCACGATGCCGAGCGCGAACGAGCGCATCGGACGCGACGCCACTTCGACCTTCAGCGCGTCGACGCGCTTGGTGAGGAGCGCGAGGAGCACGGCGCCGAACACGAACATCAGCGCCGACTCGCTCAGCGACGACGCCAGGTGAGACACGAAGTGCGGGTGCGGCTTCGCCGACGCCTTCTCGTCGTCGTCGTCGGTGTCGATCGACACCTTGAGCTCGCCCTTGTCGTCGCGCGCGCTGCCGCCGATCTTCGCCTTGTCGGCGCGGTGGAGCGAGCCGCCGATGACGCTCACGTCGCCGTCGACCTCCGCGCCGTTGTCGACCGTCAAGGAGCCGCCGAGCGTGACCGCGTCGCCGTGGACCTCGCCCCCTTCGTGGATCGTCGACTCGCCGCCGAAGACCGCGAGGTCCCCTTCGACGTCGCCGAACACGTCGAGTGATCCGCCGAGCACCGTCACGTCGCCGACCGTCTCCCCCTTTTCGATCGTCACGTGACCGCCGGTGACGACGCGATCGGCGTCGCCGTGGTGCTTGTGATGACCGCCGAACGTGGGCGGCATCGGCGGGATGGGCGGAATCGGCGGGATGGGCGGGATCGGCGGAACCGCGCCTTGGGCCGGCGGATTCTGCGCGGCGTTCATCGCCGAAGCGGCCGCCGCGATCGCCGAAGCGGCGAGCGCCTTCGCGTCCTTCTTCATCTGCTCGGTGTCTTTGTCGGCCTGCGCCGCGTCGTCGTCGGCAGCCGCGGGGGCGGGCGCGCTGGGCGTGCCGGGGAGGATCGAGACGATCGTCCCGTCGCGCTTCGCGACGTAGTCGCCGTCGCTCAAGACGAGATCGAGGATCTTCGACGCCGACTGATCCTTCACGTGAAGCGCGAGCGGCGCGCCGTCGCGTGCGGGCGCCTTCACCACGATGCTCCATCCGGCCGCGTCGGCGATGCGCTTGATGGCCTGGTCGCGCGTCAGGTTGTCGGCGTCGAGGGAGATCGTCTTCTCTCCGTCGGGCCAGCTCCCTTCGTGCTTCACCCCCGCCTGCGCCGTTCCTGCGAACGTCGCCACGGCGAGCAGTGCCATCAAGCTGTTTCGCGCCACGTTCATCGTCGTCATCACGCCCTTCTAAATCCCAGCATCCAGGAACGGTCTCATCCCCTCACGAAACGATCACGACGTCGTCGGCCGCGGGAGCAACCGCGTCACCGCCACGCCCGCTCCGAGGAGCAACACCGCGCACACGCCCATCGCCATCACGCCGATCCCTTGCTCGAACACCTGCACGCCGCCGTGCGACATCGCCGGCACCGCGTGCTGCACCGTGAGCGCGAGCTCCGCGAGACGGTGCGGGAGCGCGAGCAGCGTCGGCATCGCGCCGACCGCCGTGAGACCGAGCGCCGCGAAGATCGCGTTGAGCGGAATAGGCTGGACCGTCGCGCGCTTCTTCGAAGGGACGAGCACGGTGGCCGGCAGCCACGGCTTCACCGACTGCACGGCGTTGGTCACGCCGCGCGTCTCGAGCGCCGTCGCGCCGAGGCGCATCATGCACGCATCGCACGAGTGAACGTGGGCGACGATGTCTTGCGACAGGATCGACTCTTCGCCGTCCGCCATCGCGCTCATCACCAGATCGCTGGCGTGACTATTCTCCCAGAGGAGCTCTTTCGGCAGCTCGCGCGACATCATTCCCTCGCCAGGTCCTCGACCGCCGACGCGATCGCTTTTCGTCCGCGCATCACCCACGTCGCCACAGTACCCAGCGGCACCTCGAGGCGCTCTGCGATTTCCTGATAGCCGAGCCCTTCCAGGTGGAACATCGTCAGCGCCTTTCGCTGCCCGTCGGGGAGCGAGTCGATCGCTTCGCGAACGGTCGCGTCGCGGCGCGCCTTGGCCACGCGCTCGAACGGGTCGTCGCCCGGGTCGGCCAAGCGCTCGACCAGCGGGGCCATGAGCTCACCGTCATCGTTCCTATCGCTGCCCGCGTCGCGTGAGCGCGCACGTTTCCGCCCGCGCAGCGCGTCGAGCGCGACGTGGCGGGCGATGCCGACGACCCACGGACGGATCGCCTCCCCTTCGCGGAGCCGCTCCGACCCTTCCAGCGCCCGGCGGAGGGTCTCATTTGTACAGTCCTCCACGTCCGGATGACTGACGGGCTCGCGCATGATGCTCGCGGCAACGGCCCGCACCAGGGGCCGGAGAGCGGCCGCTTCCTGGGCAAAAGCGTCTTCTTTTCGCTTTTCTAGCACCGCGGCGAACGAGAGCGAGAAGTGGGAGAGCGACGCGAGCATCGTTGTTGCTCGACTAGTCGCGCGGGGGGGGTCGGTTTATTTCAGCATTCGGCCGGCATCCTCTAGAGGCGGGCCGGATTCGAGGGGTGGTCTCCAAGTAGCGGATTCAGCCGGAATCCTCGCGCGTTCGCCGCCGCGCGTCGAGTCGCCCGAACGGACGAGCAGGCCCGAAAAGGGCGCGAATGCGGCTGCGCGCCGCCCCGTGTGGTACCTAATGACGCGTGGACCCGGAGCGTGAACCGTCCGTTCCGCGCGCTGCGGACACCGAGCTCCCGACGCTGCCGAACGCCGCTCACGCCGCGTCGCGCGAGCTCGGAGCGCCCCCGGCGCCGGAGAGCGGGAGCGCAGTTTTCGTGGGGCGGATGTCGCACGGGGCGACCCGATCGGCGGCGTACGAGCTGCGCCGTGAAGAGGCGTCGCGGGCGCGGGCGTTCGCGGCGTCGGCCTGCGTGCTCTCGGTGCTCGTGCTCGCCGAGGAGTCGCTGTTCGACGAGTCGCCGAGCGCGAGCGTGCTCTCGCTGGCGAGCTTCGTGTCACTCGCCGTGGCCGCGGCGCACGCTTACCGATCGACGCGCGACCCGCTTCGCTACACGCGACCGGTGGCGCGCGCACTCGCAGGCGCGTCGTTCATCGCCACGACATGCCTCTCGTACCGCGTGGGGGTCTTCTCTCCGGCGCCGATGGTGACGACGCTGGGCGTCGCGTTCTTCGGGCTCGGCGAAGATCGCGTGGTCGCGTACGGGTTCACCGCGCTCTCGGGGCTCGCGTACGGAGCCGTCGCGTGGCTGGTGGCGGCGGGGACGATTCCGGACCCGGGCGTGATCCGCGCGACCGACGCTTCGAGCGCCGCGCGCCTGGCGATGATCGCGCTCGTCCCTCTCATGTACGCGATGACGCTATGGCACGCGCGCGTGAGCCGGCGCGCGACGCTCGACGCCATCGATCGCTCGAACGAGTGGTACCGCGAAGCGCGCCAGCGCGAGGCGCAGCTCGACGAAGCGAACCGCGATCTCGACAACCTGCTCAAGCTGAACGCCAGCGACGCCGCCGCGCACACCGGCGCGCGCGCGGGGCAGTGGTTGATTCTCGAGCGCATCGGGCGCGGCGCGATGGGCGAGGTGTACTCGGCCAAGCACGCCGAGACCGGCGCGCTCGCCGCCGTGAAACTGATCTTGTCGACGGCGGTCGATGACCCGCTCGTCATGCAGCGCTTCCTCCGCGAAGGGGACGCGGCCTCGAAGCTGCGCGCGCCGAACGTGGTGCAGACCTACGAGATCGGCAACATGGAGGACGGCGCGCCGTACCTCGTCATGGAGCTCCTGCGCGGCCACGATCTCGCGTGGCATTTGCGAAAGCGCGGACAGCTCTCGCTCGACGAGGTGATGTCGTTCGTCGATCAAGTGGCCGCGGGGCTCGAGGCCGCGCGGATCGCCGGCGTCGTGCACCGCGATCTGAAACCGCAGAACCTCTTCCTCGCGCAGCAGATGAACGCTTCGCCCATCTGGAAGATCCTCGACTTCGGCGTCTCGCGGTTGGCCGACTCGGGAGGCACGCTCACCAAGAACCTGATCGTCGGCACGCCCGGGTACATGTCGCCCGAGCAAGCGGGCGGGCTCTCGACGACGCATCGAAGCGATCTGTTCTCGTTCGGCACGGTCATCTACCGCACGCTCACCGGCGAGCCGCCGTTCGCCGGGCCCGACACGCCGCAGACGCTCTACCAGGTCGTCTACCGGAACCCGCAGCGACCGAGCGCGCTCATCGCCGGCTTGCCGCCGGACATCGATCTCGTGCTGGCCATCGCCATGGCGAAAGATCCGGCCGATCGCTTCGAGAGCGCGCTCGACATGGCGAACGCGATGCGGCTCGCGATGCGGAGCCGGCTCGATCCGCAGCGAAGGTTGCACGCGCGCACGCTCCTGGCGGCGCTCCCGTGGGGGACGGGGGCGCGGGACAGCGCCGAGGACCTCGACGAGATTTCGCTCACCGACGCGGAAGCGATCGACCTGCCGTAGCCCGCTTGGCGGGTTCTACGTCGGTTCCTTCGTGCTCCCGACCGGCGCAACGAGCAGCGCCGCGTCGCGCGCGCTCAACCCGAGTCGATCGGCGCTCACGAAGATCTCGACCGCGAACTCACGGAGATGACGTGGAAGCACGTCGCGGCGCTCCGCGGCGCTCAGAATGATCGAGTCGAACGACGCCCGCAGCGCCATGCTCCCACCCGGAGACGCCGACGGGCTGATCCCGAGCGCTCGCGCGAGCTGCTGGACGATCGGCGCCGGTGCCGACGACAGCGCCTCGACCAGGCGCGGGATGTTGCTCGCGGGAGGGTGCACGCCGTTCTCCCAGCGTGAGATCTGTCGCGTGGACACGAAGCTCCTCGTCGCGAGCTCGTGCTGATCGATCCGGAGCGCCTTGCGCGCGGCACGCAGGCACTGGCCGAGGTCGGTGACGAGTCCGCGGCGAGGGGGCATCGGAGGACGAGCCACATACCACGAAGCTGGCGTATCGAAAGGGTCGTTCGTCTCATGTACCGCGGACTTCGGCGTATCCAGCTGCAGGTACGCACTCCCCATCGTGAACCCGTCGTGTTTGGCCGCACGTTCGTCCTATCGATCGCCCCCTCGTCGTGTGCATCGCGTGCTCGTCGTACGCGGTCGAGTCCTCGTCGCATCGACCTGCGTCGACGCAACCGCGGTCGAGTCCTCGTCGCATCGACCTGCTTCGACGCAACCGCGGTGACGAAGTCGTCGCGTCGCTCCCATGCGACGAGCTGTCTATCGACGCTGCAGCGCCGGCATCTGCGTCGTCACGCCCGCGCGCACCATCGACTCGATGCGCACCATGGCCTTCTCGAGCGTGGCCATCGACGGGCCGAACGAGAAGCGTACGTAGTCCTTGAAGCGTGAGGCACGTCCGCTGCGTCGCTTGCCCGGGTTCACGTCGAAGAACTCGCCCGGCACGGTGATGACCTTGTGATCGAGAGCGGCGCGGAAGAAGCTCATACCGTCGTTCATGTTCGCGGGTAGCTCGGCCACGCTCCCCCAGCAGTAGAACGTCCCGTCGGGCGTGCGATCGAGGCGCACACCGATGCGCTCGAGGCGCGAGTAGAGGAAGTCTCGCTTTTCTCGGAAGGCCGCGTGAATCGCGTTCGTCTCCGCGACCACGTAGCTCTCCTCGAGCAGAGGAATGGCGGCGCGCTGCAGCGGCTTCGATCCGCCGCCGTCGAGGAAGCTCCCCGCGCTCGACAGCGCCTCGATCACGCGCTTGGGGCCGACCGACCACGTGACGCGCCAGCCGGGGTAACGCCAGTTCTTGGTGAGCCCGTCGAAGACGACGACCGGATCGCGATCGACGTTTTCCACGTAGCGCGCGGCGCTCTCCACCGGCAGCGTGCCGTGGCGCGGGCGGTAGATGTAGTGCGAATAGAACTCGTCGAGGAGCAACGCCGCGTCGTACTCGCGCGCGGTGTGGACCCACTTCGCGAGGTCTTCGCCGTCGACCAGCTTGCCCGTCGGGTTGCACGGGTTCGACAGGAGCAGCGCGGACAGACCGCGGCCGAGGATCTCGCGCTTCAAGTCGTCGGCGGTGAACGAGTAGCCGCGCTCGGGCTCGAGCAAGATCGGGATGGCGGTGAAGGCCTTGAAGATGTCGAGCAGCTCCTCGTACGCGGTGTAGTCGGGGAGGAAGTGCCCGAGGTTGATGTGCCCGAGGCTGGCCGCGGCGCGCGTGAGCGACGTGCGACCGCCGCCCGAGATGCACACGTTCTCCGCGGAGTACTGCGACGGCATGCCGCGCCGGTAGAGCGTGTTGTAGAGCGACGCGATCGACTCGCGCAGCTCCCACAGGCCGGCGACCGGCGCGTACTCCTGGTCGTCCATGTGAATGGAGACCTGGTGGATGCGCTCGGGCGAGCCGGGGAGCTCGCCCGTCTCGGGCTGCCCCTGGCCGAGGTTGCACCAGTCGGTGTCGGCCGGTGAAAAGCCGAGCTTCACCGCCTCGCTGGTGACGTAGATGACGCCCGTGCGGGGGACGGCGCGGAAAGCGTGGAGCGTGTTGTCGTCGCTCATGAGAGGCGACGTTAGCAGACGAGTCGCAACCGAGCTTGTCGGCGACAAGCCCGTGGGCGCTGCTAATCTCACGAACCGTGAAAGCATTCCTCGTAGCGACGGTCTTGCTCGTGACGGGCGCCTCGGCCTGCTCGTCGAACGACAGCGGGGGAGGGGGCGCGGCGGACGCCGGAGACGCGGGGATCGACTCGTCGATCGCGCCGACGCCCGACGCGGGCCAGCCGCCGAACGCGGACGCGAACGGCGTCGTCACGGGTGACTCGTCGACGAAGGCCACGGCCTGCACCGCGGCGCCGTTCGTCGGGTACGCCGCGACGGTCACCACGCTCAGCGCGAACGGATCGACCGGGCCGCTCGCCGGCGCCAAGATCGGGTTCAGCACGTGCGAAGGGTTCGAGCTCACGACGAGCGCGACCGGCGGCGCGACCGCGAAGCTCACGCAGGGGATCGCGGTCACGCCGCTCTACGAAGACACGGGGTTCATCAGCGCGCTCGGCGCGGAGATCCCGGCGAGCGGCGACGTCACCGAGGCGGTCACGCTCTTCAACGACGACGTCACCGGGCTCATCCCCGGCTTCGCGTTCGACGGCGGCGAAGCGGCGATCGTCGAGATCGTGCTGGCGGTCGACGCGGCGGCGACGGCGCCGTGCAACGTGACCTCCGGCGTGACGCTCACCGTGACCGGCCACAGCGAAGCGAGCGTGAGCTACATGGGCGCGGCGTGGCCGACGGATCACGACGTGGCGTCGACGACCGCGAGCACCGACGGGACGCGCGCCTTCATCGGCGGGATCGTCGGCGCGACGAAGGTGGCGATCGCCGGGACGAAGAGCGGGTGCAACGTGAAGCTCGTGACGGGGGCGCAGACGGGGGAGTTCGCGCTGCTGGCGGGGTCGATCACGATCGGGACGGCGACGATCACGAATTGATCGTCGGCCGCGGCCGCAACTAACCCTCACCCCCGGCCCCTCTCCCGCAAGGGGAGAGGGGAGGAGAGAACACGCTCTGGCTCCCCCTCTCCCCTTGCGGGAGAGGGGGCTGGGGGGTGAGGGTTCGCGCGCATCACCGCCCCGCCGCGTCCAGCACCTCCGCCATGAAGTGCACCAGCGCCCACTTCTCCTGAATCGCCGGCTCCCCTTCGAGCTCCACGTGCACCACCGCCGGGCTCACGAGCACCTGGCGCACGAGCCCCTTCGGTACATCGGCCGCGAGCCATAGCGTCTCGGTCGCGGGGATCACCGAGTCGCCGGCGCCGTGAAGCAGGAACACCGGCGCCTTCAGCGTCGCGAGGCGATCGTGCGGCGAGGCGGCGCGCATCGTGTCAGCGTGCGCGGCGATCTCGGCAAGAAGCTCGGGGCCGACGGCGTGGAGATCGTCGTCGAAGAGCGCGTCGATCTTCGCGAGCGATGCGGGCGAGAGCGCCTTGGCGCGCGCGCGGGCGGCGTCCTTCTCTTCCCACAGCCATAGGCGAAGCGCGTCGCGCGCGACGGCGAGATCGTCGGCCGGGAAGAAGTCGGCGAGGCGATCGTAGACGAGCACCAGCGGGCCATACGGGTGCGCGGCGAGGTGCAGGATCGATCCGTCCGGGCGCGCGATCTCGTTCGTGGCGAAGAAGCGCGAGACGCGCGCGAGGTCGTCGTGCGCGCCGATGGCCACGACGAACGAGACGTCGGGCGCGAACCGCGCGTCGCTCGCCGCGAGGAGCGCGAGGCCGCCGGCGAAGCTCATTCCCATGACGCCCACCGGCGCGCCGATCTTCACGTGCAGCGCGTGCGCGGCGTCGCCGATCTCGTCGGCCGCCGCGCCGTCGATCTGGTAGTCGATGAGCTCGCGGACTTCGGGCGTGAGGATCGTGACTCCGCTGGCGGCGATGGCGCGCGCGAACCGAACGAGGCGCGGCTCGTCGATCCCGAGGTGATGCACGCCGGGAATCAGCACCAGCGCGCCGCGGGGCGATCGCGGCGAATAGAGTCGCGCGCGGATCGCGGGGTGACCGGGATCGTCGATGGGGAAGACGGTCTCGCTGACGTCGACCGCCGCGCCGCCGTTCACGTCCTGGAAGCGCGCAAGGAGTTGCGCTGCGCGCACGTGCATCAGCGCCGGACGCCACGCGACGCCGATCGCCGCCACGACGACGAGCCCGAGGACGCGCGCTAGACTTCCGCGCGTGCGCCAGATCCTCCACGTCGACATGGATGCGTTCTACGCCTCCGTCGAGCTGCGCGACGATCCTTCTCTCGCCGGCAAGCCCGTGGTGGTCGGCGGGAAGTCGCGCCGCAGCGTGGTCGCCGCCGCGAGCTACGAAGCGCGCAAGTACCGCGTCTTCTCGGCGATGCCGATGGCCGAGGCGCTGCGGCTCTGTCCGAAGCTCGTCATCGTCGAGCCGAACATGCGCAAGTACGCCGACGTCAGCGCGAAGGTGTTCGCCATCTTCCGCCGCTACACGCCGCTCGTGCAGGGGCTCTCGCTCGACGAGGCCTTCCTCGACGTGACCGCCAGCCAGTCGCTCTTCGGAGACGGCGCGGCGATCGCGAGGCGGGTCAAAGACGACATCAAGGGCGAGCTACGCCTCACGGCCTCGGCCGGCGTCGCGCGCTGCAAGTTCGCCGCGAAGATCGCCAGCGATCTGCAGAAGCCCGACGGGCTGGTCGTCATCCCCGACGACGTGGCGTCGTTCCTGGCGCCGATGCCGATCGAGAAGATGTGGGGCATCGGACCGAAGACCGCGCCGCGCCTCCGCGCCCTCGGCTTCGCCACGCTGGGAGACCTCGCGCGCGCGCAGCCCGAGAAGCTGGAGCGGGTGCTCGGTGTGTGGGGACTCCACGTGTCGCAGCTCGCGCGCGGCGTCGACGATCGCGACGTCGACCCCGAGGGGCTCGCCAAATCGATCGGCGCCGAGCAGACGTACGAGCACGATCTCCACGACCGCGACGCCATCCTCCGCACGCTCCTCGATCACGCGGAGCGCGTGGCGCAGCGCCTCGCAAGCGAGGGCCTGTCGGCGCGCGTCGTCGTCGTGAAGCTGAAGTACTCCGACTTCACCAGCCGCACGCGCCGCGTGACGCTCCCCGAAGCCGTCATGGACGCGACCTCGATCCACGAAGCCGCGGCGCGCTTGCTCGAGGGGTTCCCCAAGCGAAACGACGGCGTGCGACTCACCGGCGTGAGCACGTCGGGCCTGGTCGAAGGGCCGCCCGCGCGGCTGCTGTTCGGCGGCGAAGAGGCCGAGCGGCGGCGCAAGGTCGAAGAGCTCGTGCTGAAGGTCAAGACGAAGTTCGGCGCCGAAGGGATGACGCGCGCGACGCTCCTCGACCGCGACCAGAACGTGGGCGGAGTCTCGATGTCGCTGCGCGGAAAGCCGCGCGTCTCGAACGACGAGTAACGAACGACTCGCGGCTACGCGCCGCGCATCGCCTGCACCGGATTGATCCGCGCTGCGCGAATCGCCGGGAAGAAGCCGCCCAGCACCCCCATCACCGACGCGATCACGATCGCCGTGATCAAGATCTGCGGCGTCGGCTCGAAGCGGAACGACAGCTCGGACCACGTCGCGTTGTTCATCAGCGTGATCCGCTTCATCCCCATGAGCAGCGACGCCGCCGCGCCGATCACTCCGCCCATCACCGCCAGCGCGATCGACTCGACCAGGAACGAGAACAAGATCTGGAACCGCGAGAACCCGAGCGCGCGCAACGTGCCGATCTCGCGCTGACGCTGCGCCACGGTGGCGTGCATCGTGATCATCGCGCCGATGATGGCGCCGATGGAGAAGAAGAACGCGATGATGAAGCCGAGCACCGAGAGGACCATCGCCGTCCCGTGCGACGACTTCTCGTAGAACTCTGCGTCGCGCATCGCCGTCACGTTGAGCTGCCGATTGGTCTCCACCTCGGTCTTGAAGGCGTCGAACTTCGCCGGCGAGTCGAGCCGCACGCGAATGCTCGACACGACCCCCTGGCGGCCGAACGTCGCGCGAATGACGTTCATGTCGCCCCAGATTTCCGACTCGAACGCCGAGCCGTTGTCCTCGAACACGCCGACGATCTTGAGCGGGCGGTTCTTCCGCATCTCGATCGACTGCCCGACCTCCAGCCCCACGAAGCGGCCGCGGATCGAGCTGCCGACGATCGCCTCGTCGGTGCCCGGCGTCGCCGCGCGACCTTCGATGATCTTCACCGACGGCCGGAACGTCATCACGTCGTCGGGGACGCCGCGCAGGGTCACGTTCGAGAAGCCGCCGGTGTTCTTTCCGATGAGCACGACGACGAGGAGCTCACTGACGGCGAGCGGCCTGCCGTTCGCCGCCTTCGCCACGCCCGAAGCGGCGGTGACGAGCGACACGTTCGACTCCTCGATGCCGCTCGTCAGCTCCACGTCGGAGCCTTTGCGCAGCACGATGGCCACGTCGGGATCGGCCGCGCGGGCGGACGCCTGCTTGATGCCGTTCTTCATCATCATCACGGACGCGAAGATGAAGACGACGAGCGCCAGGCCGAGCGCGGCGGCGAGCGTCGTCGTCCGGCGAACGGTGAGGCTGCGAATGTTGTAGGCGATCGGAATCATGCGATCCTCCGCAGCGCGTCGGTGACGGGCATGCGCCCCGCGCGAATCGCGGGGATCAGCGACGCGAGCGCGCCGAGCCCCAGCGTGAGCGTGACCGCCGCGATGGCCGTGACGGGGCTCATCTGGAAGCGGGGAAAGAACTGCCCCATGTTCTCTTCGAGGTACTTCCCCAGCCCGCCCACGAGCGGCACCGAGAGGAGCAGCCCGAAGACGCCGGCGAGGAGCGACAGCGTCAGCGCCTCGCCCACGATGAACGATCGAATGTGCGCCGGCTGAAACCCGAGCGCGCGGAGCACGCCGTACTCGGTCGTCCGCTCACGCACGCCCATGGCGATCGTGTTGCCGAGGATCAGCATCATGATGAGCAGGATGATGACCGACACGACGTTCAGGGCGTCGAGCACGGCGCTGATGCCGCCGAGGAACGAGTTGTTCATCGCCTGCTCGCTCATCGTCTCGGTCTGGACGTCGCTGTCGTCGAACAGCTTGTCGATCTGATCGCAGATGGCGGCGCTCTTCGACGGGTCGTCGATGCGCGCCACGGTCCAGCCGATCCTGTCCTTCTGCCGGACGTTCGCGCTGTCGTTCAGGTACTCCCAGTGAAACCAGAAGTTCGTGCGGGGGACGGACGACTCCTTCGGCACCGAGTAAATCCCGTCGACGGTGAACTGCCAGTCGCCCGGGTAGATCGTCCCCGCGAGGACGACCTTGTCGCCCACCTTCCAGTGGAACTTGCTCGCCAGCGAGTCGCCCACGATGGCGCCGGTCTTGTCCGTCTTCCAGGCCGCGAGCTGGGCAGGATCGATCTTGATCTCGGAGTACACGTCGAACGCGTTGTCGGCGACGGCCATGTTCGCGAAGAACTCGTCGGGGTAGGCCGCGAGCTTCCCGCCGAACCAGTTCATCCACGACGCCGACGTCACGCCCGGGACGTTCCGGATCTGGTCGATGTACTTCTTCGGGAGCGGGATCACGAACGACACCTTGTTGCGCGTCGCCAGCCGATCCTTCGCCGCGTACTCGACCCCGGCGTTCCACGCGCTCAGCACCGTGCGCAGCATGACGAAGGCGACGATCGCCACCGCGCCGCCGAGCACGCTCATGAACGTGCGGAACTTGTTCCGCTGCAAGTTGCGCGCGGCCACCGACCACAGCGTCACTGGAGCTGACCCTTGTTCAGGTTGCGGATGACCCCCGCGCGCTCGGCGGCGGCCGGATCGTGCGTGACCATGAGGATCGTCTTCTTGAACTCTTTGTTGAGGCGCTCGAGCAGCGCGAGGATCTCGTCGGCCGCTTTGCGATCGAGATCTCCCGTGGGCTCGTCGCACACCAGGATGGTCGGGTCGTTCACGATCGCACGCGCGATGGCGACACGCTGCTCTTGCCCGCCGGAGAGCTGGCGCGGGTAGTGACCCATGCGCTCTTCGAGGCCGACGACGCGGAGCGCGGTGGTGGCGCGCTTCTTCCGATCGGCCGAGCCGAGGTTCGTCAGCAGGAGCGGGAGCTCGACGTTCTCGAGCGCCGTGAGCACCGGCAGCAGGTTGTACGACTGGAACACGAAGCCCAGCGTGCTCGCGCGCCACTTGGCCAGCGCGCCCTCGCTGAGTCCCTCGAGCCGCTTGCCCGCGACCTCGACCGAGCCGCCCGACGGGCGATCGAGGCCCGCGATCAGGTTGAGCAGGGTGGTCTTGCCGGACCCGGACGGGCCCATCAGAGCCTCCCAGGAGCCCGACGGCACGTCGAAATCGAGCCCCTCGAGCACCGGGACCGCCTCGCCGCCGCGCGTGTAGGCCTTGGACACGCCGCGCAGCTGGACGATCGGCGGCAGCTCCTTCTTGTCGTCCTTCTGGTCCTTCTCGGGCTCACCCATCTAAGGGCTCCTCTCCTTGAACGATTGTCCGTCGGCCAGCGTCGCAGGCGGATCGGCCACCAGCTTGGTGCCCGGCGCGGGACCGTCGAGTAGCTCGAACCCGTCGCCGAACGGCTTGCCGAGAGTCACCGGCGTCATGCGCACCTTGCCGCCGTCGGCCACGAACACCATCTTCGCCCCCGTGCGGTCGACCACGGCGGTTCCCGGTACCACCTTCTTGGGGGGCTCCGCCAGCTTCGCCACGTCGAGAGGCGCGTCGAGGAACGACACGCGCGCGGCCATCTCCGGCAGAATCGTGTCGTCGCGATCGAGAAAGCGCACCTTCACGGTGGCGGAGGCCTTCGCCCGGTTGAGGGTGGGGCTGATGATCGCCACTTCGCCGCGCCAGCGCTTGTCCGGGTAGGCGTCGAGCACGATCTCGCACGGCGCGCCCTTCTTCGCCCGGCCCAGGCGCGCCTCGGGGACGTCGGTCTCCACCAGGATCGAAGCCATGTCGGCGATGGTGAAGAGGAACTGGCCAGGGGTTGCCGTGTCGCCGACCACGACCGGCTGGAGCATGATCCGACCGTCGATCGGGGCGTTGATGGTGAGGTTGCCGAGGTTGATCGCGAGCGCGTTGACCTCGGCCTGCGCCGCGGCGACATCGGCTTCGGCCGCCTTCACCTGCTCCTGGAGCGAGGTGACGCGGGCCGCGAGGTCGTCGGCGCTAGCCTGGGAGACGGCGCCGCTCGCGGCGAGGCGGCTCTCGCGCTGGAACTGCTGCTGGATCTCGGCGAGCTGCGCCCTCGCGGCCGCCGTCTTCGCGCGGGCCGACGCCACGCGGGCCTGGGCGCTCACAATCTGCGTTCGCTGGTCGAGAGCGTCGAGCTGGACGAGGAACTGCCCCGTCTTGACCTGATCCCCCTCGTGCGCAGCGATCTTCTCGACGCGCCCCAGGACCTTCGACGCGATCGCCACCTGCACCTGGGGCACGACGTAGCCGGTGGAGGTCAGCTGGACCTGAGCCTGGGCGGGGGACACCACGGCGATCTCGGTCAGCGAGACCTCCGTCTGGAACACTCGGGCTTCGAGGGCAGGGACGCCCACCTTCCACCCCGCCAGCCCCAGCGCCCCGACGAGCACGAGGGCTGCGAGCCACCGTATGGCCCGCCCTGAAGAGGGGGGAGGCCCGTGGCGGTCGATCCGCAGGGAGGCGAGGTCGTTGGAGACGCGATCGTCCATTGCAGCGCCGGACAGCATACCGGAGTAGCGATGCTGTCAATGGACTGGAGGTTGCGAGGGTCCTTGCGAATCGTCCTGGACGCACGAGACCAGGTCGAAGAAGAGAAACTCCAGGGCGCGCTGGTTGACGCCGTGGGGATCGAGGCGCTCACCGCACTCGGCCGGGAACGCGGTCTGGTCCGACGTGCCCGACACGTGCACGTCCGAGAACACCGCGCGGCCGCACTGGCCCGCCGCCGGGGCCCCCAGGGGCGTGTTGAAGCTCAGGTACTTGGCCTCGTAGGTGGGGGAGGAGGAGGTGTCTGCGCCGTAGATCCAGCGCGTCGCGGTCTCGACCTCCTCGACGCTGTCGCGGGCGTCGAGCAGCGTGACCTGGCCATAGGTGGGCGACAGCTCGTTGGCGTCGAGCCAGTCGGCGAAGGCCCGACCGCGCGGGAAGGACGTGTCGACGAAATACGGGATGTACTCCGCGGATTGCTGGTCGCCGGAACCCCACCTGGCGATGTTCTGAAAGGCCGTGGGGCCCGTGGGGGGCGCGAACCAGTTGTAGTGGAAGTGCGTCGAGTAGAAGCGTCCGCCCGCGTCGAGGTACTGCTGCATGGCCTCGTACGCGGGTCCCTCGGTGTCTCGCGGGAACGGCGCGCACTCGCACGCGCCGAGGACCATGTCGTAGCTGGCCAGGCGGTCGGCGGACGCCCAGAGCTTGTAGGCGTCGCCCATGCCCGGGACGCTCACGCCCGGGTAATGCCCGCCGTAGACGTGCACGTGGCCCGGTCCTGACGGGCCGGTGAACTCGGACTGGTCGATCCCCATGCTCAGCAGGAAGCACTCGATCGCGTCGCAGCCGGTGGTAAGGGCCATCATGGGCATGTCGCCCTCGCTCGCCTTGGCGGGCAGGCGCACGCGGTCCGGATCGAGCAGCGCGTTGTCGACGCAGGCATCGATGTGGGGCACCACGATCTGGCGCCGCCACTTGCCGAGCTGCAGCACGAGCGGGACGTCGTCTCCGGCGGGCACGTCATGGATGTGGAACCACCCGGCGCCGTCGGTCGAGTCGTAGACGAGCGGGTGCCCGGTGGCGTCGGCCTGACACTGGGCACACCGGGGATGGCCCGAGGGGATGGGATCGGGCGTCGTGGTGGGGACGTAGACGAACACGTTGTAGAGGCCGACCGCGCCCGCGGGGTCGTAGGCGATCCCGCTGAGGGTCGTCGCCGGCTTGCCCATCGCCGCGCAGTCGACCTGCCTGCACGACAGGCCCGTGCACGCCGTGCCCCCGTCGCCGAGCAGGTTGGGCGAGCCGCCGGCGTCGGCTCCGGACGCCGAGCCGGGCGCTCCGTTCGCGCATCCGCCGAGGAGGCACGCGACGACGAGGCCCACGAAGCCCGGCGGTTGGTGCCCGCCCATGCATCGAGCGTAGCCCCTGGCGGACGATTGGACAGCCCAACCCGACGCCTGCTCCAAACCGGACCGAAACTTTTCAGAAACAGTCACACGGTACGCCTTTTCTCATGCCGAAGATCGACACCGGCGACACCGCCTGGCTCATCGTCTCCAGCGCGCTGGTCCTGCTGATGACCCCGGCGCTCGCGCTGTTCTACGGAGGCATGGTCCGGCGCAAGAACGTGCTGTCCACGATCATGCACTCGATGGCGGCGATCCCCATCCTGAGCGTGACCTGGGTGCTGTTCGGCTACTCCCTGGCCTTCGGGCCGACGCACCACGGGCTCATCGGTGGGCTGGGGCTCGCCGGGCTCGGAGGGCTGGCGGCCGAGGCGCACGGCACCGTTCCGGCGCTCGCGTTCGCGGCGTTCCAGATGATGTTCGCGGTCATCACGCCCGCGCTCATCTCGGGGGCGTTCGCAGAGCGCATGAAGTTCACCGCGTACGTAGCGTTCATCCTGCTCTGGTCGACCCTCGTCTACGATCCGGTGGCCCACTGGGTCTGGGCCGACGGCGGATGGCTCTACAAGCTGGGCGCGCTCGACTTCGCGGGGGGCACCGTGGTGCACCTGACGGCGGGCGTCTCGGCGCTGGTGTGCGCGCTCATGATCGGCAAGCGGGCCGGGTATCCGCGCCACCGGTCGCTGCCGCACGATCTGACCATGACGCTCACGGGAGCGGGGCTGCTCTGGTTCGGGTGGTTCGGCTTCAACTCGGGCAGCGCGCTGTCGAGCGGACAGCTGGCGGCGCTGGCGTTCATGACGACGCACCTGGGAGCGGCGGGTGGGGCGCTCGGGTGGCTGGTCGTCGAGTGGCGGCATCGCGGCAAGCCGACGGCGCTCGGGGTCGCGTCGGGGCTCGTCGCGGGGCTGGTAGCGATCACGCCGGCGGCGGGATACGTGGCCCCGTGGGCGGCGATCGTCATCGGCTTCGTGGCGGGCGGCGTGTGCTACGGCGCGGTGCTGCTCAAGAACCGCTTGGGGTACGACGACTCGCTCGACGCCTTCGGCGTGCACGGGGTCGGCGGGCTCGCGGGGGCGCTGCTCACGGGAGTGTTCGCGCAGAAGGTGCTCAATGATGCGGGGGCGGATGGGGCGCTCTTCGGAAACGTGAAGCAGCTGGGCGTGCAGGGGCTAGCGTGCGCAGCCACGGGTGTCTACGCGGCGGTGGTCACGTTCGGGATCCTCAAGGTGATCGATGTGACCGTGGGGCTGCGCGTGCCGGAGAACGAGGAGCGGGAGGGGCTCGACGCGACTCAGCATGGGGAGGAGGCGTACGGCGAGAGCGGGGGGACCGCGGCGCTCGAGATGGAGGACCGGACGCCGGCGCCGCGCGCGGTGGCGGTGGAGGAAGCTGTCGCGGAGTAGTCGGGATCGGGTTCGGGTTCGGGTTCGGGTTCGGGTTCGGGTTCGGGTTCGGGTTCGGGTTCGGGTTCGGGTTCGGGTTCGGGGTCGGG
>PLXW01000162.1 GCA_003151595.1 Myxococcales bacterium
CTCTATTTCTTTGCCGCCAGCTCTGGCGCGGAGCTGGCGGTGTTCATGGCCGGCTGGGCGAGCCACAACAAATACTCCCTGCTCGCGGCGATGCGCGCGCTGGCGCAGCTCATCAGCTACGAATTGCCCCTGCTGCTCGCCTTCGTGCCGGTGATCATGCTTTCGGGCACCCTCTCGACCACCGGCATCGTCGCCGCCCAGGGGGGCTGGACCTGGGGCTGGCTGCCCCACTGGCACGTCCTCTCGCCCTGGGGGGCGGCCGGCTTCGTGCTCTTCATGGTGGCCGGCCTCGCCGAGACCAACCGCTCGCCCTTCGACCTCCCCGAGGCCGAGAGCGAGCTCGTGGCCGGCTACGCGACCGAATACTCGGGCATGCGGTACCTGTTCTTCTTCTTCGCCGAGTGGGCGAACGTCTTCGTGATGTGCGGGATCGCCGCCGCGCTGTTCATGGGTGGCTGGCAGGTGCCGGGGCTGTCGACCGGCGCGCAGGAAGCGCACTTCGGATTGCAGATGGTGGGCGCGCTCGTCTTTCTCCTGAAGGCGTGGGTGCTCATCTTCGTCGTGATCTGGATTCGGTGGACGTGGCCGCGCGTGCGCGTCGATCAGATGATGACGCTGTGCTGGAAGTGGCTCGTGCCGATGGCCTTCGGCGCGTTCGCGCTGTGCGCGGCGTGGGTCGTGTGGAGCCCGGGTCGAACGGCGCAGACGGCGATGGGCGTGGGGATGTTCGCGATCTTCTGCGTGGGGCTCGCCCGGTTCGCGCAGCGCGTTCGCTACAACCTGCGCGCGACCCACGCCGACGTGCGTCTCAATCCGTTCCTCTGAGCGCGGCTTGCGCGCGGCGCGCGTTCGCGCAAAGGTTCGCGCTTCCGTGAGCGTCCTCGATCCGATTCGCACGATCGCCGAGACCGCGAGCTCGCTCTTCGAAGGGCTGGCCGTGACGTTCTCGCATCTGCTCCGCGCGCCGGTGACCGTGCAGTACCCGGACAAGACGGACATCCCCGTCCCGCAGATGCTCCCGGTGCGCTACCGCGGTCTCCTCGAGGTGCAGATGGACATCTGCACCGGCTGCAAGTGGTGCGAGCGCGCCTGCCCGATCGAATGCATCGCCATCGACCTGGCGAAGAACCCCGAGTCGAAGCGGATCGAGATGACCCGCTTCGACATCGACATGGGCAAATGCATGTACTGCGGCCTGTGCGTCGAGGCGTGCGTCGTCGAATCGACGGGCGCGGTGCGCCACACCCGCGAGTTCGAAGCTGCCGGCCCCACGCTCGACTCGCTCGTCTTTCGCTTCGTGCCCGACCGCCCGCTGCCGCTCTACAAGGCGCCGAAGGACATGAGCGACGTCCCCGTCGGGGAGTACGGACCCCATGCGCGCGAGGCCCGCGAGCGCGCCATGCGCGACAACCCCGAGGTGCTCGTGCAACTCCGCGCGACCGACCGGGTCAAGCGCGCCGCCGAATAGCGCGCCCGCAGGCCGCCGCGAACACGCGGATGGCTTGAAACAAGCGCGATCGCACACTAGCGTGGCCGCCTCATGGCCCGTGTCGACTTCGCTGGCGTCGCGTTCGCCGCGCTCGCGTTGCTGACGTTGGGCTCGGCCGCGATCGTCGCCTTCGCGCGCAACGTGATGCACTCGGCGATGGCCCTCCTGGGAACGCTGTGCGGCGTCGCCGGGCTGTACTTGCTCCTGGCCGCGGACTTCTTGGCGGCCGTGCAGGTGCTGGTCTACGTCGGCGGCACGCTCGTCTTGTTCCTCTTCGCGGCGATGCTCACCGCGCGGATCGATCGCGCCGAGACCTCGAACGCGCCGCTCGTCACCGGCCGAAGAGCCGCCAAGCTCGCGACGCTCCTCCTGGCCTTGGTGCTCAGCGTCGTCGCGATCGATACGACGTGGCCGCTCGAAGACAAGACCGTCGCGCTCCCGTCGACGGCGAAGCTCGGTCACGCGCTCCTCGGCCCGTACGTGCTCCCGTTCGAGCTGGCGTCGCTCGTTCTTCTCATGGCGATGGTCGGCGCGCTGGTGATCGCGCGCCGCGCCGTGAAGCCCGGGCCGTCGCCATGAAGCCGACGCTCGATCACTACCTCGTCGTGAGCGCGATCCTGTTCGTGCTCGGTCTCTTCACGGTCATCACGCGCAAGAACGCGGTCGGCATGCTGCTCGGCGTGGAGCTCATTCTGAACGCGGCCGCGCTCGACTTCGTCGCCTTCGATCACTTCGTCGCCGAATCGCGCGGGCCCGCGGGGCAGGTGTTCGTCCTCTTCATCATCGCGTTCGCCGCCAGCGAAGCGGCCGTCGCGCTGGCGATCGTCCTTCAGGTGTATCGCTCGCACCGGAGCATCGCGGTCGACGAGCTCACGCAGCTCCGAAACTGAAGCGCGACCCCACGATGCCCGATTTCCACGGACCGATTCAACACGTCACGATCGCCGGATCGCTCTGGCTGCTCGTGATTTTCCCGCTGGTGGCCGCCGTCGCCTGCGCGTGGACGGCGCTGGTGCACGGGCGAGCGAAGGACAAGACGCGCGACGCCGTGGCCATCGTGTCGATCGGCGCGATGGGGCTCGCGCTGGCCATGAGCGCGTACCACGCGTGGGTCCTGGCCTCGCTCCCCGACGACGAGCGCTTCTTGCTGCAGCACGCCTGGCGCATGGTCCGCCTCGGCCAGCTCGACGCGAGCGTCGATCTCGCGCTCGACACGTTGTCGTCCACGATGACGCTCGTCGTCACCGGCATCGGCCTCCTCATCTTCGTGTTCGCCGCCGCCTCGAGGCGTGAAGGCACGACGCCCGCCGCCTACGCGCGGTTCTTCGCGTGGCTCAACGCCTTCGTCTTCGCGATGCTGGTGCTCGTCCTGGCGGACAACTTCGTCCTCCTCTTCTTCGGCTGGGAAGGCGTTGGGCTCTGCTCATGGGGGCTCATCGGGTTCGTTTGGACCGACGGCGCGAAGGCGAGCGCGGGGCGCAAGGCGTTCCTCGTGAACCGCATCGGCGACGCCGGGTTCGTGCTCGGCGTCGCGCTCTTCTACTGGGGCTTCGGCGGCGCGTGGGCTGACGGCGACTACGTGCCCGACTTGAACGCGCGCTTCTCGTCGGTCGAAGTCCGCGCGAGCGCGAGCGACGGCGACGAGCTCGCAGCCTCCGCGAAACCGTCCGCGCTCCTCGATCGCGACGACGAAGACGAAGATCGCGCCGCGCCGGTTCCACCGACCAACGGCGACGGATTCCTCACGCTCACGAGCTACCCGGGCGCGGCGGTCTTCATGGACGACGCGCGCTCGCCGCTGAAGATTGCCAGCGGCGAGCTGTTGCGATCGCCGTTCGTGCGGATGCCGGTGAAAGGCGGGCTGCACTCGTTTCGCATTCACCCCGGCAGCGGCCTCGACGACTTCCTCGTCACCCACGTCGCGTTCGGCGGCGGTCGCGAGATCGCGCTCACGTCGTTCGGCCCCACGGTCACGTTCCGCGAAGCGCGCGATCAGCTCGCCGTGCACGACGGGCACGGACGCGCGACCTTCCGCGACGCGCTCCTCTCCAAGCGTGGCTACGGCGCCGCGGGTCTCGTCACGATTGCCAGCCTGCTCCTCTTCATCGGAGCGGTGGGCAAGAGCGCGCAGTTCCCGCTCCACGTGTGGCTCCCCGACGCGATGGCGGGCCCGACGCCGGTGTCCGCGTTGATCCACGCCGCGACGATGGTCACCGCGGGCGTCTACTTGATCGCGCGNNCGGGCGTGTTCCATCTCGTGACGCACGCCTGCTTCAAGGCGTGCCTCTTCCTGTCCGCGGGCGCGCTCATTCACGCGCTCCACCACGCGCTCGCGAAGAAGGGGATCCGCCACGAGAAGCACGCGCAGGACGTTCGCCGGATGGGCGGGCTCGCGCGCGTCCTCCCGAAGACCGCGCGCGCCTACGCCATCGGCTGCCTGGCGATGACCGCTGCGCCCATCCCCGGGCTCGCCGGCTTCTGGTCGAAGGACGACATCCTCGTGCGCGCGTTCACGGCGAAGAACCTCGTGATCCCCGGAGCGATCCTCGGCGTCGCGGCGCTGGTCGTCGCCGCGCTGACGAGCTTCTACATGTGGCGCACGTACTACCTCGCGTTCGACGGCGAGCCCCGTACGCCGCTCCATGACGTGCACGAGCCTGACGACGCCACGGCGCTCGTGCTCACAGTGCTCGCGGGCCTCTGCGTCGTCGTCGGCGTCGTGCTCGGCGTGAGCACGAAGCTGATCGGGCGGGGAGGGGAGTCGCTGCTGGAGGCGTGGCTCGCGCCGTCGCTTCGTGGAGCCGAGGCGCCGTTCGCCAACGGCGGAGCGCTCGTCGAGTGGGCCGTCATCGCGGCGACGTACGCCTGCGCGCTCGGCGGCGCGCTCCTGGCGCGATCGCAGTATGCGGGGCGCAAGCACCACGACGCGTGGGAAGAGCGCGAGCGTCGTTCGCCCCTCTTCGCGGCCAGCACGCACGGCTTCTGGATCGACGCGCTCTACAAGCACACGTTCGTCGCGCTCACGAACCGCGTGCGCGAGTTCGCCGCCGAGTTCGATCGCACCGTCGTCGACGGCCTCGTCAACTTCGCGGGCGTTCTCACGCGCGCCTTCGCGTGGGTCGTCGGTCGCGTCGATGACGACGTGGTCGACGGCGCGGTGAGCGCGCTCTCGCGAGGGACCCTCCGCGCCGGTGAGCGAATTCGCGCCGCGCAGACCGGGCGCGTTCAGTCGTATGTCTACGTGATCGTCCTCGGTATCCTTGCGCTCGCCTTCCTCCCTTACTGGCTTCGCTGATCGATGAATTTGCGCCGTACCCATCGCTTCCCACTCCTTCTCTGCGTCGCGTTCGCGCTCCTCGCGTTCGTCGCTCTCGCGATCGCACGAAGCCCGCGTGCCTTCGCCGCGCCCCTCACCGACGCCGGTGCCCCCGCCGCTTCCGCCTCCGCGCCGGCGCCGCCTCCTCTCCCGCATCGCCCCATCATCACGCTCGCCACCCGCGACGAAGGCGCGCGCGGACCGCTTCTCCTCACGGCGCACGACGGCGCGTACGTCGCCGAGCTCACGATCGGCAACGACGGCGGCGAGCCTCTCGTCATCTCGCGCATCGCCATCCGCGGCGACGACGAAGACGTCCGCGCCCCTCCGCGCCTCTCGGTCCGCTTCAGCGACGGCCCGGCGACCTCCGCGACCCTCGCGTCCGGCGCGACGAAGAACGTCGTCGTCGCCTGGACACCCGAGCGCAACGCCCGCACGCGCCAGGTGTTCGCGCACGTCGTGGTCACGTCGAACGACGAGCAAGCGGGCGAAGTGGCCATGGGCGTGCACGCGCAGCTGGCGTCGGCGCTCCCGTTCTTCTCCGATCACCTGCTCTCGTGGGTCACGTTCCTTCCGCTCCTCGGCGCGCTCGTCATCGTGGTGCTGGCGAGCTTCGGCCGCGGCGACGATCGCTCGGCACGGATCATCGCGCTCGTGGCCACGGCGCTTCAGTGTGTCTTCGCCTTGTGGATCGCCGGCGCTTTCCACGGCGACGTCACCCGCCTCGACGGCAACGACGGCTACCAGCTCATCGAGCACGCCGTGTGGGTCCGCTCGTTCGACGCCGAGTACTTTCTCGGCGTCGACGGCGTCAGCATGCCGATGGTCCTGCTCACGTCGCTGGTGAGCTTCATCGGCTGCATCGCCAGCGCCTCGATCTCGACGCGCGCGCGCGGCTACTACGCCCTCTATCTGCTGCTCGCGACGGGCATGATGGGCGTCTTCGTCGCGCTCGATCTCCTGCTTTTCTACGTATTCTGGGAGGTGATGCTCCTGCCGATGTACTTCCTCATCGGCGTGTGGGGCGGTCCGCGGAAGGAGTACGCCGCGATCAAGTTCTTCCTCTACACGCTGGTTGGCAGCGTCTTCATGCTGCTCGCGTTCGTCGCGCTGTATTCGAACGCCGACCGCACGTTCCTCGTCGACGGCACCACCGTCGCTCACACGTTCTCCATCCCCGAGCTCGCGCGTGTCTCGTTCGCGGGCAAGCACCTCACGGTCTTCGGCGTCGGCTTCTCGAAGGCGATCTGGATCCTTCTGTTCTTCGGGTTCGCCATCAAGATCCCGGTCTTCCCGCTCCACACGTGGCTCCCCGACGCGCACGTCGAGGCGCCCACGCCGATCAGCGTCGTGCTCGCCGCGGTGCTCTTGAAGATGGGCACCTACGGCATCTTGCGGATCAACTTCGCCGTCCTCCCCGACGCCACGCGCTGGGCCGCGGGCGCGATCGTCGCGTTCGGCGTGGTGAACGTGATCTACGGCGCCTTCTGCGCGATGGCGCAGGACGATCTCAAGCGCCTCGTCGCGTACTCGAGCGTGAGCCACATGGGCTTCTGCCTCATCGGCCTCGGGTCGCTCACGCCCCAAGGGATCGCCGCGTGTCTCTTCCAGATGGTGAGCCATGGCGTCGTCGCGGCGATGCTCTTCCTCCTCGTCGGCGTCATCTACGACCGCGTCCACACGCGCAGCCTCCGCGCGATGGGCGGGCTCGCGTCCGAGATGCCTCTCTACGCCGCGCTCTCGGGGCTCGCCTTCATGGCGTCGCTGGGGTTGCCCGGGCTCTCCGGGTTCTGGGGCGAAGCGCTCGCGCTCCTCGGCGCGTTCCCGAGCTACCGCGCGCTCACGACGATCGCCGCGCTCGGTCTCGTGCTCTCGGCGGCGTACAACCTGGGAGCGTTTCAGCGCATGTTCCTCGGGCCGCTGCGCGAGTCGTGGCGAACGAGCGGCGCGCTGGAACCGTTCGGCGGGCGATTCCCCGACGTGACCGGGCGCGAGCTGGCGTCGATCGCGCCGCTCGCGGTCCTCGCGGTCGTCCTCGGTTTCTGGCCCGTCCCGCTCTTCGGGCTCATCGCCGGCGGCGTTCGCGACGTGTCGTCGCTGGTCGATCCTGCGGGGCCCGATCAGATTGCGTCGCTCTTCCATCGCGCTACGCACGCGCTCGCGATGCTCCCGTGACGCCGCCGCTCACGCTCACCTCGCTCGAGAGCGCGCGCTACGCGATCCCGGAGATCGCGCTCTCGCTCGCGGCGCTGCTGGTGCTCGCGTGGGATCTGTTCGCGAAACCGCGTGCGCGACGGACGGGCATCTTCGTCATCGCTCTCGGCGGGCTCGCCGTCGCCGCCTTCGCGAGCGCGCGCGAGCTCACTCTGGCCCCGCGCTTCCCGCTCCCCGCCGTCCTCTTCGACGGCCAACTCACGTGCGACACGTACGCCTGCGCGTTCCGTCTCTTCTTCGCGATCGTGACGGCGTTCGTGGTCGTCGCCGCCATTCCGGCGCGCACGGTCGCGCGCGGTCCCGATCGAAGCGCGCTCGGCGAGACGATCGCGCTACTCCTCGTGGTGTGCCTCGGCATGAACCTCATGGCCATGGCCCGCACGCTTCTCCTCGTCTACCTCGCGATCGAGATCGTCAGCGTCCTCTCGTTCATCCTCACGGCCTTCCGCGCCGGAGACGGGAAGAGCCACGAAGCCGCCCTCAAGTACGTCGTCTACGGCGGCGTCGCGTCCGGCGTGATGCTCTACGGAATGAGCTGGATTTACGGCCTCTCGCGCTCCCTCGCGCTCGACGAGATCTCCGAGCGCGTGATCGCGATGACGCGCGAGCAGGGGCATCTCCCGAACGCGTTCGTGATCGGCGCGGCGTGCGTGACCGCGGGGCTCGCCTACAAGATCGCCGCGGCCCCGTTTCACATGTGGGCCCCCGACGTCTACGAAGGCGCGCCCACGCTCGTCGCCGCGTTCCTCTCCGTCGGCCCCAAGGCCGCCGGCTTCGCGCTCCTCGTTCGCTTCTTCCGAGAAGCCTTCGGCGCGCAAGCTGCGACCGCCGAGCCGCGCGCGGCGTGGGGAATTCTCGCCGGCTCGCTCGCCATCGCCACGATGACGATCGGCAACCTGAGCGCGCTGGCGCAGACGAACATGAAGCGCCTGCTCGCGTACTCGAGCATCGCGCACGCCGGCACGATGCTCCTCGCGTTCGCCACCTTCGACGACGAAGGGGTCGCCGCGATCGCCTTCTACCTCGTCGCCTACTGCGCGATGAACCTCGGCGCGTTCCTCGTGGTGCTCGCCGTCGGCGAAGCGAGCGGCGGCGACGAGAGTCTCGGCGCCTTCCGCGGTCTCGGCGCGCGCGCTCCGGCGATGGCCGCGGCGATGGCGGTCTTCCTCATTTCGCTCGTCGGTCTCCCGCCGTTCGCCGGCTTCGTCGGCAAGCTGTACGTGCTGGTCGCGCTCCTGCGCGCGCCCGGCGATTACCACCAGTGGTACTGGTTCCTCGCGGTCGCCGGAGTCGTGAACACGGCGGTTTCGCTCTTCTATTACGCCCGCGTTCTCCGCGCCATGTACCTCGAAGACGCCCCCGCCGGCGCGAGTGCGCGCGTGTCGGTCCGCAGGCTTCACGCTTCGCTGGCCCTGATCCTGGCCGTCCCGACGGTCTTGCTTGGAGTTTGGTGGGGTCCGCTCTACGATTTCCTCAGCCTGCGCGTAGCGGCGACACCATGACCAACGAACGCCGACCGATGACCGACGCCGAAGCGCGTAACCACCAGCGCCTCGCGTTCGAAGTGAAGGTCGACATCGTGAGCGACCACAACTTCTACGCGGGCCTCTCGCTCAACATCTCCGAGGGCGGCATCTTCGTCGCCACGCACGTCTCCTATCCGGTGGGGACGCGCCTGGAGATTCGCCTCTTGCTCCCCGGCGAGGAAGTGCCGACGTCGATCATGACCGAGGTGCGCTGGGTCCGCCCGCACAGCGACGCGAAAGACGACGCCGGCGCCGGCCTGGGGCTCAGCTTCGTCGACGTGCCCGAGATCGTGCTCGCGAAGATCAGCGGCTTCGCGCAGAGCCGCGAGCCGCTCTACTACGAGGACTGAGCGTCAGTCGGCGCAGCGCGGGTCGTTCGGCGGACCCGGCGCGACGTCGGTCTCGTACCGGTCGTCGAGGCGGATTCCCCACGAGAGGCCGTCGAGCACCAGCGGTTCGACCTGCGCGATCGACGCCCAGATCTCCGCGACGCCGTGCTCGCAGGTCATCTGCCAGTGCGCCTCGTTCGCGTCCTTCGGTGGAAGGTCGCGATCGAAGTGGCACGCGCCGAAGTTTCGACGAACGTTCGCGAGGCCGCCGGGGACTGACTCCCCCAACCGAGCCCGTTGCCGACCACTCGACCCGGCCCTGCGCCGTCGACCCATTGAATCTGCTGCATCTCGCGCCTCGAGCTGCGACGCACGGGGCCGCTCGAAGTCCCGCTGCGTGCGGGCCATGCATCGAGTTGAAAGGCGAGGTACTTCGCCATCTCGCGAACGCTCGAGTAGAGCCCGCCGGCCCCCGCGACTTCGCCGGTGACCCACGGCGCGCTCGCATCGAGCGCGCCACCGCTCCCCAGGACGTATCCGCTCGCGCGTCGCTCGCTCTTCGCGTCGCCGTGCGCCAACCAATCCGTCGTGCCCATCCCGATCGGCCGCAAGACGCTGGCGCGCAGATAGTCGCGGAACGGCATCCCCGATACGCGCGACACGATGACCCAGCGAGCGCAGCTCCGGGAGATAGGTTGCAGCGGGGGCGTCGAGCGAGAGCTTCCCCTCGTCGCGCAGTCGAAGGACGGCGAGCGCGGTGAACGGCTTTGTGATCGAGCCGATCTCGAAGCGCGTGTCGACGTCGACCGGCGCATTCGAAGCGAGGTCCGCGACGCCGTATGCCCGCGACCACGCGAGCTCGCCATCGACGACGAGCCCCACCGCGAGCCCCGGCAGCTTTTGCGACGCGCGATACTGCGCGAAGTGCGCACCGAGCTTCGAATACGCCGTGGCCAGCTTCGCGCGCCGCGCCGGATCCGTGAACGACGGCACCGGTGCCGGCCGCTCGTCGAACCGCTGCGTCGTTGCGTGCGAGGCCACCGGCGCGCTTCGCGACGTCGCCGCGCATCCGCACGCGAGCGTCGCAGCGGCAACGAGACGCGTGAGACGCATCGCCACGGAATCCCCCGATCGCTTCGAGCCCCGCTACGCGCGAAGCCCGCGCGTTACTCCTTCAACGCCTCGGCGCCGCCGATGATCTCCATCAGCTCCTTCGTGATCGCCGCCTGCCGCGCGCGGTTGTAGACGAGCGTGAGCCGCCCGATCATGTCCTTCGCGTTGCGCGTCGCCGCGTCCATCGCCGTCATCTGCGCGCCGAAGAAGCTCGCCTGGCTCTCCAGGAGCGCACGGAACAGCGTGATCTCCACGTACATCGGCACGAGCCGCTCGAGCAGCGCCTCGCGGTTCGGCTCGAAGAGGAACTCGGTCGTGCCGGCTCCGGCTTGCGTCGCCGCCTTCGCGTCGGCGTTCTCGGCGGGCGCGGGAAGCGGGAGGAGCGCTTCGAAGTTCGTCTTCTGGGTGATGGCGCTCTTGAACTCGTTGTAGACGACGTACACGGCGTCGAACTCGCCGCGCTTGAAGCGCGGAACGATCCAGCTCGCCACGAGGCGCGCCTTCTCCATGTCGAGGCCGTCGTAGATCTTCGGGAAGTCCTGCGCGATCTTCCCGCCGCGTCGCGTGAGGTACTCGCGCGCCTTGCGCCCGAGCGTCACGAACTGAACCTTCACGTCGGCGTTCGCTTCGCCCTGCCGGGCGCGCCACTCGCGCTCGGCCGCCTTGTTGATGTTCGTGTTGAACGCGCCGCACAGCCCGCGATCGGCCGACAGCACCACGAACAGCACGCTCTTCTCCGCCCGCCGCGCGAGCAGCGGGTGGAGCGCCTTGCCCGCGTCTTCGCCCTGCGGCGACTGCGCGGCGATCGACTGGAGGATCTCTCCGGTCTTCACCGCGTACGGCCGCATGGCGACGATCCGCTGCTGCGCGCGATTGAGCCGCGCGCCGGCGACCATCTTCATCGCCCGCGTGATCTTCTGCGTCGATTTGACGCTCGAGATCCGCTTGCGAATGATCTTCAGCGAAGGCATCGGCGCTTACTTTCCGTCGCCGGTGCCGAACGCGGTCTTGAACTCGCCGAGGGCCTTCTTCAGCTCCTCTTCGTTGTCCTTCTCGAGGACCTTCTTCTCGCGAATCCCGTCCATGATCTTCGGGTGCTTCGACGACAAGAAGTCGATGAGCCCCTTCTCGTACGCGCCGAGGCGGCTGGTCGGGAGGCCGTCGAGGTACCCCTTGGTGCCGGCGTAGATGATGATGATCTGCTTCTCGACCGAGATGGGCTGGTACTGCCCCTGCTTCAAGATCTCGACGAGGCGCACGCCGCGCTCGAGCATGTCGCGCGTGACCTTGTCGAGGTCGCTGGCGAACTNNNNAGATCACGTTCGTCGGGATGTACGCGCTGACGTCGCCGCCCTGCGTCTCGATGATCGGGAGCGCCGTGAGCGAGCCGCCCGAGTGCGGGTTCTTCACCGCTTCGAGCGCGTCGCCCTTCGACTTCACTTCCTTCTCGGCTTCCTTCTTCGCGTCTTCACCGCGATGGACTTTCGCAGCGCCCTTGCCTTCCCACTTCGTCCCCTTGGGAACCGCGACCCACTCCTCGGCCATCTTGGCCGCGCGCTCGAGGAGGCGCGAGTGGATGTAGAAGACGTCGCCCGGATACGCCTCGCGTCCCGGCGGACGGCGAAGGAGGAGCGAGAGCTGGCGGTACGCGACGGCCTGCTTCGAGAGGTCGTCGTAGATGCAGAGCGCGTGGCGCCCGCTGTCGCGGAAGTACTCGGCCATCGTGACGCCGGTGTACGGCGCGATGAACTGGAGCGGCGCGGACTCGCTGGCGCCGGCGATGACGACGGTCGTGTATTCCATCGCGCCGTGCTGCGTGAGCTTGTCGACGACGCTGGCGACCGTGGACTGCTTCTGCCCGATGGCGATGTAGAAGCAGTAAACGCCCTGCCCCTTCTGGTTCAGGATCGTGTCGAGCGCGACGGCCGTCTTGCCCGTCTGACGGTCGCCGATGAT
>PLXW01000045.1 GCA_003151595.1 Myxococcales bacterium
ACGCCCGGGCCATTGCCCGCGCCCCCCGCGCCGATCCTCGAGCCGCCGCCCCCGCCCGTCCCGCCCGATCTCGAGCCACCTCCGCCGCCGGCCGCGCCCAACGTCGAGCCGCGCATCACCGGATCGCTCGTGCGCACGCTGCAGCCGCCCCCTCCGACCACGATGCTCACGCCCGATCCGCCGCCGCGCGGGCCGCCGCCGCGCGGGTCGATCGAATTTCCTCCCGGCTCGTCCGTCGAGCTTCCGCCGGAAGAGGACTGGGACATCCCGAGCGAAGAGTCGGCACCCCCTACGTCGCTCCCCTCGGAGGAGCCGCGCCCCCTCACGCTCCCGCCTCCCGAAGCGCGCCCGGTCACCGCACCGCCCGAAGCGCTGCGTCCGGTGATCGGTCGCGCGCAAGCGTCGATGCTGATCGAGATGGCCACGTCGAAGGAGCAGATCGGTCGCGCGCTCGAGGACTGGCTCCGCTCGACGTTCGGGTGCGGTCTCGTGCTCGTCATCAAGGGCGAGATGGCGATGGGCTGGCGAGGCTTCTTCCCCGACGCGGAGGATCACCTCGTCGAGGCCGTCGCCGTCCCCCTCGACAAGCCGAGCATGTTCAGCGCGGCGTTCGAAACGCGCGAGGCTTTCCGTGGCCCGCCCCCCGCGGACGGCGCGAAGATCCAGGACCGCCTGTGGAAGCTCCTCCATTGCGCGGCGCCCGCCGAGTCGCTCGTGTGCCCAGTCGTTCTGGGGAAGCGCGCCGTCAACTTGCTCTACGCACACATGGAAGACGGAAGCGCGCTCACCGACGCGCTCGTCGAGGAAGCGAAAGCGATGACGAGCGACGCCGCGGCGGCGTACGCGCGCTTGATCGGACGCGATCGAAAGAAGAAGTGATCTACTTCTCGCTGTCGAGGTGGCGCATCTGTTCGGCTGCGTAACGATCGCCGGCGATCGCGTTCGGCGGGACGAGCGCTTCGAGCGCGGCGACGTCTTCCTTGGAGAGCGGTCGATCGAGCGCGCCGAAGGCGTCGTCGAACTGCGCGCGCGTCTTGGTGCCGACGATCGGAACGAAAGCGGGCTGGCGCGCGAGCGTCCAGGCGACGAGGAGTCGTCCCGCGGTCATGCCGCGATCGCGCGCGAAGGTCTGGATCGCAGCGACGACGTCGCGGTTCTTCGCGCCGTTGTCGCCGGCGAAGCGCGGGAGGTACGCGCGATAGTCCCCCTTCGCCGCGGGCTTGGTCCCCGCGAGAAGGCCGCGCGAGAAGACCCCGTAGAGCGTCGCGCTGATCCCGAGCTCCCGGAGCACCGGGAAGATCTTCGCCTCGGGCCCGCGCGTGACGAGCGCGTATTCGATCTGGAGGTCGACGATCGGATGCACCTTGTGCGCACGACGGATCGTGTCGACGCCGACCTCGGACAGCCCGATGTGCCGCACGTACCCCGCCTTCACGAGATCGGCGATGGCGCCGACGGTGTCTTCGATGGGCACGGTCGGATCGAGTCGCGCCGGGCGATAGACGTCGATGACGTCGAGGCCGAGTCGCTTCAAGCTGTAAGCGGCGAAGTTCTTGACGGCGGCCGGTCGCGTATCGACGCCTAGCCAGCTCTGGTCGGGGCCGCGCAGCGCGCCGAACTTCACCGAGACGATCGCCTTCTCGCGGTGACCGGCGAGCGCGCGCCCGAGGAGCATCTCGTTGTGGCCCATCCCGTAGAAGTCGCCGGTGTCGAACAGCGTGACGCCGCGCTCGATCGCCGCGTGAATCGTCCGCACGCTCTCGGCGTCGTCGGTCGCGCCGTACACCCCGGACATCCCCATGCACCCGAAGCCGAAGGGGAAGACCTCGGGTCCGGTGGCGCCGAGCTTCACCAGGCGGGGCGACTTCTGCGCGTCGTTCATGGCCAAAGGCTTACGCCGACCGGATCGAGGTTGTCGAACGAAGGATCCGCCGCCATACTCCAGGTGTTGAAAACGACTTTCAACTTCGGACGGTTCCTGGTGCCGCTG
Source organism: Myxococcales bacterium (assembly GCA_003151595.1). Next base: position 1,991 of record PLXW01000045.1, read on the forward strand.
GCGCTCGCCTTGGCGGTGCTGGCGCTGCTCGTCGTGACCCTTCGCGGCGGGGCGAACGACGCGTCGCCGTCACACGCGCAGGCGCAAGCGACGTCGAGCGACGCGGCGCATCTCGTCGCCATCCTGCAGTACCTCGAGTCGGATTACCCGGCCGCCGTCGCGTCGAACGACAGCGGCGAGCTCATCGAGCAGCGCTCTCTCTCTGCCGAAGCGCTCGGCGTGGTGCACGGGCTCCCGAAGCTCGCGGCGTTCGTGCCGCGCGTCGCGGCGATCGACGCGCGCGTCCAGAAGGCGACCGACGCGCAAGGGGTCGGCGCCGATTGCGCGTCGCTGGTCGACGACTTGATCACGGCGACCGGGATCGCGCGCACGCCGTCGTCGCCGCCCGATCTCGATCAAGGCGCGAAGCTCTTCACCGAGAACTGCGCCGGGTGCCACGGGCCGAGCGGGCACGGCGACGGTCCTGCGGCCGTGGCGTTGAATCCGAAGCCGGCGAGCTTTCACTCCGACGACGTGATGGCGGGGCTCACGCCGTTCAAGGCGTTCAACGTCGTTCGCTTCGGCGTGAAGGGGACGGCGATGGTCCCCTTCGACAAGCTCGACGAGAAGCAACGCTGGGCGCTCGCGTTCTACCTCTTCTCGCTTCGACAGCCGCCGTGCGACAAGGCCGCGCCGCGCGCGTCCCTCGATGCGCTCGCGAACTCCACGGACGCAGACCTCGCGCGAACGAACGGCGCCGGCGCGGTGTCGTGCCTTCGCAAGAAGCTCCCCGAGCTCGATGCCCCCGCACTCCTCGCCGCGGCGCACGCGCGCGTGGAGGACGCGACGCGCCTCGCGAGCGACGGCGATCCGCAGAGCGCCGAGAGCGCCGTGCTCGATGCGTACCTCACCGACATCGAGCCCATCGAGCCGTGGCTCCGCGCGCATCAGGCCGACATCGTCGCGCAGCTCGAAGCTTCGTTCACGACCACGCGCGCCGCGCTCCAGCAGCGCGATCCGCACGCGCTCGACGAAGCGCGCGAGCTCCTGGCGCTGATCGATCGCGCCGCGGGCTCGCACGCCGCCGCCACGTCGCAGTCGGTCTTCTGGTTCTCGCTCCTCGTCATCGTGCGCGAGGGGTTCGAGGCCACCGTCATCATCGCGGCGCTCCTCGCCGTCCTGAAGAAGCGCAAGGAGGCGTCGCGCGCGCGCTTCGTTCACGGCGGCTGGATCTCGGCGCTGGCCGTGGGCGCGGTCGTGTTCGCGCTCGGTCGCAAAGTGCTCGCCGGCGCGATGAACGAGCGACTGGAGGGGTGCCTCGCGCTCGTCGCCGTAGCGATGCTCCTTCACGCCGCGCTGTGGGTGAACGCGCGAGATAACACGCGCAAGAACATGGGCGACCTTCGCGATCGCACCGCAGGCGCGCTCGATCGCGGCGCGCTCGCCCTCTTCGGCATCGCGTTCCTGGCGATGTTCCGTGAGAGCTTCGAGACCGCGGTGTTCCTCGAGGCGCTCTCGATCGACGCGCCGACTGCCGTCGTGTGGGGAGCGAGCATCGGCGTGCTCTTGCTCCTCGCGCTCGTCCTCGCGATCGGGCGCGCGGGTCTGCGCCTGCCGATGACGACGCTCTTCCGCATCTCGACCGTCGTGCTCATCGCCACCGCGGTCGTCCTACTCGGTCAGGGGATCCACTCCTTCGAAGAAGTCGGCATCCTCCCCTCGCGACCGATGGCCTTCCTGCGCATCGAGTTCCTCGGGATCTACCCGGACAGACTCGGCGCCCTCGCGCAGCTCACGCTCGCCGCGTTGCCGCTCGCGTGGTGGGGGCTTCACAAGAAACGATCCGGGAAGGGCGCCACGCTCAAGGCGACGCCCGATCCCGGAGAGTGAACGTCAGATCGGTTTGACGTTCTCGGCGCGCGGACCCTTCGGCCCCTGCCCTTCCGTGAACGAAACGCGCTGGCCCTGCTTCAGGTCCTCGAACCGCGCGCCCTCGACGGCCGACATGTGGAAGAAGAGATCCTTCCCGCTGCCGGTCTCGATGAAACCGAAACCCTTGTCCGTGAGTCGCTTGATAGAGCCTTCAGCCATTGGAATCGTCCTTCGAGAAGCGGTTTCGCTCGGCTGAAGCGTAGTGCTCAGGCGAAAGTCACCGACGTGAGCGTGCAGTAAGACACGACACGGGGCGGAGCGTAACTACGATCTTCACTCGATCGCCCGGTATCCCCTTCGCACGGCCGCGCCGGATCACTTCGGCGTGAGCTTCATCAGCGCACCGCTACCGGTCATCCAGTAGACGCTGGTGGCGTCGACCGCGATCGCCGTCGGCGAGCTTTGCCCCTTGGCGAGCGGGACGGGCGCGCCGCCCGCGAGCGGAATGCTCATGACCGCGCCGCTGGTGCCGCCGTTGTCGTTGCAGGTCCAGTAGAGCGTCTGCGAATCGACCGCGACCGCGTACGGGAAGGGCTGCGCCGTCGCGAGCGAGGTGGCGGCCCCGCCGGCGTCGCCGACGGAGACGGCGCCGAGCGGCGCGCTCATGATCGTCCCGTCGGCGAACTGCGTCGCCGTGCTTCCGGAGGCGGCCCAGTAGACGTTCGCGCCAGAGACCGCGAGGCCGTGCGGATAGTTCTGCGCGGCGGCGAGCGTCGTGATGCCTCCGTGCGGTGTTCCGGCGTCGTCGATCGCCGCGTCGGGGGCGCCCGCATCGGCGACGTCACTCACCGCCACGCTCGCGATCGAGCCCGTGTTCGGCGCAAAGCCTCCCATGCCGGAGAGCGTACCGCCGTTGCTCCAGTAGAGGCCGGACGCGCCGAGCGCGAGGCCGAACGGATCGTGCTGCGCGGTCGCGAGCGTGAGGGGCGAGCCGCCGTCGCCGAGGCCGCCGAGCGGCGCGCTCATCACGTTGCTGTCGGTCGTCCAGTAGACGGTCGTTGCGCTCACCGCGATCGATTCGCCGCCGGTGGGCGCGATCGTCGTCGGCGTACCGCCCGTCATGGCCATGCCGATGATCGCCGAGCTCGTGGTCCAGTAGATGTCAGTGGCGGTGAGGGCGATCGCGTTGCCCGTGAGGGGAGCGACGGTGGTCGGCGACCCGCCAGCGATGGGCACGCTCATGAGCCCCGTCGAGCTGAAGTAGTAGACGTCCGTGCCGCTCACGGCGATCCCGCCCGGGCCGCTTGCCGCGATGCCGCCGGAGGCGAGCGTGACGGCGCATCGACCGAGCGCGCAGGTGCCGCCGCAAACGACGCCGCACGCGCTGCAGTTGTTGACGTCGGTGGACGTGTCGGCGCAGACGCCGCTGCACGCGATCATGGTGCCGGGGCACGAGCCGTCCTGACTCGGGAGGATCACGCCGCCGAACGCGACGCCGCCACCGTCCAGCTCCGTGCCGCCACCGGCTCCGCGCTGGCGTTGGGTGCCGAGCAGCTGCGAAGAGCCGTCACTGCCGCACGCGAGCGCGGCCAGGGCGGTCGCGATCGAGACGAGTTGTGCGGCGGCGAGTCCTCTGCGTGCGTCCATCGAGGGAGCAAAAGTGCAGCGAACATGCCTGTCACAATCACGGTGTCCACGCGCGGCCCAACGCAAATCGCTCGGAAAATTCCGCTGTGTTCGCGTGTAGGAGACGGATCGCGCTTCATCCATCCCGTGGGGGACGTGGGGCCTAGATGCGAAGAATCGTAGGCTCCGGCAACCGCCCGAAGATCAGCCCCCGCTGGCGACGACGGCGTCGGTCAGCTGGCTCTTGGCCTTCGTGCAGCGCGGCTCGCCGGCCTTCGCGCACGCCTTGGTCATCAGGTCCGCCTTCTTGCGAAGATCGGGCGACGCCAGCAGCTCGCTGCGCGTGTGATCCGGCAGCTTGTCCCACGCGATCGGCGCGTGCTTCGGCGCGGGGGGGCGCTTCATCGAGATCTCGTCGGCCATGAGCGAGACGCACGTGCCGTCGACGCGAACGGCGTCGAGGCTCGTCCACCCTTGCGCGTTGCTCGCGCCCACGACCATCACGCCGGACGCAGGCTTGTACGGGTGGAGGATGATGACCTCCTCGTCGAGCGAGAGGTGCGTCTTGTGACTCCGGCGGCTGGGGTCCCACGACTCGAGGTCGCGCACGACGTACGCGCGCGTCCACGGCGTCCCCTTGTGGAACAGAGCGACGGCGGCGCTCGGATCGCTGCGTCCACAAAGCCACGCGCGGTAGTCGTCGCTCGCAAAGCAGGCGTCGCCCGAGTCGCTCGACTTGTCGCACGTCGCGCTCGGAGTCTCGTCGACGGGCGGCGTGGGCGCGGCGGCCGGAGGCGCCTCGACGACCGCGGCGGCGACGGTCACCGGCGGCGGCGGACCGAGCGTGGAAGGGAGCGTGGACGCGCAACCCGCAAGCGTCAGTGCGGGGAAAACCAGGGCGAGAGCGATCGAGATGCGCAAAGCGGATCCTCCTCGAGGGGGAACGGTTTCGACGAAAGACCTTCCGCGCGGCGCGGAGAGGACGTGTGCCTGGATCACGTACGCACCGCCCCGCCCGCATCTCCCCTGACATCGCACAGTCGTCAAGCCGCGCTATGCTCGCCTCGCGATGCGCCGGCCGATTTCGCTCCTCGTTTTCGCCTTTGCGATCGCGGGTTGCGGCGCGTTCAAGGACGGAGCGGCGGGCGACGGCGGCGCTGACGACGGCTCGATCGGCGGCGACGGCTCGCCGGGCGGCGGAAGCGACGCGTCGGGAGCCGGGGACGGAAACCCCTCGGGCGGCAGCGACGCGTCGGGGAGCGGCGACGACGGCAGCGCGAGCGACTCCGGCGGGATCTCGGGAAACGACGCGGGGCCCGGCACCGACGGCAGCGCGGGCACGGCCACCGGCGCGGGCCCGTTGGGCGACCTCCCCAGCGGCTACTGCTGCACGCTCGACACCGACTGCCGCAATCGCCACTGCGCCGATCTCGGTGGCGGCATCAAGATGTGTGAAGACGAGTGCGACGGCGCTCAGTCGCTCTGCGACGGGCTCCTCCCCAACTTCACGTGCACGGCGTCGGGGAGCGACGGCTTCTGCACGCCCCCCAGCGGGACCACGACCTGCGTACCCGCCGCGCAGTACGTCCACGGCACCAAGGCCGATGGCGCATGCTGCTCGGCGACCGGCAACGCCACCGCAGGACAGGAGTGCCTGGGGGGCAACTGCGGCGCGACCGGGGACACGAACCCGTTCGTCTGCGAGAACGCCTGCACGACGATCGCCCAGTGCCCGCAAGGGAACTACCAGTGCCTGCTCCTGGGCGAGTACGGCGTCTGCGTTCCCGCGGCCTCGACGTATACGTGTCAATGATCGGCGCGCGCATCGGCTCGTTCATTCGATGGGGGATCCTCGCGGCGGCGGTCTTCGGAGCGCGCTCCGCGCGCGCGGCGGGCGATGACGTGGCGACGGCGCAGGTGCTGTTCGACGACGGCAAGCGATTGATGGCCCGGGCGCAGTGGAGCGAGGCGTGCCCCAAGCTCGAAGAGAGCCAGCGGCTCGCGCCGGCGATCGGGACGGAGTTCAACCTCGCCGATTGCTTCGAGCACGCCGACCGACTCGCGAGCGCGTGGGCGGCGTTCCTCGAGGTGGTCGATCAAACGCACAAGCGCGGCGAGTCGCAGCGCGAGAACGCCGCGCGCGCGAGAGCCGACGCGCTGGTGACGAAGCTGGGGAAGCTCACGATTCAGGTCGCGTCCCACGCGCCGGATCTCGAGGTGCGCCGCGACGGACAGCTCGTGCGCGCGGAAGTGTGGGGCGTCGCCATGCCGGTCGATGCCGGCGAGCACCGCATCGAGGCGCGCGCGAGAGGGCGAGCGCCGTGGAGCGCGATCGTCCGGACGAAGAACGCGCAGTCCTCGGTGATCGCCATCCCCGAGCTCCCTTTCGCCCCCGTACTCGCGGCGCCGGCCGCGACGGATGCGCCGAGCGCCGACGCACCTCCGACGAACGCACCGCAGTCTTCACCCGCGACGTCACCGCCACCCGCTCCTCCGGCGTCGGCCGATCACACGGCGGCGATCCTCGTGCTCGGGTCCGCGGTCCTCTTCGCGGGCGTCGGCGTTCTCGGCATCGTGGAGCACGGCTCGAACGTCACGAGCTACAACGCGGACCCCGCTTGCCCGGCCATCGGCTCCACGTCCCGCCCCTCGCAGTGCGACGGCTACGTGAGCGCGGCGAGCACCTGGAAGACGGTCAGCGTCGCCGGGTTCGTGGGGGGCGGCGCGGCGTTGCTCGCGGGCGTGACCCTGTGGGTGCTCGCACCGGGCCGCGCGACGCCGTCGGCGACCAGCGCCGTCACGTGCGTGCCCGGCCTGGGCTCGATCGCGTGCGGCGGCGTGTTCTGACCGGCGTGCGCAGGCAAACCATCGGCGTGCGCCAGCAAACCATCGGCGTGCGCCAGCAAACCATCGGCGTGCGCCAGCAAACCATCGGCGTACGCGGAGAAACCATCGGCGTGCGCGGAGAAACCATCGGCGTGCGCGGAGAAACCATCGGCGTACGCGGAGAAACCATCGGCGTACGCGGAGAAACCATCGGCGTACGCGGAGAAACCATCGGCGTGCGCGGAGAAACCATCCGTGCTCGCAGACAAACCACTGACGAACCTCACCCCAGCGCTTTGACGGCGTCGACGACGCTCTTCGGGTTCATCCCGAACTTCTCCATGAGGATCGGTCCCGGCGCGCTCTCGCCGAAGTGATCGATCCCCACCGCGCGCCCTTCGTCGCCGACGTAACGCTCCCAGCCGAGCGTCACCCCGGCTTCGATCGACACGCGGCGACGGGTCGCCTTCGGTAGAACCGACTCGCGGTACGCCGCGTCCTGTCGCTCGAAGCGCGTCCAGCACGGCAACGAGACGACGCGCGTCCCCGCGCCGAGCTCTTTGGCCGCGGCGACGCAGTGCTGCACTTCGCTGCCGGTCCCGATGAGAATCGTGGTGAGCGGCGCGGTCTCCTTGACGAGCACGTAGCCTCCGCGACGAACGCCTTCACGCTTGGTCTTTGCGTCGCCCGGGAGGACCGGAACGTTCTGTCGCGTGAGCGCGAGCAGCGTCGGGCCGTCGATGCGCTCCATGGCCGAGACCCACGCGCCCGCGGTCTCCTCCGGATCGGCGGGGCGAATCACGTCGAGGTTCGGGATCACGCGGAGGCCCATCACGGTCTCCACCGGCTGGTGCGTCGGGCCGTCTTCGCCGACGCCGACCGAATCGTGCGTGAACACGTACGTCACCGGGAGATGCGAGAGCGCCGCGAGACGAATCGCCGGGCGCACGTAGTCGGCGAACACGAGGAACGTCGCGCCGCTCGGTCGAACGCCACCGTGGTAGGCCATGCCGTTCATGACGGCGCCCATGCCGTGCTCGCGGATCCCGATGCGGATGTTGCGACCGGCGAGGTGCTGCGGGTCCCAGTCGGTACTGTCGGCGATATAGTTGAACGTCGAGCCGTAGAGATCCGCGCTTGCGCCGATGAGCGAGGGGATCTGCGAGGCGACGGCTTGCAGAACGGCCTCGCCGGCTTTTCGCGTGGCGAGCTTCGCGTCGGCGGGGAACTCGGGGATCTTCGCCGAGAGGTCCGCCGGGCACTTCCACGCCAGCGCGTCGTCGAGCTGCTTGGCGAGCTCGGGGTTCTGGCGACGCCAGTTGTCGTACGTCTTGGTCCAGGTCGAGTGGGCGTCGGCGAGGGCGCTCTTTCGCCCTGCGAAGAACTGTTTCACCTCGTCGCTCACGTAGAAGTGCTCCAGCGGCAAGCCGAGCTTCTTCTTCGCTTCGTCGACGAACTTCGCGCCCCCTTCGCCGTGCGCCTTCTGCGTCCCGGCGACCTCGGCGATTCCCTTGCCGATGAGCGTCCGCACCACCACGAACTTGGGCTTGCCGCTCTTCGATGCCTTGGCCGCGGTGAGCGTGGCGTGAACGTCCGCGAGGTCGTTCCCCTTCTCGGCGTGGAACACCTCGAAGCCGTACGCCTCGAAGCGCTTGGCGGTGTCTTCGCTCTGCGACTTGAGCGCCATCGCGTCGAGCGTGACGTCGTTCGAGTCGTACATGAGGATCAGGTTGTCGAGCTTGAAGTGCGCCGCGATCGACGCCGCCTCCGACGCCACGCCCTCTTGCAAGCAGCCGTCACCGGCCAGCGCCCAGATCGTGTGATCGAAGATCACGTGGTCCGACGTGTTGAAGCGCGCCGCCAGCATCTTCGCGGCGATGGCGTGCCCCACCGCGTTCCCCACCCCTTGCCCCAGCGGCCCGGTCGTCGCTTCGACCCCTTGCGTGTGCCCGAACTCCGGGTGCCCCGGCGTCTTCGAGCCGAGCGCGCGGAAGTGTTTCACCTCGTCGAGCGACAGCGGGTAGCCCGAGAGGTGCAGCCACGCGTAAAGGAACATGCTGCCGTGGCCGGCGGAGAGGACGAACCTGTCGCGGTTGATCCAGTGCGGGTCGGCGGGGTCGTGACGAAGGAGCTCTCCGTAGAGCACGGCGCCCACTTCGGTCGCGCCGAGCGGCAAGCCGAGGTGCCCCGACGACGAAGTGTGGACGGCATCCATCGCGAGACCGCGGGCGATGGTGGCGGCGGCGGCGAGCTTGGCAAAGTCGGGCATCGTCAGGACTCCTCAGGAGTGAGTTCGCGGGGGCAGCGTCAGGTCGGGGGCGCGCACTTTAGCGCGTGAAGCGATCGATCCACGAGAGCACTTCTTCATGCCAGCGCTTGGAGTGCGCGGGCTTCAGCACCCAGTGGTTCTCTTCCGGAAAATACAGGAGGCGCGAGGGGACCCCGCGGCGCTGAAGCGCCGTGAAGGCCGAGAGCCCTTCGGCGTCGAGCACGCGGTAATCGTGGCCGCCGTGCACGATGAGCGTCGGCGTCTTCCAGTTCTGGACGAGGCTCATGGGGCTCACGCGCGCGTAGTTCTCGGGGTGCTCCCACGGCAGCGACTTGAACTCCCACTCCGCGAACCAGAGCTCGTCGGTCTGGTAGTACGAGGTCGTGATGTCGAACAGGCCGTCGTGGCAGACGAGCGCCTTGAAGCGATCGGTCTTCCCGTTGATCCAGTTGATCATGTAGCCGCCGTACGACGCGCCGAGCGCCGTCATCCGGTTCTTGTCCAGGAACGGATACTTCACGAGCGCGGCGTCGAGCCCCTTCATCAGGTCGTCGAACGGCGCGCCACCCCAGTCGCCGCTGATGGCGTCGGTGAACGCCTGGCCGTAGCCGGTGGAGCCGTGGAAATCGATGGCGATGGCCGCGTAGCCGTGGCCGGCGAAGATCTCGGGGTTCCATCGGTAGTGAAAGTGATCGCCGAACGACCCTTGAGGCCCGCCGTGGATCAGGAGCGCGACGGGCACGTGCGCGCCTGGTGCGAGACCCGCGGGCTTCACGATCCACGCGGAGACCTTGTCGCCGTGCGCGCCGGTGAACGAGAACTGCTCGGGCTCGCCCCACGTGATCGAGGCCACGCGCGCGTCGTTCAAGTGCGTGATGGGGTGCGCGTGAGCTCCGTTGGCGTCGGCGACCCACAGCTCGTCGGGGTGACGGAGATCGTCGTGAATGAAGAGGACGCGATTGCCGGCGGACTGCGCGTCGGAGCTCGTCCCCTTGTCGAAGAGCGTCGTGGCCCTGCCCGAGCGCGCGTCGAGCGCGAAGAGCGCGGCGTGACCGAGATCGTCGGCGGTCGCGAGGATCTTGGAGTCGTCCTTCGACCAGGCGATGGCGTGCGGTGAGCGATCCCAGGCTTCTGTGAGCGTGGTCGACGTCTTCGTCTTCCAGTCGATGACAGCCACGCGGAAGCGATCCGACTCGAAGCCGGGGCGCGCCATGGCGAGGTACGCGAGCTTCGTGCCGTCGTGCGAGAAGATCGGCTGCGTGTCGGTGGCGGGATTCGTGGTGATGGCGCGCGGCTTGGCCGAGCCGTCGGCGGGGACCACGAAGAGATCGAAGTTCGTGGACCAGGCGTCTTCACGGCCGACCATCTTCGAGGCGAAGACGACCTCGGATCCGTCCTTCGCGATCGCGGTCTCTTCGAGGCCGCCGAACGGCTTCGAAGGGGCGTCGTAGGAGAGCCCCTTCAGCAGATCGATCGGATCACGCGACGGATCCCACACGAAGAGGTGCGAGCGCTTGCCGTCGTCCCACGTGTCCCAGTGGCGAACGGGGAGCTGGTCGTAGGCGCGCACATTCGACTTGTTCGACGACGCCGTCTTGTCGCGCTTCGCGGTCTCGTCGAGCGTGGCCGCGTCGGGGTAGACGTCGAGGGCGAGGAGCAAGCGCTTGCCGTCGGGGAACGGTTGCATGCCGCCAACGTCGACCGGGAGCTTGGTCACTTGCGTCGCTTCGCCGCCGTCGAGCGCGATGCGCCACACCTGCATCGAGCCGCCGCGCGAAGACAGGAACAAGATGCTCTTGCCGTCGGGCGCGAAGCGAACGCCGAGGTCGGCGTCGGGGTGGCTCGTGAGCTTGCGGACGGACGAGCCGTCGGTCGCCGCGACCCAGATGTCCTTGGCGGACTTGTTCGCGTCGACATCGGGCGTGGAGACGGAGAACGCGACGAGCTTGCCGTCGGGCGAGACCGAAGGATCGCTGATCCGATCCATCGCCAGCAGGTCGTCGACCGTGAAGGCGTGAGGCGCCCCGTTGAGGGCGAGCGTCGGCGACGATCCTCCCGCGGCTTCGAGCGCCGCCGTCGACGGGTCGACCGGAGGCGGCATGTGATCGGCGCACGCCGTCGTGGCCAGCGCACAGAAAATCCAGGACGCAGGAGGAGCGAGCGACGCGAGACGGGTCCGCATGGGGCGCTCTTACCTCACTTTCGCCGGGACCGAGTAGTACGCTCGCGCGGATGTCCGAGAGGCCTTCGCCGTACGCTCCGCCGGAGAGCGACACCCGCAGTCCCGAAGGCTCCGCGCCGCGTGGCGCCGATGCGGCCCTTCCGGAGGCGTCGACGCCGATCGCGGTCCTTCTATCGCTCCTGTGGCCCGGCGTCGGTCACGCCTATGCGCGTCGTTCGCTGCGCGGAGCGGCCTGGATCGGGCTGGTGGTCCTCAGCTCACTGCTGATCGCTGCGTTGCTGCGCGCCGGGGCTCGATCGATCGCCGTCATCTACTCCATCGTCCTCTTCGCGGGGCTCGGAGTGCGCCTCCTCGCGGCGATCGACGTTGCGACGGTGCTCCGTCGCAGACGCGGCCCGCGCGCTCCCATCGTGCAGACGATCGTCGCATGGTGCCTCGTCTGCGCGGTCTTGATCGCCAACGCCTTGGGGACTCGCTTCTTCGTCTTCGAGGCGTTCAAGATCCCTTCAGGCTCCATGATCCCGACGTTGCTCGTCGGCGATCACGTGTTCATCGACAAGATGCAGCCCGCAGCTCGCGGCGACGTCATCGTCTTCCCGTTCCCCGAGAAGCCGGAGCAAGAGTTCATCAAGCGCATCGTCGGGCTCCCCGGCGATCGGCTCGCGTTTCACGACGGGCATCCGATCCTGAACGGCGTCGCGCTCCCGTCGTGTCTCCTCGGCGCCGGGAGCTACGACGACCCCGGCGGCGAGGTTCAGAAGCACGAAGGGAAGGTCTACCTGGAGCGGCTCGGCGATCGCTCGTACCTCGCGATCTACGAGGAGAGCAGCGGGATGCCGAGCGACCAGGGGCCGTACGTCGTGAAGAGCGGCGAGGTGTTCGTGCTGGGCGACAACCGCAACAACTCGCACGACTCGCGTATGTGGTTCGGCGGCGAAGGGGGCGGAGTGCCGATCGCCACGGTGAAGGGCGTGCCGTTCGCGGTCTGGCTCTCCATGGACGATCGCGGCTTCGACTGGACGCGCTTCGGGCTCGCGCTCGACGGGCCGCATCTTCCGCGCGGCATGGCGTCGCTCGCGCCCGCGCTCGAGCGCTGCGTGGCGCAGCTGGCTCACTGATCGCGCGCGTCACTCCTCGATCGTGAGCAGCTTGCTCAGCGTCTTGGGATCGATCCCCAGCTTCTCGGCGGTGATCATGTTTCGCGCGCCGAGCTGCTCGTACACCCACGCGGCGTAGCGTCGCTGGAGCTCGCGCATCGGAACGATGGGGCCCTCGAAGCCCATCGCGGCGCGAGGCCTGGAGCGGACCGACGGCGGAAGATCGCTCGCCGTCACTTCGGGCGTGCGGCCGAGGAGCACGAGGCGCTCGATGACGTGCTCGAGCTCACGCACGTTGCCGGGCCAGGCGTACTCGAGCATCACGTCGAGCGCGTCGCGACCGATGCGCTCGACGGGCGACTGCGGATGCTTGGCCTTCACGCGCGCGAGGAAGTGCTCGATGAGGAGCGGGAGATCGTCGCGGCGGTGACGGAGCGGCGGGAGATCGATCGTGACCACTTCGAGTCGGTAGAGGAGATCTTCGCGGAACTGGCCGGAGGCCACGCGCTCGCGCAGATCGCGATGGGTGGCGGCGAGGATACGAACGTCGACCTCGCGCTCCTTCGAGGCGCCGACGGCGCGAACGCGGCCGCTCTCGAGGACATGGAGGAGCTTCGCCTGAAGCGCGGCCGACATCTCGCCGATCTCGTCGAGCAACAACGTGCCCCCGTCGGCTTCGGCGAAGAGCCCGTCGCGCGACGACGTAGCGCCAGTGAATGCGCCCTTCATGTGGCCGAACAGCTCGCTCTCCAGGAGCGTCTCGGGGAGCGCGGCGCAGTTCACGCTGACGAACGGTCCGCTCGCGCGATTGCCCTGCGTGTGAATCGCGCGGGCGACGACCCCTTTGCCGGTGCCGGTCTCGCCGAGGATGAGCACCGACACGCTCGCGTTCGCGACGCGCTCGATCAGCTCGCCCACTTCGGCGATGGCGGGGCTTCGCCCGACGAGGTTGGCGACGGAGTACCGATCGCGCAGCGCGCGCTTCAAGGAGGCGGTCTCGCGTCGGAGGCGCGTCTCCTCGAGCGCGCGCGCGAGGAACAGCTCCACCTCGTCCACTTTGAAGGGCTTCGTGAGGTAGTGGTAGGCGCCGCGCCGGATCGATTCGATCGCCGTGTCGAGCGCGCTGTACGCCGTCATCACGATGACGGGGCGCTCGGGATCGAGCCTGCGCGAGGCGGCGAGCATCTCCAGGCCGTCCATCTCCGGCATGCGGAGATCGGTGATGAGCGCGTCGATTTTCTCTTCTTGAAGCGTCTTCAGCGCGACACGCGCCGATCCGATCGCCAGCGCCTCGTAGCCCCGTTCGTTGAGCCCGTCGGCCAGCATCTCGGCCATCGAGATCTGGTCGTCGAGCACGAGGATGCGGAGGCGGGTCTTCGTGATCGGTTCGGTCATGTCAGCTCGCGAACGCCTTCTGCACCAGCGATAGACGGTTCTTCGTCGCCAGGATCTGTTGTTTCAACCCGTCGGCCTGCCGGGCGAGATCCTCGAAGTCGAGCCCTTGCGCTTCGGTCGCCAGCTGCTGCGCGTGCTCGGCGCACGTGGTCAATCCGTTGGCGATGGCCATGAGCGCATCGCGAACGTCGTTCGCCTCGGTCGACGTGCCATACGGATCCGGCTTGTACGCCGCGACCTTCTGCAAGCCCGTGTTCAGCGCTTGCCCGACTTCGCCGAGCTTGCCGAACCGTGCCAGGAGCGCAGCGAGCTCTCCCCGCCGCTGGGAGATGACGGTGATGCGGTCGTTCAGCATGGTGGCGCTCGCCTGCTGCGCCTCGCGCGCCTCGTTGATCGCCTCGACGAGTGCCTTTACGTGATCCGCCGTGCGCTGCTGGCTCTCCGCGGCCTCGGACACGGCCTTGCTCGCCCGGTCGATGGTCTTCTCGGACGTGAGCGGCATCTTCAAGATGTTCGCCGAGAGATCCCCATAGCGCTTCAGCTCGGCCTCGAGCGCCGCCGCGGCTGAGGTCAGTGCCGAGCCCTTCGCCGACTGTCCGTTCCCTTTGCTCATGAACTACCTCTAGCGTCCGTTTCGATCGTCTTGCATTCACTCACAAGTCTCACGCTCGCGCTACGAGATCCCTTGAGACGAGTAGTCCCGCAGCCTAGGGTTCATCGGTATCTGATCTGATGGGCGCCTCGTCGCGCGCCCGCCCTCTTTTGCGCGGACGCGCCGCGCGCAACGTGCCGAGTAGCGGGAGGACGTCATGGCCAGGGACACCGTGCAGTCGTCGGCGCAGGGGCCTCGTTCGCCGAGCAAGCGCCGTGCGCGCAAGGGGAGCGACGGCGCGAAGCTCGACCGCGCGGCCAGCGAGAACGGAAAGCTGCCCGAGCCCAACGGAACCAAGGCGTCGAGCGGCCGGAACGGCCACGCCAAGCAGAACGGTCACACCAACGAGAACGGCAACGGCAAGCCGCTCGTCGATCGCGAAACGATGATGCGCAACGCCGTCGGCGGCGCGGTCCCCATCACGGAGTGGGACCGACTGTCGGCCTCCAGCCGCGCAGAGGTCGAGCATTTGGTCGAGGTGCTGAAGGCGGTGAAGCAGGGTGACTTCACCATTCGCGTCGATCACGAGAAGCACGGCGTCCTGAGCCGCGCGGGCGAGCTGCTCAACGACATCATCGGCCTCAACGAGCACCTCTCGAGCGAGCTCCTGCGCGTCGGCAAGATCGTCGGTCAAGAAGGGAAGATGCACGAGCGCGCCTCGGTCGGTCCGACGCGCGGCGCCTGGGCCACCGGCCTCGCGTCGGTCAATCAGCTCATCGCCGACCTCGTCGCTCCCACGAACGAAGTCGCGCGCGTCATCACCGCCGTCGCCCGCGGCGACCTCTCTCAGAAGATGATCCTCGAGATCGACGGCCGCCCCGTTCGCGGCGAGTTCTTGCGCATTGGAACGACCGTCAACTCGATGGTCGATCAGCTCAACTCATTCGCCGCAGAAGTCACGCGCGTCGCCAAGGAAGTCGGTAACGAAGGGAAGCTCGGCGGACAGGCAGACGTGAAAGGCGTGTCGGGAACCTGGAAGGATCTCACCGACAACGTGAACGGCCTCGCCGCGAACCTGACGGCCCAGGTTCGTAACATCGCGAAGGTCACCACAGCCGTTGCCAAGGGAGACCTGTCACAGAAGATCACCGTCGATGCCAAGGGCGAGATCCTCGAGCTGA
>PLXW01000083.1 GCA_003151595.1 Myxococcales bacterium
CGTACGGGACGACGTACATCGTCCGTCCCTTCATCGAGCCGTCGAAGAGCTTGCCGAGCTTCGCGTACGCCTCGCCGGGCTCCATCCAGTTGTTCGTCGGCCCCGCCTGGTCCTTGGTCGGGGTGCAGATGAACGTGAGCTGCTCGACGCGCGCGACGTCGTTTGGGTTCGACCGGGCGAGGTAGCAGCCCGGGAGCTTCTCCTGGTTCAGCGGGAGCAGCGAGCCCTCGGTCAACGCGACGTCGGTGAGGCGCTTCTTCTCCTCCTCCGAACCGTCGACCCAGACGATGTGGTCGGGCTTCGTCAGCTTCGCCATCGACGCGACCCACTTGGTGAGGTCGGGGTTGCGGGTTACCGCCGGGTTCCTCAGGCTCTCTGGGTCATGTTTCATTGTCGTCGTGCCTCCTCTCGATGTCTTGTCGATGTCTTGCGTTGAGTGATCGGCGCCTCGGACCGCGCCGTCCGGTCGCCGGGCTGCCCGTCTCTTAGTCCGTGAAGGGGAGCTCCGGTCCTGACGGGGAAGCGTCCACCCTGGTGTCGTGGTAGTCGGCGTATGTCTTGTGCAGGAGGCGATGGAGTCGCGGCACGAGCACGTCGCGGTCGATGGGCGTGGCGAGAATGTCTTCGACTCCAGCGCTCCGCGCGCGCTCCTTGGCGCTGAAGTCCGCCATGGCAGTGACCATGATGATCGGAATGTTCCTGGTAGCGGGGTCGCCCTTGAGCGCCGCCGTCACCTGGTAGCCATCCATGCCCGGCATCATCACGTCGAGCAGGATCAGGTCGGGCGCCTGCTCCGCCACGGCGGCGAGCGCTTTCGCGCCGCTCGCGGCAGTCACGCAGGCGAAGCCCTCACAAGTGAGGACGACGGCCAGCAGTTCCCTGTTCTCGCGGTTGTCGTCCACGATCAGGAGGCATGCGGGGCGGCCGGCGATGCTCGGGCTCAAGGTCGTCAACTCAGTCGCCAGATGCTGATGCAACACTGTTCCCTACGCGCATCGTCACGCGGAAGTTCGTCCCGCTTCCGGCTGAGCCACGGCGGTGTCCCCCGGGCTCGCCTAACGTCGAGCGTCTCGTGAGTCCGGCGCTCGTCAGGGGGGGCCACTGTCACACGGAGTCCGGGACGCGCGACCGCCGGCAGCCGAGTCCACTCATCGCGGGAGTACCTGGCTCCGCACGCACACGGCTTGAGGGGGGTATCAACCGAAGCATCGTTCTTCTCGTAGACGAAGACCCACGGTACGGAGCGTGCCAACGTCGCCTTCTCGGCAGGCGCAGTCACCGCGGCGATCACCACGTCCCCGGTCGATTCGGTGCGGTCGCGAGGTCCCTCGCTCTTGGTGTCGTCGCTCACGAACCACTCGGAGGATCGATCGTGCACCGCGACGGTACCGCCACCGTGACCGCTCGCCGTCAAACGTTGCTCTGGTCCGTCCACGCAGAAGCCCCAGTCGTCGCCGTTTGCAGCGATCGTCCGGACACGGAGCGGGACTCGACTCACGGCACCGAAGAGAGACATCTTCTCTGGCTCCCTACCGGGAGCTCGCGGAAGGTTTGAAGGCCCCGCCGGCGCGCACGACGTCGCGGCGTGCCTCTTCGGTCAGGCCACCGATCTCGGTGAGAGTCGTCCCATAGAAGAGGTTCTCTCCGAGCTGCGCTCCGCTGAGCACGACGTCGCGAAGAACGCAGAGAACGAACTGCGTGGCGCGAAGGTCGGCGCCCCCAAGGTTGCACGAAACGAACTGGACGTTCTCGAATCGGGCGTTCCGCAGGTCGGCCCCGGAGAGATCGATCCCGACGAAGTCGCGGTCGCGAAACACCTCACCGCATAGCTCCCGCTTCTCGCGGGACGACAGAATTTGCTCGAATCTCATCTCGATGCTCCTTGTGATTGTCGGGAAGCGGGCGCGCCGACGCGGAGAACGCGTGCGATGGACCCCTTGAAACCAAGTCAACGACCGTCAGACGTACGCAGTCTGGTTCGCGGGAGATGGCCACCAACGTTTCCTCCGGGATGAGGCTCCACGGTTCATCGTCGGTGACGGGCTCGGATGCGATGAGGACGGCCTCTACCTGATCGCCGCAACGACGCTCAAGCAGGGTCAGGGGGCGTCCGTGGCGGTACGCGTACAGCGTGACGCCGTCGGAGAGGAGGAACGTCGCGGCCCCAAGAGACGGGATGCGTCCAAGCTCCTCGACCGCCGACACGAGCGCGCTCGTTGGGGATGCAGGCTGCGACTGAATCTTCGCGAGGAGGAATGCGAACAGGACCTCGCTATCGGTCTCGCCGACGATTCCATCGGTTGGCTTCCCGATCGCGGCTCGCACGGCATCCAGTCGCTCGATCGTGCCGTTGTGCGCGAACGCCCAACCGTCGCGATGAAAAGGGTGTGTGTTGGCGAGCGAGACGGACCCAACGGTGCGACGCCGTACGTGAGCCAGCAGAGTCGAGCCCTGGGCCTCGCTCGCGGCGACGTCGAACGAACGGTCTTCGTGCGCGCTAGCGACCCCCTTCGCGATCGACCAGCCGCGCGTCGCATGGTGAGCGGCGATCCCCCAGCCGTCCCCGTGCTCGCGACTCAGTGCGACAAGTCCCCGGGACTCGTCGCGAAGGCAGCGCCAGAAGTGGCGCACGTCGCGGCTTACGATGCCAAGAAGACGGCACATGCTCTCTCCCTCCCTCACGCCGCCGCGCTCGCCGCGATCGACCCGTGCGATCGCGCCGACGGCGGCGCTGGCTCGATCTCCCGCGCCAGCTTCAGCGCCGACGGGAGGTCGGGCGCGATGAGGACCATTCCGGGGTGCTTGGATTCGAGCCGAGCCTTCTCGAATATCTTCTGGGGCCGCGGGAGGGGCCCCGCGAGGATGACGACTTTCTTCCTCTTCACGAGCACTTCGATCGCGTTCTCGAGCGCCGCAAAGCCCGTCGCATCGATGACGGGCACCTTGCCGAGGTGGAGGATCAGAGCGTGGAATGCATCGGTGTGGCTCGCGTGCAGGGCCTCCATGGCGCTCTGGGCGGCGCCGAAGAAGAGCGGTCCGTTCACCTCGTAGAAGCTGACGCCCTTGGGCACGTCGACCAGTCGGTGCTCCTCGGTGTTGTCCATCGAGAGCTTCGACTCGGTGATCTCCGCCATGCGGCGCATGAAGAGGATCGCGGCGAGCACGAAGCCGACGGAGACCGCGACGACCATGTCGAAGAACACGGTGAGGAAGAAGCACGTGAGAAGCACGAACACGTCGCTGCGCGGCGCGATCTTGAGCAGCCCGGCGAAGTGCCGCACCTCCGACATGTTCCACGCAACGAGGAGCAGCAGCGCCGCGAGCGACGCCATGGGAACGAACGCGACGAAGGGGGCGAGGAGGAGGATCGCGAGGAGCACGACGATCGAGTGAGTGACGCACGCGATGGGCGATCGCGCGCCCGAGCGGATGTTCGTCGCCGTGCGCGCAAGGGCGCCGGTCGCCGCGATTCCGCCGAAGATCGGCGCCAGGAGGTTGCCGACGCCCAGACCGACGAGCTCCGCGTTCGGATCGTGCTTCGTGCCGGTGAGCCCGTCGGCGATGACGGCGGAGAGCAGCGATTCGATCGCGCCGAGCATGGCGATCGCGAACGCCGCCGGCAAGAGATCGTGCACGAGAGCGAAGGAGAGCGAATGCCCCCAGGGGAGGGACGGCGACGGGACGACCGATGGAATCCCCGCGACGTCGACGCCGTTCACGATCGTGTGGAAGCGGCTCCCGATGGTCGCGACCACGAAGGAGGGAGCGACATGGTGAATCAGCGTCGCAGCGCCGGCGACGAACCCGATCGCGATGAGCGGTGCCGGGATGCGCTTCGTGGCGCGTGGGATCAGGAGAAGGAGCCCGAGGGTCAAGGCGGCGGTCCCGAGCTCGGACCAGCTCGCCGACGTTCGTGCCTCCCAGAGCGCCGCGATCTTCTCGACGTAGGCGTCGGGCATCTTCGCGATCGAGAGGCCGAAGACGTCCTTGATCTGGAGCGTCGCGATCACCGTCGCGATGCCCGTGGTGAAGCCCGTGGTCACCGGATACGGAATGAACTTGATGAGGGTGCCGAGCCGGAAGGCACCCATCGCCACGAGAATGATCCCCGCCATGAAGCCCGCCGTGAGCAGGCCGTTGAGCCCGTGCTTCGAGACGATGGGCGCGAGGATCACGACGAACGCCGCGGTGGGCCCGGTCACCTGGAACTTGCAGCCGCCGAGGAGCGACACCGAGAGGCCCGCGAAGATCGCCGTATAGAGCCCGTGCTGCGGCGGCGCGCCGACCGCGATCGCGAGCGCCATCGAGAGCGGCAGCGCGACGATGCCAACGACGATCCCCGCGAGCACGTCGGCGCGAAGCTCGCGCGCGCCGTAGCCGTTCCGGAATGCGCGGCGCAGCGCCGTGGCGATCGGGAAGCCGGTCGCACCGTTCAGCGCCGGGCGCGAAGGCTCGCTCGCGCGCGGAGACGGCGGAGAGAGCTTCGAGGTGCTTGCGCTCATGTCGGTTCCAGCGCCGTTTCGGCGTGTGCGCGGATCGCGTCGAGGATGTCCCATCCGAACGACGGCCTCGGAAGGACGAGTGGAGGGAGCGAACGGCCGTCCCCTCCCGCGACCGCCTGGAATCGCCCCGGCTCGCGCGTGACCAGGAGCGCGAGCAGCCGCGGCCGCGCTCCGCGCAGGTGGCGCATGAAGGCCAGGACGTCCGCGCTCTCGAAGTCGTCCGGGAAGATGACCGCCGCCGTCGCGCACGCCGGGGCGACCGCGTCGATGTCACGAAGCGCGCGCGCGCAATGGGAGGGGACACCCGCGCCGCGGAGATACGACTCGAGGCCGTGGATCGTCTCGGGATTCTTCGAGACGATCGTGACGTAGATGCGAGCCGGTTCCGGCGGGCGCGACGTCGAGGGTCTCCTGTTGTGAAGGGGCACGGTCGTCGCGCAACGCACGCTGCGTTCCATTCGCGGGTTGCCGCGCGTCGCCGCGTTTGGACGACGCGTGTCCGGCTCGCCGGCCGAGCGGGACGCGAATCGGGGACATCGATCCCCATCGCATGCCTGCGGAGTGGAGGATCCGGACAGTTTGTCGGACTCTCCGCGCTCATCGCGATCGTCTGTGCGCGTGGACCGCGCGTTCAAACCCGCTCGGCGGCGCTGCTCTCGGGGGCACGCACATTGCTCCGGCCGCGGTGTTCATGACGTCAGATCCACGCATCGCGCGCCTCCGTCGATCGCTCGCGGACGGCGAGCTCGTCTCCGATCGCGAGTTCGATGCGCTCTACCCACCGCGCGTGCGAGCGCTCTCCTCCGTCTTCTGGACACCGGCCCGGGTCGCGCTGCGCGCCGCCGCGCTGCTCGCGCCGACGCCAGGGACGCGCGTACTCGACGTTGGATCGGGGGTCGGAAAGCTCTGCATCGTCGCCGCAGCGTCGACCAACGCCACCGTCACCGGCATCGAGCACCGCGAGCGCCTCGTGAGCGTGGCGCGCACGGCCGCGGAGCGGCTCGGCGTCAGCGCTCGCTTCATTCACGGCGACCTCTGCGACGTCAATTGGCGCCGCTTCGATGCGTTCTACTTCTACAACCCGTTCTACGAGAACGTGGACTGCATGGGCGCCTGCATCGACGCTGCCGTCGAGCTCTCCCAGCGGCGCTTCCTCATCGACGTGCAACTCGCGCTCGAGGCGCTGGCGCATGCTCCCTGCGGCACCCGCGTCGTCACCTACCACGGCCTGGGGGCGGAGCTCCCTCCGGTCTATCGGCTGGAGTCGAGCGAGTGCGCCGGCTCCGACGCGCTCAAGCTCTGGATCAAGACCGAGCGCCCGGCGGCGGACGAGCGATCGCGCGAGGTGCTAGCGTTCGCGCACCCTGAAGGCGCGATCGCGACAATCTGACGTAGTCTTCGCGCCGATCATGCGGTCGGCGTCGATGCGACGCCTCGACCGCGTGCTGCGGGTGATCGCCGCGAAGGACGTCTCGGTGAGCCTCGTCGGCGAGAGCGGCGCGGGGAAGGAGGTGCTCGCGCGCCGCATTCACGAGCTTTCCCACAGAGCGCGCGGCCCGTTCGTCCCCATCAACTGCGCTGCGATCCCCGAAGCGCTCTTCGAGAGCGAGCTGTTCGGCCACGAGCGCGGCGCGTTCACCGGCGCTCACGAGCGAGCGAAGGGGAAGGTGGAGGCGGCCGAAGGCGGAACGCTCTTCCTCGACGAGATCGGCGAGATGCCGCTCGCGATGCAGGCGAAGCTCCTCCGCTTCCTGGAGAACCGCCGCTTCATGCGCATCGGCGGCAATACGAAGATCCAGGCCGACGTGCGCCTGCTCTTCGCGACGCTTCGCCCCCTCGACCAAGAAGTGCGGGCGGCGCGATTTCGGATGGACCTCTTCTATCGAATCCAGGGCATCCCCATCAACGTGCCGCCGCTACGCGAGCGCCAGGCCGACATCCCGCCGCTCATCGAACAGTTCGTCGCGCAGCTCTCCGCGCTTCACGGGACGGTGCCGCCGCGACTGTCGCGGGGGGCGAAGAGCGCGATGCTCGCGTACGCGTGGCCGGGCAACGTGCGCGAGCTGCGGAACGTGATCGAGACGGCCTGCCTCCTTCGCGCCGGCCTGTCCGTGCGCGTGCGCGATCTCCCGGAAGCGATGCAGAGCGCGCGCGAGCCCGCGGAAGGGGCGAAGTCGTCCATCGTGGTCGAGCTGGACGAGTCGCTCGATCGGATCGTGGAGCGCGTGATCGAGGCGGCGCTCGCCATCGAGGACGGCAACCGGTCGCGCGCGGCGGATCGGCTCGGAGTCAGCGTCCGTACGATCCAGCGGCATCTCGGGCGCGGCCGATCGTAGGGCACGTGGCTTGGCTCTACCTCGGCGCGTCTCGCGGATGCCGGTCGTGGGGTGTGGATCGCGGTCCCGTCCATGCATCTGAGCAGTGACGCTTCTTCGTCCGAAGTCGCTGCTCTCGGCGTCCCTTGCGTGATCGCCGAGAAGGCGGGAGGATGGTGCATCAGGGGGAGGTGGCCGTGGGATGGTGGGTTGCTGTGAAGGGTGATCCGTTAGCGTTCGTCGGCCGGACCGAGATCAGCCAGGAAGCCGCGAAGGGGGTGGCCCTCGCGAACTCGACGGCGAGTCCTGGAGTTGCGTTCCAGGTGCGCTACCACGTGAACGCGAACGCCCCCGCAGAGGTTCGGTGGTCGGCCGTGAACGGCACGGTGACCGAGGTCACGGGGGACGACAAGAAGCGTCCGTGACGCTCGCGATCCACGTGAGGATCGTCATCGCGCAAGCCGACGATCAAGATCACGGCGGGGATCGTCACCGGCTTCCCGTGGGATCGCGTCGGTTCGCCGCTGGCGGGAGAGACGCGCGGGACCGCGCATAGCACTCGCGACATCGGGACTCGAAGATCACGATGCCGCCCACGACGGTGCGGGTCCCCGTTGACGCCGCCGCGGTCCTCGCGCTCTGCTTCCGGCCGAAGGAGCCTACGAACATGGCGAAGCCTGCAACGACGACGAAGAAGCCCCTCTCGAAGAGCGAGATCCTGAACGCGGTCGCGGATGCGATCGGTGAGGATGTCTCGCGCAAGCACGTGAAGCAGGTCATCGAGACGCTCGTGAGCGTCGGTCACAAGGAGCTGAAGAAGAACGGTGTCTTCGTGCTCCACGGCTTCGCGAAGTTCGTCGTCGTAAAGAAGCCCGCTCGGCCCGCGCGTGAAGGGATCAATCCGTTCACGAAAGAGAAGCAGATGTTCGCGGCCAAGCCCGCGAGCAAGGCCGTCAGGGCGAGGCCGGTGAAGGCGGTGAAGGACGCGGTGGGCTGACCAAGCCGATCGTCAGCCAGCCGAGACCCTCGTCGGAACCCTTGCGCAAGCGAGCGAGGACGTGAAGACATCCCAGGGAGTTCGTCGGCAAGTGGCGCATCACGCGTCCGTTGAGGGTCGCGATGAAACCGCGCGGCGTCGAGTTCGCGAAGGGGGCGCTGCTGCCGCTACCTTTCCTTTTCGTCCTCGGGATCTTGGCCTGGGCCTTGGTGGGGAGGGACGGCGATTGGCCCGCCGAGATCCTCCTCGCGTGGTGCGCACTCACTGTCGTGAGCCTGGTCTCCGTCGCGGTTCGCTTCTGGAACCGCTCCCGGTGGCTGGCGTGCGGGACCCTCGCCTCGCTCGTGATGGGCGCGCTGCTCGTGGTCATCGCAGCCGTCGTTCTGTTGACCGCGATCGGCAGCGCGATCAAGGGGTAGATCCCCTCGCAGAGGACCGGGTAGCATCCGCCGCATGGCGCGCAAACTCGATCCCAAGAGCAAGGCCGGTTTCGTTCGTAGCCAACCCGCAAGCATGAGTGCCCCCGACGTGGTCAAGGCCGCGAAGGCGAAGGGGATCAAGCTCGACGTGGGCTACGTCTACGCAACGCGAGCCGCGAAGAAGAAGCGCAACAAGGCCGCTCGCAGGGCAACGAAGACGACCACGGCGGCCCCGGCGGTCGTCGCTTCTTCTGGCAACGGGTCGAGCGGCGCCGGAAGCCGAAGCGCGGGCGGTCTCGAAGCGGAGATCGAGCGCATCGTCGAGCGGAAGGTCGGAGAGCTGCTCAAGGCGAGGTTGGGCGCGTTGTTCGGGTAGGTCGCTGAAGACTCGGAGATCGCGGCGCTCGCGCGCGAGCTCGATGAGGAGCGCAAGACGCAGCCCGCGCAAACGTCTCGCCCGCGCCGACGTCGAGGCGCACGAGTACTCGCTGCGCGTTCGATTACCCGCGGATGATCGCCCCTCACTTCGAGCGCTTTGGCGGGTGGGAGTTGCGCCGACGGAGCCGTCGCGGCGGGTGACGGCGCGCAGGCGGCGAGCACGCAGAAGGCCATTACGCCGAAGTCGTTTCGTGAGCTTGCCATCCGCGTCCAGTCTCAGGCGAGCGTAAGCGGGATCCGCGATGCACTCGCGGCATCCAGCGCGTCGCTCGCACGAGCAAGTGTTGCTCCTCGCGCGTGTCTGCATCGCGTCGGGTGCGAGCGCGACATCTCTTGAGCGCGCAACCGTTTCCTCCGGCAGGAACGACCCGCGTGCGTTGGTATCGCTCTCTTGCTCCAGAAACAGCGACGCGAGCGCCTTGGTATCGCTCGGACTGCTCCTCCCACAGGATCGGCGAGCTGGGGTCGACCGATTCGCGATCGACTGGATCAGGAAACAGTTGCACCATGTTGTGCATCCGAGTGAGGCTCCACGGCGCGCGACCGTGCTCACGGGAGCAACACTTGCGCGTCGGAGCGATGAATCCTCACAAACCACGCGGAAAGCGCGATGAGACCAACGCCTTTCGATTCGCGCTCATGCGCGTGCGCCGCTCCATGGAGTGGACGCAAGCCGACCTCGCGGGGACCCTCGGCGTTTCGAAGAGAACGGTGTCCACGTGGGAGAACGGCTATTGGCTTCCGCCGTTCAAGCAGCGCGTCCACGTGGTGCTCGCGCTGCGCGACGCGCCCCCCGAGCACGTGCTGGCGATCGCCGATGGCCTTGGCGTGAGCGTGGACCCGGCGGTCGCGCCGCTCTTGCAGCCGTTTCGAGACGCGCTCCGGGAACCGGACGAGGAGCCGGAGCGCGAGGAGGCGACGGCCCCACCGGCGGCCGTGCCGATGCGCCCGCAACCTTCGCTCGAAGCGCTTCGCGCGGTGGTCGACGCCATCGTGCGCGACGCGGCGGACACGATGAATGTGCCGGCCAACGATCTCCGCGCAGCGCTCGGGCACACGCTGGCGGCGTGCGAGGACCTGGGGGCGACGATTGCGGGGACGCGCGAAGCGTTGGCCGTGAGGGCGCGCGCGAAGCCGGGGTCGGCGAGCGATCTCTGACGCCTGGACGACGTAGATGCTCTCGAGGCATGTGCGGCTCTCCGTAGCGCCGCTCAGGGCTTCTTGAAGGTCTCCTTGCCGGCCGGGTCGTACGTCCCGATCACCGGGCCGCTCGCCTCTTCCATCACCTTGATCTCCGGCTTGTTCGCGGCGCTGTTCACCTGAAGGCCCGGCGTCGTGGACGACGCGCCGACGAAGACGCGGGTGACGTTGTTCTCGTCGTAGAGCCAGATTCGTCCGTGACCCTGGGCGGCGTCCATGAAGGCGCGGACGTTGCCGTTGTCGTCTTTGACGACGAAGCGCTTCGCTTCGACCGTGCTCGGCGTCGGCGCGGCCGCGCCCATTAGAACGGCGACGCTCATCAGGGCGACGACGCCGAACGCGCCGGCGCTTTTGAGCCATGCCGCCTGGCGCTCGAGGCGTGTGTTCTTGGCTTCCAACTGAGAGACGCGATCGGCGAGGGCTTCGAACTGGTCGTTCATCCGACCAGCGTAACCAACCTCAACGGGTCTTTGCCAAGATCGTGTACGGCTCACCGCCCCTGCGTTTCTCGATGCGATCCCCGTAGACATTGCACGTTCGCGGCACGCACGCAGGAGGCGGCGGCGGAAATGGGCCCGCTGTATCAGTCGCCCACGCTCGGTCCCGAGCCGACGACGATGCCGCTCTGGCCGACTCGCGGATCGATCGATCGGGCGATCCGGCTCGGTCATCGTCGCCATGATGACGGGCATCACTTTTTTCGTGAGCCACGTCATCCCGATGACGAGCCACATGATCCGGATGATGATCGACATGACTCCAGTGATGTCGGTCGTCAGCGCGATCATGACGAACATCACTCGGATGATGAGGAACATGACCGCGATGACGACGATCATCAACGCGGTGATGACCGGCATCACGGCGGTGACGTGGAACAAGAGCGCGATGATGAGGGGCATCAGTGCACTGATGACGATCATCAGCGTGCTCGTGTCCTTCATCATCGGGATGATGTGGCTATCGAAAAAAGTGATGTCGGGAGCGAAGCGCGGTGCCTGACGGGCGAAGGGGTTGCTGAGCACGTCGCGCGCGGAGCTGCGGAGAATGGCCACAGTGCCGACCGACGTGAAGCGTGTCCTCTTCCAGACCGATCTTCACGAGCAGCTCGCGAGAAGGATCCGGGCCCGGCTCGTCGGGCCCGCCTCAAGGACGACCCGACGACCGCCAGCGAGGCCCTTCGTAGGGGTCCTCGTGAACGGGAAGATCGTCATGCACCCTCAGCCCGACGGATCCTGGAAAGCCGACTCGTTGCTGCTCCCCGCGGACCGCAGAACGCGAAAACCCCGGAACGGCGGACCGTCCGGGGCTTCGGAGACCTCCTCGACTTCCTCGACGGAGGTCGTAGAGATCGGTAGTTGCGCGGGTAGGATTTGAACCTACGACCTNNCCTTCGGGTTATGAGCCCGACGAGCTACCAGGCTGCTCCACCGCGCGACACGCCTTTGCCGCTTACGCGGCGTCAGGTCGGCGCACACTACTCGCGGCTCTCAGAGTGTCAAGCGAACGCACGCGCGCTGCATCATCTCTTCGCCGACCGAGCCCCGCTTCACTCGGTTTCCGCCGCTAGTTCGCACCGTTTCGCGCGTCGCGATACGCTCGTCGATTGATCCCCCGATGAAGCGCGTCCCTCCGCCGCTCCCGCCCCGCGGGCGAAAGCCGACGAGCCCTAGCATTCCGGCCGGGCTGCCGCGCCTGTCGTCGACTCCGACGGTGACGCCCTCGCCGAGCACGTCGCCGCTGGCGCGGCCGAGCACGACGCCCAACTCGCAGAAGCCGACCGCGGGGCCGCCGAATCCAATGATCGTGTCTGCCCCTCCGTCGTCGCGACGCGGGCCGCCGCCGCTCGATCCGCTTCCTCGCGATCCGGCGCCGCACGAATCCGGTCCGCCGTCGCAGCGCGGGATGCGCGCGGCCGCCGAGTCGATCGCGCGACCGCCGACTCCCCTCGCCTCGTACAAGGCGAACCTCCCGCCGATGCGGCCGCCGATGCCTTCCGACGAAGGCTTCATGACCCAGGGCGAGAAGCTCTCGCTCGCCGAGTTCGCCTTCGTGCTGCGCGACGAGCAGGTGCAAGCGAAGATCGCGCTCTACCGCGCCGACCTCCAGACCAACCCCGAGCTCGACGCCATCACCGCGCAGGTGGTCGCCGAGCTTCGCGCGCTTCAAGAGAAGGTGGGGCGCGAAGGGAGCGTCCCTCCGCCGTCCGACGCGCGGCACCTCGAAGCCGAGCTCACCAGCGCGTTCACGACGCACCTCGAACGCCTGTTCCGGCCAGGGAAGCTGGCGGCCGTGTTCGAGCGAAAGCTCGCGGTCGCCAGCAAGCGCTTCGCGCGCCTCTTCTTCGAGAGCGAGCTGCACGAGAAGATCCGAGGGTCGCAAGGCGAGCTGAAGACGATGCGCTTCGCCGAGCAGGCGCTCTTCCGCGTGCTCACGCGCTTCGAGCAGCACCTGCTCCTCGAGCTGGAGTCGTTCGAGTACGAGTCGACCGAGGTGCTCGATCGCGCGAAGGACCTCTTCGGCGGGATCGTCCGCGAGCTCCGCAACAAGTACCTCGGTCGCACGACCCCCGAGCTGAACGCGCTCGTGTCGCACTTGAACGAAGTGCTCAATGCGTTCCTCACCGAGGAGTACCCGCCGCACGTGGGCGAGATTGCCAAGCGCGTGGTGAGCGACGCGCGGCTCGCGCAGATGAAGATGAGCGTCTCGTACAAGGTGTCGGCCGAGGGCTTCGTGAAGCTGCGCGCCGCGTACGAGCGCGCGTTCCTCACGCAGCTCGTGCCGTACGTGGAAGAAGAGATGCTGAAGCGCGTCCGCGCCCGCGACGCGCGCTTCCGCGTGGAGACGATCCGCTTCGTCGCCGACCCGCACATCTTCAGCGACGTCTGCGAGCTGATCTGCGAAGCGACGTACGACTCCCTCTACAACGAGGGCTTCCTCGATCTGCCGGCGGACTGGCGCGCGCGGTTGACCGACGAGGGGTGATCGCGCGTTCGTCCGCGCGCTCCCTCGCGCCTCCGGCATCGAATCGCGTATTCCATGACGCCCATGAACCTCTTCGCTCCGTTCGCGCTCGGTGACGTCACGCTCAAGAACCGCGTCGTCGTCTCCCCCATGTGCCAGTACTCGTCGAACGAGGGGCACCCGACGCCGTGGCACCTCGTGCACCTCGGGAGCCGCGCGGTGGGCGGCGCGTCGCTCGTGTTCACCGAGGCCACGGCGGTCGAAGCGCGCGGGCGGATCTCGCCGGGCGACAGCGGCATCTGGCTCGACTCGCAAGCCGAGGGGTGGGCGCCGATCGCGCGCTTCATCGCCGAGCAGGGCGCGGTCGCGGGGATGCAGCTCGCGCACGCCGGTCGGAAGGCGAGCACCGCGGCCCCGTGGAAAGGGGGCAAAGAGGTCGCACCGGAGCACGGCGGCTGGCGACCGACGCTCGCCCCGAGCGCGATCGCGTTCGACGACGGGTACCCGATGCCGAACGCGATGAGCACGAGCGACATCGACGCCGTCGTCACCGCGTTCGCCGCCGCCGCGAAGCGCGCCTACGCCGCCGGGTTCAAGGTGCTCGAGATTCACGGCGCGCACGGCTACTTGATCCACGAGTTCCTCTCGCCCCTCAGCAACCAGCGCACCGACGAGTACGGCGGCTCGCTCGAGAACCGCATTCGCTTCCTCCGTCGCGTCATCGCCGCCATCCGCGCCGTCCTCCCCGAGGCCGCGCCGCTGCTGCTCCGCATCTCGGCGACCGACTGGGCCGACGCGCCCAACCAGGGATGGGACCTCGAGCAATCATGCGCGCTCGTCGAGGCGATCAAGCATGACGGCGTCACGCTGGTCGACGTCTCGAGCGGCGGAATGTTGCCGCGCCCCACCGTCCCCATCGGCGCCGGCTACCAGACGCCGTTCGCCGCCGAGATTCGCCGACGCACCGGCATGCCCACCGGCACGGTCGGAATGATCACCGAGCCCGCGCAGGCCGATCACATCGTGCGCACCGGCCAGGCCGATCTCGTCTTCCTCGCGCGCGAGCTGCTGCGCGATCCGTACTGGCCGCGACGCGCGGCGAAGGCGCTCGGAGTGAAGATCGACGTGCCCGTGCAGTATGCACGGGCTTGGTGAGCGCGAACCCTCACCCCCAACCCCTCTCCCGCAAGGGGAGAGGGGAGGAGATCTTGGTTTGCTCCCCCTCTCCCTTTACGGGAGAGGGGGCTGGGGGGTGAGGGCTAGCGAGTACGCCACCGGCCCCGGCGTCCCCTGCGCCCGATCGCGAATCGCGTCCACCGCCTGCATCGCCGCGTCCCGCAGCTCTTCATCCACCGCCGACTGCGGCGCAGGCACGAGCGGCACGATCAGCAAGTCGAGCTCGAGCAGCGTCGTCGTCTCGTCGACGGCGTGCATCGTCCACGTCGTGTTCGCCGTCTTCAAGTTCCCCTTCACGTAGAACCCCTCGACGATCGCCCACCCGCTTGCGATCGGCTGCAAGTCGCGGAACCGCATCACCTCCCACAGCGTGATGAGGCCGCGCATGATCGGGACCTGCATGTAGACGTCGGTGCCGCCGGCGTCTTTGCCGATGACCCGCGCGTTGTGAAACTTGTCGGGGACGAGGTCCTTGTAGTGCGCGAAGTCGAGCACCTGCTTCTTCACCGCGGCGAGCGGCGCGTGCACCAGCACGTCGGAGTGGCCGTAGCGCTCCGTCGCGCTCGGCGGCACCCAGTTGTTCTTCTGCGAGTGCCCGTCGGCGAGACGCGCGACGTTCGGGTCGACGTCCGCGCGCGCGTCGGCGTGCACGAAGAGCGCGCACGCCGCAAAGGCGAGAGCCGCCCGGCGCGCATGAAAGCGACGAACGATCATCGCCGCTGAAACCGAAGACGCCCCTCGGCGGCCCACCACTCGCGGTACCGCTGGTGCGCCTTCTCGCGCTCTTTGCGCGGGAGGTCGTCGTAGTAACCGAAGTACTCTTTCGTCAGCGTCTTCAGCTCGTCGCCGGCCGCGCGGCGAATCGCCGGGACCTCGTGCATGAGCGCGTCGATCAGCCACTCGACGCGATGGCGCCCGCCGTTCTGCGCCCACCACGTCTGCCACTTCTTCGGATCGCGACCGAGATCCTGGCGCGTCACGATCATGAGCGCGCGCCTCGCCGCCGCGGCGACCTCTTCGAGCTCGTCGTTCAGCGCCTCGATCAGGAGCGGCACCGCGAGTCGCTCGCGCAGCTCGCCGAGCGTCTCGATCATCTCGATGCGCCGCTCGTGCAAGAGCGACGGGTCGCGGTAATAGCGAACGAGCCGCTCCATCAACGCTTCCGGCGCCACCTCGCCGAGCGCGCGCGCCGCGAGTCGCGCGACCTTGCGCACCGACGGATCGGGATCGAAGAGGCGCGGCACGAGCGGGTCGACTACCTCGGGGTACGCCAGCTCGGTGAGGAGGAACGTCGCCCAGTAGCGCCGCACCGGATCGCCGTCGCCCACCAGCGGCAACACGAACGGCAACGCCGCGCGCCGCTGCCCCGCGATCAAGCGCAGCACCGGCCCGCACTCCCCCGCGCGCAACGATCCGTCTTCCACGCGCGCGCGATCGACCACCGTCGGCCCCGGGAAGCGCGACATGATCGCCGGCATCGCGTGCTGCCCCTGGCGAAGGAGATCGGCCTCGGCCGCTTCGTCGCTCCCGGTCGACACCACGCGATCGACCAGCGCGCCCGACGTCTCGTCGACATCGACGATCACCGACGGCAGCTCGGGCGAGTCCCCCGCGCGCGACGACGGCGGGTGGTGCGGCGCGACGGCGAACGACTCCGACGGCGGCGCCGAGTCACTGACCGACGTGGGCGACGACGGCGGCGGCGTCGGTGCCGGGATCTGCGGGATGTCGCCGCGATCGTTCGGCTCCTCGCGCGGGATGGGCGGGCCGCTCGGCCGGCGCACCACGAACGCATTCTGCGGCGGCGGGAGATCGCTCCCCGGGATGATGCGCGGCGGCGACGGAGGCGCGAACGACTCTGGCTCCGGATCCGGCAGCGGGTCGAGCCGCGGCGAAGGGATCGACGGCGGCGGCACCGGATCGACGGGGCGCGGGATCGGAACCGTGTGCGTCTGCGGTCGCAGCGCGAAGGCCGATCCCGGTTTCGGCGGCACGCTCCCGGGGCTCGCGGGCTCGGCCGCGGGCGACGGCGCGGGGGCCTGGCCCGGCACGAACCCCTGCAGCTTCTTCCGGACGATCATCTTCTCGAAGCGCTGCCCGATGAGCAGCCCGAACGCCGCCACGTCGCGCGACGCGCCGGCCTCGACGCCGTCGTCGCCGCTGTCTCCGTAGAAGAGGGCGACGGTCCGCGTGCGAACGACGATCGGCACCACCAGCACTTCGCCGCGCGTCTTCCGCTCCAGGTCGCCGAACAGCACGGGGTCGAGCCCGTCGAGGTTCGGCGCGACCCTCACCGTCGCCGCCGCGTCGCGCGCCGCCGCGAGCACGCTCGGAAGGTCGAGCGGCACGCCGATGGCCTGCACACGATCGCGCGATGCACCGTCGCCGTACGCATCGCGCCCCTCGGCGATGTCGGAGTGAACGACGAACAGCGCCGAGTAGTCGAAGTACTGGCGCGCGTAGTCGAAGAACAGATCGAGGATCGCGTCGCGCCCCTCCGCCTCTTGCAGCTCCTTGCGCGCCTGCTCGGGGAGCATCGGTCCGCGCCGCCGTCGCACCGGCCGCGGCGCCCCGGAGTCGCGTTGTACGAGCGTCGCGCGCTGCGTCTCGCTCGTGTCGGCGACGGGAGGACCGGGGGGCGGCGCCGCGGGGAACCCCACGTCGGTCGGCGTGCGAACGCTCGCCGGCGCGGTGTTCGTCTGGACCGGCGGCGTCGTGCTCGGACGGAACGGCGCGCGCGCGCTCGGCGGAACCGATCGACGCTCGGGCGGCGCGACCTCCATCGTGGGAGGCGGGGCCGCGCCGAGGCGATGGAGCAACCGCTGCAACCGACGCTCGAGCGGCGCTCCGTACATCCGCGCCAGCGACTCGCGCACCCGCACCATCGGCGCGATCCGCTGCACCACGCGAAGACCGAGCGCGAACGACAGCTCCTCTTCCGCTTCCTTCGGCAGCGGCTCGGCGACCGCCACCACGATGGCGCCGTCCTCGAGCGCCAGCGGCACCATGGCCCGCGTCGACGCCATCTCCTCGGTGATGAGCCCGCGCGCCCGCTCGTTCGGCGACGGCAACGGACCGAGCGTGGCCGCGGCCATCCCGAACGACTCGGCCAGGAGCATCGTCAGCGTCGCTTCGTCGAGCTTCGCCACTTCGAGCAGGTTGGTGACGAGATCGCCCCCGTAAAGCACCTGCCGAGCGAGCGCTTCTTCGACCTGGCGGATCGTGGCGATCTCGCGCTGGACGATGAGTGAGCTCAGGGACATGGGAGAGGTGGCGCCGTAGCGCGGAATTAACCGCGCTCCGCAGGATCGCCGCCGCGTCCGCGCCTTGTCAATCAGACGTGACGGATTCGCCCGCGAAGGCCCCCGCTATCGCCTCCAGGAGCCCCGCCAGCGTGGATTCCGTCGCCGTCACATCGACCCGAAGAGCGCGCTCCGACAGCGCTTCCGAGGTGATGGGGCCGATGCTGGCCACGAGCGTCCTGGCGAGCAGATCGCGCGCCCGCCCTTCGCTGCCGACGAGGGCCACGAAGTTGTCGACCGTGCTGGCCGACGTGAACGTCACGGCGTCGATGGCTCCGCGCCCCAGATCGCCAAGCACCTCATCCACTGCGTCCCCTACCGCCGCGCGCGTCTCGTAGACCGCGATCACGTCGACGGCGTGCCCGGCCTCGCGCAGCGTGTCCGGAAGCACGTCGCGCGCGACCTGCGCACGCAAGAGCAGCACCGACTCGCCGCTCCGCTTCATCGCCTCGAGCATCGCCTTGGCGAGCCCCTCGCCTTTGCGCTCGGTGGCGGTCACAGAGACCTTCACTCCGTGCGCTTCGAGCGCTGCCGCGGTCCCGGGACCGATGGCCGCGATCTTCGCCCCCTCGAACGCGCGCGCGTCGAGCCCCGCTTGCTCCATCGTGCGAAACGTCCAATCCACGCCGTTGGCGCTGGTGAACGCGACCCAGGCGTACGCCTTCAACCGCGCGAGCGCGTCGACGACCGCGGCCGGATCCTTCGGCGGATGCAGCTCGATCGTCGGCAGCAGCAGCACCTCGGCCCCGCGCTCTCGGAACATCACCGCGCTCTTCTCGGCTTGATCCTTCGCGCGCGTGATGACGATCCGCTTCCCGTCGAGCGGGCGCTTCGAGCTCATCGCGTGCTCATCGCGCGGGCGCGCACGTCGACACTCCGGCGCCGACGATCCGCTCGGGCCAGCTCGCGACCTGCGCCAGCGCGCCGCTGCCCGGGTCGTAGCGCGTCACGATCGAGCTCGAATCGTTGGGCGCGGTGAAGAGGTAGAAGTCACCGCCCCAGAACGCGAACGCCCAGGCGTCCCCCTCGTTCACGTTGGGGAGGAAGTTCTGCGCGGTGAGCGCCGCGGTCTTCTTGTCGATCTGCGCGATCGTCATCCCGCTCGACCCCTGCCCCTGCGGCGCGAAGAACGCGAAGAGCCGACCGTCGGCCGTGCCCGAGAGCTCCGCGGCCGGCGCGGCCGGGAAGAACGATCCGACCTCGCTGAGCACGAGCGAGGTCTCGTCGATCGCCCCCAGCCGTCCGTTCGCCGTGTCGTCGGACGCGACGTAGAGCGTCTCGCCGGTACCGATGTCGTTCGCCGAGAAGGCCATGCCGAAGCTGTTGAACGAGTCCTGCCCGGGCACGAACTGGCTCGCCTCGCACGACGCCGTGGCGAGGCTCACGCGGAAGATGCTCCCGGGCGACGGATCCTGGAACTGCGCATAGAGGACGTAGGCGACGCCGAAGCGATCGACCGCCATCGAGAACGGGCTCCGCCCCAGCGGATCGGGGCAGTTGATCGTGCCGATGGTCGTGAACTGCCCCGACGGCGGATCGAAGCGGAGGAGCCGGTTGCTCTCGGTGACGGCGTAAACGAGCGTGTCGGAGGCGTCGGCGCAGATCGGGTTCGACGTGTCGCGCTGGGGCGTCGAGTCGATCGGCGGGAGCGAGACGTCGTCGAACGGGACGTTGGCGTCCTCGGTGGGGAACGGATGAAAGACGACCGTCGCTCCATCGGGCTCGACGACGAGGTACTCGGGCACGAGCAGACCCGTTCGGTCGCCGCACGCCGCGATCGCGAGGACCGGGACGCCGAGCCCAACGGCGATCGCGAACGCGCTTCTCGCGCTTGTGTACACGCGCGTACCTTACCGCGCCGACTCCCCAGCAGCCACGCGAACCCGTCCGGCGTGTGCTATCCCGCAACAAGACCCGCAAACACCGGCAAGCCGATGAACAACGCCTTCCCGAACATTCGCCCCCGTCGCCTGCGCGTCACCGCCTCGATGCGCGCCCTCGTCCGCGAGACGACGCTCGCGCCGAGCGACTTCGTTTACCCGATGTTCTTCAACGCGGCCCTCACCGCGCCGAACCCGATCGCGACGATGCCGGGCATCTCGCAGTTCCCGGTGAGCCACGCCAAGGCGCAGGCGAAGCTGCTCGCCGAGCGCGGCATCAAGTCGGTCCTCCTCTTCGGATTGCCGAAGACGAAAGACCCGCGCGGCGACAGCGGCCTCGATCCCGACGGCCCCGTTCCGCGCGCCGTCGCGGAGATGAAGAGCGCCGTGCCCGACCTCGTCGTCGTGACCGACGTGTGCGTCGACGAGTACACCGACCACGGTCACTGCGGCATCCTGCGCACGCGGCGCGACGGGTCGGTCGAGGTCGACAACGACGCGACGCTCGAAGTGCTGGCGAAGATGGCGATCGTTCACGCCAAGGCCGGCGCCGACATCATCGCGCCCAGCGACATGATGGACGGGCGCGTGGCGCGCATTCGCAAGGCGCTCGACGCCGAGTCGTTCGAGACGATCGCCATCCTCAGCTACGCGGTGAAGTACGCCAGCAGCTTCTACGGCCCCTTCCGCGACGCGGCCGACTGCGCGCCGAAGTTCGGCGATCGCGCCGGCTACCAGATGGACCCGGCCAACGCGCGCGAAGCCTTGCGCGAGGCCGCGCTCGATGAAGCGGAAGGCGCGGACATGTTGATGGTGAAGCCCGCGCTTCCCTACCTCGACGTCATCCGCGCCGTTCGCGAGCGGACGAACCTGCCGCTCGGCGCCTACAACGTGTCGGGCGAGTACGCGATGCTCCACGCCGCCGCGGCCGCGGGCATGCTCGATCTCGATCGCGCGATCATGGAGGTGCTCACGAGCATCCGCCGCGCAGGGGCCGATTTGATTCTCACGTACCACGCGATCCGCGCCGCGGAGATCCTTGGTGGCTAGCATGAACCGCGTGCAGCGCGCGTCGGCGCTGGTGGGTGGCGCGACGTGCATCGTGATCGCGGGCTCGGTCCTGGGGTCACAGTCCGCGTGTCAGCTGCGGGAGAGCTGCGAGGCCGATACCGAGCCGCCGCCGGACGTACCGGCACCGACGGGCGATCTCCTCGACGCGAACACGTGGGAGTCGAGCCCGATCTTGGCGGATTGGCTCCCGTTCCCCGGAAGCCGCACGCAGTATTTCGACCTCCGCCTGCTCGGTCACGCTCGAACGATCCGCAACATCTTCTCGTACCTGAGCCCCGATCCGAACTGGGCCGATGCCGGATCGAACTTCACGAGCTCCTCGGGCAACCTCACCGAGGTGAGCGTGCTCTACCCGATCTACGAGGGCCCTCCGATCGACGGCGGACTTCACCCGGGCGACACCCTCGACACCATCGCCGTGTCGAACGCGACGTGTGCCGGGTACTACCTGCGTCTCGTGGTCGAGGCCGAGCCGCTCGACGGCGGGTCGGGCACCTTGCCTCCCGGCACGGTCGCCACGCCCTGATCACCACGCTCACTTCGCGAAACAGTTCCTCATGCAGCGCTTGTAGTCGCGCGCGCAGGCCTCGCACTTCGTCCCGGCGTCGCAGGTCATCTTGCAGCGGCTCCACGTCGCGTCGCAGCTCGTTCCGCACGCGCTCTCGGGGGGCTCGGCGGATTTCGATTCGGTGACCAGCGCGTTGCCCGCGTCGAGGTAGCCGGGGAGCGCCACGCGTTGAATGGCCCCGGCGTCGGCCGCGAGCGTGTTGGGCGGGGGCTCGAACGCGCTCGTCGGCGCGGGGGTATCGATGCTCGACGAGCGCCCTTCACCAGGCGCGGCTTGCATCATCGCTTCGTCGGTCGGCGCCACGGGGGCGCGCTGCAGCGCACGGAGCCGCGCGGCGGCGTACTCGATGCGGTCGCGCGTCTGGCCGTAGGTGTACCGCGCCGTCCAGTCGCGCCAGCACTCGCTCTTCTGCGTCATCGCCGCGCCGCCGTTCTCTTCGAGCGCGTAGCAGTGCTCGAACCGCGCGTCCCCTTCGTAGAGCGCCTGGTAGCTCGGCCCGCAGGCGACGGCGCACGCGAACCACGCGAGCGCGAGCGGCGCGCGAATCGCGGGGAGGCGTGACGGCATGCGCGGAAGGATCGCCCGCGAAGCCGCGCGGAAGCAAGGGAACGTGGGGACCCCGACTGGACTGAGCGCCCCCCGTCCACTACATGCAGACCGTGTTCACCGGCCTGGTCGAAGAAAAAGGGACCCTCCGCGCCCGCACGCCGCGCGGCCCCGGCGCCCGGATCACGGTCGGCTGTGCTCTCGCGAAGCTCGAGCTCGGTGAGTCGATCAGCGTCGATGGCGTGTGCCTCACGGTCGACGCGATCGTGCCGGGCACGAACGCCGGCTTCGAGGCCGACTGCTCGCACGAGACGCTCTCGCGCACGACGCTCGGCTCGATCGCGCTCGGCGGCGGCGTG
This sequence comes from Myxococcales bacterium, assembly GCA_003151595.1. The sequence goes on from PLXW01000083.1 coordinate 21,738, forward strand.
AACCTCGAGCGCGCCGTCCCGCTCGGCGGGCGCATGGGCGGGCACATCGTGAGCGGTCACGTCGACGGCGAGGGGACCGTCGCCTCGCTGCGCCCCACGGGCGACGCGCTCTTCGTCGAATTCGTCCTGCCGAAGGAGCTCGCGCGATACGTCGCCGAGAAGGGCTCCATTTGTGTGAACGGAGTCAGCCTCACGGTGAACTCCGTCTCGGCCGATCGCTTCTCGGTCGTCCTCATCCCGCACACGCTCCACAAGACGACGCTCGAGTCGCTCGCCGCCGGCACGAAAGTGAACCTCGAAGTCGACGTGCTCGCCCGCTACGTCGCGCGCCTCGTCGAGGCGGGCACCGGCGCGGGCACGAACGACGCCGCCATGATGGACACGCTCAAGCGCGCCGGATTCGCTTGATCCTTTGATGTAGACTGCAAGGAACCCTCGAATGTCTCCCGTGCTCAACATCGAGCCCGCGCTCCTCGGGCGGGTCAACGACGCCCTCACCGACATCCGCGCGGGGAAGATGGTCATCCTCGTCGACGACGAAGACCGCGAGAACGAAGGCGACCTCTGCATGGCCGCCGAGCACGTCACGGCCGACGCCATCAATTTCATGGCCACGCACGGCCGCGGCCTCATCTGCGTCACGCTCACCGAAGAGCACCTCGATCGATTGAGCCTCCCGATGATGCAGGCGCCCGGACGCGGCGGCCCTCCGCTCGGAACGGCGTTCACCGTCAGCATCGAAGCGCGTCACGGCGTGACCACCGGCATCAGCGCGGCCGATCGCGCGCACACGACCCGCGTCGCCTCGAACCCCGCGGTGAAGCCTGAAGACCTCGTCACGCCGGGCCACGTCTTCCCGCTCCGCGCGCGCAACGGCGGAGTGCTGGTGCGCACGGGACAGACGGAGGGCTCGGTCGATCTCGCGCGGCTCGCGGGGCTCACGCCGGCCGGCGTCATCTGCGAGATCATGAACGACGACGGATCGATGGCCCGCATGCCGGACCTCGAGATCTTCTCCAAGAAGCACGGCCTGCGCATCCTCACGGTCGCCGAGCTCATTCAGTACCGCCTCCAGACCGAGCGCCTCGTGAAGCGCGCGCTCGAGCACACCGTTCGCCTCGACGCGACGGGGACCGAGTGGCGCGCGATCGTCTACGAGGTGCTCGTCGATGGGCGGCAGTTCCTGGCGTTCGTCAAAGGGGAGCTCTCGGGCGACACGCCGACGCTGTGCCGAGTCCATGCGGGCTCCACGATCGCCGACACGTTCGCCTCCACGCGCTGCGAGGGCGGTCACCACCTGCGCGAGGCGCTCCTCCGCATCGAAGCCGAAGGGCGCGGCGCCCTCGTCTACTTGCCGTCGCGCGGCAACGCGCTCCGCGAGCTCGAGAGCTACATCGCGCTCGAGAAGTTCGCGCCGGGCGACGCGCCCGATCAGCCGCTCCGCGAGTTCGGCCTCGGCGCGCAGGTGCTGGCCGATCTGGGGCTCCACAAGATCCGCTTGCTCACGAACAACCCGCGTAAGATTGCCGGCATCCACGGCTACGGGCTCGACGTCGTCGAGCGTGTGCCTCTCCATTCGATGAGCGAAGGTCACTCATGAGCAATCACCGCGTGGTCGAAGGGTCGCTGGTCGTTCCGAGCGGCGCGAAGTTCGCGATCGTCGCCAGCCGCTTCAACGCCTTCATCGTGGAGCATCTGGTCGCCGGTGCGCTCGACGCCATCGCCCGCCACGGCGGCGACACGGCGAACGTCACGCTCGTGCGCGTCCCCGGCGCGTGGGAGCTCCCGGTCGCGGCGCTCCAGATCGCCAAGCGCGGCGAGGTCGACGCCATCATCGCGCTCGGCGCGGTCATCCGCGGAGCGACGCCGCACTTCGACTACGTCGCCGGCGAAGCGGCCAAGGGCCTCGCCAGCGTGCAGACGCAGACCGGCATGTGCGTCGCGTTCGGCGTGCTGACGACCGACACGATCGAGCAAGCGATCGAGCGCGCGGGCACGAAGGCCGGCAACAAGGGGTGGGACGCGGCTCAGAGCGCGATCGAAATGGTCTCGTTGTCTCTCGCCCTCGCCGGGAGCCGTGCGATCGACGCCTCGTCTTCACCACGCAAACCGAAGAAAGGCTGACCTCTCTTGGGAGCGCGGCGGTCCGGGCGCGAAGCAGCGCTGCAAATGCTCTTTCAGATCGAAGCCTCGGGCGTCGACGCCGACGCCGCGATTGCGCTCTTCTGGCGCAACTTCGAGGCCGATCCCGAAGGCCGCGCGTACGCCGACGAAGCGGTGCGCGGCATCGGCGAACGCATGGTCGATCTCGACGCGAAGATTCGCTCGGCGTCGTCGCACTGGCGCATCGAGCGCATGACGCGCGTCGATCGCAACCTGCTCCGCCTCGGCACGTGGGAGCTCGCGTACCGGAGCGACATCCCCCGCGCGGTCGTCATCGACGAAGCCGTCGAGCTGGCCAAGGAGTACGGCACCGACGAGTCGAGCGCGTTCGTGAACGGCGTGCTCAACGCCGTGGCCGAGCGGATCGCGAAGACGGGCGGCGGCACGACCGGATCCACCGAAGGCGCGTGACGTGGAGTTTCGTTTCGTCGCGCGCGAGCTGCATCGACTCGACGACACGCCCGCCGAGGTGATCGCGTGCTCCATGTGGAGCGACGAGCGTCCGATGCGCGGCCTCGCGGGGCTGCTCGACTGGCGACTGGCGGGGCGCGTGAGCAAGCTGGCGCGCGAGCAGTTCGCGAAGGGCGAAGTGGGCGACGTCCTGTGCATGCAAGGGCGGCCGCGGTTGCCGTACGAGAAGGTGATCGTGGTCGGCGCAGGCGCGCAGGCGGCGTTCGACGAAGACGCCTTCCGCGGCGCGATGGCGACGCTCCTCCGTACGCTCGAAGGGCTCAACGTGCAGCGCGCGGTCGTCGAGCTCCCGGGCCGCGCGAACGATCGCATCGCCCCCGAGCGCGCCGCCGAGATCGTGCTCGACGCGGTCCGCGACTCCGAAGCGCACGACGCCTGGTGGCTCGTCGAAGGCCCCGAAGCCCAGGCGAAGATCGCCGCGCGCGCCATCGAAGAACGCCGTCGCGCCGTGCGAGGATGATCTCCCCATGGTGAAGCTCGATCTCGACTCGAACCGCACAGAAGTCGCGCCGCGCGAGGCGGCGACGATCATCGTCGTGCGCGACGCGACCGCGGGGATGGAAGTGTTCTGCGTCGAGCGCCACCCGAAGAGCGGGTTCCTCGGCGGCGCGGTCGTGTTCCCCGGCGGCAAGGTCGACGCCGGCGACGCGAGCGACGAGTGGACGAGCGCCGTCGACGGCGGGCAAGATGATCGCGCGCTGCGGATCGCCGCGTGCCGCGAGGCGCTGGAAGAAGCGGCCATCCTCCCGGTCACCGGAGGCATCGTCACCCACGCCGCGCTGCTCGATCTGCGCGCGCGCCTGGTGAAGAAGGAAGCGACCCTCATCGCCTTCCTTCGTGAGCACGGGCTCCGCCTGGATCTCGGCGCGCTGCACCCGTTCGCGCGGTGGATCACGCCGATCGCCGAAGCACGCCGCTACGACACGCGCTTCTACCTGGCGACCCTCCCGCGCGATCAATCCGGCGCTCACGACGATCACGAGACCACGTCGAGCTTCTGGGCCCGCCCCGCCGACGTGATCGCGCGCTGGGAAGCGGGCGCCGTGGCGCTCGCGCCGCCGACGCACCGCACGCTCGAAGTCCTTGCGCGCGTGAGCGCCAGCGCCGAGGCGATCGCGATCGCCGCGAGCGCGTGCCTCGATCCCATCTGCCCGATCCTGCTCCCCTACGACGGCACGATCGCGCTCGCGCTCCCGGGCGATCCCGCGCACGAGGTTCGCGAGTCGCGCGTCCCCGGGCGCTCGCGGTACGTCCTCCGCGGCGATCGCTTCGTCCCCGAAGACGCGCCTCCGCCATGAGCCGCGGCGCGGATCTCTTCACCGCCGCCGACGCCGCTCGCTTCTGCCGCGTCGATCTGAAGACGATCCACAACTGGGCCGCGCGCGGGAAGCTCCGCCACTACAAGACCGACGGGCGCCACGTCCGCATCCAGCGCGTCGACCTCGTCGCCTTCATGCGCCACTACGAGATGCCGCTCCCCAGCGCGCTCGCCGAAGGGAAACCGCACGTCGTCGCCATCGACGGCGACGCCGCGGCGCTCGCGCGTCTTTGTCGCGCGCTGGAGAAGCGCTTCGTGCTCGACGGCTACGAGCACGCCGTCGATGCGCTCGTCGCGATCGGCGCGACGCCACCGCAAGCGCTCGTGGTCACCGCGCCACTCGCCGGGGTCGACGTGGCGCGCGTCGTCGCGCGGCTGCATGCGGTGGAGCGCACGGCGCACGTGCGCGTCGTCGTCCTCGCCGACGAATCCGACGACGACGTGAAGGGCGCGGCGCGGACGATCGCGCGCGACAAGCTCGCCGTCGCGCACGTCCGCGAAGCGCTGGAGTCGATCACCGGTCTCGCGTGAGCCCGACTCGACCTCGTGCGTTCAGCGCCCGACGCGCGGAGACACGGCGGCGATCAAGAGCCCGATGGGCCCGAGGAACGAGCAGAGGAGAAACCAGAAGCACCCTCCCCGCCCCTTCGACGTCGCGATCCACGCGCCGAGAACACCGCACGCGAACCAGATCGGGACACCTAGCCATTCTCTGTGCACGCGCCGGTCGTATCACGGAGTCGCCTCGCCCGCTCTGCGCCGCTCGTGCGCTGCATGTACGCTCGCCCGTCGACGCATGCCCACGGTTCAACTCAGCTCGAGCCTGCGCACGACGCCGCCTGAGGTCACGCGCGCCCGCGCCCAGGTGCTGGCGAAGAAGCTCGGGATCTCGCGCGTCACCGACATCACGCGGCTCGATCGCGTGGGTCTCCCGGTCTACGCCAGCATTCGCCCGACGGCGTCGCGCGGCTCGCTCTGCGTGAACGCCGGCAAGGGGCTTCACTCGATCGAAGCCGAGGTCGGCGCGTACATGGAGGCGATCGAGTTCGCGCTCGCCGAGCCGGGCGCGTCGCCGCACGTCACGATCGTGAAGGCCACCGCGCGCGACGTCCTCGACGGCCACGATCGCCCCGAGGCCATCCTCGATCTCTGCCCCAAGCTCGGCGCGCGCGTCCGCCTCGACGCGCCGATGGACTGCGTCGAAGCCGAAGACCTCCGCACCGGCGCGCGCGCGCTCGTCCCCGCCGAGCTCGTGTTCATTCCGTACCGCCCGCACGCCCGCTTCAAGAGCGTCTTCGGCACGAACTCGAACGGGCTCTCCTCGGGCAACACGCTCCGCGAGGCCACGGTGCACGGGCTCTGCGAGCTCATCGAGCGCGACGTGTGCTCGTTCGAAGCGGTGCGCGACACGAGCGCGCCCGTCGATCTCGACACGGTCGAAGGTCCGGCGCGCGCGCTGGTCGAGACCCTCCGCGCCGCCGATCTCGATCTCTTCGTCCGCACCGCGAAGAACGCCTTCGGCATGGCGTACTTCTTCGCCGTCATCAACGATCGCGACTCGTACTTGCCGCACCTGCTGAACGGCGGCTTCGGCTGCCACGCGCACCGCAGCGTCGCCTTCGTGCGCGCCGTGGCCGAGGCGGCGCAGAGTCGCCTCTCGTTCATCCACGGCGGCCGCGACGATCTCGTGAACGTGCACGAGCGCTTCCGCGGCTGGACCGCGCGTCGCAAGCGCACGTTCGTCGAAGGGGTGGTCGGGCGCGCCTCACGCGGCACGCCGGTGCCGATGAGCGCGGTCGACGATCACAGCGCGACGGTCACGACGGTCGAGCGTTGCGAGACGCTGGTCCTCGATCGTCTCGCCGCGCTCGGCTTCGATCGCGTGTACCGCGTGGCCTTCTCCGCATCCGAGGACGATCTCCAGGTGGTGCGCGTCATCATCCCGCGCATCGAGTTCTTCAACGACAACGTCTCGCGCATCGGCGTCAGGCTGAGGGACCATGCCCGCGCGAGCGCGTGAGACCGCGAGCGATCGCGTCGTGATGTTCGTCGGCCCGACGATCGCGGGAAACGCCGGCGCGCGCGCGCTCGCCAAGACGCTCCGCGTGCTCCGCCCGATTCGCCGCCACGACGTGGACGCGCTGCTCGAAGCGCAGAAGAAGGCGCGGAAGAAGCCCGGCGTGATCGTCATCGTCGACGGCGTCTTCCACGACACGCTCGCCGTCGGCCACGCCGAGATCCGCGAGGCGCTCGCCGCCGGCTGGCGCGTGTGGGGCCTCTCCTCGATGGGCGCGATTCGCGCGCGCGAGATGGCGCACCTCGGAATGCGCGGATTTGGTTCGGTGTACGAGCGCTTCTGCGGCGAGGATGATTTCCAGGACGACGAAGTGGCGCTCCTCCACGAGCCGGGTGCGCCGTACCGCCCGGTGAGCGAGCCGCTCGTACATCTGCGCGCGGCGATCGATCACCTCGTCGCGCGCGAGCTCATCGGTGCGGAGGATGCGAACGGGGTGATCGCGGATCTCAAGTCGCGCTGGTACGGCGAGCGCACAGTGCGGCGCGCGCTTCACTTGCTGAAGCGATGCGCGCGTGTCGAGGGCGCCGCCGTCGATCGCGAGCTGCGCGAGTTCGATCGGTTTCGGTGGAAGACGATCGATCTGGTGCGCTTTCTGACGGAGAGGCCGTTCGAGTAGGCGTGTGGCGTAGAGGGACGATCACCCGTGGGTACCAACACGATCACCCGTGGGTACCAACACGATGGGCCCCAGGTCGGCGAGGGATTATCCCCTCGGGTCCCCTCGGGTGATCGTCATCGGCCCCACGGATCATGACGATCACGCCCCGAGCAACCCGACCATGTCGCGCAGGTCCACCTTCGTCGCCCCCTCCAGCCCTCCAATGGCGTCCGCATACAACGCGCGCTTCTCCGCATGGAGCCGCAGGACCTTCTCCTCGATCGTCCCCTCCGTCACGAGCCGCACCACGGTGACCGCGCGCGTCTGTCCGATGCGGTGAGCGCGGTCGGTCGCTTGATCCTCGACGGCCGGGTTCCACCACGGATCGAGGTGAACGACGTAGTCCGCGGCCGTCAGGTTCATCCCGACGCCTCCGGCGCGCAGGCTCAGAAGAAACACGTCCGCCTGCCCGCTCTGGAACGCGTCGACGGCTGCGGCTCGCGCATCCGCGGTCATCGTGCCGTCGAGCCGAACGCACCGGGCTCCCTCGGCTTCGAGCTTCGCGCCTGCGCGATCGAGGACCTCGAGGAACTGGCTGAAGACGAGCGCGCGATGCCCTTCTTCGCGCAGCTCGCGCACCAGCTCACCGAGCGCCTCGAGCTTGCTCCCGGGCGGAGCGTCGTCGCCGCCGACGAGGCGCGGATCGACGGCCGCGCGCCGCAGCTTCGTGATCTCGGCGAGCACGAGGATGCGCGCCTGATTCCCCTTCGTGTCCGTCGCCTCCTGCACGCGCGCGACGGCTCTCCGGCGGAGCGCTTCGTAGAACGCGCGCTCCTCTTCGCTTGGAGCGATCATGCGCGTCATCTCCGTCTTCGCCGGGAGCTCGTCGAGCACCTGCGACTTCGTGCGTCGCAGTAGGAATGGGCGCACCAGCGACCGCAGCTGCGCCGCCGCTCGCTTCTCCCCGCGAGCGATCGGCGCCGCGAACGCCCGCTCGAATCGATCGCGCGTCCCGAGGAGCCCGGGCGTGAGGACGTCGAAGAGCGAGTGAAGCTCGCCGAGATGGTTCTCGAGCGGCGTCCCGGTGAGCCCGACGACCGCGTCGGCCTTGATCGCGCGAGCCCCGGCGGCGCGACGCGTCTCCGGGTTCTTGAGCGCGTGCGCCTCGTCGAAGATCGCCGTCGCGAACCGTCGCGCGCCGAGCACTTCGGTGCACGTGCCGAGGAGACCGTACGAGGAGAGGAGGACGTCGCCGCTCCCGAGGCTTGCGATGCACGCCGCCCGGTCCGCCGCGCCCGCGAGCCGATGAAACGCCAACGTCGGCGCGAATCGGCGCGCCTCGTCCTCCCAGTTCCGGCACACGCTCGTCGGCGCGACGACGAGCGCCGGCCCCTCCTTGGCGCGCGCGAGGAGGAGGGCGAGCGCTTGCACCGTCTTGCCGAGCCCCATGTCGTCCGCCAAGCACGAGCCGAGCCCGCACGAGGCCCGGCGCGCGAGGAACATGAAGCCGTCGCGCTGGTAGTCGCGCAGCTCCGCCTGGAGCGCTCGCGGCACGCGTGGGGTCGCGTCGAGGGCTCGCTCCAGCGAAGCCGCGCGCTCGCGCAGCGTATCGGCGAGCGCGAGATCCGCGCCGTCGGCCCATTGCGCGATCGCGGGGAGCAGGGCGATCGAGGCGCGCCCTTGCCGGTCGCCGAGCGCGCGCACGCGACCGAGCGCTTCGATCTGCTCACGCAGCTTCTCCGTGAGCGCGAGGTACTCGCCGTCTCCGAGCGGGACGAACCGGCCGCGCGCCGCCGAGGCCCGCTCGAAGAGCTCCGCGAACGCGACGACGCGTCGCTCGTCGATCTGGAGCTCCCCGTCGATCGCGAGCCACTGCGCTTCGCTCGCGACGCGAACCCGCAGCGCGCGCGTGTCGCGCAAGATCGGCGCGCGTAGCGGATCGCCCGCCGGCCATTCGACCACGACGTCGTCACCCCGGTGCGCTTCGAGCTCGAGGAGCAGCTCGAGGCACGCTTCAACGTCGCCTGCGACGCGATCGTCGCCGTCGATCGGAAGCGCCGACAGGAGCGTGCACTCTTCGAGCAAGCGCTCCGCGCGCGCGCGCTCCGCGACGAGGTCGCGCTGAACGGAACGCGGGCCTCGCTCGCCCGCGACGAGGAGATGCGCCGGCTCGGCCCCTGGCCGAAGCGCGATGCCTTCGCTCCCTCCCGGCACGACGCGGAGGCGCACGCGAAACGCGCTCCCCGCGCGAAAGAGCTGAACGCGCAGCCGTCCGTCCGCCGGCTCGACGCGCGCCCCCGCCGCCTTGCCGAGCACCTCGGTGCCGCGGACCGCCACGTGCGCACCGATCGCCGCAAGCGTCTCCGCCGCCTTCGCGACGCCGGCCGTTGGGACGTCGACCCCTTCGCCCAGGATCTGCGCGAGGCGTGTCGCGGTCTCGCTCTTCTCGTAAAGCACGATGCGCCCTGGCTCGTGGCAGACCGAGATCCCCTCGCCGTCCCAGCGGGGAGGAAACATCGTGAGCCGCGCCCCGAGCGCCGTCTCCGCGACGCGAATCTCCGGCTCGGCGCGCTCGACGGTGACAGGGCCGCCGGCGTCGCGGATGCGCGGGTGACCGACGGCGAGAAAGAGCGTCCGAAGAGGAACGGTGGCCGCGTGGCGCGAGCGACGCGACGCGAGGATCGACGCCGCGAGCGCGCGATCCTCCGGCGTGAGCGGGAGCGAGGAGTCCTTCACCAGACGCTCCACGCTGATCGTGCCGCCGAGCTGCCCTTTCTTCTTCACGAGGCGCGCGGTGAACCGCACCTCTTCCCGCGCCGCCTCGTCGAACGCGTCGTACGCGTCGTACGCGGCGTGGGCGCTGACGATCTCGACGAACCAAACGACCCCCGCCGGCTCGTTCGCGCCCTCCGTGCTGGCAACCTTCCCAGCGAGAGCGCCCGACAAGGCTTCGAGGGCGATTTCCCACGGCGCGGTCGTGGCCGGCGAGAGTGCAGCGAGCGCACCGGCCTCGTCGCTCCCGTCGGTGAGGGATCGCAACTGCTGCGCCACCCAGACGTAGCCCGTCGACTCCGCGCGCTGGCGGAGGGACGCGATGATCTTCTCGTTCGACGCGTGAGCCGGCGACTTCCGGGCCCCGTCGGATGCCGCCACTCCGCCCATCCACCGCGCCGCGAGGCCGTAGACGAGGTGCTCAATCCAGCTCGCCTCAGGGAAGACCAGCGGAAATCGCTCGGTGCGTCCCGTCGCGCGGTAGGTGGCCAGCGCGCTCAGCGCCTCGGCCGCGCTCGGCCATTCGTCGAGCGCCTCGCACGCGGCGATGCGAGCGGGAAGCCCAGGCACCTCGGCCGCTCGCCCCGCGGGCGAGGCCGCGAGGAGAAGCTCGAACGCTGCGAGGAGCGACGGGAGTCCTCTTACGCGGCGCGCCCCCTGCTTGGTGACGCTCGCTCGGTCGAACGCCGCGAGCGCTTCGGCCCATCGGCCCTGCGTGAGCTCGACGACCCCGCGTGCACCCAGCTCCCACGGCGCTTTCGACTCCGCGGAGAGAAGAGCGCGCGCCTCGTCACCCTTCCCTGCGAGCGCAAGCATGATCGCGGCGCGCGCGCGCACCTCGGGCTCGGCGGATCGCGAGGCCGCTGCGACGACGTCGTCGCCGTGCGCGAAGAGAAGCGTCGTCGCGAAGTGAAGCGCTTCACCGAGGAACTCAGCGACGCGGTTCGACGGAAGCTGCTCGATCCACGACGTAGGAGCGTGAAGGGTCAGGGCCGCGACGAGCGGCGATACCTCTCCCGGCCGCCGCGGCCTATGCCAGTCGAGGCGCTGCATCGCCTGGGCGACGAGGTTGCCGTCGCGGATCGCAACCCCGATGCGCAGCCTCTCGTCGACGTCGTACCAGCTCGCATACGCGTTTCGAGGGAGACGTGGCGCAGCGATCGCACCGAGCCTTCCGCGGGCGCGTGCGTCTTCGAGCACGCGGGCGATGAGCGGACCGGGGACGACGTAGGTCGGCGCCCCGCGGTCCGGCTCCGCGAGGATCACCGCGCGCACGGACTCGAGCCGTGCGACGAGCGCTTTGAAGCTCTCGCCGGCGAGGGCGCGCGTCGCACTCTCGCGCAGGCCGACGGCGCGCACGTAGTCCTGCCACTGCGACCGCGAGATCGGCTTCGTCGCGAGGGCGAGGATCGCGAGCGCGTCACGCTCGTTCGACGAGAGAGAGTCGGGGGGCGAAGGCGAACTGGAAGACGTCGTCTGCATCGAACGTGTGAACGCCGTTAGCATGGGGAGCGGAGCGGGTGGAAACGTCGAGTCATCGAGGCCGTGGGGGACCGTTCGACGCGACGTGACTTGACGGGGGGCAGGCGATCCTTGCGAAGCTGACGATCAGCAACAGGGAGAACCCATGGCCAAGCAGAACAAGAAGGTCACCGTCGAAGTCGACGCGGCCACGATGAAGAAGCTTGGACGTGCGAGCGAGTCGCTGTCGGAGCTCGCGAGTGCGTACTCCACGGCGAGCGACGACCAGAGTCACGGAGCGCGGGGCAAGCCGTCGCGGTAGTCGATCACGATCACGATTCGCTCGAGAGCCCGGCCACGCCTCACGCGTGTGTCGGGCTCTTTAGTTCTTGACGCGATGACCGCAACTCCGACCAATGGATGTCCCGAAGTAAAACTCGAAGCGGAGGGGTCACCATGGCTGCCAAGAAGAAGATCACGGTCGAAATCGATGCGGACACGTTGAAGAAGCTCATTGCGACAGCCGACGCGCTCTCGGAGCTTGCGGGCGCTTGGGCGACGGGGGTCGACGATCCCGGAATCAAGGCGCACGCGAAGAAGAGCGCGAAGAAGCGCGCGAAGTAGCGCGACGATCGTTTCCTCACGAGCGATCCATCCGGCGCACCGAGGGGATATCCTCGTCTTTGATGACTCCCATGCGGCCCGGCAAGGTCGTCGCCGATCGCTTCGAGATCGTGCGTGTGGCCGACTCGGGTGGCATGGGAGTCGTTTACCAGGCGCTCGATCGCGGGCGGGATCGCTTCGTTGCGCTGAAAGTTCTGCTCCATAGCGATCAGGGTCCAGCCGATCGCTTCGCGGCAGAAGTCGAGCTCCTCTCGACGCTCGAGCACCCGCACATCGTCGGGTATGTGAGTCACGGAGTCACCGAGCACGGCACTCCGTTCCTCGTCATGCCGTGGCTCGAGGGGATCGATCTCGAAGAGCGCCTCCGGAAGGAGCCGCTGTCGATCGACGACACGCTCACGCTCGCCCGCCGCGTCGCCGAGGCGCTCGCGTACCTGCATGGGCGCGGTCTCGTTCATCGCGATCTGAAGCCGAGCAACCTGTTCCTCCCCGGCGGCAAGGTCGAGAACGTCCAGGTGATCGATCTCGGCGTGGCGCGCGCCACCATCGCGTCGCGGGCGCTGACGCTCTCCGGTGTGCTCATCGGCACTCCCGGCTTCATCGCCCCCGAGCAAGCGCGCGGCGATCACGAGATCGCACCTGCCGTCGACATCTTCGCGTTCGGTTGCGTTCTCTTCGAATGTCTCACGGGGCGCCGCCTCTTCAGCGGGGCGCACGTGATGTCGGTGCTCGCGAAGATCCTGCTCGAGGACGCGCCGCGCGTACGCGAGCTTCGGCCGGATGCGCCGACCGGGCTCGATCTCCTCATTCATCGGATGGTCGCGAAGGACCCTGAGAAGCGCCCGCGCGATGGGTCGCAGCTCGCGACGTGGCTCGCGGACATGGATCGAGCGCCGACACGCGAGAGCGATCCTCCGTCGATGCGCTCGCTCACGGCGAGCGAGCGACGCGTCGTCACCGTGCTCGTCGTCGTGTTGCCGACGCCGCGCACCTCGCTTCGACCGCAAGAAGACGAGACGAGGACTGAGGCCGATCCGTTGGGCGCGGCGGCAGGACGCTTCGGGGTGCGGGCTCAGCTCCTTGCCGAGCAGACAGCGATCGTCCTCGCACCCGAAGGGGTGACGGCGGCGGATCAGGCCTCCGTTCTGACTCGTTTCGCGCGCCATGTCGTGGAGACGTTTCCCGGAGCAAGCGTGGCGCTCACGACCGGGAGCGCGATCACGGGCTCGCCACTCCCGGCCGGTGAAGCGCTCGACCGGGCGGTGACGCTCGTGCGGCGAGCGTCGCCCGAGGTCGGTGTACTGGTCGACGACGTCACGGCGGCGCTCATCACCGCACGCTTCGACATTCGCCGCGAAGGGGCGAAGCTGATCGTCGAAGGGGAACGACTGTCGCTCGATCCGACGCGACCGCTGCTCGGTCGACCCACGTCGTGCGTCGGACGGGAGCACGAGCTCGCGATCCTCGAAGCGACCGTCACCGAGTGCGCCGAGGGGAAAGGGCCGAAGGTCGTTCTCGTCACGGCTGCCGCGGGAGCGGGAAAGTCGCGCCTGCGCCACGAGCTCGTTCGCCGTCTGAACGCGAGCGCCGCACCGCCGACGGTGCTGCAGTGCCGCGGCGATCCGCTTCATGTCGCCACTCCTTACGCGATGTTGGCGCAGGCCGTCCGGCAGGCCGTGAGCCTCGCCGTTCAAGACTCACCCGAGTGCGTCCGCGCGAAGCTCGAAGCCCACGTCGCGCAGATAGTGCCCGAAGCCGAGCGCGCGCGCGTGAGCGGCTTTCTCGGTGAGCTGGTCGGGGCGCGGTTCGATGACGAAGGGGGCCTCCTGCTCCGCGCCGCGCGCGGCAACGCCGCGGCGATGGCCGATCAGATCGGTCGCGCGTTCGAGGACGTGCTCCGAGCGTGGTGCGCCCAGGGCCTCGTCGTGATCGTGCTGGAGGATCTGCACTGGGGAGACGCGGCGTCGACGAAGCTCCTCGATCGCGCGCTCCGAAAGCTCGCGGGGGCAAAGCTCTTCGTGCTCGCGCTTGCGCGTCCCGAGGTCCACGAGCGCTTCCCTCAGCTCTTCGCGAATCGCGACGTCACGGAGATTCGCTTGCCGCCTCTCGCGAAGCGAGCGTGCACGGCGCTCGTGCACGCTGTGATGGGCGAGGACACGCCGGCCGACGTGAGCCGCATCGTCGAGCGATCCGAGGGGAACGCTTTCTACCTCGAAGAGCTGATTCGCGCAGCGGACGAGCGCGTGCGAAGAGCCAGCGCACCGCCGCCATCTCACAGCGACGAATTGCCCGCCACGGTTCTCGCGCTAGCGCAAGCGCGCCTCGAGCGGCTCGAGCCCGACGTACGGAAAGTGCTGCGCGCGGCGAGCATCTTCGGAGATGTTTTCTGGCTTGAAGGGGTGGGCGCGCTCGTGGGCGAAACCTCCGTGGCGCTCGAACGAATCATCGCATCGCTCATCGAGCACGAGGCGATCGCGGAGTCCGAGCGGCCTAGACTTGCAGGTGTGCGCGAGCTCGTCTTCCGGCACGCGCTGCTCTGCGGGACGGCGTACGCGACGCTGACGGAAGACGATCGCGCCCTCGGTCACCGCCTCGCCGCGCAATGGTTGGAGCGCGTCGAGGAAGACGGCGAGGTTGTCGCATTGCACTGGCTCGATGCGGGCGACCGAACGCGCGCAGCAGCGAGTTTTGCGCACGTGGGCGAGGCGCGATGGTCGCGCGCACACGCAGACGCCGCCGCGCGTTGCGCAACCAGGTCACTATTGTTGGACGACGCGGCAGCTCCTTCAGCCGACACGATCTCGGCGCGCGTTCGGCTCCTCGCACGGGCTCTGGGCGCAACCCGGAGCCTCGACGCGCGCGATGTGATCGCGGGTCTCGAGCGCCATGCGCCCACGTTTGACGCGAATGCGAGTGGCGCCTCACGGGCGTTGACGCGTGCGGCCTTGGAGCGGTCGCTCGATGCGCTTCGAATCGCCCCTGCAGCTCCCCTCCTTCCAGCGATTCTCGCGGACGCAGCGTGCGCGCTCGCTGCTCTCGCTGACTTCGCGGGCGCCAAGACTCTCCTCGCCGAAGCTACCGCGCGTGCCGCGAGCAACCACGTGCTCCTGCGCCGCATCACCTACGCAGCGGCGAGGGTGGCCTATTGGCACAACGATGGCGCCGAGGTACTGGAGCTCCTTGCGGAGTCCCTGCTGCCCGAGGAACCTCGCGAACGTTTCGAGATCCTTCTCTTCCTCGCCCTAGCCGTCGTAATGGTCGATGGTCGCGCGGCTCTTGCCCGTGGCCTCGACTACGTGAATCGCGCGGAGGCGATCCTCGGTTCGCGGAGTGAGGCCGAGGGTGGCCCGAGCTCGGCGCGCGAGGATCCTGTCGCGCGCGTGCACTGCGCGAACGCGCGCGGGGCCTGCTTCCACTTCACCGGCGAATACGCAAAGGCTGCCGAGGCTGCAGAGGACGCGGTGGCCATCGCGCGACGCGCGGGACTCCGCTTCGATGAGTGCCTTCACCTTCACAACGCCGGGGAGCAGTACCTCTGCCTGGGTGAGCGCGATCGCGCTCGCGCTGCCCTTCTCGAGTCGAACGCGATCATTCGCGACGTTGGCGCCGAGCGGCTGCAACGACTCAACGACGTCCTCCTTGCCTACCTCGACGCGCAACCCAGCCGACTGCGCGAGCTCGCCGATGAAGCGCGCGCGGCCAGCGACGCTTGGCTGGAGCTCTATGCCCGCTACTGGCTCGGTCGGTTGCTCGCGGCGACCTTCATGCCCGACGCCCGCGACGCGCTCGAACAGGCACTCCAGCTCGCATGCGACCTCAAGTCGCGGACGATGACCGACGATTGCACCCGCGCCCTCGCCGCTCTTTCCTCAGCGCCCTCCCCCGCCTGACTACCTCCCCTCCCGATACGCCTTCACCGCGTTCACGATCCCATCGGCCAACCGCTGCTCGTAGTCCTCGCTTGCGAGCCGCGCTTCCTCCGTCGGGTTCGAGATGTAACTCGTCTCGAACAGCACCCCCGGCATCCGCGCGCCGACCAGCACGTAGAAGCCCGCGGTGTGCACTCCGCCTTCGGTCACGTCGCTGTAGTTCCCGCGCAGTGACGCCAGCGCCGCGCGCTCCAAGAGGTCCGCCAGGCGCGCGCTCCGCGTCGACTGATCGGCGAGGCGCATGCTCGCCAGTATCGATCCGATCTCCGCGCCCGCCGCCTGGCTCGTCGCGTTCTCGCGCGCCGCGATGCGCCCGGCCATCTCGTCGCGCGCGGTGTCGAGCACGTACGTCTCGACGCCGCGCTTGGCGTGGTTCTCGGCGGCGTTGCAGTGGATCGAGAGGAAGAGATCGGCGTTGAAGGCATTGGCGCGCGCGGTGCGCTCTTCGAGCGAGACGAAGCGATCCTCGTCGCGCGTGAGGACGACCTGCGTGCCGTCGCGCGCCAGCACCGGCGCGACCTTTCGCGCGATGGCCAGCGTGACGTCCTTCTCCTTCACGCCTGCCGGGCCGATGGCGCCGGGATCCGTTCCGCCGTGGCCCGGATCGATCGCCACGCGCGTCACGCTCCGCGCTTGCCCGCGCGCCGACGTGCCCGGCGGGTGGCGCGCGATGTCGACGATCACGCGGTACGGCTCGGGCAAGTAGAAGACGCGCCGGTACGCGCGTCCGTCGAGATCGAGCACGACGCGCGCGCCGCTCGACGTCGCCTCCGTCCGCACGCGCGACACCACCCCCGCCAGCGGCAGATCGCGCGCCACGGTCCCCACGTCGACGCCGTCGAGCTCCACGAACGTGCGCGCCGTGCGACCGCCGGCGATCGCTTCATCCGCCGCACGGAAACGCGCGGGGCGATCGAGCACGATGACCACGCGCGACGACTCGTCGCCCGGCCACGCTTCGATCCCCGTGATCCGCGGCGCCGCCGTCACCACCGTCCCCGCGTCGATCGGCATCACCGCCCCTTCGCCGGCGAGCCCTTGATCGATCGCCTCGAGGACGCGCGCCGCCGGACGGAACGCATCGAGCGACGCCAGCGACTGCGCGACGCTCTTCGCGCACTCGTCGGCCCCGCCGGCTCCGCGCGCCTGCGCCGCTGCGATCCGTCGCTCGGCGCGATACAGCTCGGCGAACGTGACCGAGGCGTCGCGCGCGAAGTCTCCCGCCAGCCGCGCGCCGCGGAGCGCGCTGTCGCACGCGCCGACGCTCGTGAGATCGCGCGCCGACGCCGCGAACAGATCGATCGCTTCGCGCGCGTCTTGCTCCCGCCCCTCGACGCGCCACACCCGCTCCACGATCCGCGCCGCCAGGGCGTGAAGCTCGGTCGCCCGCGCCCCTCCCCCTTCGCGCACGGCCCGCGCCTCGATCGACTGCGCCAGCGCCAGCGCGTCGGCCCGCGGAGGCAGCGCCGGCGCGAACGACGCTAGATTCTCGGCGACGAGCAGGCGCCCTTGCCCGATCTTCGCGTCGTCCGCGTCCCCCGCGTCCGCCGCCTGCGAGCCGCCCGAGGAGCACGCCCCCACGAACGCGAGCGCCGCGCACGCGGCGACCTTTCGCAAGATCGCCATCCCGCGCCGGTAGGAGGTATCCTCAAACCCGTGAGTCAAACGCCTTCACCCACTGCTCCCGTGTACGCGGATCGCACGACCGGCCAAACTTTCGACGACGCGCGCACGATGGTCAACGCGTACCTCAAGCGATTCGCTTCGCGCGCAGGTACCGAGATCCCGCCGCTCGACGACTCGGGCTACATGCAAATGCGGAAGGGCTCGGTCAACGTGAGCGTCAACGTGCTCGAGGACCACGGCGTCCTCCTGTTCCTGGCGCCGGTGATGAAGGTGCCGAAGCTGCGTCGCGAGGACTTCTATCGCCGCCTGCTGGAGCTCTCGTTCCTCACGACGAGCGACTCCGCGTTCGCGATCGACCTCCAGAAAGACGAGGTCTTCGTCCGCGCGCTCCGCCGCCTTTCGGGCCTGGATTACGAGGAGTTCGAGGACTTGCTCGACACCGTGGGGAAGGTCGCCGACACGTGGGACGACGCGCTACGGGAAGAGTTCGGCAGCTAGGTTAGAACTTTCGCCCGAGCTGGTACGTCCATGGTTGCGAGACGCTGGCTGTGGCCGCGCTTCGTTGTTCCATGGGCGCCCGAGTGCTACCTTTTTCGCTGAAGTCGACGCGGTCGCGCGCTCCGCGCCCGCCCGTGCGAGGCGTTTTCAGAGGCCATACGATGACCACGCAAGGCAACCTCCCGGACTCGGCCCTCAAGCCGGATGCGGGGTTCGAGTCCTCCGGGCTCTCGCCCGACGAGGCCGACAGGCTCGCGGCGTCGTTCAAGCCGTCGTGGGAGTTCGACGAAGCGCCCTTCACGCAAGCGAGCGCGCTGCCGCATGCCGACCTCGAGTCGCTCGAATCGGGCGGCGTGAACAGCGAGGTGCGCGGGAACCTGCACCACCCCGACTCGGAGCGCTCGCACACCGTCCCGGCGCACGCGCCGCCGCAGCGCATGGAGACGCACGAGCCCGAAGTCTCGGTCATCATCGACCGCAGCATCACGGCGGGCGAGATGGAAGCGCGCGGCCAGTCCTACGCGCGCCCGCCGTCGCCCGTTCCGTCACCGTTCGCGGTGCCGCAGATGCCCGCGCCCAACGCCGCGCAGAACCGCTTCGTAGCGCCGGTCGCGCGCTCGCGCATGAACGCTGACGAGAGCCTCGAGCTCCCGGCGTCGCTCAAGAAATCGAACAAGGGGCTCTTCATCGGGCTGGGCGCCGCGGTGCTGGCCGCCGGGCTGGTGTTCGCGGTGCGTGCGGTGACGAGCAGCGGTTCGGACGAGACGGCTCCGACGACGACGGCCACGGTCGCGGCGACCCCGCCGGCCGAGACGGCGCGCGCGACGCCTCCCCCCGTTCCCATCCCTCCCCCTCCGGCGGCGACGGCCGCAGCTCCAACGAGCGCGCCCGTCCCCACGCCTCCGAGCCCGCCCGTCGCGACGCCGGCTCCGGCCGCGGC
>PLXW01000155.1 GCA_003151595.1 Myxococcales bacterium
GTGGCGAAGACTGACGGAGCGATCGCCGGCGCGGCGCGCGACATGAGGTGGAAGGTCCGGTCACTCGCTAGAGCGAGCGCGTGACTGTCGGGCGTGCCGGCTACGACGTGGGCGCGGGCCGATTCGCCGCGTGCGGTCGCCGCGTCGAGCTGTGGGCGACGATCGATCTCCAACGCGACGCGGAGAGGGCCGAGCGCCGTTTCGGTCGCGTCGAGCACCGCGAAGAGCCGGTGGCGATCGGTGAGGACGACGCGGAAGCGTCCATCGGCGAGAACAATCTCGTGTTGCCGGAGAGCCATGACTCACGCTCCTCCCTTCGCCGCAGCCGGATGCGCGGGAGCGCCGCTCGCCCACGAGGGCGGGAGCTGGAGCACCTCGCCGGGGACGAGGTTCGCGAAGTTGCCGTTCGCGGCGCGCTTCTTCTGAGGGTTGGCTGCGACGAGCTCGTGCCAGCGGTTGCCGTCGTGAACGAGGGCCGCGGCGATCTTCGACGGCGAGTCACCCGCCTTCACCTTGTACGTCGGGGACGCGGGTGGCGCGGTCGTCGTCGGCGCGGTGTGCGCGAGTACGAGCGCGTTCGTCGGCCCGAACGACGAGAGCGCGTTCGCCTTCGCGTTCAGGAGCTCGGCCGCCTTCGGATACTTCGAGGCGATCGCGGTCGCGAAGCCGTGCACCTGACTTGCGTCCGTCCCTGTGTTCAGCGCGTTCCGCACCGAAGCAGCGACGTCTGGTGGGATGTTCGCGTCGAGCGCGATCGAGTCGGCGGGCGATCCCGGCGCTGGCGCAATCGTCGGCGGAAGCGACGGCTGCGGCGCGATGACCGGAGCGTTTGCGCTCCACACGCTCGGAAGCGTCAGCTTCTCACCGGGGAGGAGCGTCGCGAAGTTCCCGTCCTTCGCGCGCGGCTTGCTCGGATTCGCTGCGACGAGCTCCGGCCAACGTGCGCCGTGCCCCGTCATCTTCGTGGCGATCTTCCAGGGGTAGTCGCCGTCTTGCACCGTGTACGTCGACGCGGTGAGCACGGGCACGTCCGGCGGCACGATGGGGGCGGGCTGAGGGCCCGGCATCGGCTGTGGACTCGGGAGCGGCGGCTGCTGGAGCGCGAGGATCGTGCTGGCCTTGGAGGCGAGGAGGTTCGCAGCGAGCGGATACTGACCTTGGATCTGCTGTGCGAAGGCTTGGAGCTTCGCCGGATCGTTGTCGCCAATGAGCTCGTTCATCACGGCCTGAGCGACGTCCGGCGGCATCCCAGGATCGAGGCCCGGCATGTTCAGCGACGGCGCCGACGGCGTCGGGCTTGGCGACGGCTGCGGAACGATCGGCGTCACCGGTTGCGACGGCTGCACGTTCAAAACGGCTGCGCGCTGCGTGAGCAGGTTCGCGGCGATCGGATACTGAGGCGCGAGCGTGTTCGCGAGCGTGAGGAGCTTCGTCGGGTCGCCTTCGTTCGCGAGCTCGTTGTGCACGAAGGCGACGAGCGCGGGCGGCATCGACGGATCGAGCGGAGGTCCACCGGGATCGCTCGTGACGACCGGCAACGACGGTGCTGCGGGACCGCCCGGGATGCCCGCACGCAGCGAGACCGCCTTCGCATGAAGCAATCCCGCGGACAGCGGGTACTGCGCTTGGAGCGCGGTCCCGAACGCATCGAGCGCCGCCGGATCCGTCCCGCTGACGAGCGCCGCGAGCACTTGGTTCCGAAGCGCGTCGGGCATGTTCGTATCGAGCGTGAACGTCTGCGTCCGTCCGCCCTGCGACTGCGATGCCTTCGACTTCGACGAGACGGCGACCAGCGTCGCTACGCTCAATAGAAACAATAAAAACGGCATGACTCCTTCTCCATTCAGCCCTTGCGGGGGGTGAGCCGCGCGCACACGTCCGCGGTTGCGAAGGCGCGCCCATCACGCCTTCGCCGCTTACTGCGCCGCGTGTGCCCCACGCGTGCGCGCGCTCACCCGTTCTTCAGGACATGCCCAGCAGTCGACTGGGATCCTCAATCGCGCCATCCGCTCGGCGGACTGCGATGTGATAGACCGTGCGATCTCCGGCCTCGCGCCACGTGATGAGCGCGGTCGCATGTTCATTCGCACGGAAGCGAAGCTCGGCGATGCGCCAGCACCCGAGGTCTTCGCAATCCCCACTCCCGAGGCCAATGGTCTCGGGAATGTCCTGCCAGTTGTCCCGTTCCCCGGGCTCCTCTTCATAGACGACGCCGCTCTCGTAGAGCGACGGCGCGGAGGGGCACGCCCGGAGGTATTCAATGTCTGCTGCGATCAGCGCTTCGAGCAGGAGCTCGAGAACGCGTCCTTTGGCGCCGTTGTCGATCACGTCGAACGCTCTGAGTTGAAACAGCGGCGCGTACATCGTGCTTCCTCAGTCCTCGAAGACGGTTCCGTAAAGAACCGCGTTGAAGTCCTGCGCCGTCGTGTCCGTGTTGCGCACGATCAAGACGATCACGATCCCCGGCTGCGCGGTGTCGAGCTCCATGCGCACGCCCACGGCGAGCGCAGAGAACGCCTCGGCGGGCATTTCACCCGTCGCCGCGAGCTGGCTGTCCTTGCCGACTTTGATGTCGACGATGCTGAACGAGCGCGCGTTCGACGGAGCGACCGCGAGACGTTCACCGCGAAAGAGCACCTGCGGCTTCACTTCGACTTCGGCGACCTGACCCGGTTGGATCTGGGACTGCGTGAAGCCGATAGGAAAGTGACGGCGCTTCTCGTGCGACGGTTCCGAGTGAATGACGCGCGGCCCGTGTGAGGGTTCGGGCATGCGACGCCTCGGCGGCGGCGGCGGCTCTTCCTCCTCGTAGTAGACCTCGCGCTCGCGCGGCCGACCGCCATGGGGGCGGTAGTCGTGCTGACGCGAGTAGCGATGGTGCTCGTGCTCGGCACGATGGGGATGTCCCTGGTCGTGCCTCGCGAGCTCCGTCGAGTGGTGCTCCGCACCCGCCGAAGCGTGATGCAGGAGTTCGTCCATGTCGTCGTCGGGATGCGAACCGTGGCTGCCCACGATCATTTCG
>PLXW01000140.1 GCA_003151595.1 Myxococcales bacterium
GCAACGTGGCGCTCGGGTCGAAGGTCAGGAGAAGCGGCGTCGAGCTCGCGGCCCAATAGACGCCGCGGACGAAGCCGCGCGTATCGAAGCGACGGAGTCGAAAGGTTCGCGGATAGGTCGGCGCGGGGCGCGCCATGGTTGGCGGCGTTCCATCGGCCGGCCGCGTGACGTCGTCGAACACCATGACCCACGCGTTCGACGCGCCGCCGTTGTAACCGTCGAGCGTGAGCACACGCTGTTGCCCGCGCGCGACGAGCCCCTCGGCGCCGCTCTGCGCGACCCACCACGTCGCACGCAACGTCTGCCCGTCCGTTCCTGGAGCGATCGTCGCGGTGATCTCGCCCGACACGTTGGCGGGCGCGGGCTTCCCCGTCGTCACGTCCACGAGGCGACCCGAGAGCTTCACCATGCTCGCGACGACCGGAACGCGCAGCCGCTTGATGACGGGGTACTCGCCGAAGAGCGACGCACCGCCGTGTCCCCATTCGATCGTGACGACAGGGAGGATGTTCGCGGTCGGAGGCTCGACACGAGCCGTCGCGTAGACGGTGAAAGCCTGCGCGGCGTCGACGCTGATCCACGCAAGCGTCTTCGGCTCGCCGCCGCGGAGCGCGGTGCGGTCGCCATGATTCACGTCGCGCGCACGGCGCGTCGCGAACGGCGCCACGAGCGGGCCGGGTCTCACGACTCACCTGCCGGCTTCGGATCGCAGGCGCAGCCCGTCGAGATCGGGAGCGCCGCCACGGGCTCCCACGTCGGCAGGAGATCGGGCCGGATGCGCGGAGGCGGACGCAGAGGCGGCGCCGGCGCAGCTTTCGCTGGCTGCGAGCGGTGGAAGAGCATGTCCCACGCCTTCCGCGCGATGTCGCGACGGTTCATCGCGGCTCGAATGCGCGCTTCGAGCTGGTGTCGATCGCCCGGCGGCACTCCTTGCGAGTGAAGGAGCCGCTCCCAATCGGGCTGCTCCGCGAACCATTCGGCGAGACCGTCCGCGTGCCCCGTCGTCGCGTCCTTCCCGTACTCGTCGTGCGGGAAGAGCTCGTGCGCGACCATGTCGCCGAGCCCCTTGTTGTTCGCCGTCCCGGCCGGGAGATGCCGATAGACCGCCTGGAAGTGCGACTGCCAGCGCGGCGCGTGCCGGATCTTGTCGGCGATCTGCCGGGCCATCTTCTGCCCGAGCCCTCCCATCATGTGCTCGAAGTCGATCGGACCGCTGTGGCCACCGAAGAGTGAGCCGATGCCTCCGATGACGGCGCCGACAGCGCCGCCGATCGCGGTCCCGATACCGGGGATCACGCTGCCGATCGCTCCGCCGATCGCGGCGCCCTTCGCGATGCTTCCGCCGGCCGCACCGCCGGCATCACCGATGACGCCCGCGACGTTGCCGCTTGCCGCGTCTGTCGCGATCCCGATGGCGTCGCCAATCCCGATCCCGCCGGTGATCGTCGTCGTGCCGAGCGCGCGCGAGAGCGGCTGGACGAACCGCGGCGACGACGTCTCGACGAGCTCGTCCGCGTCGGCGCGCAACGAGGTCGAGCCGTCGTTCGAAAACAGGCTCACGTAGTCGTCGACCAGGTTGGCGTCGGCGACGATCGCTTTCGCTCGCTCGTCGATTGCGAGCGCCTCGGCGCCGCGGAGGTCGCCTCGCTGGAGCGCGCCGGCGAGGTCGTGGAACAAGCTGACTGCGGTCGATGACGTTCGAAGCGCTTCGTCGACGAAGCGACTTCCTGCAACGAGCGCATCGCCGATGGGGCGTGCCGCTTGAGATCCTTTGCGAACCGAGCCGACAACGCGCGCTATGAATCGCTTCGCGCCGACGTCACCGAGCCGTGCGCGGAGGACGATCCGAGCCGCGGCGGCGACGTGCGATCGCCTCGTCTCGGGGAGGAGTCGCAGATGTTCGCTCAGTCGGAGTGACTCGTGATCGACGGCTCCGCGGAGCGTGGCGAAGGCTGACGGAGCGATCGCCGGCGCGGCGCGCGACATGAGGTGGAAGGTCCGGTCACTCGCCAAGGCGAGCGCGTGATTGTCGGGCGTGCCAGCTACGACGTGGGCGCGGACTGATTCGCTGCGTGCGGTCGCCGCGTCGAGCTGCGGGCGACGATCGATCTCCAACGCGACGCGGAGGGGGCCGAGCGCCGTTTCGGTCGCGTCGAGAACAGCGAAGAGCCGGTGACGATCGGTGAGGACGACGCGGAAGCGTCCATCGGCGAGAACAATCTCGTGTTGCCGGAGAGCCATGACTCACGCTCCTCCCTTCGCCGCAGCCGGATGCGCGGGAGCGCCGCTCGCCCACGAGGGCGGGAGTTGGAGCACCTCGCCGGGGACGAGGTTCGCGAAGTTGCCGTTCGCGGCGCGCTTCTTCTGCGGATTGGCGGCGACGAGCTCGTGCCAACGATTCCCGTCGTGGACGAGCGCCGCTGCGATCTTCGACGGCGAGTCACCTGCCTTCACCTTGTACGTCGCGGGCGCGGCCTGGGCGCTCGTGGTCGGAGCGGTGTGTGCGAGGACGAGAGCGTTCGTCGGTCCGAACGACGAGAGCGCGTTCGCCTTCGCGTTCAGGAGCTCGGCCGCCTTCGGATACTTCGAAGCGATCGCGGTCGCGAAGCCGTGCACCTGACTTGGATCGGTCCCCGTGTTCAGCGCGTTCCGTACCGAAGCGGCGACGTCGGGTGGGATGTTCGCGTCGAGCGCGATCGAGTCGGCGGGCGATCCCGGCGCTGGCGCAATCGTCGGCGGAGGCGAGGGCTGCGGCGCGATGACCGGCGCGTTTGTCGACGCGCTCCACACGCTCGGAAGCGTCAGCTTCTCGCCAGGGAGGAGAGTCGCGAAGTTCCCGTCTTTCGCGCGCGGCTTGCTCGGATTCGCGGCGACGAGCTCGGGCCAACGTGCGCCGTGCCCCGTGATCTTCGTGGCGATCTTCCACGGGTAGTCGCCGTCTTGCACCGTGTACGTCGACGCGGTGAGCACGGGCACGTCCGGCGGCACGACGGGCAGGGGCTGCGGCCCCGGCATCGGCTGTGGATTCGGGAGCGGCGGCTGCTGGAGCGCGAGGATCGTGCTCGCCTTGGAGGAGAGGAGATTCGCAGCGAGCGGATACTGACCTTGAATCTGCTGCGCGAACGCCTGGAGGCTCGCCGGATCGTTGTCGCTAATGAGCTCGTTCATCACGGCCTGAGCGACGTCGGGTGGCATCCCCGGATCAAGACCGGGCATGTTCAGCGACGGCGCCGACGGCGTCGGGCTTGGCGACGGCTGCGGAACGACCGGCGTCACCGGCTGCACGTTCAGGACGGCTGCGCGCTGCGTGAGGAGATTCGCCGCGAGCGGATACTGAGGTGCGAGCGTGTTCGCGAGCGTGAGGAGCTTCGTCGGATCGCTCTCGTTCGCGAGCTCGTTGTGCACGAACGCGACGAGCGCGGGCGGCATCGACGGATCGAGCGGGGGTCCGCCGGGGTCGTTCGTAACGACCGGCAACGACGGTGCTGCGGGACCGCCCGGGATACCCGCGCGCAGCGACACCGCCTTCGCGTGAAGCAACCCGGCGGAGAGCGGGTACTGCGCTTGGAGGGCGGTCCCGAACGCGTCGAGCGCCGCTGGATCCGTCCCGCTGACGAGCGCCGCGAGCACTTGGTTCCGAAGTGCGTCGGGCATGTTCGCGTCGAGCGTGAACGTCTGCGTTCGTCCGCCCTTCGACTCCGATGCCTTCGACTTCGACGAGACGGCGACCAGCGTCGCCACGCTCAATAAAAACAACAAAAACGGCATGACTCCTTCTCCATTCAGCCCTTGCGGGG
>PLXW01000124.1:0-15375 GCA_003151595.1 Myxococcales bacterium
GGCGTGGATGGCGCGGGCGGCGTCGGCGAGCTTCGCGACGCGCGTCGCGTGCGGCTCGGGCGCGACCGTGCGCGCGAGCACCGCCATGCGATCGAGCGCCCATGCCAGGTTCACCGCGGTGGGGCGCGTCGCACGAAGAAGCGCGTCCGCCGCCTCCATCGCGCTGGCGAACGCGCGCGCGTCACCGTTCGACGCGCTCGCCGCGATGACCAGCCCGTACGCCGCCGCGATCCCGATCGCCGGCGCGCCGCGCACGACCATGGCGCGAATCCCGGTGGCCACGTCGTCGACGCGCGTCATCCGCGCGTAGCGCACGGTGCGCGGAAGCGCGCGCTGATCGAGCATCACGACCGCGTCGTTCTCCGGCATCAGCTCGACGGCCGAGTACGAGGCTCCGCTGAGCGGCGCGGGGTGCGGGTGCTCTGGTCGTTCGGGCAACCACGCGAGGTCGTCGCTCACGAAGGCTTCCCTTCGCTGTCCGCGCCGGCCGCGCGCGAAGCGGCGAGGCGCCCCGCGATCTCTTCGGCCGCCGTGAGCAGGTCGTCGGCCGCGCGCGCCTTCTCCCCTTTGAGGTACGCGCGGAGCCCGTCGGTCACCAGCATCGCGATCGACGCATTCACGCCGCGCTCGGTGAACGCGGCGACGACGTCGACGTTCTTGAGGAGCGTGTCGATGTCGTCGAAGAGGCCGTCGATCTCGTCATCCACGCGCTTCGAATCCATGCTCTCCCTCGCGTTGTGACCGCAGTGTTCGCACGCCTCTCACTTCGCGTCGAGCAGCGCGCGCTGCTTGGCGACGCTCGCCGCCGGCGCGCCCAGCTCCTCCGCGCGATCGATGGCCGCGCGCGCATCGTCCTTTCGCCCGAGCTTCGCCAGCGCCCACGCGCGACCGAGCTCACCCGCGGCGAACCTCGGGCGCAAGGCGAGGATCGCGTCGTACGCCTCGAGCGCCCCCTTCGCGTCGTCGCGAAGCGCGGCCACGGTCGCGAGGCCGAGCCAGCACTCGGCGCTCTTCGCGTCGCTCGCCAGCCCCGCGCGGTACGCCTTCGCGGCGCCGTCGAGATCGCGGAGATGCACCCGCACGAGCCCCAGCGTGTGCCAGGTCTCGGCGTCGTTCGCGCCGCGGCGGGTCGCTTCCTCCAGGCGCGGTGCGGCCTCTTCCACCTCGCCCCATCGCGCGGCGCGCGTCCCCCCTTCGCGCGGCCCAGCCGGGTTCGTCAGCGCGGTGCTCGCCGCCTCGTCGTACGCCGCCAGAGCCCCTTCGAAGTCGTGCGCGATCTCCTTCGCGTGCCCGATCTCGATCCACGCCCGCGGGTCCCCGGCCGGCGCCCGCTTCGAGAGCTCTTCGGCCTCTTTCGCGACGCCGTTCGCGTCCCCCTCGAACGCCAGCACCCGCACGAGCATCCCTCGCGCGTCGAGATCGTCCGGGTGCTCCGCGATCTGCTTCCGCAGAATCACCGCCGCCTCTTCCTCACGATGCTGCCGTACGAGCGACATCGCGTGCTGCACCGGGGTCGGTTTGACGCACGCGGTCGCCCCGCAAAATACGAACGCGAGGACGAGGAGCGCGCGCTCTTGAATCATGGGCGTCCCTTCGTGCTAATGCTCCCTCGGTTTTTTTGCGAGATCGGAGCACGGCCCCATGTCTGAAGAGCGACGAGTCGATCACGTCAGGGTGAAGGTCATCGGAGTCCTCGGCGCCGGCCAGATGGGCGGCGGCATCGCGCAGGTCGCCGCGCAAGCCGGCTACGACGTGAAGCTGGCCGATGCCTCGAAGGAGCTCGCCGAGAAGGGGCGGGCGAAGGTCGAGGCCATTCTTCAGAGGCAGGTGGAGAAGGGGAAGATCAGCGACGACATGAAGACGGGCGTCGTGACCCGCATCGAGCCGGTGGCCAGCGCGGCCGACTTCGCCGCGTGCGATCTCGTCATCGAAGCGGCGACCGAGAACACCGAGCTCAAGATCAAGCTCATGAGAATGTGCGACGAGGCCATGAAGCCCGGCGCGATCCTGGCGAGCAACACATCGTCGATCTCGCTGACGAAGCTCGCCGGCGCGGTGAAGCGGCCCGACCTGGTCATCGGGATGCACTTCATGAACCCCCCGCCGCTCATGAAGCTGATCGAGCTCGTGCGCGCGGTGCAGACGTCGAACGACACGTTCGAGACCACCAAAGGCGTGGCCACGAAGATGGGCAAGACGGTCATCGTCTCCAAGGACGTCCCCGGCTTCATCGTGAACCGCATGCTGATCCCGATGCTCGGCGAGGCGTGCTTCGCGCTTCAAGAAGGGCTCGGCACGCCCGAAGACATCGACACCGGCGCGAAGCTCGGCCTCAACCACCCGATGGGGCCTCTCGAGCTCGCCGACCTGATCGGGCTCGATACGATGCTCAACATCGGCGAGGTGCTCCACCGCGAGCTCGGCGACGACAAGTACCGCTCGCCGACGCTGCTCAAGAACCTCGTCGCCGCCGGCTGGTACGGCCGGAAGACGGGGCGCGGCTTCTACATCTACGACGACAAAGGGAACAAGACCGGGAGGAGCGTCTGATGAGTGACACCATCCTCGTCGCCAAAGAAGGCGCCGTCGCGACGATCACGATGAATCGGCCCGACAAGCTGAACGCGCTCAACCTGGAGCTGATCCACGCGCTCGGAGCAGCGTTGACCGCTCTCGATCAGGGAGCGCCCGAGATTCGCGTGTGTATTCTCACGGGCGCCGGAGAGAAGGCGTTCGCGGCGGGAGCTGACATCGCCGCGATGAGCGAAATGACGCCGGCGGCCGCACGCGCGTTCGCGGAGCTGGGGCATCGCACGGGCGCAGCGTTGGAACAGGCGCGCTTTCCGGTGATCGGCGCGGTGAACGGCTTCGCGCTAGGCGGCGGGTGCGAGCTCGCGCTGGCGTGCGACTTCCTCTATGCGAGCGACAAGGCGAAGTTCGGTCAACCAGAGGTGAACCTTGGCGTCATCCCGGGCTTCGGCGGGACGCAGCGGCTGGCGCGTCGCGTGGGGATCGGGCGCGCGCGCGAGCTGTGCTTCACGGGCGACGTCATCGACGCGAACGAAGCGCTGCGCATCGGCCTCGTGAACGCCGTGGTGCCGCACGCCGAGCTGATGTCGCGCGCGCGCGAGACCGCGGCGAAGATCGCGGCGAAGGGGCCGCTGGCGATCGCGCAGTGCAAGCGGGTGATCCTCCGCGGCGAAGACGTGCCGCTGGCCACGGCGAACGAGCTCGAGGCGCAGGCCTTCGCGACGCTCTTCGGGAGCGCCGATCAGCGCGAAGGAATGAAGGCGTTCCTCGAGAAGCGGAAGGCGACGTTCGAAGGGAAGTGACGACGCCCACCCGCCGTCATCCCCTCCCCTCCCCATCGTCATCCTGAGCGCAGCGAAGGACCCCCGGGTTCGCGCGCTTCCCACCGCACCGCGGCCAACATCGCGCCGTACGCGCGCTCGAAGTCGGCGCGCGCGAGCGACATCGCGACGTCGCGCGGATCGTCTGTGAAGGCGCGCGCCTCGGGGCTCGCGTCCGGGGCGTGACCGAGCTTCGTGAAGACGCGGAGCGACGCGGCGTTCTCGGGGACGATCGTGGCGTACATCCGCTCGACGGCGAGCGCGCGAAACGCGAAGGCGTGGAGCATCAGGGCGAAGCGCGTCCCGAGCCCCTTCCCTTGCGACGCGCGCGACGCGATCAAGAGCGCGAGCTCGGCGTGTCCGCGTTCGATGTGCCGCAGGTCGGCGTCGCCCAGGAGCACGCCGTCGCGCTGGAGGAGGAACGGCCGCGCACCTTCAGCGCGCATCGCGGCGAAGTGCTCGACGACGTCGCCCGGCGTGAAGTCGGTCGTGTTCGCGATCATCGCCCGGTTGTGCGGCTCGTTGTAGGCGCGCGCGAGCTCGCTCGAGGCCGCGCGCACCTCGTCGGTCGTCGGCTCGATCGCGACGAGCAGGCCCCCCTCGCTCGGCCACGCGACGCGGATTCGGCGATCGAGCATCGCGTGGTCGAGGCTACCCCGTTCAGAACGTTCGCACGACGGCCACGGCGACGCCGAGTACGGCAGTGCACGTCGCCAGCGCACACGCGAAGGCGAACGCGCGAAACGCGAACCGACGGAGCGGCACACGAAGCGACTCGCCGGAGCGCTCGGCTGCGAAGTACGCGACCGCGCCAGCCCACGCCAGGAGGATCGCGCCGAAGGCGAGGTGCTCCTTTCGCTCGAACAGGTACCCGACGCCCGGCGAGGCGATGAACAACCCCTGCTTCAGGCGGTCTCGGTACGGCCCATACAAGGACACCCCCATCGCTCCGGTCAGCGTCACGAGCCCGGCCGCGAACGCCACCGCCAAGTGGGCCCGCCGGCGCGGGTTCCGAAGGAGGAGCGCGGGGTGGAGCAAGGCCACCGCCGAGAGCCAACCGACGTGTCCGTGAACGTGCTCGAGGACGCGCATCGGATCAACGGAAGCCATCGGCGCCGCGCAGCATGCCGTGACGACACGCCGCTGGTCCACACCTTGCGAAGGCGGACCATGAGCCTCGCCAAGCAGCACCAAAGAGGCCTTTTCGAACAAATAGCCGCACCAGCAACACAGAGAGCGGGGCACGATGTCGCAACATGGGACCTCCATTGGGGGCACGAGGAGCCGGTCGATGACGGAACGAGACAACGCGAACGCGGTGGTCGAGCGCGGGCAGGTGCTGCTCCTCGAAGACGACGAGACCCTCGCGGCGCTGCTCGCGCGGGTGCTCCGGAACGAGGGGTACCGGGTCGACATGCTCGACCGGGCCGATGCGCTGCCGACGGCGGCGAAGCTGGCGAAGTACGACGTGGTCCTCTCGGACATCCACCTGGCGGGCGGCACCAGCGGCCACGACGTGCTGAAGCGCGTGCGCGCGAGCGCCGAGAGCCTGCCGGTGATCCTGATGACGGCGTACGCCGACATCGAAGGGGCGATGAACGCGGTCGGCGCCGGCGCGTACGAGTACCTGGCCAAGCCCATCGAGCCGAACGAGTTGAAGCGAATGGTGGCCGAGGCGATCGCCCGGCACCGCATCGCAGGGTTGGCGATCGAGTCCGTGGATCCCCAGGCGCAGCGGGCGATGGACGCCACGATCGTCGGCACGGCGGCGGCGATGATCGGCGTGTACAAGACGGTCGCGCAGGTCGCGCCTACCACGGCGACGGTGCTCATCGTCGGCGAGAGCGGCACGGGCAAGGAGCTCGTGGCGCGCGCGATTCACGCCAAGAGCCCGCGCGCGAACAAGCCGTTCGTGGCGGTGAACTGCGCGGCGCTCCCGGAGTCGATCCTGGAGAGCGAGCTGTTCGGCCACGAGCGCGGCGCCTTCACCGGCGCGGTCGGCGTGAAGCGGGGCCTGTTCGAAGAGGCCAACGGAGGGACGCTGTTCCTCGACGAGATCGGAGAGATCTCGCCCAAGATGCAGGTGCAGCTCCTTCGCGTGCTCCAGGAGGGAGAGATCCGGCGCGTGGGGGCGAGCGACACGATCAAGGTCGACGTCCGCGTCGTCGCCGCGACGAACCGCGATCTGAAGATCGAGCTCGCCGCCGGGCGCTTCCGCGAAGACCTCTTCTTCCGCCTGCAGGTCGTGACGGTCCGCGTGCCGCCGCTCCGCGAGCGAAAGGGAGACATCGCCATCCTCGTGAAGCACTTCCTCTCGCGCCACGCGACGCGCCTCGGGCGGCCGGTGCCGCGCGTGTCGTCCGACGTCCTCGAGGGGCTCGCGGCTTACGATTTCCCCGGGAACGTGCGCGAGCTCTCGCACATCGTCGAGCGGGCGATGCTCCTGGCCCGCGAAGGGGTGGTCACCGCGGCCGATCTTCCGCAGGAAGTGACGCGCGCCTTCTCGACGGCCGCCGCGAGCGGCACCGGCTCACTGGCCGACGACTGGCCCACGCTCGCCGTCCTCGAGCGCCGCTACATCGACCGCGTGCTGGCGCGCACGGGTGGCAACAAGACGCGCGCGGCCGAAGTGCTGGGCATCGATCGCCGTACGCTCAACCGCATGTTCGCGCGCGAGCGTGCCGCGGCGGCCGGACGCGCGAGCGACGCCGACGTCGACGCCGAGCTGGCAAAGATGGAAGAGGAAGACGAGAAAAACTAGCTGCGCGCGACGTAGCGAATGATCGGATCGCGTTCCCGCTCGACCTCGTCCAGGTTCGCGATCCGGAGCTTCCCCAGCTGATGCAGGTACTCGACGTGCGCCCCCGCTTCGTCGATGGCGAGGAGCGTCCCGTAGCCGAAGCCCTGGTCGCCGAACGTGACGACGTCGCCGAACAGCGCCTCGGCGACGCCGAGCACCGTCATCGGCGACTTGCAGAGGGCGAGCACCTTCGCCAGACGATCGCGGTGGAAGGCGGCGATGGCGTCGATGCGCGCGCGGAGATCCCACATCGGCTCTTCGTGGCCGGCGAGCGCCAGGTTGATCCCTTCGAGGCGCCGCACCTTCGCCAGTGAATGGAAGTAGTGCTCGAGGCCGCCGAACGCGGTGATCGCCTGCGGGAACTGGTGCGGCGTCGTGCGCGCCAGGACGTGATCGCTCGTGAAGAGCGCGTCGTGCGTCTGCAGGCAGATCTGCCCGGGGCAATGACCGGGCGTGTGGTGCACGCGGTAGCCGGGGCCGATCGCGTCGCCGTCGCGGAGCGCGCGATCGACGTCGACCGACTGGAAGAAGCGCTTCGCCGAGACGTAGGCGTCGACCATCCGGGCGCGCGCGTCGTCGGCGACCCCGGCGCGCCGCCAGTACACGTCGAGGTCCTTCGAGGCGACGACGAGCCGCTCGTCGAAGCACGAGAGGACGCGCGCATCGAGCTCGTGCACGGCGAGGCGCGCGCGCGACTTTTGCCGCAAGAGATTCGCGCCGCCGAAGTGATCCATGTGCGCGTGCGTGATGACGCACCAATCGAGCTGCTCGTAGCGAACGTCTTCGCCGAACGCGCTCCGCACGATCGCGAAGCCGAGCGCGAGGTCGCGCGTGGAGCTTTCCATCCCCGAGCCGCAGTCGATCATGATCGACGAGCCGGGCTCGAGCACGAGGTAGACGTTGTTGATGTGACGCGGGAACGTCTCCACTTCGAGCGCGTAGATCCGCGTGCGCTCGCCGGCGTGGAACTTCCGGACGCCGGCGACGCCGTGCTGATCGACGTACGCCCGCGCGACCGCCGGATCGCCGGCGTCGAGGGCGAGGGTCAGCTGCTGGAGGCGGGTCGCGTGGCCCGTGCGCGCGACGTCGGCGGCGGCGTCGATGAGCTTGGCGCGCGCGCCGATCGACTCGAGGTGCGCCCCCTCGGCGTCCTGCACGGCGCGCGGCAAGAGCGCCCCCTCGGCGCGCCGCAGGAGCCAATCGATCTTCTTCCGCGTCTTTCCCGAGACCCGCGGCGCGTGCGCTTCCGACATCAAAGCGAGTGTAGACCGAGGCACGCGCCGCGTGGGCACGCCGTCCGACGAAAACCACGGCGAGGCTTGCGGGCGCGCGGCTCGGCCGGCTACGAATCGCCCCGTGACGTCTTCGCTCCTGTCCAGCGTGCTCGCGCAAGAGATCGCCGTGGCCACGCTCCGCCGCGCGCTCGAGAACGACCGCGTTCATCACGCCTACCTGTTCGACGGGCCCGAGGGGGTCGGGAAAGGCCTGGCGGCGTTCGGGCTGGCGCAGGCGCTCGTGTGTGAGCATCGCGGCGTCGATCTTCCGAAGTCCGACGCCTGCGGGACGTGCCGCGCGTGCGTGCGGGCCGTGCCGCGCGAAGACACCCGGAGGCCGGTGCACCCCGACGTCATCGTGATCGAGCGCGGCCTCTACGACCCCGCGGCGATCGGCAGGCGCACGCAGGAGACGCAGGACATCAGCATCGATCAGGTGCGCACGCTCGTCCTGGCGCGCGCGGCGTTCGCGCCGCACGAAGGTCGCGCGAAGGTGTTCATCGTGCGGCGCGCGGAGGAGCTCTCCACGTCGGCGGCGAACGCGCTCCTGAAGACGCTCGAAGAGCCCAACGACAAGACGCACTTCATTCTCCTCTCGTCGCAGCCCGACGCGCTCCTCTCCACGATTCGATCGCGGACGCAGCGCATCCGGTTCGCCGCGCTGCCGCACGCCGTCGTGACCAAGCTGCTCGTCGCGCGCGGGACCGACGCCTTTCGCGCCGACGAGATCGCGCGGCTCTCGGGCGGGAGCATGCAGTCGGCGCTGGGGCTGGCCGATGACGACGCGTCGGCTGGCCGCGCGGCGTTCGTGAAGCGGGCCATCGAGGCCATCGACGCCGCGACGCTGGGTCCGGCGCTCGATCTGGCGGAGGACGCGAAGAAAGACAAAGGCGAGCTGGGGACGAAGCTGGCGGCGCTGGCGTCGGCGCTGGCGTCGATCGCGTGCGCGAACGCGTCGTCGGCGAGCCGTGACGCGGACGCGGCGGCCGCGCGGGTTCAGCTCGCGCTCATGGCGATGCGGCAGCTCGATGGGAACGCGTCGGCGCAGCTCGTCGTGGAGTCGCTGCTCGTGCGGATGCGCAGCGCGTAGGTCACGCGGTCGGCGGCTCCGCTACAGCGAAGGCGCTCCCCCGCCCCACACCTCGAACTCGCCGGCGGCGAGCCTCTTGCCGCGCCACGCGCGCACGCCAGCGGCGACGAGGACGATGACGACCTCGCCTTCGGGAGACGTGTACTCGCCGAGGATGGCGCTGGGCCCCACGTCAGGCGCGCCTTCGCCCACGCGCTCGACGTGAAGCGGGAGGCGGCGCACCCGATCGAAGCGCACCCCCTCGAGCTCGATGGCGCTCGGCGGTTCGCCGCCGACGAGGATCGCGTCGTTGGCGATTGGCGCGAGCCACACGATGCCGTCGCTCGGTCGTGGTCGCGCGAACACAGCGCGGTCGAACGAGGCGTCCGGCGCGATGAACACGACCGCGGCCGGCGCGTCCTCTCGAAGGACCAGCGCGCCGGCGAGCCACACCTCGGCGCCGTCGCTCGCGCGCACGACGACGTCACCCAGGGCGCACGGAAAGAGACTCCAATCGACGGCGCGGGGGCGCGCCGTCATCCCGTGGCCTCTGCCAGCTCGACGCCTCCAGAGAGCGCGGCATGGAGACGACACGCGCGCGACGTGACCTCCGCGAGATCGACCGCACCACCGCTCGGGAGAAGAGCGGCGATCACGGCGCCCGCGTCGGCGCACGACGCGACGTCGAAGGCGCGGTCGAGCGTGACCCCGCCGATCGCGACGAGCGGGATGCCCGCGTCGCGCGCGATGGCGTGCGCCGCGCGCAACCCCGCGAGCCCCACGACCGGATCGGGCGTAGCCTTCGAGCGCGTCTCGAACACCGGACCGTACGCAACGTACGCCGGCTTGTACGCGAGCGCGCGCACGAGCTGATCGAGGTCGTGCGTGGACACGCCGACGCGGATGGTCGGCGCGATGCGGTGGACCACTTCGTACGGGACGTCGTCCTGGCCGATGTGCACGTAGTCGCACCCCGCGAGCGCCGCGACGTCGACCCGATCGTTGGCCACGAGCGGCACGCGGGCGTTCTCGCACATGGAGCGCATGGCGCGCAGGAGCGCGAGGATCTCGCGCGCCGGGAGGTCTTTGGCCCGCAGCTGCATGGCGCACGGATGCGCGGCGAGCACGGCGCGGACGAAGGCGATGACATCGACCCCGCGCGCGGTGAGCGTGGCCACGTCGGCGATCGCGTACAGGCCTCGCATTTGAGACAGACGAGCTATCCGTCCGTCGGTGTCCGGTCAAGAGCAAGCGGGACCGGCGCGAGCGGAATTACCCGGCCGTCCCGGCCGATTCGATTCTTGGCGTCGGGCGGGGGGTCGAAGGCCACGACGTCGCCGCGCGAGAGAGAGTCCCACGCACCGTTCGATTCGCTCGCGTCGCGGTCGAGCCGCGAGACGCGCGTGCGGTCGGCGACGCCGTCTTCCCCTTCCACGCAGACGAAGTGCTCGCGCTTCCCTTTGCTGACCAGCGCGTCGGAGATGATGCGCCCGCGAAGGCCGCGGGGCGCCGCGAGCGCCTGGGCCATCGTTCGCTCCCCCTCGCGACGGAGCACGAGGTAGCTGAACGTGATCCCCTGCCATCGCAGCCCCGCGGCCCGCGCGACCGGCTCGAGCCACGGCGGGAGATCGACGGCGACGTCTTCGTGGCACCAGTCGCCGGGCGCTCGAAGCGCGGGACAAGGCGCGGCGTGGAGGCACGGCGCGAAGACGCTGGCGGCGCGCACGGCGAGGACGGCGTCGCGCACGGCGTGCAGGTGCCGCGTCCGATCGCGCAACGCCGGCTCCACGATCACGAGCGCGCCGCCCGGCGCGAGCTTGCCGACCAGGCCCGCCACGAGCTCGGCGTGCTTGCGCGTGCGCTCGACCGCGTCGAGATCGGGATCGAGCTCGCTCAGCACTTGCCCCAGGAGCACGAGGTCCCACGCCGGCCCCGCGCCCACCTTGCCGGCCGGGTCGCTCGAGGCGCGCTTTCGATCCGTTCGGATGGCGAGCGTCACGTCCCCTTGCCGATGGTGGCGCGCCTTGGCGAGGTCCGTCGCCACGTCGAGCGCCAGTTGATCCTCGTCGGACCACGTCGCCTCGATCGCGCACGTCTTCCCGGCGGCGGCGAGCGCGCGCGCCACGCCCCACGTCGTGGCGCCGAGCCCGGCGCCCACGTCGAGGACGCGCAGCTGTCCGCGCTGTCCGATCTCTCCCGCGGCCACCAGCTCGCGCACCGCGGCGGCGGCCTTCGGCACGTCGCGCGCGAACGAGAACCCGAGGCGCGCGGCGATCGACGGACCCGACGACGCCACGGCGCGCCCGGTCGCGCGCATCCCGGCCGTCGCGTTGTACGCCTCCGACAACGCGCGAACGAGCGACCCGAGCCTGGCCGGCTCGTCGAGCGTGGGCCACCCGCGCGCCCGCGCGACCCCGACGATCGACGTGCGCCAGTCCTCTTCGAGCGCCCGGGCGAGCGCGACTTCGAGGGAACGTTGCATCGCGAAGCGCGCAGCGTCGCACGAGCCGCCCGTCCGCGCCACGTGCGCCACGCAGCGGAGTGAGCCACGCCCGCGCGCGGTATCCTCGTCCGAATGGCTGACTTGCCTCGAATCGACGCCGCCGGCGCGGTGGTCGTGCGCGCCGACGGGCGCGTCCTCCTCGTGCGCCGCGGGCGAGCGCCAGCGAAAGGCGCGTGGTCGCTCCCCGGCGGCAAGATCGATCCCGGCGAGACGCCGGCCGAAGCGTGCGTGCGCGAAGTCCGCGAAGAGACCGCGCTCCGGGTGCGCGTCGTCGAAGCGCTCGAGGTCGTGCCAGTCGACGGCGACGGCTACTCGTACGCCATCCACGAGCACCTCTGCGTCCCGCTCGACGACGACGCCCCGCTCCACGCCGGCGACGACGCCGACGACGCGCGCTGGGTCGCGCCGTCCGACGCCGCGGGACTCGGTGTCTCGATCGGCGCCTGCGCGATCATCGACGCTGCGCTCGCTCGTCGATCGTCGCGCGCGTGATAAAGTAGCGCCCTCATGCGCACGACCCACACTTGCCCGAAGTGCAAGCACCAAGAGGTGCTCTTCCTCCCGCAGATCGCCGACCGCGACGACGACGACAAGATTCGTCCGCTCTCCGCGCACGTCGTTCAGTTCGATTGGCGCGACGACATCGAGGTCGGCAAGCTTCAGGCGTACCTGTGCATGCAGTGCGGGTTCACGGAGCTGTACACGAACGAAGTGCCGCAGATTCCGTGGCAGAAGGTCCCCGGCGCGAAGCTGCTGACGCCGAAGGATCCGATCCTCACGAATCGCCCGCCACCGAAGAAATGATCGCCGTCCGCGCGCGCGCGTTCGCGTCGGTCGTCGCGGCAGCGGCGTCGCTCTGCGGTTGCTTCGCGAGTCCTCCGGCGTCGCAGATGCCGACGGCCACCGCGGCGCTCGATCGCCTACGCGACACCGGCAAATGCGGGACGGCGCTGCAGGCGAGCGCGAAGATCGATCACTTCGGAAAGCAGGGGCGCGTTCGCGGCGACCTGCTGATGTTCGCCGCGACGCCGGCGAGCCTTCGCATGGACATCGTGAGCCCGTTCGGCGTGACGCTGGCGACGCTCACCAGCGACGGCTCGCAGTTCGCGCTGGCCGATCTGCGCGACAAGCGCTTCTACGTCGGCCCGGCGAGCGCCTGCAACCTGGCGCGGCTCACGACGGTGCCGATGCCGGCGCACGTGCTGGTCGATCTGTTGCGCGGGCAATCGCCGGTGTTGAAGCGCGTCGGTGAGCCGACGATCGCCTGGAGCGGGCGCGGGTACTACGTCGTCTCGATCGGCAGCACGCGCGACGCACGCGAAGAGATTCACCTCGCGCCGCACCCCGACGACTTCGGTAAGCCGTGGAGCGAGCAGCGGATGCGCCTGCTCGACGTGCAGGTCTCGCAGTACGGCGGCGTCGTCTACCACGCCGAGCTCACCGAACATCGACCGACGCAGACCGCGCCGCCGCGCGTCGATCCCGAGCACATCGACCCCGACCTCCCCGCCGGCATCGCGTGCAACGCGGAGATCCCGCGGCGCATCCATGTGTCGGTCCCCGACGAAGACGCCGACGTTCTCTTTCGCTACGAAGACGTGGCGTGGAACCCACCGCTACCCGACGGCACGTTCGTGCAGCCGCCGCCGCAGGCGATGCCCATCGTCCCGGTCACCTGCGAATAGCCTCGCGGATCTCTTTCGGCGCGTCGGTCACGATCCAATCGACGCCGAGCGCGGCGAGGTCGCGCGCTTCGCTCGGGTCGTTCACGGTCCACGCGCCGACGCGCTGGTTCGCGCCGTGAAACGCGGCCACGGCGCGGAGCGAGACCTGCGTGCGCTCCAGGTGAATCGCGGCGATCGGCGCGCGGCGCGCGAGGCGCGACCACGCCGACTCCCACGCGGCTTGCGCTTCGTGCGTGAGCCACGCGCGAGGGACGCGCGGCGCGACGAGCGCGATCATCGCCAGGAGCGCCGGGTCGAACGACGACACCAGCACCTCGACCTCGGGGTGCCGCGCGAGCGTGCGCGCCAGGCTCCGCGCGAGGGCCACGCGATCGGGCACGTCGTGCTTCGCCTCCACGTTCACCGCGAGGCGCGAGCGCGCCCAGTCGAGGACGTCGTCGAGCATGGGCACGTGCTCGCCCCCCTTCGCCAGCGTCACGCGTGCCAGCAGCCCTCGCGTCAGCCGCGCCACGTCGCGCCGGTCGTTCCCCTCGGTCACGCGCGCCAGGTCGGGATCGTGCATCACCACGACGTGACCGCCGATGCACGCGCGCACGTCGAGCTCGATCGCGTCGGCCCCTTCGGCGTGTGCGCGCGCGAACGCCTCCATCGTGTTCTCGGTGGGCCACGAGGCCCCTCGCCCGCCGCGATGCCCGACGACGGCGCACGCGCGCCCGCGCTGCCCGCCGGCGAAGACGCCGACGCCGCTCGTCACTTCCCGAGCTCGTCCACGATCGTGCGCGCGATCTCCTGCGCCTTCGCCGCCTGATCCGCCGGCAGCGAGATCGCGCCGACGACCGGGTGCCCGCCGCCGCCCCAGCGCTCGCAGATCGACGCGATGTCGTGCGTGCGCGCCTTCTTCGCCCATGGGTTGTACCCGATCGAGATCTTGCACTTCGACTTCGAGCGGCTGACGATCACCGAGTACGCGCTGTCGGGGTAGAGCGCGTAGGTGACGAACTTGCCGGCGACGTCGAGCAGGCGATCGGTGAGATCGACCAGCACGACGCCGTCCTTCTCTTTCCCCGCGGCCCGCACCATCTCGATGAACTTCAGGTGCTCGGCGCCCAGCGGCGCGTAGAGCGCCTGCACGTCCGCGCTACGCGCCACGTCCTCGATCGACTCGGTGAGGAGCCGCGGCACCATGCGCGTGAGGAAGGCGTCGTCGCCGAGGTGCTCGACCACGGTCATCAGCTGAAGCACCGGATCGGTTCGCTCGACGGCGAACGCCGCGTCCGGGAACGCCGCCGAGTCGATCATGTCGGCCCAGGCCACGAGCTTCGCGGACTCGGAGACGTCGAGACCGAAGTCGCGCGCGCCGACGTCGGCGATGAGCTTGGTGCACGAGCCGTACGTGCCGTCGTGAAAGAAGTGACGCGGCGTCGCCTTCGCGCGCGTCTCGTACGTGCTGCGGTCGTCGGTCCCGGGAAACGCGCTGACGTGGTGATCGAAGTACCACGTGAGGGCGTTCGCGCCCGAGAAGCGGAAGTCGAGGATGGCGTTCTCTTCGCCCGCGAGCACCTTCGGATCGACCCCGTTCTGCCCCGGCCCGTACCCGCAACCGGTGTACGTGAACCGCAGGTTCTTCTTTTCGAGGTGCGTGAGCAGGCGCGTGAACATCACGGCCGAGCACATCCCATCGAAGCAGTGACCATGCGTGGCGACGACGACGTGCTTCGGATCGCGCGATGCGTTCATGCGTTTCGCCCTTAGCATGAGCGCATGCGCGTCCACCACCTAGCCTTTCGAACGCGCGACCTCGAGCGGCTCGAACGTTTCTACACGGACCTGCTCGGTCTCACGATCACGCGACGCGACGAGTCGCGGAGCGTGTGGCTGCGCGCCAGCGGAACGATCCTCATGCTCGAGCAGATCACCGGTGACGAGGTGTGCATGCTGGGCGGCACGCGCGAGCTCGTGGCGTTCGGGATCGAAGAGGCGGACGCGGATCGCTGGCGGCGCACGCTGGCCGCGGGGAACGTCGCCATCGAGGAAGAGACGGCGTTCACGATCTACTTCCGCGACCCCGACGGCCGACGGATCGCGCTGAGCCATTACTGAGGATCACTTCACGAGGTGAGGCACGTGAACGTGCTTCGCCTGCGCGCAGGCGATGGCCTCTTCGTACCCCGCGTCCGCGTGGCGAATGACCCCCATCCCCGGATCGCTCGTCAGCACGCGCTCGAGGCGCGCGGCCGCTTCCTTCGTTCCGTCGGCGACGACGACCATCCCGGCGTGCAGGCTCATGCCCATCCCGACGCCGCCGCCGTGATGGAAGCTCACCCAGCTCGCGCCCGCCGCCGTGTTCACCAGCGCGTTCAAGATCGCCCAGTCGGCGATGGCGTCCGAGCCGTCCTTCATCCCTTCGGTCTCGCGGTTCGGCGAGGCCACGCTCCCGCAGTCGAGGTGGTCGCGTCCTATGACGATTGGCGCCTTCACCTTCCCGGTGCGCACCAGCTCGTTGAACGCGAGCCCGACCTTCGCGCGGTCGCCGTAGCCGACCCAGCAGATACGCGCCGGTAGCCCCTGGAACTTCACGCGCTGCTGCGCGAGCTCGATCCAGCGCCGCAGATCGGCGTCGTGCGGGATGGCGTTGAGCACGGCTTCATCGGTCGCCGCGATGTCCGCCGGATCGCCCGAGAGCGCGACCCAGCG
>PLXW01000124.1:15419-15729 GCA_003151595.1 Myxococcales bacterium
TTGAGCGGGTCGTGCGCGCTCGTCTGCTCGGTGACGAGATCGGGGACGACGCCGCGCTTCACCAGCTCGGGGTAGATCTCCGCCGCGTTGCCGCAGAGGCCCACGCTCACGGGCTTCCCTTCCTTGCCCGCGCGTTCAATTCGCGCGAGCGCCGCGTCGAGATCNNGCGGCTGCGCGCCCCCCATTCCGCCGAGGCCCGCGGTGAGTACCCACTTGGCGCCCTCGCGCTTCGTTCGCGCCGCATGCGCGCGCCTCGCGGCGACGAACGTCTCGAACGTGCCCTGAAGAATCCCCTGCGTGCCGATGTAGA
>PLXW01000134.1 GCA_003151595.1 Myxococcales bacterium
AGCCCATCGTCACGAAGCCGAAGCCACGCGATTGGCCGGTCTCACGATCGCTGACGACGTGGACGTCCGTGACCTCGCCGAACGCGGTGAAAGCCGCGCGGACGGAGTCGCTGTTGGCCTGGAACGAGAGATTGCCGACGTAGAGACGATTACCCATGATTTGTTCTCGATTTCGTAACGACAGCTCGGGAGTAACGAAAAACCTGCCATCCGGTGAGCCGTCAGAGGGTCGGAGGGAAGGGCCGCGGAGAGTTCCGCGCCCAGTGGTGCCATTCGCAGCGGAGGGTCGTTCCCGAGAATCGAGAGAGACGTCTTCGTGTTCCAGGTAACCGTGAGCGAGGCACACCGTAGCTGAGTACCCGGTGAGAGCAAGGCTGACCGCGATTCCATGCCCACGTTCGGGCGAATGAGTCGCGATCGCCCCACCGCCCCCCCCCGGGAGGGCGCACGAAGCGCGCGCGCGTGCTACCAGCAGCGCGGATGTCTTCGAGCACGCACGGGGCGCAGGAGCCGCGAAAAACGGCCGTTTTGGTCGCGGTTCAACTCCCGGGAGTGAGCGACGACGATCAGGAGGCCGACCTGGCAGAGCTGGGGCGGCTCGTGCACACACTCGGCTTCGACGTCGTCGCGACCGTGAGGCAGAAGCGCGATGCGCTCGCTCCGGGCGCGGTGCTCGGCGAAGGGAAGCTGCGCGAGCTGGCGGATCTCACGGGCGGCAAGGGCATCGTTCCCACCGGCGCGCCCGAGGTGAAGACGAAGGCGCGCGCGAAGTGGGCGGCCGAAGAGCGAGCGAAGAGCGGCGCGCCCGACGACGACGAAGACGAGCAAGACGGAGCGAGCGACGCCGAGGAGCGCGGCGGCGCGAGCGGCAAGGCGAGCGTCGTCGTGGTCGATCACGAGATCACGCCCAGCCAGATGCGGAACCTCGAACGCGCCACCGGCGCCGAGGTGCTCGATCGCACGGGGGTCATCGTCGACATCTTCCATCGTCACGCGCGGAGCCGAGAGGCGCGGCTCCAGGTAGAAATCGCGCGGCTCAACTACGTCGCGCCGCGAATGCGCGAGTCGAGCGGCGGCAAGGAACGGCAGGCCGGGCGCGGAGCGGGCGAAGCGGCGATCGAGCTCGATCGCCGGAAGGTGCGCGATCGCATCGCCGAGCTGAAAGAGCAGCTTGCCGCGATCCAGAAGGAGCAAGACAACCGGCGGAGCGCGCGGAACGATCAGCTTCGCGTCGCGCTCGTCGGCTACACCAACGCCGGCAAGTCGTCGTTGATGCGCGCGCTCACCGGCAGCCAGGTGCTGGTCGAGGACAAGCTGTTCGCCACGCTCGACACCACCGTTCGCGCGCTGCAACCCGAGACGAAGCCGCGCGTGCTCGTCTCCGACACGGTGGGGTTCATCAAGAAGCTGCCGCACGATCTGGTGGCGTCGTTTCGATCGACGCTGGCCGAAGCGCTCGAAGCGTCGCTCCTCCTCTACGTGGTCGACGCCGCCGACCCCACGCACGAAGCGCAGCTCGACGTGACGCACGAGGTGCTGCGCGAAATCGGCGCCCACGTCGTGCCCAGCATGCTCCTCTTGAACAAGGCCGATCGCCTCGACGAGGCCGCTCGAACGGCGCTCGTGCGAAAGCACCGCGGAGAGAACGCGATCGTCCTGTCGGCGCACGATCCGGCCGACGTGGCGAAGCTCCGGCAGACGATCTTGGCCTTCTTCGAAGCCAAGATGGTCGAAGAGGATCTGGTCGTTCCGTACACGCGCCAGGGATTGATCGGCGAGGTGCACGAGAACGCGCGCGTCATCGCCGAGGACTACGACGAGAGCGGCGCGCGTCTCCGCGTGCGCGGGCTTCCGGCTGCGATCGCGCGACTGCGGCGCGTGTTCGAGGTCTGAAGTCTCGGCGCGATCAGCGAACGACGAGCACCGATCGATCGGCGTGGTTCACGACCTTCGCGGCCGTCGTCCCCAGCACGTGATCGATCGGCGAATACCCGTGCGAGCCGATGGCGATGAGATCGACCTCGAGCTCCTTCGCCGCGCTGCAGATCGTCTGCCAGGGCGAGCCCACCTTCACGACGATCGATTCGACGGCCGCCGGCGGGAGTGAGCCGCGCACCCCTTCGAGATCGCGCTCCGCGTTTCGACGCCACAGCTCCACCAGCTCCGCCGGCGACATCGCCAGCGCCTCGGGCGGCACGTGCGCGTCATGCGGCAAGCCGACTACCCGAAAGAGGATCACCTTCGCCCCCGACGCAGTCGCGACCGCGAGCGAGCGTTCGAGAACGTGAGCCGCGCGCGGCGAAGGGTCGAGGCAGACGAGGATGCGTTTCATGCAGTTCCATTTCTAGGGGGTGAGCGGTTCGGTGAGATCGAGCTTGCCGTCGCCGTTGGTGTCGCGCGTGCGCACGTCGAG
This sequence comes from Myxococcales bacterium, assembly GCA_003151595.1. The sequence goes on from PLXW01000134.1 coordinate 2,414, forward strand.
GATGCCGTCGAAGTTCCGATCGCGGACCTCTTCGACCACCACGCCGTGCGAGACCTTCTTGTAGACGTCGATCTTGCCGTCGTAGTTCGTGTCTTCCGCAGCGCCGACGACGGCGCCGTTCGAGAAGTACTCGATGCGATCGGCGCGCTTGTCGCCATTCGTGTCGGTGACGCGCTTCGCGGCGGTGACGCCCTCGGTGGGCCCGAACCTGTAATCACCGGGCGGCGCAGGGCCCTCGATCTCTTCGCCGCCCGGGCGATCGGCCCCCTCATAGAGAGTCACGGAGTGGTCGGCCGCGCTGCACGCGACGAAGACCACGCAAGCTGAACCGATCATCCAACGCGCCATCGTCGATCGCGTCTTCATTCCTGAAAGGTAAGTCGCACGATCGCGCTCGCCAAGGTGTTGCGCTATAGGCTCCCCGAACCCGCCCGCCCTCCAAGGAGCCACGCCATGATCAAGATCGGTGACCGCATTCCTGACGCCACGCTGACCGAGTCGACCGAGTTCGGCGAGGCGTGTCCCATCGCGCCGCAGAACGTCTCGGTCGCCGAAGCGACCTCGGGCAAGCGCATCGTGCTCTTCGGGCTTCCCGGCGCCTACACGCCGACCTGCTCGGCCAAGCACGTCCCGGGCTACGTGAAGCACCTCGCGGACCTCAAGGCGAAGAAGGTGGACGAAGTGTGGTGCGTGTCGCTCAACGACGGCTTCGTGATGGCCGCGTGGGGGAAAGATCAGGGCGCGATCGGCAAGGTGCGCATGCTCGGGGACGGCAACGGCGAGCTCACGCGCAAGCTCGGCCTCGAGGTCGACCTCAGCAAGGCGGGGCTCGGGCACCGCATGCAGCGATTCTCGATGCTCATCGACAACGGCACCGTGAAGCAGCTCAACGTCGAAGCCCCCGGGAAGTTCGATGTGAGCGACGCGGAGACGATGATCCGGCAGCTCAGCTGAGCGCGGCTCCCGCCTCAGATCGCTGAAGACGAGACCGCGCGCCCTCAAGTCGGCACGCGCCCGTCCGTTCTTGCGAGGGATGGACGCCTCTCGTCTTCTCCGTTTCGCGCTCGATCAGGGCGCGTCCGACCTTCACATCTCGGCGGGCGAGCGGCCCGGCATGCGGATCCACGGCGATTTGCGCTGGATCGACGCGCCCGCGCTCACGCCGGAAGACGCACATCGGATCATCTTCGACGTGATGAGCGATGGTCACCGCAAGGCGTTCCAGGAGCACCTGGAGTGCGACTTCGCGTACCGCCTCGACGATTCGACCCGCTTCCGCGTCAACGCGTTCGTCCATAGTCGCGGCGAAGGGGCGGTCTTTCGCGCCATCACCAGCACGATCCCGAACCTCGTCGACCTGGGCCTCCCGGACGCGGTCCGGAACTTCTGCACGCAGGAGAAGGGCCTCGTGCTCGTGACGGGGCCGACGGGCAGCGGCAAGTCGACGACGCTGGCGGCGATGATCGATCACATCAACGCCACGATGGCCGGTCACATCCTCACGCTCGAGGACCCCATCGAGTTCGTTCACAAGTCGAAGCGCGCGCTCGTCAACCAGCGCGAGGTGGGCTCGCAGACTCACTCGTTCCAGGCGGCGCTCCGCAGCGCGCTTCGCGAGGATCCGGACGTGATCCTGGTCGGCGAGCTGCGCGACATGGAGACCATCGCCCTCGCGCTCACCGCGGCGGAGACAGGCCACCTGGTGTTCGGCACGCTCCACACGTCGAGCACGGCCAAGACGGTCGACCGGATCATGGATGTCTTCCCGCCGGCGCAGCAGGGGCAGATTCGCTCGATGTTCTCGGAGTCGATCGTCGGCGTCGTGTCGCAGATGCTGGTGAAGACGATCGCCGGAAAGCGCGCCGCATCGCTCGAGATCCTCTGCGGCACGCCGGCTGTCCGGAACCTGATTCGCGAAGGGAAGACGAACCAGATCGCGTCGCTCCTTCAGGTGGGCGCGAAGTACGGAATGCAGACGGCCGAAGCGGCGCTGGCCGATCTCGTCACGCGAAACATCGTCTCGATCACCGAGGCGCGCGAGCGCATGCCGAGCAGCGAGCTGCTGATGACCATGGAGAAGGCAATCCAATGATCCGCTCCTTGTCGAACGTGGCCCGGAACATCGTCCCTCGCGAAGAGGAGTCGAGCGACGACGGCGCCCAGCCGGCGAGCGGCGTCTACTCGCAGGCGTATCCGCCGGCGAGCGCGCTCGATCGCTTCATGGATCACATGCTCAAGATCGACGCATCGGATCTCTACCTCACGGTGGGCTGCCCGCCGGTCTTCCGAGCCGCGGGGATCGGCCTCAAGGGGAAGAAGCCGGTCACGACCGAGCAGATCAACTCGATGTTCGAAGAGGCGCTGACCGACACGCAGAAGATTCAGTTCGACCTGACGAGTGAGCTCAACTTCGCGGCCGCACGCGGCGACGGGCGCTACCGCGTGAACGTGTTCCGGCAGCGCGGCGAGAAGGGGATGGTCATTCGCCTGGTGCGGACGCGCATCAAGACGCTCGACGAGATGGGCTATCCGCAAGTGATGAAGGACATCTCGCTCAGTCGGCGCGGGCTCGTGCTCGTCGTCGGCGGAACGGGGAGCGGAAAGTCGACGGCGCTGGCGGGGATGATCGATCACCGGAACACCGCCGAGACGGGCCACATCCTGACGATCGAGGATCCGATCGAGTTCATTCATCCGCACAAGAGCTGCGTCGTCACGCAGCGCGAGATGGGGGTCGATACGATGTCGGTCGAGGCCGCGCTGAAGAACGCGCTCCGGCAAGCGCCGGACGTCGTGCTCATCGGCGAGATCCGCGACGTGCGAACGATGGAAGCGGCGCTCGAGCTGGCCGAGACGGGGCACCTCTGCATCTCGACGCTCCACGCGAACAACGCCGATCAAGCCGTCGAGCGCGTGCTCAATTTCTTTCCGACCGATCGGCATCACGAGATTCGATCGCACCTGTCGCTGAACCTGCGCGCGGTCGTGTCGCAGCGGCTGGTACCGACGGTCGACGGCAAACGCGCCGCCGCGCTCGAGATCATGATCGATACGCCACGCGTGAAGCAGCTCATCAAGAACGGCGATACCTCGGCGCTCAAAGACGCGATGGAGCAATCGACGGGCGAGGGGTGCCGTACGTTCGATGCGTCGCTGTTCGAGCTGTTCGCGGAAGGGCGCATCAGCGCAGAGGCGGCGCTGAAGGCCTCGGATAGCCCGAACAACGTGCGCCTCCGGATCGACCGCTGGAAAGAGAGCGGTGGTCAGGCGGCGTCGGACGCGGACGAGCCGCCGCTGCGCCTTCTCCCGGATTCGCGGCTCGACCTGGGACACTGAGCTCTTCCGGACGACTCGGACTTGTCGCGAAGGCGCGGGCGCGATACCTAGCGCGCATGATCCGTCGCTCAATCGGTCCCTTCCTCCTTGTCGCTCTTCTCTCGGCCTGCGCGTCCGAGCCGCCGCCCGCGCCGGTTCCCCCCCCTCCGCCGCCCCCCGCGCCGGTCGAGACGGCGACCGCGCCGGTCGACACGACCCCCGCGCCCGCACCGGAGCCCACCGCCGAAGAGAAGAAGAAGGCGGATGACGCCGCAAAGCTCACCGCCGCGCGCGCGAAGTGGGACGAGAAGAACAAGGCCGAGCTCGCGCGCTGGACGCCCGAGATGCACGCGGCCGCGAAGGCGCTGGCCGACAAGACGTACCCGAACGCCACCGCGGCGATCCAGGCGGCCATGAAGGGGACGCACCGCGCGCCGGGCGCCGCCGATCGCGATCAGTACCGTCACCCGGCGCAGACGCTCGCGTTCTTCGGCTTCAAGCCGACCGAGACCGTGCTCGACATCGGCCCGGGCGAGGGTTGGTACACCGAGCTCCTCGCGCCGGTGCTGGCGAAGAAGGGGCACTACCTGGCGACGAGCAGCGACCCGAACGGCGCGGCGGACTCGCCGAGCACGTTCGGCGGGCAGCGCTTCGCGGCGTTCCTCGGGAAGGCGCCGGAGATCTACGGGAGCGTTCAGCCGGTCATCGTCGATCAGAAAGCGCCGAAGCTCTCCGCGGCCGACAACTCGGTCGACCTCGTGCTCGCCATGCGCGAAGTGCACGGCATGAAGGAGAACGGGAACCTCGACGCTTGGCTCGCAGAGATCAACCGCGTGCTCAAGCCGGGCGGAGTGCTCGGCGTCGAGGACCACCGCGCCGCGCAGGAAGCGAACGCCGACGAGAGCGTGAAGAAGGGGTACCTGCCGGAGAAGTGGGTCATCGATCACGTGACGGCGGCCGGCTTCAAGCTCGCGGGCAAGTCCGAGATCAACGCCAACAAGAAAGACACGAAGGACTACGCGGAGGGCGTGTGGACGCTCCCGCCGTCGTTCGCGCTGAAGGACAAGGACCACGACAAGTACGCGGCCATCGGCGAGAGCGATCGGATGACGCTGAAGTTCGTGAAGGTCGCGCCGAAGGCCGACGCGAAGGCAGCGGCCAAGCCCGCGACGCCCGCGACGAAGTGAGGTAGCGCACGCCTGGGCCGCCCCGAGCGGTCCTTGTTTTCGTTATACGAAACGCTCCTCCGACACCTCGAATGTCGGGGGAGCGTGCGTTTTGTTGGGTCGTGACCCCTTGCGCCTCTCGTCTTGTCCGTTATATTGGACAGCACGATGCGTATCGCAGTCATCGGCGGCCTCGACCGCCACGGTCCCGAGATCTCGCAGCGGGCGGCAGCCGCGGGCCATTCGGTGGAGTTCCATCACGGTCACGTGGGAGGGCGGCACGCGGGCGAGCTCGAGTCGATCGTCCAGCGGTGCGATCTCGCCATCGTGGTGACGAGCGTGAACAGCCACGGCGCGATGTACATCGCGAAGAAGGCGGCGAGCCGGTTCGGGCGCGCGCTGCTCATCGTACGGACGTGCGGCCCCTCGCGCTTCTCGACGATCCTCGACGAGTGCGTGGCGGCGGCGAACGGGTTGGCACGCGCGGCCGGAGCGTGAAGCCCTCGCGCGAAGAGGCGAGCTAGCCGAACGCGCTACGCTCGCGTGAGTGGGTCGGCGGCGTCGATGGCTGGGGTGGACGCTGCGCGTGCTCGCAACAATCGCCGTCGCGGTGATCGTGCTCGGATGGATCTCGACCGATCACTTCGCGGCGTTCGGCGGGAGCCCGAGCGGTGACGAGCTCGCGCGGATGCGCGTGTCGCCGCGGTTCGTGGGCGAAAGGTTCGAGAACGCGGAGCCGACCACGCTCATGAAGGGCGGCTCGTCGTGGAGCGCGGCGAAAGAGTGGGCGCTCGGCGACGAGATGCGCGCACCGACGTGCCCGCTGCCGATCGTGACCGACGCCGCTTTGCAACTCGCGGTCCCCTCCCCTTCCGGCTTGCGCGTCACGTGGCTCGGTCACTCGACGACGCTCATCGAGATCGACGGCGCGACGATCCTGACCGATCCGCAGTGGAGCGAGCGCGCGTCGCCGTCGCGATGGGTCGGGCCGCGGCGCTTTCATCCGCCGCCGTTGGCGCTCGCCGATCTGCCGCACGTCGACGCCGTCGTCGTCTCGCACGAGCACTACGATCACCTGGACATGGCCACGGTGCGCGCGCTCGCGGCGCGCGGGGTTCCGTTTCACGTGCCGCTCGGGATCGGCGCGCACCTCGCGGCGTGGGGAGTCCCGGCGGCACAGATCTTGGAACACGACTGGTGGGACGAGCGCGCGATCGCGGACGGCGTGCGGGTGGTGTCGACGCCTTCGCGGCACTTCAACGGGCGGGGCGTTCCGTGGCGAACCGGCGCGCTATGGACGTCGTGGTCGATCGTGGGCCCGCGTCATCGGGTCTTCTTCAGCGGCGACACGGGGATGACCGGCGCGCTTCGCGAGATCGCGTCGCGCGAAGGGCCGTTCGACGTCGCGCTGATCGAGATCGGGCAGTACCACCCGAGCTGGGGCGACATTCATCTCGGGCCGATCGGCGCGCTCGATGCGTTCGCGGCGATCGGCGCGAAGACGCTCCTGCCGATCCACTGGTCGACCTTCACGCTCGCGTACCACGCCTGGTCCGAGCCCGCGGAGACGCTGGTGACCGAAGCGGCGAAGCGCAGCGTCTCGGTGCTCACGCCGCGCCTCGGCGAGCCGATCGAGCCTACGAACCCCCAGGCGACGAGCGCGTGGTGGCGCGCGTTGCCGCCCATCGCCGCGCGATGCCCGTGATTAGAACGAGCACGACGAGACTTCGACCTTCGACGAGCCGCATCCGATCGTCGTGACGTCGCACTGCGAGACGGACGACGCCGTCCCGCACGTGCTCGAATTCGGATCGCAACTGCAGAACGTCCCGTACGCGCAGCAGCTGCCGCTCCAGGTCGTGGTGAGCGTCGAGTCGATCCCGAGGTTGCACGTCGCGCCTCCGCCCGACTCCGGCGTGCAGGAGAACGGCTCGCAGTTGCATCCGGTGCCCGTGGCGTTCGGCCAACCGTAGTCGGCGCAGCACAGGCCGGGGCCCTTCAGCGTGTCGACGTTGCACACGGCGCCGTTCGGGTGACCGACCTCGCAGAGACACGAGTCACCGACCACGTCGCAGCTCGTCGAGCCGGCGTCGAGCGCCACGACGGGACCGCTGTCGTGATCGACGACGATGGGGCCGCCGTCCTCCCCCGGAAAGAGAGTCCCTCCTCCACACGCCGCGACGCACGCGGTCGACACGCACGACGCGATCTCCGGTGCGCCTGCCAGCGTGAGCGAGCAGACCGCGGAGCCTGGCGAGCACGTGCCGAGCACGGGGAGCGCGGTCGCGGTGCAGACCGAGTCGCCGCAGCAGTCGCCGAGCTGCTTCGCGCACTGCGCGGCGACGCACTTGGCGCACAGGGTGTCATCGCCCTGGAACTGGCAGGTCGTGTGGAGCGTCGAAGCGTCGTCGTTCACGAAGAGGACGCACCCGGCTGCAGCGAGTGTCGCCGCGAAGAGCGCGAAGAGCAGGAAACCCTGGAGCGTTCGGCGCCGCGGCATCGACGCGAGTATCGCAGACGATCGCGGTGCGCCGAGGCTCAAAGGCAGGTGCCGAGGACCACGCCCGCGACCTTGAACGCTGTGCAGACGCCGCTCGCGCAAGGATCGGTCGCGGCCGAGCAGAGAGAGACTTCTCCGGCGACGCAGCTCTGCGCGCAGTGCGATCCCTGGAACCCGGAGCCGCGCTGGAAGTTGCACGACGGGTCGTTGGCCACGGTGCCGGCGCCACAGCACACGGGACCCGCCGCGCTCCCCGCGCAGTCGACGGGGCCGTCGCATTGCCAGTCGAGCGAGCCGGTGATCGGACACGCGGCGCCGATGGCCTGGCACGTCGACTGGCCGGTGGAAGTGCTAGGCGCTTCGCAGCACTCCTGCCCCGCGTTGCAGTGGATCGCGCCCGCGGCGGCGAAGGGGCAGTAGACGCCGGCGTCGAGCTCGGGGTGGAGCGTCGGGGGCGTACCGCAGACGGGGCCGGCGTCGGGCGGGTTCGTGTTCGGACACTGCGCCGCGGCGCTGGCGGATGCGGCGGCGCAGTCCAAACACGAGGTGCAGAGGATCGACGTGCCGAGCGTCGGGAACACGACCGCAGCGATGCATGTGCCGGCGTCGAGCGTCTCGGTGCACGTCTCGTACGCGGTGCCGTCCGAGCACGTGGCGAGCGGCTGACAGTGCACGCCGGATCCGAACGGGCTCGCGTCGGCGATCGTGTTGACGCCCGCGTCGTTCACATCGGGGCACGATCCGGTGAGCTCGCACGGGACGTTCGCGTCGACGTTCGGGAGCGCGCCGGCGTCGAACCCGCCGCTGCCGCACAGGCCACCTTGCGTGTAGCTCTGCAAGGTCGTGGCGCAGGTGGAGGGGCTGTTTGCGGCACGCGCGGCGGCGACGAGCGACTCACACGTGCTCGCGCCGACGCTGCCGATCGTCGCGCAGCATTCTGCGAGCGCGGTGCAGGCGTCGTTCGCGCCGGCGTCGGTCGTGGTGGCGGCGTTCGACGAGCAGCCGGCGCTGGCGACGAGCGCGGCGAAGGCGACGAGACGAAGTGAGGAGAAGCGGAGGGAGGCGCGAAGGTTTTGCATCTTGCTGACTAGGAGCCAGGGTCAGCGCGTTCGTCGCACAGTTTCTTTCAGCGCCACGTCCCTTGAAGCGAGATCGCGGTGCCGCCCTGGATGGGCACGACCTTGACACGCGCATCGAGGGGAAGCACGAACGCGACGACTCCGGCGATGACCCCCGCGCCGAGCGCCGCGGTGCTCACCCACGCCAGCGTGCGCGCGCGCGTGGCGTCGTCGATGCCGCTCGGATCGGCACAAAAACCGGTGGATGCGCTGCACTTCTGCGCCGCGCTCTGGTGCGCCGACCACGCGAGACCACCGGTCACGGCGCTCGCCGCGAGCGAAGCGATTCCGACGCTGCCGAGCACGTAGAACGCCGTCGATCGATGATGCTCGATGCGCGGGGGAGATTCGGCGACCGGCATGCGTACAACGGGCGCGGGTGGTGGCGCGATCGGCGGAGGCACGACGACGGGGACCGGCGCGACCAGCGTGATCGGCACTTCGCGCGCTTCACCCTCGGCGACCGAGAGAGTCAGCGTCCACGGGGCGCGATCGGGCGCGCTCGCGTCGACCGTGTGCTCTCCGGGATCGACGGCCATGGCGGTGCTCCACGCCGACGGCGGGACCTTCGTTCCATCGAGCTTCACGTCGATGGCGGGCGAAGCCTCGGCGACCTTCAGCGTGAGACGCGGCAAGCGAGGTGCGAGCGCCGCGGCGCGATCGCGCGCGAACTTCTCGCGCTCGCGACGGTGCTCGGTGATCGAGAGGCTGATGGCCTCGTTGTAGGTGTTGTATGCGAGCGCGAGCTTGCCAAGCTTGTCGTAGCAAAGGGCGAGGTTGAGGATCGTGCCGCCCCCCGGATCGAGTCGCTCGCTGTCGGCGAAGCGCGGGCACGCCTCGGCGAATCGACCCTGGTCCATGAGCGCGCGCGCTTGATCGAAGAGCGACTGCGCGAGGTTCTTGTCGCTGGCCGAAGGCTCGTCGGCGCGCGCGGGGTGCGCGAGCGCGAGGAGCAGGAGGGCGGCCGCGAGGCTACTTGCGGTCCGAGAGGCCATGGGGGTCCGGGGTGTCGGGGGGCGGCGCGGGGCGGGCGCGCGGGGGGCGGGAGACGGGATGGGGCGGGGAGGCGTCGGCGTTCGCGGTCGCGTTCGCGTTCGCGGTCGGGGTCGCGGTCGGGGTCGGGGTCGCGGTCTCCGGCGTTCCCGCGCGCATCCACCCCACGCCCCCGGCGATCACGCACGCGATGGCGATCGCCGCGGCCAACGGCACGCGCACGTTCGCGCTCTTCTTCGCCACCGCCAGCCGCGCCGCGATCCCCGTCGCCACGTCGCTGCCGAACGGCGCCAGCGCGACGGCGAGCTCGCGCGCGCTCGCGAAGCGTTGCGCGGGATCGATCTGGAGACAGCGCTTCACGATCCTCTCGACACCGGGCGGTTGCACCGGCGCCTCTTCGAGCTTCCCCGTCAGCAGCTCGCGCAAGCTCACGCCCAGCGCCCAGATGTCGGCGCGGGCGTCGACGTCGCGCGTGCTCCGTAGCTGCTCGGGCGCCATGTATGCGGGCGATCCCATCACGTCGTGCGTGATCGTGAGCGCTTCTTCGCCGCGAAACGCAGGAGCCTTGGCGATTCCGAAATCGAGCACCTTCACGACGCGCGAGCCGTCGAAGCGGTGCGTCTCGAACAGATTCGACGGCTTCAGATCGCGATGGACGATCCCCTTGGCGTGCGCCTCTTCGAGCGCTTCGCACGCCTGCACCAGGCTATCGACCGCCTCGGCCAGCGGCATCGGCCCCTCTTCGACCAGGCGCTCGCCCAGCGTTCGACCGACGAGGTACTCCATGACGACGTACGGCGAACCGTCGTCGAGCTGCCCCACGTCGAGCAAGCGCACCGCGTACTCGCTGCGAAGCTGCGCGCAGGCGCGGGCCTCGCGGATCAAGCGCTCGCGCCCCTCGCTCGCGCGGCGAAGCTCGGGGAGCGGGAACTTGATGGCGACGCGCTGGCCGAGCACCTTGTGCACAGCCGCGACGACGACGCCCATCCCACCGGCCCCGATCGGCCACTCGACCTCGTACTTGTCGCCCACGACTTGCCCGGGGAGCACCGGCGGCGAGCCGTGCGCGGCAGGGGGCGAGAGCACCGTGGCGGCGTGCGCCAGCGCCACGTCCTCGCCCGAGGCGCCGCTCTTTCGCGCCAGCTCCGAGACGAGCGCGCGGCAGTCGCTGCACTCGGACAGGTGCGCTTCGCTCGCGCGTCGCGTCGGGCCCGCGGTCTTGCCGCCGATGAAGGCGAGCACGGCATCTTCCGACAAACAGGGGCTCATGGGCTTTCCGGGCGCGCGCTCTATATAGTGCATCCCATGTCGGCCGTCCGCCGCGGGTTGCCCCAGCTTCACGTTCCGGAGGACGTCCTGCGCGCGTACGTGAAGGAGCGCGTGGGCGACGCGCCCGTGACCGACGCCGTGCGCGACGCGCTTCATCTCGCGTGCGCGTGCGCGCGGGGGGAGCGCGCCGCGCTTCGTGCGTTCGACGAGACGTACCTGCCTGACGTCACGCGCGCCGTCGCGAAGCTGCGCTTGCGACCGGAGGACGTGGCCGACGTCGTGCAGTCGCTGCGCGAGCAGCTGCTCGTGGGGAGAGCCGGAGGCGCGCCGCAGATCGTGGAGTACGCAGGGCGCGGCGATCTCGCCGGGTGGCTGCGCGTCGCGGCGGTGCGCGCGGGGTTGAAGAAGCTGCGCGGCGCGAAGCACGAGGTCGATATCGACGACGCAAAGCTCGCCGCGCGCTCGATGGGCGACGACCCCGAGCTGGCGTACATGAAGGAGTCGTACCGTCGCGTCTTCCGCGAAGCGTTCGTGGCGGCGCTGGGGGCGCTCGACGCGCGCGAGAAGAACCTTCTCCATCAGCACTTCGTCGACGGGCTCACGGTCGACGAGCTCGGCACGCTCTACGGTACGCATCGCGCGACCGCCGCACGCTGGGTGCAACGCGCGCGCGAGCACCTGCTCGACGAGACGCGCGCCGAGTTCGCGAAGCGCGCCGGAGTCTCGCCGCGCGAGTGCGCCAGCGTGCTGCGCATGGTGCGAAGCCGGATCGACGTGACGCTGAGCCGGTTGCTCGTGGTGTGAACGCTCACGTCGGAGGACGCGCCGCGCTCTTCGCGACCGCCGCGTAGTCGAGGCCCGAGAACTGAACGCGAAAGAGACGCGTGTCCGGCGCCAGCCCACGGGCGGCGAGCGCGCTCTTCGCGACGCGGCACTGGGCCTCTCCTTCGATGTCGCCGCGCATGGCGCCGAGCATCCACCGCGCGAGCGTCTGCGCGCCCCACGCCTCCTCGGCGTCGTCCTTGGCGATGTGCTCGAGCAGCCGTTCACCTCGTCGGGCCGGTTCCGGAGCGCGGCGATGCCGACCTTGATCGATCGCACGACCCACCGGATCATCGGCACGTCGAGCCCCTCGAGCTCTCGAAGAGAGCGCTCGGCGTCGCGCACCAGCGGCTCGCGATCCGTGCACTTCGGGTCGAGCGCCGCGCTGAGCGCCGCACGCGCGCGTAGGGAGCAGACCTCGAGACGAATGGGCTCCAGGTGAAGGAGAAACGCGCGGCGCAAGACGGGCCACGCCGCCTGCACGCGCGCATAGGCCTCCACGCCGCTCCCTTCGTAGAGCTCGATGTAGCCGTAGCCGATGAGCTGGTGGAAATGGATCATGTCGAACGCGCCGCTTCCGGTGGGCCAGTCGCGAACCGCGGCGTCGAGCTCGCGACGCGCGCGCGCGGGATCGCCCGCCATCCACCAGATGCGGTTGAGGACGCCGATGCGAAGCATCACCGCGGCGTAACGGTCACCGCGCTCCAGCGCGTCTTTGAGCGCGGCCTCTTGCTGGGCGCGCTGCTCGCCGAAGCGACTCAGGTAGTTGTAGGCCATGAAGAGAAAGAAGCGGAGCGTCGTGACTTCCCACACCGAGCCGGGGACTTGCTCGCGGAAGATCGTGATCGCTTTCTGGAGCTCGTCGATCGCCGTCGCGTAGCGCATGTTCACGACGTACGCGGGCCCCGTGAACGCGAGGACGCTGGCGCGGGCCTCGGGCGTTCCTGCGCGCTCGCCGACCTCGTGCGCGCGCGCGATCACGCGCTGCGTGCGGGCCCAGGTCTTGGAGCCGCGTGCCGCGAGATACGCGCACTCCGCTCCGAGCGCGCGCGCGATGCGTCGCGTCTCGCCCAGGCGGAGCGCGAGCAAGAGGTGCCGCGTATGGAAGACGGCGCCACGGAGCGCGTCGGCGTAGGCCAGCGTGTCGGCGACCGAGGAGCAGGCGTCGAGCCGCAGGATGTCCTCGGGCGCGATCCGACTCTCGTCGAGCGGCGTGAAATCGAGGCCGCGAAGCCGCAGCAAGAAACGGAACCACAGTAGCGCGACGACCGCTCCCAGCGTCGTCTGTGGGAGGCGCATCCCCACGGCGCCCAGCACGGTTCGCGAGACCTCGATGCCTCGCGCCATGTCACCGGTGCGCAGGAGCTGGCTCGCCGCGCGCCTGCGAAGATCGATCGCGTCGGCCGGGTTCGCATGCGACGCGGCGAGCTCGTACTCCGCCGCAGCGCGCCCCCCCTTCCCCGCCGACGAGAGCGCGTCGCCGAGCTGCCGTCGAAGCGCGTTGCGGCGCGGGTCCCCCTCGGGCAAGAGCGCGATGGCCCACTCGTAGAGGCGCGCGGCACGATCGAACGCGAGCGCGCTCGCGGCTTGCTCGGCGGCGACGACGGCGTACTTCGCGGCCTTCGCCGGCTTCCCCGCGCCCGCCCAGTGCGACGCCAGCACCTCGGGGTCGAACGCCTTGGACACCTCGAGCGCCGACGCGATGTGCTCGTGGCAGTCGCGCGCCGTGGCGGGATCCATTCGAGCGACGAGCGCCTCGCGCACACGGTCGTGGTACGGCTGCATCGCGTCGTTCACGCGCGCGCCGCTGGTGCGCACCAGGTTCGACGTGCGCAGCAAGGCCACGACGCGCACGAACTCGCGCATCTCCAGGGCCGCGGCGTGCGCCACGGTCTCTTGCGAGATCGGCGCACCGATCACGCACGCGATCTCGAGGACACGCCGCGCGCCGGGGTCGAGCCGATCGACGCGCGCCGCGAGCGCATCGTCGAGGCGGAGCGTGGCGACCGGCGACGTGCCGCTCGTGAGCGCGAGGTGGCGCACGAGCTCGTCGATGAACAGCGGATGCCCGCCCGCCTCCTTCGCGATCGCCGCCGCGTCGGCTGCGCCCGGCGCGACGCGCTGAAGGAGCCGCGCCGCGAGCTCACGCGCGTCGTCCGTCGCCAGGCGCTCGATGGACACGACGCGAACGTCGCCCGGCAAGGACGCAAGCACGCTCGGCCGCGCGCCCGGCGCGTCGGGATCGTTTCGAACCGTGGCGATGAGGAGCATCGGCGGCGCGCCGGGCGGCGCGAGGAGATCGCCCAGGAGCTGGAGGCTATCGGCGTCGGTCCACTGAAGGTCGTCGATGGAGAGGACGAGCCGGTGCCGGCGCGCGAGGCGCGAGAACAGATCGCGCGCGGCGTCGAAGGCGTGGCGGCGCCGCTCGTGCGGATCGAGCCCTTGCCCGCGCGTCTGCTGCGCGATGAGCGGCGCGCGGAGGAGCGCGGGGAAGAGGAGCGTGAGATCCTCCAGGTGGTCGGGGAGCAGCGGGACGAGCTCCTCCTTCTCCATGCGCGCGAGCTTCCGGCTGAGCGCGTCGATGACCTCGTCGAACGCCTTGTACGGAACGGCCTCGCGCTCGTAGCAGCGGCCGGTGAGCACGAGCACCTCCTCGCCTTGCGCGGGGAGCACCTCGTCGAGGAAGCGCTTCACGAGGCAGCTCTTGCCGACGCCCGACTCGCCCTGCACGGCGATCGTCACCGCGCGCCCGGCGACGACGTCCGCGAAGCCGCGCGCCAGCTCGACCAGCTCGCGCGCGCGCCCCACGAACGCGTTCGACCCCGACTGCGCGAGATGCGCGCCGGAGACCGCGAGGACGTTCGCGTCGAGGCGCTCGAGCACTTCGCCGGCGATGGGGCGATCGCTCTTCTCGACGCGGAGGAGCTCCATGCACAGCGCGTCCAGATCGCGCGGGATGTTCGCGACGAGCGCGCTGGGCGGCGGCGGATCGCGCACCAGCTTCGCCGCCATCACGTCCATCGTCGTGCCTTCGAAGGGGCGCCGACCGGTGAGGCACTGGTACATCACGACGCCCATCGCGTACCAATCGGCCTCGGGCCCGACGCCGCTCGACGACACCTGCTCCGGCGCCATGTACGCGGGCGTGCCGGCCATGATCGACAGCTCGGCGTCGTGGCTGTCATCGGTCTTCAGCACGAGCCCGAAGTCGAGGAGCACCACGCGCCCCTCCGGCGTCACCCGAATGTTCGACGGCTTGATGTCGCGATGAACCTTGTTCGCCTCGTGAAGCGCGCTGAGGCCGAGCGCGATCTGCTTGAAGGCGTCGCGCAGGCGCGCTTCGTCGAAGGCCGCCGCCTCCGAGGCCACGACCAGCGGCCCGTCGTGAGGCGTCGCGTCGTTGTCGTCGATGATCGTCGCGCCACGCGGCGGATCGATGAACGTCATGTCGGCCGCGCGCCGCACATCGACCACGGTCTGCGCCCCGGAGCCGTCGACGCGACGCGCGTCGCCGCGCACGTACGTCAGGAGATCGACCCCTTCGATCAGCTCCATCGTGAAGAAGACGTCGTCTTCGTCCGCCACCAGCTCGCCGAGGCCGACGAGGTTCGGATGGTGAATGTCCTGCAGCGCGCGGAACTCGTGCTTGAAGCGCGCGAGCGCGTCGGCGTCGTGGTGGATGACCGTCTTCAACGCGACGCGGACGCCGCGCTCGACGTCCATGGTCTCGTAGACCATGCCCATCCCCCCTTCGCCGATGCGGCGAAGGATCTTGAAGCGGGACGGCAAAGCCGGCTGACGGATCGCCACGCGCTGTTATTTCCCGTTCCACTTCCAGCCGTCGATCGACAGACCGGGCGGGCTCGAATAGCCCGTAGCGCGCACGCGAACGATCCCCTTGCCGTCGACGAGCACGAAGCCAGGCGTCCCGTTGACGCCGTAGGCCACGAAGGCCGCGCGGAGATCGTCGATGCCGACCGTCTTCGGAAACGGCTTCTTCCAGGTCTTGAAGAAGGCGTCGAGCGTGGCCTTGGGCTCGTCGGTGACGGCGACGACCTGCGTGTGATGCGCGCGCTCGTAGGCGAGCACTTCGGGGAGCGACGCTTTGCACGGCTTGCACCACGTCGCCCAGAACAGGAGCAAGTGGGGAGTGCCGTCGGCGAGGTTCACGTTCGCGCCCTTGTACGCGCGCAGGTTGAGCGCCGGGGCGGGCGCGCCGATCTCGGGGCCGGTGGGCGCGGCGGCGGGGACCTCGCTCGGGTAGGCGCGCGGCGTGATCGTGAGCTCGACGTGCTTCTTCCCGCGCGCGACTTCGAGCGTCTCGGGTTGATCGGCGGCCGCGAGCATCGTCCACGCGCGCACTTGATTGCGGGCGGTGAAGGGCTTTCCAGGTGGGCCCAAGATCAGATCGCCCGGCACGAGCCCGGCCGCTTGCGCCGGCGACGACGGGACGACGCCGGTCACCATCGACGTGCCGTCGGGGAGGCCGCGCTCTTTGCGAGTATCGTCGCGGATCGCGGCGAACCCGATGCCGATCCACGCGGGGTGCATGTCGTGCTCTAGCTTCTCGTCGTCGGCGATCGATGGGAGCGACGCGAACGATGCCCCGGTCGCCTCGTTGCTCGGCGCCGCGGGGGGCACTGCTCCCGGAAGCGTAACGTCCTCGCACGCGCGCAGCGCCGCGTAGTCGTCGCGTTGCGCCGGCGTGCCGTTGCGATCGAGGTACGCGCGCCCCGCGAGGCTCATGAGCACCGCGCGCAACCGAAGCGTCGCCGCGATGCGCACTTCGGTGCGGTACGTCGCTTCGGTCGAGAGCTCACCGCGACGCTCGAGTGTATCGAGGCGATCGCCTTTGTCCTTGTGCGTCCATGGCACCAGCTCGCCGAGCAACGACGTCGTCAGCCCGCGCGCATAGTCGCCGGGGAGAGTCTGCAGTGCAGCGTCCGTGATCCGCGGCGTCCACGTCGGATTCGCGGCCAGGAATCCCTGGAGGTTGTCGCCCGTCGCGTCGGAGAGCGCGGCCTTCCACGCCTTGCCGGACGAATCGAAGCGTCGGGCCAACACGTTGAGCGCCCCATACTGCGCCTCGAGCTCGGCCAGCGACTTCGGCGCCCCCAGCCCGAACGCCGTCGCGATGCGATCGACCTCCGCGCGTTCCGCTTGCCACGCCGCTCCATCGCGCCACGACGCACCGAGGATCTCGTCGGCGAACACCTCGACCCGCTTCGATTGCTCCACAGCCTTCGTGTGGAGCAGGTCGTCGAGGAACACGTCCGAGCTTCGCAGCGGGACGTCGGGCGTGTCGTCGGCGGCGAGCACCTCGGCGTGCGCGTCGATCATGCGGCGGCTCGACGAGAGCGCGCGAATGAAATGAAACGAGTGCCCGACCCGCTCCTTGCCGACGTTCTCGGGGAAGCACCCGTAGGCGGGGCGATCGGCGGTCGACGAGAAGTACCCGCACACGCGAGGCTCGGTGGGCGACGTCGACGAGAGCGCCGCGAAGCCGCCCGAGAAGCACTGCGACATGAGGCTCACGACGCGCACGCCGGGCGAGAGCTCGTGAATCCAATCGCGCAGCTCGGTGACCGAGAGCTGGTCCTTCCCCCAGAGTTGAATCGTGTTGGCCAGCGGATCGGCGCTGGGGTGGTTGCCGTGATCGGTCACGTACAAGAGGAGCGTGTCGCCCGGCTGAAGCACGTGCGCTTCGTCGTCGAACCACTTCTTCAATCCGTCCTTCGTCGCCGGGTGAAGGCGCACGTCGGGGATCGCCGAGCTCGCGAACTTGCGCGGCATCTCGAGGGGGCGCTCGACGCGCGTGTCGTGGAGCATCCAGAAGTCGGGCTCGGGCTGCGGGTCGCGGCTCACGACGTCGGGCGCCGGATCGTCGCCGTCGCTGGCGAAGACCGACACGTGATCGGCGTGAATGCCCGCGGCGAGGAGCGTCGTCTCCAGCGCGCGGAGATGGAGAAGGTGCGGCTGGAAGTTGATGTCGGGGTTGCCGCCGCCGTTGATCATCAGCACGTGAAGGTGCGCCGCCGGATCGGGCGGAGGCGGCGGCTTCGCAACCACGGGGGCCGCAGGGGGCGGCGGGGGTGAGCCCGCGCAGCTCGCGATCGTCACGGTCGCGAGCAGCGCGGTGACGGTCGCGAGCAGCTGTGATCGCGGCATCACTAGAGAGTACGGATAAGCCGTGCCCGTGCAAACGGGCGTCGCGTCACTCGCTGCCGGTCACCGGCGCGCCGACCTTGTTGTAGGTGTCGAGGTAGGTGACCGCGGGCGCGAGCTCCGTCGGCGTGAGCGTGCCGGGCGTCGCCCCCTTGATCGTCGACATCAGCTCGAGGTCGATGCGCGCGATCCAGTTGTTCTGCGGATAGTCGACCAGGAACGCGACCGACTTCCCGTCCTTGATCCCGGTCGCCACCGCGACGCCGTGAGGATCGCCCGAGTTCGACCACGACGTGCTCGAAGAGATCCCGTTCTGGATCGTCGGCGGAGTGTTGGGCATCGTGCTCGAGATGAACCCGGGGACGGCGCCGGTCGGATCGCTCGCGTCGATGTCACCCGTGACCGCGAAGCCCGCGAGGTTGAGCACGGCGATGTTGTCGGCGTACTCGTGCTCCCAGAATCCGAAGTGCTTCGTCGTCTCGACCGCGACGCCGTCGTACTGCTGAGTCGACATCAGCTCGTGCGGTGCGGTCACGCTCTTGGTGGCCTTGTCGAACTTCGCCTTCGAGAAATCGAGCGCGTACTGCGAGCCGAATTCGTCGGGGAGGAACACGATCTGCGTCGAGGGATCGACCCCCGTCGAGTCGGGCTCTCCGCCGAACGGCTGCGTCGGATCCTCGGCGGTCGGATCTTGGTACGTGTAGACCGTGTCGTCGGACAGATCGACGACGTTGAGCCCCGCGGTCATGACCGCGCCCGCGTCGTTTCCGCTGAGCGTCGTGGCGCACGTGGAGGGGGGGCCGGAGTCGGGGCTGCCGTTCTCGGTGCAGCTGTAGAAGGGGGCGTAGAGCTTCTGGTTCACCACGTCGAACGAGAAGTTCTCGGTGGGGTTGAGCACGATGGTCGACGTGATCGCCATCGTGTTCATGTCGAACACCGCGAAGCCGTTCCACACGGAGATGTACGCCTTGCGATGCGTCGAATCGACGGCGATGCCGTTCATGTAGCCGTCGGGCGTGGAGAACGTCGTCTTCTGCGTGCTCGGATCGAGCTGGATGGTCTTGATGAGCGTGTCGTTCTGCGGGTTGATGATCCAGATGGTCTGGCTCGTGCCGGAGCCGACGAGGATCATCGTGGTGTCGCCGGCGGCGAGGATCGGGTGGTCGTCCGTCGTCCCGAGATCGATGTCGGTGATGAGCGCGGGGACGCCGTTCACGCCGTTGCCGTCGAGGCCGACGTTGATGACGCTGACCACGTTGTGCCCGGCGGTGTTGGCCTTGTCGGTCGGGAGATAGAGCTTCTGCGTGCCGTTGACGACGACGACGCCGAGCGAGCCACTGGAGCTCCCGGGAGGGGGTGGGGGGCCGGCGGGCGCCGCTTCGGGGTTCTTGTTCGACACGCACGCGCTCGCGAGAGCGAGGGGCACGGCCAGCACCATCAAACCAAGAGCCCATCCACGCTTCGTCATGATTACCTCCCCGGCAAAAGCGATCCAACCGCGCATGGTACCCGCGAACGGGGCGCGCCGGGAAGCCGCTCCCTGCTACGTTTCGTGGATGCTCGCCCGAGAGGAAGCTCGCCTTCGCGCGCTCTTCCGCAAGCTCATGCAGCACGTGGCGGTGGCATCGGTCGGATCGATCGCGTGCGCGTGCGCGCCTGGCACGGACGGAGAAGCGCAGGGGGACGCGAGCGCGCAGGGGGCGACGGACGCGGGGAAGTCGGACGCGACGATCGCGAGCGGCGACGGCGGCGAGCCCGGTGGGCCGAGCGACGCCTGCAGCGATCACTTCGTCGTCGTCGATGCGCCGAACGACGGGAGCAACTGTGAGTACCTCCAGCGGCTCGGTTGTGGCCTCCCGGAGAACGTCCGCAACACGGATGGGTCGACGCGGTCGGGGTGCGCTCTCTATTTGGGTATCTGTTACTCGTGGTGCAGCGCGTACGGGAGCGCGGTCGCCGGATGCAGTGTCGTCGAGTGCGACGACGGGGGAAACCTGAGCGACCCGAACGGACCCGTGACCATTGATTGCATCAACGGGATTCCGGCGTGCACGGGGACGGTGGGTCGCAGGCCCAACGGACTGCGGCCCGCGCCGCGATGCGAGCTTGGGGCGAGCGATGCGGTGGGCGCGTGGCTCGCGCAGTGCGCGCGGCTGGAGGCGGCGTCGGTGCGCGCGTTCAGGGACCTGCACCGTGAGCTCGAGGCGTTGGGTGCGCCGAGCGCGTTGGTGCGCGCGGCCAAGCGAAGCGCGTGGGACGAAGTTAGGCACACGCGCGTGGTGGCGCGATTGGCGCGCGCGCGGGGGGCGAAGGTCGAGCGTGCGGCGATCGCGAAGCGCGGGAGGCGTCGAGAGCCCGTGACGGAGGAGACCCGCTCGGCGCGCGTGCTGGCGCTGGCGTTGGAGAACGCGGTCGAAGGGTGCGTGCGGGAGACGTTCGGCGCGTTCGTCGCGATGAAGCAGTCCGCGGAGGCGAAAGACGAACGTGTGAGGCGGGCGATGCGCGGGATCGCGGAGGACGAGACGCGGCACGCGGCGCTGGCGTGGGGGATCGCGGCGTGGGTCGAGGGGGAGCTGGAGGAGAGCGGGCGCGCGGACGTTGGGGAAGCGATGCGAGGGGCGATCGGGGTGTTGGGGTGTGAGGTGCGCGGGACCGGGCTCGGAGTCGCTGCGGCGATCGGATTGCCGACCGGGGCGGACGGGGCGGCGATGGTGAAGGCCTTCGCGGCGACGCTCGACTGCTACGATGAAAGCGCTGGTCCCCGCCCATGAACCTCCACCACCTCGCGGAAGAGAGAAGCCTCGCGTACCACGCGGTCATCGCCGCGCGGCTCGAAGGGGATCCGTCGTTGCTCGAGGTGGCTCGGCACCGCGTCGCCGAGTGGGTCAACGCGGGGACGCCCCACCCTCACTACTCACATGCGTGGTCGGAGATCCTGGCTTCGCCGATCGCGGTCATTCGTTCGCACCTGACGGATGCGAGCGAGAAGGGGCGCGAGCTGCGACAAGTGACGCCGTTCGCGGGGCTCGTCGACGCGCGCGAACGCTGGAAGCTTTGGCGCCAGGTGCGCGAGCGATACACGGGGACGTGAATGACGCGCCACCAGCTCGAGCACATCATCCGCGCTTCGGCTGACATCGCCGACGACGATGAGATCGTCGTGATCGGGAGCCAGTCGATCCTCGGGCAGTTCCCCGATGCACCCGCCGAGCTTCGCGTCTCCGTCGAGGCTGACGTTTACCCGAAGAACCATCCGGAGCGCTGGGACGTCATCGACGGAAGCATCGGCGAGGGATCGCCGTTCCACGAGACGTATGGGTACTACGCGCAAGGGGTGGCCGAGGACACGGCGACACTCCCCTCTGGCTGGAAAACCCGGCTCATCGCGGTGAAGAACGCAAACACGCGCGGCGCCACCGGCCTTTGCCTCGAGGCTCACGATCTCGTCATCTCGAAGTACGTCGCCGCGCGCGAGAAGGATGACCACTTCGTACGCGAGGCGATCCGGAGCCGGTTGGTGGAGGAGGACCTCCTGATCGAGCGACTCAAGGGGACGCCGATCGATGACGCCCGACATGAGCAGATCGCCGCGCGAGTAAGGCACGACTTCCGGGCGGCGTGACTGCGTGGATAGAACGATGGCGTCACGCCGCGCTCCACTCACGCCCCCCGCAACACCTCCGCGATCGCCTTCGCCTCGGGCCGCGCCCCCGGCGACTCCGCGACGCACGCGTCGATCACCTCCGCGATCGTCGCGTCGAGCTCGGGGCACACCCCGCGCAGCGACTTCGGCGCGACGTACACGTCACCCTTCAAGCGTTGCAACGCCGCCGAGCCTTCGTAAGCGAGCTTCCCGGTGAAGAGCTCGTACGCAATGAGCCCGAAGCTGAACACGTCGGTCGCGCGGTCGGCTTTCTTCGCGCCGTCGGCGAGCTCGGGGGCCATGTAGCGCGGCGTGCCCATCCACGCGCCGGTGGTCGTGAGGTCGCTGGTCGGATCGAGCGGCGCGGTGCGCGTGATGGTCACCTCGGTCACGGCCGCGCGTCCGGCGGAGGCGATTCCGAAGTCGGCGATCTTCACCACGGGCTCGCCGCCGTCCTGCGTGATGAGCACGTTCGCGGGCTTCAGATCGCGGTGGACGATCCCCTGCGCGTGAATAGCGGCGAGGCCGTCGGCCATCTGCCGGACGATGGAGCGCGCCCACGGCAGGTCGCCGAAGCGCGGGCGATGGTGCTGAAGCGAGAGCCCTTCGACGAACTCGACGACGAGGTAGAAGAAGCCGGTCGCGCTCACGTTGACGTCGACGATGCGCACGACGTTCGGGTGATCGAGCTTCGAGATGAGCTGCGCCTCGCGCGCGAAGCGGGCCATGTCGGTGGCGTCGGCCGCGCCGCGAAGGAGCTTCAGCGCGAGGCGCACGCCGTCGGAGGTGCGACGCACTTCGTAGACGATCCCCGCGCCCCCCTCGCCCACGCGGCGCACGACCTCGTAGCGATCGTCGAGGCGCTCTCCCGGCTGCAGGACGTTTCCTCCGTGCACCGAGCTCGCGTGCGCAAACGCCGCCGCCAGCGTGTCGGCGCGCGTGGCGATCTGGCGCCGGAGCTCGACGTTGAGAGCGCCGGCGCGAACGAGCGCGTCGTGATGCTCGCGACTCAGAACGTACGACTGCATCAGCGCGATGATCGCGAAGCCGAGGGGAACGGTGCGCATGCCGAACGCCATCTCGCCGAGCCCGAACCACATGAAGACGTCGGGGCCACCGAGCACCGCGAAGAGGAGCCACGAGATCAAGATGACGACGATCTGCGACTGCGGTCCGTCGCGGCGCCACAGGCGGAGCATCGTCAGCGTCTGGTAGGCGGTATTGACGAGCGCCATCGGCATCGCCACGAGGACGACGATCCAGAAGTGCGCCATGAACCGCGGCGAGACGACGGCGATGACGAGCGAGAGAAAGAACGCGAGGCGCCAGGCGCGGGGCGGCGGCCCGAGCTTGAAGTGCGCGTGCGTGAACTCGACGCTGGAGTAGACGCCGAGCGCCGCCATCCACGCCATCGATCCTTCGAAGCGCCCGACCATGAACTGAAACGCGCCCTGCACGAGCAGCGCGTAGCTCACGCCGCCGGCGAGCCCTTGCAGCGCGAACCATCCGTAGGCGACGCGGGTGCGGTCGCGGAAGTAGACGAGCGCGTAATAGAACGCGGTGAGCAGCAAGACGACCGACGCCGCGCCGCTCGTCCAGACGTTGAAGTCGCGGACGAAGAGGAACGCGCGATCGCCCTCCGGCGTGGCGCTGATGCGCGGAGGGATGTCGAGGCGCGAGCCGAGGATGGTGGCGTAGGAGACGTCGATCGCGAGATCGAGATCGCCGGATGACGAGAGCGTCGCCGGGATCCGGTAGGCCGATTGGTCCGTGCCGCGGTAGCCGCGGGCCATCGCCGGATCGAGCGGCGTCATGGCGATCGAGTCGACGAAGAGGACGTTTCGCGCGTGGAGGAGCGGGATCGCGAGCGTGAGATCGCGTCCGCGCATCGACTCGGGGATCGTGGCTCGCGTGTGGAGGCGATAGACGCACTCCGCGTGCGGGAGGAGGCCGGCGACGTGGGCGGGGAGGTGGATGGCGTGAACGGTGCCGTCGGGGCCGACGATGTCCCAGTCTGCGAGCTCGACGACCGGATCGTTGGCGCAGCCGCAGGCGAGAACCGCTGTGAGGAAGAGCAGAAGCGCGAGCGCTGAGCGACGCGCGAGGCTCATGTGGGGGAGATGGTATCGGATTCGGGCTCAGTGGGACGCGCGCGACGAGGGGACGGTCTAGTGCCGTCGCGCTATCCTCGCGAAAATGAACACGAAGATCATCCTCGGATCCTTGGCGGGCGCAGTCCTCATTCACTCTGTGCTCGCCGCCTGCACGAGCAACACGAACGCTAGCGCGCAGAGTGAGCCGAGCGTGCAAGTGGTGAGCTGCGACAAGACCTTCGCGTTGCCGGGACCTCCGCTACCGATTCAGGCCGGTGGTGACGGAGGAGCGTCGATTGCGACTATCCCCTACGCCGAGGCCGCATACCCCGGACTCACGGCAAATCAGATCGCCGGGCACGTGACCAACTGGAGGACGGTCGTCGCTTCGCCGAACTCCCCCGTTCCCACGGGCTACGGGCTGGAGCTGCAAACCGCCCTCTACGTGAGAGATGGCTTCGCAGGCGCGGGCTGTGCGGGCGCCGGGACGACAACGACGTTCGTCTACGTGCCATGAGGTGAAGGTCATTCTCAGCGAGGCATCGCGCTGGCCGCGAACGCGTACATCTCGGCGCGCTTCTCAATCTCGAGCGCCAGCGAATCGCTGCCCAGGTGCCCTGAGTCCCAGTCGACACGTAACAGCACCGGTCCGCCGCGGCTGGAGTGCTGCAGTGCAGCCGCGAGCTTGCGCGCGTGCATCGCGTCGGCCCGTTCGTCACTCGCCGCAGCTGTGATGAGGATCGCCGGGTACGACGTGCTCTCGTCGACGTGGTGATATGGCGAGTAAGCGTAGAGCGCGCGAAAATCGTCCGCTTCGTTAGGGTCGCCGTATTCGCCGATGCCGCCCTCTCCAAACAGAGGGAAGCGGATCATGTCGGTGAGTGGCTCGCCACAGAGAACCACGCGAAAGAGGTCGGGCCGTTGCACCATCGTCGCTGCGACGAGAAGCCCGCCGTTCGATGCGCCGATGGCGCCGAGCCGATCCTTTCCCGTGTAGCCACGACTCACGAGGTACTCGGCGGCGGCGACGAAGTCGTCGAAGACGTTCTGCTTCGACCCCCTCATTCCAGCGCGGTGCCATGACTCGCCGTAGTCGCTTCCCCCGCGAAGCGTAGCGAGTGCGTAGACGCCGCCATTCTCGACCCAGGGGATGATCTTCGGGTCGAACCAAGGCACGTTCGGCTGGTTGAAGCCGCCGTATCCCCAGAGCAGGGCCGGCTCCATCCCGTCTTTCGCCATTCCTCTCTTGTGCACGATGAACATCGTGAGGCGCGTGCCGTCTTTGAACGGGAAGAAGACCTGTTCGATCTCAATCCCATCGCGGTCAAACGGCGTGTCGGGCCGGAACCAAAGATCGTCACCACCGCGCGCAAGGGACGTGTGATGGATCTCCATCGGCCGGTCGTACGACCAGAAGCCATAATACGCGTCATCGTTACTCGCCGTTCCGGTGGGGAACGTCGTAGTGCCGATGCCGGGCGGTTGAATCTCGCGAATGAGGCGACCGTCCGTATCGTGGATCTCGACGTGCGCGATGTCGTCCACGCGGTAGCGGAGAATGAGTTTCCCGCCGAGCAGGTCGAAGCCCATGAGGGGCGTGTCGGCACGCTCGGGAACGAGCACGCGGATGCGGTCGGGCGTCGGAGTGCGAGCGTCGACCGCAAGAACGCAACCGTTCGGCGCGCCGTGCCGTGAATACAGATAGAAGGTGTCCCTCCACGCGCGTATTTGCGTGCGCTCCTCGCGGCCGACGACGAGTGGCTTCCACACCGGGTTCTCGCGGCGGCCCGCGACATAGATGTCGGTTTCGCCCCGGCCTCGACCCACGCTCGCCATGAGCCACCTGCCGTCGGCGCTCACCGTAATGTCCATCCCGTTCATCTGCCCAGGCTGCGGAGGGAGGACGACGGGGTCGACGGAGGGGTCGCTCCCGAGCCTATGGAAGCGGGCCTCGGTAAACCGGTACCGCTGTGCCGCTACCGCCGGATCGGTCGGCGTCTTGACGTAGTAGAAGCCGTCGGCCGTGGGCGTCCACGATACGTCCGGGTGGTCGATCCCGGTGACGACGTCTCGCTCCGACGCTTTGCCTGTGTCGACGTCGAGGACATGCAGCTCGCCCATGTCGTGATGGCTCTTCGTCACGAGGTATGCGACGCGCTTGCCATCATTGGAGACCGACCATGCGCGAAGCGAGAGACTCTTGTCGGGAGCCCACTGGTCGGGATCGAGAAGAATGCGTTCGTGGCCGTCTGAGTCCTCGCGGCACACTACGACTGGGCGGTCTGCATCGGCGGCGCGCCGCTCGTAGAGGAGGCGGCCGCCAACGTGCACCGGCGGCTCACGGTCCTCATGACGCGCAAGCTCGCGGAGCCGGTTCGCGAAACGGTCGCGGAGCGAGAGCTTCGCCAGCTCCGTACGCGCGAGCGCGTCCTCGGCGTGCATCCATGCGACGACTTCGGGCGAGGTCCTTTGCTCCAGCCAGCGGTAGGGATCGAGGACTTCAACGCCGTGGAGTTTGTCGACGATGGCCTCGCGACGCGTTGCTGGATACACGGGCACCAACTCGGTGGACGCAGGCTGCCGCGCAGTTGGCGAGACTGGCGAGATTGGCGGCGCGGCAGTCGACGGCGGTCGCTTGCCACCACAGCGACAAATCGCGAAGGTGACAACGATCGTGGCCACCGCGAAACGTGTCACTCGCACTCACGAGGAACGTCATTCGTGACGGAAAGATATCGAGCGTGGGTGCGCGGGGCTGCTCTATCGGGGTAGGCGCGGCGGCGCGCAGTCGCGAGTCACTGCCCACCATCGATGAAGGGGCAATCCTCGGGACAAATGCAGCTATTTTCGTACGCCTCGCATGTCCCGTCTCCGCATTTCGTGCAGATCATCGTTGCGTCTCGAAAACCCCCGCAGTTCGGGTCATCGAGCTCTGGAGCGCATGCGCCACCGTCACCGCACTGCCCAGGCGGTTCGCCGTATTGCTCTTGGACGAGGCCGTCGCAGCATCTCTGACCCGGGTTCCTCGCATCGAAGGTCCATCCCTCCGTGGGAGAACCGTAACCGGGTTACCGTGGAGCAGGTAACCCGGTTACGGTTCTCCCTGCGCGAGGCTCCGCGCAGAAGCCAGCCTTCGGTCGTCTCCGGAGAGCAGCGCCGCCCGCGTTCTAGGTCACCAGCTCCACGCTCGCCGCGTGCACGGTCCGCATTCCCCACGTCCCGCACGGAAACTCCACCTCGCGGTCCCCACCTCGCCACCGCGCGAGCGCTGCCCGGTACCGCCGCCGAAAGTGCTGCTCCACGCGACGCAACCGTTCACGCACCGACCTTACCTTCGCCGCAAACGTCGGGATGATCCCGCGCTTCTCTTCGTACGACTGCGCCCGCTGAACGAACGACGCCGCGCAAACACCCGCGCGCCCAAGGAACACTCGTCCGGCCTCGCGCATCGCTTCGTGCGCCGCCGCGACCTTCGCCGCGATGACCCGCGCCACTCGCTCGCGCCAGTCGCGCACGGACGTCGTCGCGCCGCCGTCCCGAGACGTTGGAATCGCGAGCGAGAGAGTGAGCTCCGGTGGACACCATCCGTCTTCGCGGAAATACGAGTCCGGGCGAGCCACATGCAGCACGCGCTCACCCCACGCGAGCACTCCGGGCCACCTCTCGGGCTGCTCGACGAGTCCCGCGGCGACGGGGTTCGCGACCACGTACGCGATCTTGTCCTCGACGTCCCCGTCCGTCACGAGGCGCACCACGTTGCACGGCTCCGCCGCCCAGAGGTTCTCCCATTGGCCTTGGGACGCATTCATGTCCTTGGCCGTGAGTCGGTGAAGCTCGCGTAGAAAGTCGGGGAGAACGCCGTGCGGATCGGTGACCACGAGGTGGTGATGGTTCGACATGACGCAGACCGCGTGAAGCCGGACGCCGGTCTTCTGGAGAGCGAGGGCGAGGCAGTAGAGAAAGATCGCGTTGGTCTTCGGGCAAGGACGGAGGCGGAACGTGCGCTGGTAGCAGCGACGAGTGATGAGGTACGTCTCGGACGAGATGATTCGGCGCGGGTGGGCCACGATGGGCGGCGCATGAGCGAGCGGCGTGCCACACGGGAGGCGCGCGTTATTTCGCGATCTCCGAGATCGTGACGGTGGCCGGGCCAGTTTTGTGGGTGGCCGCGGACAGCGTCGGTACGGGGTGCGAAGTAACCCGGTTACGGTTCTCTCTCTCGGGGTGCGAAGTAACCCGGTTACGGTTCTCTCTCTCGTAGAGCGCTAGCCCAACGCCCTCGCCGGCAACCCCTCACCCACGAACTCCTCGAGCCTCCGCACCACCAGCGTGCGCCCCCGCGGCGAAGCGATCCTCCCGATCCAGCGTCGCACCTCGCGCCACTGAAACTTCGCCGGGATCTCCAGCTCCGGCACTGCCGCGAAGACGCGCGATCGCCCGCCGGACAGGTACGCGAGATCGAACAGCGCCTTCTCCGCCGTCGCGAGCTTCACGCCGGCCGCGGTCTCCTCGAACCCGCCGAAGACCTCCGGCGCCACGTGATGCACGGAGAACGATCCCACCCGAGTCGTGATGCGCTGCGTTCGCGCGAGCGAGACGACGTAGAGGATCTCCGGAATCTGCTCGATCATTCCGCGCAAGTGGAGCGCGGTCTGAAGCGACAGGTAGCTCGGCATCGGCGCGGTCAGGAACTCGGGTAGCCGATAGGCATCGAGCCGCTCTCCGATCCACCACGAGCCGTGACGGATCGACGTGACGAGCCCCGACTCCGCGAGCCGGGTCAGCGTCTTGCTGGCGGCGAATGCCGATTGTTCGAGCGCTGCGGCGGCGTCGGCCGTCGAGAGGACGGGGATCCGCAACCGCTGGAGGCGCGCGAAGGCTTCGCGCGCGTTCATCGGAGCGACTCGAGCTTCGCGACGACGCCGTCCTGCATCACGTTCCAGGCGTCTCGCCCGGCGAAGAGATCGCGTTGATCGGGGTCGAGGTAGGCGACGACCTGCGCTTCGTACTCGTCGAAAGAGAGGCTCATGGCGCGGTCGATCGCCGTCGAGAGCCGCGCTCGGTCTGCGTCCGAGAGCGGTGTCGTGGCCTTCGGCGTCGCGAAGAGATGACTCAGGTCGAAGACGTCACGCGCCTGCGGCTCGTTCCGTCCCGCGAGCGCCTGAATCTTCTGCGCGATGGCCTTCGCGGACGCGTAGTGGGTGGCCGGGAAAGGGGAGAGCGAATAGGCGCGGGCGATCTCGCCGCCGACGGCCTCGAACGCAGCCCCGTCTATCTCGTCGCGACGCGAGAACTCGATCTTGGTCCGCAGCTCGAGCGAGATACCGTCGGCGCGTAGTCCGGCCTTCCAACGCTGGGTGGTGTCGGTCTGCTTCGGCGTCGAGACGTCGACGACCTCGATCCCTCGGGCGCGCAACGGGGCCGTCACCGGCGGCGAAGCGAGGAGCCGGTCGATGCGATTCTTCAGCGTCCCCTTGGCGACGACCGTGACGTCGAGGTCGATGTCCTCGGAGTAGCGAACGCTCCCGAAGAAGAACCGCAGGTTGCACCCCCCCTTCACCGCGAAGAGGCTCTTGTCCTCCCCTTTCGCGACGAGCGCCCGAAGGAAGACGAGGTGAAAGAGCTCGATGGCCTGGCGAGCCGAAAGGGTCACCAAGAATGAATACGAGAAATGGACGCATGTGTCCAAAATGTGCATTCCTTCGTCGGGCCATCATGACGACCGCTCGGGGCTCCCAATGCGACCTCGCGAACCACCGCCGAGTCGCGCCCGAGCCCGTCTCGCGAACCAACGTCGGTCAGCGGAGTCGCCCGGGAGGCGACCTGGCCAACCGGCGCTGGTCGGCCAGGTCGCCCCCGAGGCGACTTTCCTGAGCAACGTTGGTCAACCGGGTCGCCCCCGAAGCGACTTTCCTGACCAACGTGGGTCAGCCGGGTCGCCCCCGAAGCGACTTTCCTGACCAACGTGGGTCAGCCGGGTCGCCCCCGGAGCCACTCGCTCGACAGGCGTTCGAGTCACGCGGCCGGGATACGCGAGTCGACACCGACGGCGTGAAACTTCACGGGGGAAATCGGCCGCGCTTCGATCGATTTCTCGCGCACGCTGTGGCTCATTTTCCGCCGATCGCGGCCTCGCCGGCGCGGATAGGGAGGCCGCCGGTGAAGTTTCACTGACTTCGTAGTGAAGGCAACGACGCCAACCCCGAATGCTTCGGGACGCGGCGCTGCTCGTCACGAAAGTCGATCCATGTCGCTCCGTAAGCCCACCAAGAAGTCCAAGTCGTCCGATCTCTTCACGCTGGCGAACGATGCCCTCGTCGCCCTCAAGCACATCGCGAGCGGCATCCCGCTCGAGGATGTTTCACCCGAAGACGCCATGTCGGCGCGCTCCGGCAACAGTGTCCCCGACGAGGCGATGACCATCGCCATCTCGGTCTTGGAGGCGAATCCGAAACGCTTCCCGGACTTCGATCCGAAAGCCATTCGGTCGGCGGTTCAATACGAGCAGGCGATGTCGCCTCTCGGTACGCAGGTGACTCTGCTCGGTCAGCAGATCACCAAGAACGTGCAGAAGCAGCGCGGCGACGCCGCGACGCAGACGCTCGCTCTGTATCAGATGCTCAAGGGGCTCTCGCGCATGTCGCTCTCCGAGGCAACTCGGTCGCAGCAGCGCGAGATGGGCAAGCTCTTCACGAAGGCTCATCGCCCTCGTGCAACGAGCGTCACCAAGAAGGAGGCGAAGGTCGCCGTCCAGTCCGTGAAGGCCACGAAGGTGGCAGCGGCCAAGGCGGCGATTGCGGCGGCTGCGAACGCAGACGCGGCCGAAGCGGCGGATGCCGCGGGAATCGCCGCTCCGGTGTCTCCGACGGTCTCGGCGCCTGCGGCCGCGACCACGGCGACTCCGGTCGTCACGACGGGGCCTGCGACCGTCGTTGCGAGTCACTAATCGCGTAGGCCACGTCGGATCGGCCCGCTCCTGACCAGAGCGGGCACACGTAGCCGGCGCACGGGCGCCGGCGAAGCGGAGTGGAAGCCTCCGCCGATCCCCCACGAGCGCTCGCCCCGCAATTCCGCGGAGCAAACGCTCATGCTCGGAGGCGTCGCATCGATGCGCGACGCCTCCGGGAGAATATCTGGCATCGATTTCGAGAACTCCCATGGCTGCCTTTTCCCACTCCCGATCATCCACGCAATCGAACGAAGTCCCGTCGTCGGCCGTCGCCAACGACACGCAACGCTGCATCACGCCCGTCGGCTATCGCCACTACGACGATCCGCTCACGCGCGCCTACCAACGCCTCTCGGGGAAGCTTCGCGCCGCGGCGAGGCTCTACGTCGCGAAGGACGACGTCGACGATCTCGTGCAAGACGTCTTCGTCATCGCTTCGCAACGCACCTCGAAGCTCGGTGAGTCCGACAGCCGCACGCTGTCGTGGCTCATCGGAATCGCGAAGCGCTGCGCGCCGGTCTACGCATCGCACGGCGTTTCCACAGTCCCGCTCGACGAGCTGCTCGCTCGGGAAGCGGGGGACGATACGGAGGGACAAGCTCCGTATCAGGAGGTGCCTTGGTAGGCGCTTGAAGACTCAGCCTGGGCGTGAAATCGACGGACGCATGGGGCGTCCGGCGCACGCAGGGCGACCACGTTCCCGCCTCTCGAGGGTCGGAGAGGAATCGGTTCCGCGGCGCACCGCGGTGGAGAGACGCGAGGTGCCTTTCGAGGTGTCTCGCGTTTTTTCATTTCAGACGGGCCCTATGTCGGGATCGGCGTCTCGTTCCCGGGAACGACCCCGACCGCGGTCGTCCACCTCGAGCCCTGACGATTTCGACCGCGCGCCGTGGGACGGACGCCGCCTCGCCGGCACTTCCAGGAGCAACCCCTCGTCCCGAGGGGCCATCACCCGGAGAAACCCCCATGCGCACTTCGACCCTCGGTTGTCTCGTCTCGTCGGCCGTTCTCGCTTCCCTCGCCGTCGCGTGCTCCGCGGCCCCCGAGGACGATTCACTCGGATCGTCGCAACAGGCGGCGAGCGCGAGCTCGGGAGGGACGACGACGACCGGTGGGGGCGGCGGTGGCTACACCTCCGATGGCCACGCCGACATTTTCTGGAAGCACGGCAGCGGCGTCGCGTACGCCTCGGCGAGCGCGAACGCGAGCAACGAGATCTCGCTCTGGCACTACGAGCCGGGCGGGAACACCGAGATGCGCGCGATCGACGCCGGCACGATGGCCGCCGGGCTCACCGAGGTCGCGGAGGGGGACTTCTGGGGGGACAACTCGAAGGGCGTGCTCCTCTGCGGCTACGTCACGCACGACTGCAGCGCGTGGAAAATGCTGGGCGGCGCGATCATCGGCAACGCGCACGTCGGCGCGATCGGGGCGACATGGATGTTCGCCGGCACGTACGACCTCGACGGCGACGGACGAAAGGACATCGTGTGGATGGACCAATCGACGGGCGTTCACGTTTGGTTCATGAACGGCCCCTCGTATCGCCAGGTCGACTCGAACAGCGTCACGCTGCGCAACCCCGTGGGCGTGGGGAAGCTCGACGGCGTGAACCCGTATCTCGTCGAGCTCGACAATCAGAACGTGATGCGCGCCGTTCGCATCGCCAGCAACGGCACGCTCGTCGGCGGTGAGCAGTACGTCTCTCCGCAGCAATCGCCCTGGTACGTGATCCCCGGAGTGGGCGACGCCGACGGCGACGGCAAAGCGGACCTCTTCTGGCGAAACACACAGACAGGTCAGGTCGGTGCGTGGCTCATGAACGGAACCTCGGCACGCGCGTACCCGATCCTCGGGACCGCCAGCCTCGCGTGGAACGCTTTGAACGTCGATGACTACGACGGCGACGGGCGCGTCGACCTCTTGTGGCGTGACGGGCAGAGCGAGCAGGTCTCCATCTGGTTCGCGAATCCGAACATGACCCTGCGCGACACGTCGATCATCGGCAGCACCGACTGCACGTGGGCGTTGGACCTCCGGGGGTACTACGTGACGACGCTCTGTCCGGTGGCGCCGCCTCCGCCTCCGCCGAAGTGCGCCGCTCACGGCCAGCCCGTGACGAGCGCCGGGTGCTGCGACTCGAACGATCAGGCGTGGGGGGGTCTCTGCGAGACGAAGGACCCCGACGGCTGCGGGGTGCTCGACCTCGGGGTCGCGCGGCCGTGCTGCTTTCATCGCGCGACCCAGTGCGACACGGGCGCCACCTGCGGGAAGATGCCGGGGGGGAGCTACCGTTGCTACGCGAACGGCAACGGGACGACGTCGTGTGGATCAGCGCCGGCCTTGACGTGCAGTATCGACTGCGGGAACGGCCCCATCGCCTCGGGCCAATACTGCTCGCAGCAGGATGCGAACACCGCGGTGACGCCTTGCCAGGCGACCTGCCCTTGACCTGACTCGACGGAGCCGCGACGCGCCCGCTCGTCCGAAATCCGGCCGAGCGGGCCACGCGGAGTTCGCAGTCAGTGCCCCGTCGCGTCCGATCTCACCCCCGACTCGAACAGGAACCACGCGCGACGCTCCGTCTGGTCGATCCAGTTTTCGATCAGGCTGGTCGTCGCGACGTCGCGGTGCTCGTCACAAACCTCGTGCGCCTCGCGCAGCCTGGAAGCGAGCGCGGTGTTGTCCTCGCGCAGCTCCGCGAGCATGTCCGACGCCTCGACGTAGTCAGCGTCGTTGTCGGGCACGCGGGTCATCTCGGCGATCTGACCAATCGACGTGAGCGTTCGCGCGCCGACCTTTCGGACGCGCTCGGCGATCGGATCGGTCATCGCGAAGATCTGATCGGCCTGCTCGTCGAGCAACAAGTGGTAGTCGCGGAAGTGCGGCCCCGTGACGTGCCAGTGAAAGTTCTTCGTCTTCAAGTACAGCGAGAAGACGTCGGCGAGGACGGCGTTCATCGCCCCTCCGATGTCCTGCGCCGCGCGCTCACCGAGATCGCTCGGTGTCGTCGAGACGGCGACGCGCTGGCTTTCCATCTTCTGTCGCGACTCTTTCTTGAGAGGCTTCGCCATGGGATCCCTCCGTTGCGTTGCTCGTGATTCGTGAGCGGCGTATCGCATGCGACGACGCTTCGCCAGACTTCGAACGCGATCTCGATCGTCATCGCGCGGCTCAGCTGGAGCGCGAGCGAGGTGCTCGAATCGTCGCTCGGTAGCGCTTTTCGCGACGGCCCCGCGGACTTACCTTTGCGCGATGAAGAGCGACGTGTACGAGGAGCGGCGCGCTCAGATGTTCCCCACGCTCACCGACGCGCAGATCGCGCGCATCGCGGTGCATGCGAAACGGCGCTCGGTCGCGGCCGGCGAAATCTTGTTCGAGCAGGGGCAGTCCGGCGCGGGGATCCACGTCATCCTGTCGGGCCAGCTCGAGGTCGTTCGTCCGGGCGTCACCACCAGCGATCAGATCACGGTGCACGGCCCAGGGCAGTTCACCGGCGAGGTGAGCTCGCTCGCCGGGCAACGGAGCCTCGTGCGCGGGCAGATGCGCGAGGCGGGCGAGGTGCTGGCGCTCGACCCCGAGGGGCTTCGCCGCGTGATCCAGGGCGACGCCGATCTGAGCGACGTGCTCATGCGCGCGTTCATCCTGCGGCGCGTGGGGCTCCTGTCGCGCGGCTTCGGCGACGCGACGGTGGTCGGCTCGAAGCACTCCGCGGGCACGCTGCGCATCCAGGAGTTCTTCACGCGCAACGGCCACCCGTACGGCTACGTCGACATCGACGATGACAAGGACGTGCAGGTGCTGCTCGATCGCTTTCACGTGGGCGTCGGCGACGTGCCGGTCGTCATCTGCCGCGGCGAGACCGTGCTCAAGAACCCGACGATCGAAGAGGTCGCGGAGTGCTTCGGCATGAACGCCGCGATCGATCCCGACGCCTTGTTCGACCTCGTCGTCGTCGGCGCCGGCCCCGGCGGCCTGGCCGCGGCGGTCTACGGCGCCACCGAAGGGCTCAACGTCCTCGTCCTGGAGAGCGACTCGCCGGGAGGGCAGGCGGGCACGAGCTCGAAGATCGAGAACTACCTCGGCTTCCCCCTGGGAATCTCGGGGCAGGAGCTCACCGGTCGCGCGATCACGCAGGCGCAGAAGTTCGGCGCGAACATCGCCGTGGCGAAGACCGCGGTGCAGTTCCTCTGCGAGGGGAACGCGGGGTACGCCATCACGCTCTCCGACGGGTCGCGCGTGCACGCGCGCGCGGTGATCATCGCGAGCGGCGTCCGCTACCGGCGCCTCGAGCTCGCCGAGGTCTCGCGCTTCGAAGGGGTCGGCGTCTACTACGGAGCGACCGCGCTCGAGGCGCGCCTCTGTCGCGGTGAAGACGTGGTGGTCGTGGGCGGGGCCAACTCCGCCGGGCAGGCCGCCGTCTTCCTCTCGGGCCACTGCAGCCACGTCCACGTCCTGGTGCGAGGGTCGGGTCTCGCAGCGACCATGTCGCGCTACTTGATCCGGCGCATCGAAGAGACGCCGAACATCACGCTCTCGCCACACACCGAGATCGTCGGCCTCGAGGGGGACGATCGCCTGCGCGAAGTGCGATGGCGCAAACGCGACGAAGCGATCGAGACGCACCCGATCGCGCACGCCTTCCTCATGATCGGCGCGGAGGCGAACTCGCGCTGGCTCGAAGGGTGCGTAGCGCTCGACGAAAAGGGGTTCGTGAAGACCGGCACCGACGTGACGCCCGAGGATCTCACGCACGCGCGATGGCCGCTCACGCGCGCGCCGTTCCTCCTCGAGACCAACCGTCCGCGCGTATTTGCCGTCGGCGACGTCAGGTCGGGGAGCGTGAAGCGCGTGGCGTCGGCGGTCGGCGAAGGATCGATCTGCGTGCAGCTCGTGCACCGGGCGCTGGCCGAATGAACGGCGATCGTGAGCCGCTCCTCGCGCTCTTCACGGAGACGCGCGCGCGCACCGAGAGCCTCGCCGCGCGCCTCTCGGCCGAGGACCAGCAGCTCCAGTCGATGCCCGACGCGAGCCCGACGAAGTGGCATCGCGCGCACACGACGTGGTTCTTCGAGACGTTCGTGCTCGCGGCGGCCGGCGTCGGCCCGGTCGACGCGCGTTACGGCGCGCTCTTCAACTCGTACTACGACGCTGTCGGCCCGCGGCAGGCGCGCGGAAAGCGTGGGCTCCTGTCGCGGCCGAGCGCATCGGAGATCGGCGAGTACCGCCACCTCGTCGATGGCCGAATGACGACCGTGATCACGGAAGCGCGCGACGACGACTTCGATCGTCTGCGCCCCGTCGTGACGCTCGGCATCGCGCACGAAGAGCAACACCAGGAGCTCATTCTCACCGACATCCATCATGCGTTCTCCGAGAGCCCGCTCCGCCCGTCGTTCCTCGGCGTCGCCGAAGATGCCCCGTACGCCGTCTCCCCAGCGCCGATTCGGTACGTCGCCTTCGACGGCGGCCTCCACGCGATCGGCGCCGCCGACTCCGAGCCCTTCGCGTTCGACAACGAGAGGCCGCGGCACAAGGAATGGATCGAGCCGTTCGAGATCGCCGACCGACTGGTGACGGTGCGAGAGCTCAAGGCCTTCTTCCGCGAAGGGGGCTACGAGCGACCGTCGCTGTGGCTGGCGGAGGGGTTCGACTTCATCCGGAGCCACGACGTTCGCGCGCCGCTCTACGCCACGTTCGAAGACGATGCGCTTCACGCCTTCACGCTCGCCGGCATGCGCGTCCTCGCCGACGACGAGCCCGCGACGCACCTCAGCTACTACGAGGCCGACGCGATCGCGCGATTCCTCGGCGCGCGCCTCCCGAGCGAAGCGGAATGGGAGATCGCGGCATCGAAGGCACCCATGGGGGCAAACATGGGGGCGAACATGGGGGCGAACATGGGGGCGAACTTTCTCGACGACCTCAGGCTTCGTCCGGGACCGGCGCAGCTCGCGCCGGCGAGCGACCGCGGCGTGCGCCAGCTCTTCGGCGACGCTTGGGAATGGACACGTTCAAGCTACGAGCCGTACCCCGGCTACGCGGCACCCGCGGGCGCGCTCGGCGAGTACAACGGCAAGTTCATGGTGAACCAGCGCGTGCTTCGCGGCGGCTCGTGCCTCACGCCGCGGCGCCACGTGCGCGCCTCGTACCGGAATTTCTGGCCGGCGCCGACGCGATTCCAGATGACGGGCGTGCGCTTGGCGCGGGAGGGCGCGCGATGATCGCTGAAGCCACGAGGAGCGCGTCGTTCGACGAAACGGTGGCCGCCGACGTCCGCCGCGGACTCACGTCGCGCCGCAAGTCGCTCCCACCGTACTTGCTCTACGACGCGATCGGCTCGCACCTCTACGAACGCATCACCGAGCTCCCCGAGTACTACCTCACGCGAACCGAGCGCGGAATTCTCCAGGCGCGCGCGAGCGACATGGTGGCGCACGCCGTCGCGGGGTCGGCTCGTCCGCTCGGCGTCATCGAGCTCGGCGCGGGGAGCGCGTCGAAGACCGAGATCGTCCTTCGCTCGGTCCTCGCGCGCCAGCCGGGATGCGTCTACGTGCCGATCGACATTTCGCGCGCCGCGATCGACGACGCGACGTGCCGCCTCGCCGTCGAGCTTCCGCGCGTCCGCGTGCGCCCGCTCGCGATGAGCCATCATCAAGCGCTCCGTGCGCTTCAGGCCATCGAGGGGCCGCAGCTCGTCTTGTTCATCGGCAGCTCCATCGGCAACTTCGAAGACGGCGAAGCGGCAGCACTTCTGCGCGCGGTCGCGGCTTCGCTCGGCGCGGGGACGTCGCTCCTTCTCGGCATGGATCTCCGGAAGAGCCCCGACGTGCTCCTCCCCGCGTACGACGACGCGGCCGGAGTCACCGCGGCGTTCGACAAGAACGTGCTCGCGCGCATCAACCGCGAGCTCGGCGGTCGCTTCGATCTCGATCGCTTTCGTCACGTCGCGCGCTGGAACGATCGCGCGTCGCGGATCGAGATGCACCTCGAGAGCACGCGCGCGCAAGACGTCGCCATCGACGCGCTCGGCCTCCGCGTGCACTTCGACGCGGGCGAGACCATCCACACCGAATCGAGCATCAAGTACGATCTCGCGCGCGCCGAGCAGCTCCTCACGCGCGGAGGCTTCGCGCTCGAGACCACGTATTTCGACGAGGCGCGCACCTTCGCCGTACACCTCGCGCGAGCCGGCCAACTCGCGGCGTAGAACGGAAGAGAACAGGAGAAGAAGACGATGATGACGAACGACGACGGCATCGACCTCTCGGTCCCCTGCCCCCACGTGACCACCTCCTTGAAGCACCACGTTCATCGCCCGCCGCCCGGCTGCGAGGACTGCCTCAAGATCGGCGGCCAGTGGGTGCACCTTCGCGTCTGCCTGACGTGCGGGCACGTCGGCTGCTGCGACTCGTCGCCGAACCGGCACGCGACCGCTCACAACCACGCCACGAAGCACCCGATCGTCACCTCGGGCGAGGTCGGCGAGACGTGGGCGTACTGCTACCCCGACGATCAGTTTCTGTCGGCGGAGTAGCGCTCACGCCTCGCACTCTCGTCAGATGAGCTTCGCGGTCAGCGTGATCGGCGTCGCCGCGAGCGCGCGCGAGAGCGGGCATGCCTTCTTCGCGGCCTCGGCGATCGTCAGGAACGCCGCTTGATCGATCCCGGGCACGCTCGCCTCGAGCTCGAGCGCGATCGTCTTGATCATGAACCCCTCCCCTTCCTTCTGGAGATCTACGGAGGCCGTGACGCTCAGCTCCTTCGCCACGTGACCCGCTCCGGTCAACGCGAACGCGACCGCCATCGTGAAGCAGCCGGCGTGCGCGGCGCCCAGCAGCTCCTCGGGGTTCGTGCCGGCCTTCCCGTCTTCGCTCTGAAAGCGCGTCCGAAATGAGTACGGCTGATCCTGGAGCGCGCCGCTCTGCGTGGTGAGCACGCCCGTGCCGTGAAGCCCATCGCCTTGCCATCGTGCGGTGCTCTTGCGGACCATGATCGACCTCCTCCGGTTGCGACGCGGGCTCGCGTCGGAATCACTTCGATGAACTGACTCTGCTCACGGTCGCGCGCGTTCGCTCACTGCGTCGCGATCCCCGCGCGCTTCCCGCGCAGCACGAACTTCTGCACCTTGCCCGTCGCCGTCTTCGGGAGCTCAGCGACGAAGTGGAACGCCTGAGGACACTTGAAGTGCGCGAGGCGCGCGCGCACGAACGCTCTCAGCTCTTCCGCCGTCGCCGCTGCGCCCGCGCGGAGCACGATGAACGCGTTCGGCGCCTCGCCCCACTTCTCGTGCGGCATCCCCACGACGGCCGCCTCCTGCACCGATGCATGCTGGAGCAGCACCCCTTCGACCTCGACCGATGAGATGTTCTCGCCGCCGCTGATGATGACGTCCTTGATGCGGTCGCGCACCTCGGCGAAGCCGTCGGGGTGCACGACGGCGGCGTCGCCAGAGTGGAAGTAGCCGCCGCGGAACGCGAGCGCCGTGGCCTCGGGGTCGTCGTAGTACCCCTTCATGACGACGTTCCCGCGCGCGACGATCTCGCCGACGGTGGCGCCGTCGTGCGGAACCTCGTGCCCCTCCTCGTCGACCACGAGCACCTCGCCCGACGTCACGAGCTCGACGCCCTGGCGCGCCTTGACCACCGCGCGCTCCTCTTGCGAGAGGCCGGTGTGCTCGGGCCGCACCTCGCACACCGTGATGAACGGCGACGTCTCGGTGAGGCCGTACACGTGCGTGATGTCCCAGCCGAGATCCCCCTCGACGCGCGCGATCGTCGCTGCCGCAGGGGGAGCGCCGGCGGTCAAGACGCGAACGCCGCCCGGTGCGCCGCGTCTCAGGTCGTCGGGTGCGTTGGCGATCCCGATGAGCACCGTGGGTGCGGCGCAGAGCATCGTGATCGATTCGCGCGCCAGCTCGGCGAAGATCCGCGCGGGCTCCACGCGCCGCAGACAGACGTGCGCTCCGCCCACGGCGGTCACGATCCAGACGAACGTCCAGCCGTTCGCGTGAAACATGGGGAGCGTCCACAAGTAGCGCTCGGCCGGCGTCATGTGGACGTGCACCAGCGTTCCGACCGCGTTGAGGTACGCGTTGCGGTGCGTGATCATCACCCCCTTGGGGCGCGCCGTCGTGCCGCTCGTGTAGTTGATCGTCAGAAGGTCCGTCTCGTCGATCGGCGGGCGATCGAAGTCGGGTGACGCGGTCTCGGCGATCAGCGTCTCGTAGTCGAGCCATCCATCTCGCGCGCCCCCTTCGAGCACGATGAAGTGCGCCACGCTCGGGACGCGATCGCGGATCGAATCGACCATCGCCACGTAGTCGGGGTGCACGCAGACGACCTTCGCCCCGCTGTGCGCGAGGATGTACGCGAAATCATCGGCGATGAGGCGGTAGTTGATCGGCACGAGCACCGCGCCGAGCTGCGGCACCGCGTAGAACGACTCGAGCTGCGCGAGCATGTTCGGCGCGATGGTCGCGACGCGGTCCCCCTTGCGAACCCCGAAGCGGCGCTGAAGGACGCTCGACCAGCGATCGCACCGGTCGAAGAACTGCGCGTACGTGAGACGCACGTCGCCATCGACGACGGCCTCGCGCTGCGGATGCAAACGGCGCGTCCGCCGCATGAACTCGAGAGGCGTGAGCGGCGTTTCCATGCGCCGACGATACACCTCTCACGCGCGACGTCTGCGCTCCGCGGCGACGGCGATCCCCTGCGCGTTGAGGTCGATGTCCATCGCCAGAAGCGCCAGGTCGTCGTTGCCGAGCGGGTACTTCGCGAGCGCCGCGCGGTACTGGTCGGCGACCCGCTTCGTCTGCACCGGGAGCGGCGCGTCGGTCGCGAGGCACTCGTCGAGCCACACTTCGGAGCGATCGATCCAGGCGCGCACCTGGGCGGCCACCTCGCGAAGATCGTCGACCGCGTCGAAGTGCGTGAGGCATGCGTGCGCTTCGCCGAGCCCGACGATCAGGTCGAGCGCGCGCCGCGCCTCGGGAGGATCGAAGTCGATCGGACTCGTCGACGCGATCGCGAATCGCCCCGAGTGCTGGAGCGCCGGGTAGACGAGCCCGAAGGCGTCGCCGGTGTAGACGGTGGACAGCGCGGGATCATCGACGACGAAGTGATGCTTCGCGTGACCGGCGGCATAGTGAACGCGCAACGTCGCATCCCCGAGGTCGAAGCTCGCGCCGTCGTCGAGCGCGCGCACACGATCGGCGGCGATGGGGACGATCGTTCCGTATAGCTCGGCGAAGCGCGCTTCGCCGTACACCCGCGTGGCGCTGGCGATGAGCTTCGCGGGATCGACGAGGTGAACCGCGGCGCGTGGGTGGGCGAGGAGCGTCGCGTTCGGGCACCTCGCGAGGAGCGCGCCCGCGCCGGCCGCGTGATCGAGGTGCGCGTGCGTGACCACGATCCACCGCACGCTCTCGGGCCGGAGCCCCCTCGCCTCGAGCGCGCCGAGCAGCTTCGGGAGCGCATGCGTCGTGTGCGTCTCGACGAACGCGCACTCCTCGCCGG
Organism: Myxococcales bacterium; assembly: GCA_003151595.1. Next base: position 42,967 of record PLXW01000134.1, read on the forward strand.
CTATGCGAAGGTAGGCGGCCGTGAATCGCGGCAGAACGTCGCAATCGATCGTGAACCGGGCGTGTTTCGTGGTCGTCATCGCATGGCATTCTACGCGGGCCGCGGCAGGGTATCCTTGAAGGTCGCCCATGGACTCCGCGCACCCGAAGTCGACCGCGCGCTCGAGCGAGGCCGTGTACCGCGCCCTGCTGGAGAGCGCGACCGATCTGATCGTCGCGGTCGTCGATGGCGATATGAACGTTCGGTTCGTCAACGCGGCCGTTCGCTCGACGCTCGGATGGATGCCCGAAGACCTCGTCGGCAAGCGCTCGCTCGACTTCGTTCACCCCGAGGACCGGGAGCTCGCGGCGCGAACGCTGGCTGACGCCGCGGCGTCGAACGAGCCGACCCCTCCCACCCTACTTCGCGCGCGGCACTACGACGGGACATGGGTGTACCTCGAAGTCGTCGGGCACTCGCGCCTGTCCGATCCGGAGATCGAAGGCGTGCTCGTCCATGGACGCGACGTGACCGAGCGAATGCGCGGCGCGGCACGCTTGCAACAATCCGAGACGCGGCTGCGCGAGATCTTCGAGTGCGTGCACGACGGTCTGTTCCTCGTCGACGTCGCGACGGCGCGCGTGGTCGATGCAAACCTCGCGCTCTGCGCGCTCTTTGGGTACGACCGCCACGACCTCGTCGCGTGCGACGTCCGCACGCTCCTTCCGGACGCGGGCGTCTGGGAGCGCGCCGCCTCGACGCCCGAAGGGGAGCGACGCGCGCTCGATGGAGTCGCCGTGCGAAGAAAGGACGGCGGTCTGCGCCACTCCGACATCGCCGTGACGACCTTTGCGCAGCCGGGGAGCGCGTCGATCGTCGTCGCCGTCGTACGCGACGTCACCGAGCGCCGCGCAGCCGAGCGAATGAAAGAGCTCTTCTTCGCGGTCGTCGCGCACGAGCTTCGGTCGCCGGTCGCCGTCCTCAAGAGCAGCATGAGTCTCCTGCGGACGCGCACCCAACTCCGCGCGGAGGATCGCGAGGAGCTCCTCGCGATCCACGAAGAAGAGGTCGCTCGCCTCGCGCACATCGTCGCCGACGGGCTCGACTTCAGCGCGATCCATGCGGGCAAGCTGAAGGTCCAGCCGATTCCGATCGCGCTCGAGCCGCTCGTTCGATCGCTCGTGAAACGCTCCGCATTGCGCGGTCGCGAGGTGCGCATCGAGGCCGAGGCGCTCACAGCGCTGGTCGATCCCGGACGCTTCGAGCAGGTGGTGACGAACCTCCTCGACAACGCCTGGCGGCACGGCGGCGCCGCGCCGAACGTCTCGCTTCGCATCGCGCGCGAGGGGGCGTTCGCGCGCGTGTGGGTCGAGGACGACGGCCCCGGAATACCGGCGCCGCTCCGCGAAGTCCTCTTCGATCGCTACTACCTCGTGAGCGATCGCCCGACGCGCGGGATGGGGATCGGCCTGTGGCTCTCGAAGCGCTTCGTCGAAGCGATGGGTGGATCGATCGCGGCCGAAGGGAACGAAGCCGGCGCGCGCTCGTGCGTCTGGTTCACGGTGCCGCTCGATCCGTGATCGCGGCACGCGCGCGCAGCTCCCAGGTCAGAGTCATCGCGCACGGCCCGCGGCCGCCGCTGCACGTGTGCGCCGCGATCTTCGGCGCGACGCAGCCGTTGATTTCGAGCACGCCGATGGCGCACGCGCCGATCATCCGGCACCACGCTTCGTCGTGCGCGACCCAGTCCCTGCAGATCGCGAACATCGAGCGCCCTTCGACGCGCGCCGAGACGGCTCCCGTGTCGTGGTAGAGGCTCCACATGATCGGCGCCGTCCTGGCCGACGCCTCCGGCGACGCGAACCACCCCACGAGCGCGCGCGAGATCCGATTCAGACTGGCGTCGACCGTCTCGCGGCCGATCGCGCGCAGCGCATCGTCGGCGCTGAGCTGCGGCGCCACCGCGTCGAGCACACCGCGGGTGAGCGCGCTCGCGAGGCGCTCGTCGTACCAGCTCGTCGGTAGGACGCCGAGCGCACGGGCGTCACGCACCACGGCGTGCGCGAGCTTCCGCGGCAACCCGTCGGCGATCGCCACGAGCGCTTCATCGCCGCACACTCGGGCGCACCATGCGAGCATCGGGCGCACGACGGCCCCTCTCACACGACCGATCGAATCTCCGCTCGCCGGAGCGCTCGCCATCGCCGGACGATAGACCCGGCCCGGGTCAATCGCACGCCCGGTCTTCTCGAGCGTTCGCTAGGATCGCGGCCGCGGGTCGCCGCGCGGAGCTGGTACCGTGGGTCGGTGATCCGGCGCCGGGAGCTCCTCTCTCTCTCTCTCCCCATCCTCGTCATGCTTGCCGCCGCGGCCGGCTGTCGCGCGAAGGCGAGCGCGTCGGGCGTCACGGATCTCGAGGGCGTCGACGTCGATCCGTTCGCGGGAGATCCGAAGGCGCTCGTCCTTCTCTTCGTGTCGACCGACTGTCCGATCTCGAACCGCTACGCCCCCGAAATTCGTCGCATGGCGGAGGAGCTCACGCCGCGCGGGGTCTCGTTCCGGCTCGTGTATCCGACTCCGGAAGAGACGGCGGCGACCATTCGCGAGCACGTGCGCGAGTACGCGCTGCCGCTCCTCGCGCTGCGCGATCCGCACCATGCGCTCGTCGCGCGCGCGGAGGTCACCGTGACCCCTTCGAGCGCGGTCTTCGCGCGCGGCGGAGCGCTCGTCTACCACGGGCGAATCGACGACCGCCAAGTCGACTTCGGCGAGGTGCGCCCCGAGCCGACGCGCCGCGATCTCCGCGAAGCGCTGGACGCCGTGCTCGCAGGCCGCGCGCCGAGCCACGCCGAAGCGCCGGCGATAGGCTGCGCAATCGTCCCCTCGAGCTGATTCAGCGCACGTCGGCATCGCCCGCGTCGCCGACGAGCACCCCCAGCGCGGCTCGGATCCGCTCGTTGTCCGGCTCGATCGCCAGCGCTTGATCGAGCTGCGCGATCGCCTCATCGCGCTCCCCCCGCGTCGCCAGGATCGCCGCCAGGCTCGCGTGCCCCAAGGCGTTGCGAGGATCGACGGCGAACGCTTGCCGATAAGCGGTCATCGCATCGTCCATCCGCCCCTTCGCTTCGAGCGCGTGCCCCAAGTTCACGTCGGCCGCCGCGAAGTCCGGCTTGGCCTTCACTGCCGCTCGAAATTCGTCGATCGCCGCGTCCACCTCCGCGCGCGCCATCAGGAGATTCCCGAGATTGAAGTGCGCCGGAGCGAGCGAGGGATCTCCGGCGATCGCGCGCCGGTAGTGCGTGATCGCCTCGTCGGCTCTCCCTTCGTCGGCGAGCGCGTTCGCGAGGTTGTAGTGATTGCGCGGGGTGTCCCCTCCGTCGAGCAGGCGCTGGTAGTTCGAGAGTCGCAGTCGCCCGAGGCCGCGGGCGTCGTGAGGAAGCACCTCGAACGTCAGGTTCCCCATCTCGTCGGCGGACGTCTCGCCCGTCGTCACGCGCTTCGGCGGACGACTCGGGTTGCGAAGGTTGTCCTCCGAGTTGTCGTAGACGATCTCCATCGCGATCGTGCTCCCGGCGGGGAGCGAGACGGGCGTGGCGTACGTGTACGAGTCCTGCCAGTTGAAGTCCCAGGCATCGATCCTGAGGAGGTGCTTCTCGGTGCGATCGGGGAGCGTGGCCCAGCTTCGCACGGTCTTCGCGAGGTAGTGCGCGTGCGGGAATACGTTCACCACGTCGACGTCTGCGGGAAGCGTGTACTCCGCATGAATCGTGTACTTCCTCTCCCCCGGGGGTATGTCGATCGGCGGATCGCCGACGCGCAGCGTGAAGAGCTGTTGCGTCGGCGGACGGTCTTCGAGGTAGAGACCGATCGACGGCTGCACCAGCTCCTCTTTCCCGCGCGACTGCATGTGGAGCTGAACGACGAGGTCGGTGTGCTCGTCTATGCGCCACGCCCTCGCGGGGTCGGGCGGCGCAGGGACGTTTCCCGGCGCCCATACGAGATAGAAGCCATCGGCCGACTGGACGTTGCCGATGTCCATGCCGCCGAAGCCCGGCTCCGGATCTTTCGCGTCACGCTCCCGCGCGAGCCCGAGGCGATCGACGTTCACGATGGCGTGGTGAATCGCGCGCGACCCCGGCCGAAACTCCCACGCCTTCACGAAGCGCCGTCGGCTCACGTTCGCGGGGACGACGAAGTTCCGATAGACGTCCTTCCCCTCGGCGCGGAGCGTGTACGGCGGGAGCTGCACGATGAGGTCGGGCTCACCGAGCTGCCATCCGTGGGGCCACGAAGGAGTCGGCGGCAGGTCTCTGGGATCGCCGAGCGTCGCGCCGTCGTCCACCCATCGGGCGATGAGATCGATCTGCTCGGGCCTGAGGCTCCTGTCGCCTCGGAACGCGACGTCGTCGGGCGCGGGCTTCCACGGCGGCATGAATCGACGACCGGTGACGTTGCGGATCTGACGCGCCTTCCGCGACACGTCTTCGTACGTGAGGAGGTTGAACGGGCCGGCCTCTCCCGGTCGATGGCACGGCGCACACTTCGAGAGGACGATCGGCGCGATGTCCCTGGCGTACGTGACGCGCGAGGCGCGGTGCTCTCTTCGCCGGCCGATCATGACTGCGCCGACGGCCGCAACCGCGACCGCGACGAGAGCGACCGCGAGCGCGAGAGACCGCCACGAACGCATCGCGAGCACGATACCCGAACCCCTGTGCTCGCGGAGCGCCGGCTACACTTCCTTCATGTTCGAGTCCGCCGAGCTCGCCCCAGCCGTCGACGACGCCACGTACGAAAAGAAGGTCCCCGCGCTTCGCGAGGCGCTCCTCTCCGCACAGGCCGCCGTCCTCCAGCGGAAAGAATTCCCCGTCATCGTCCTCATCAGCGGGTTCGAAGCCGCGGGTAAAGGCGACACGCTCCGGGTGATTCACCAGTGGATGGATCCGCGCTACGTGCGCGCCAGCGCGTTCGACGATCCGAACTGCATCGAGGTCGAGCACCCGGGGATGTGGCGATTCTGGCGCGCGCTCCCTCGCGCAGGGACGACCGGCGTGCTCCTGGGCGCGTGGTACCGCGAAGCGATCTACGGGCGCGTGTATCGCGGCGAGAAGCGCGCGCAGCTCGAGCAACGGATCCAGGCGATCGCGCGGTTCGAGCAGATGCTCGCGGACGAAGGGGCGCTCGTCGTGAAGCTGTGGCTGCACCTCTCGAAGAGCCAGCAGCGCGCGAAGCTCGAGGAGCTCGACTCGAACAAGCGCACGCGGTGGCGCGTGAAGCCTTCGGACTGGCGCAACCACGAGCACTACAGCGAGTTCCGCGCGGTCGACGAGGAGATACTCCGGAAGACCAACACCGGCGACGCACCGTGGATCATCGTCGGCAGCGACGACGCGAACTACCGTCGCCTCACCGTCGGCCACGCGCTGCTCGACGCGATGCGCGCGCGGCTGGCGAAGCCGGAAGATCGGCGCGTGAAGAAGCCGCCGGTGGTGCGCGGCGCCGGCACGAAGCTCTTTCGCGAGCTCGACATGAAGGCGTCGCTCGAGAAGCGCGACTACGAGAAGCGTCTCGCGCAAGCGCAGGGGGAGATCGCGATCGCGAGTCGCCGCGCGGCGAAGAAGAAGCGCGCGATCGTGCTCGTCTTCGAAGGGCCCGACGCCGCCGGCAAGGGGGGGACGATCGCGCGCGTCACCGACCCGCTCGACGCGCGGCGCTACCGCGTGAACGCCGTGGCCGCGCCCAGCGAAGAGGAGCGATCGTTCCCGTACCTCTGGCGGTTCTGGACCAAGATCCCGCGCGACGGCGAGATCGCGATCTTCGATCGATCCTGGTACGGCCGGACGCTCGTGGAGCGCGTCGAGGGGTTCGCGTCCGATGCGGCGTGGAAGCGGGCCTACGGCGAGATCAACGACTTCGAAGAGGCGCTCGTGGCCCACGGCGCGATCGTCCTCAAGTTCTGGCTCCACATCACCGAGGCCGAGCAGCTCCGTCGGTTTCGCGAGCGCCAGAAGGCCGGGTACAAGCGCTACAAGATCACCCCCGAAGACTGGCGTAATCGGAAGCGGTGGGGCGCCTACGAGCAAGCGGCGTCCGACACCTTCGACGCCACGAGCACGCACGACGCGCCGTGGACGATCGTCCCCGCGAACGACAAGCGGCTCGCGCGCGTGACGGTGCTCGAGACGCTCGCCGCGCGCCTACGCGACGTGTGAAGCGCTCACTCCTGGAGCGTGAACGAGAACGTCGCGCCGCGGCCCACCGCCCCTTCGCCCCAGATGCGCCCGCCGTGCCTGCGGACGATCCGCTGCACGGTCGCGAGCCCGATGCCCGATCCTTCGAACTCGGTCGGCGAGTGGAGGCGCTGGAACGCACCGAACAGCTTGCTGGCGTATGCCTGATCGAAGCCTGCGCCGTTGTCACGAACGAAGAAGACGGAGCGTCCGTCCTCCATCCGCCGCCCCACTTCGACCCTGGGATGCTCGCCGCCGGCCGTGAACTTCCAGCAGTTGCCGAGCAGGTTGTCGAACAGCGCCGTGAGCAAGCGCGCGTCGCCCTCGGCCGCGAGACCTTCTTCCACGACGAGCTTCACGCCGCTGCCCGGGTTCGCTTCGCGAAGGCGCGCGCCGCTCTGTTGCGCGAGGCGCGTGAGGTCGACCCGCTCGCGCACGAACGCGCCGCGCGTGAGCCGTGAGAGGCCGAGCAAGGCGTCGATGCGCTGCGACATCTGTTGCGCGGCGCTGCGCACCCGCCCGAGATGGTCGATTCCCACGGCGTCGAGCTGCTCGACGCAGTCTTCCTGGATGGCGTGCGTGAAGCCGTCGATGGCGCGGAGAGGGGCGCGCAGATCGTGAGCGACGGCGTAGCTGAACGCCTCGAGCTCCTGGTTGGCCGCCTCCGCTGCGATCTTCGCCGCGACGAGCGCTGCGGCGGCGACGCGACGCTCGGTGATGTCCTCGGAGATGCCGAGCAGGTACCTGGCTTCGCCCGACTCGTCGAGGACCGGGACTTTCTTCGTATGCAGCCAGCGCTCGCCTTTCTTGGTCTGAATCGGCTCCTCCGGGATGTCGATGACCTCGCGATTGCTCAGCGTCTCGCGATCGCGCACCTGGAAGGCCTCCGCTTGGTCGCGCGGGAAGAAGTCGAAATCGTTCTTCCCGAGGAGCTCCTTCCGATCGAGCCCGAGGAGCTCCTCGCCCGCGCGGTTGATGCGCTCGAAGCGGAGCTCGCTCGCCTCCTTCACGAAGATCATGTCGGGGATGTTCTCGACGATCGAGTCGAGGAAGCGCCCGTTTGCGCGCTGCGCGAGCTCCGAGAGCTCGCGGCGCCCGACCTCTTCGCGCATTCGCTGGAACGCGAGGAGCAAGATCACGAAGCCCGTCAGCGGTCCGACGACGACGGCGATCTTGGTACGCGCGATGTCGCGCCTCGTCCGCGCGTCCCTGTCGACGAGAAGGCGATTCTCCTCGGCCTCCATGTGCTCGCGGACGTCGCGAATGCGCGCGGCCTGAAGGAGCCCGTCGGATGACTCAACCCCGGTCCCTTCGAAGCGACGGCGCGCGACGGCGGCGTCGAGGTCGGCCATTCGTTCGTCGAGGAGCTGGGCGAGCTGATCGAGCCGGCGAAGCTGCTCGGTGTTGTCGGCGAGCAACGCGCGCGCGGCGGCGACGGCGAGCGTCATCCGAGCGTCGAGCTCGTGAACGTCACCGAGCTGCGAGGCGTCGCCGGCCACGACGTACGCGCGGCGCGCCGACGTGGAGCGCGCGTAGGCCGAAGAGATCTCCGACATCTGTTGGAGCACGCTGTTGGTGTGCTCCACCCAACCGAGCGTCGAGGCGGCGTTGTCCACGCTCCGGTACGCGAGCGCGGCGACGGTCGCGAGGATCGCGAGCGCTGCCCAGAACCCGATGCGCTCTCGATGGCTTCGGCGACGTGTCAAAATTTTCCCGGGGGCCTACTTCGCGCTCGGGCACTTCAGCGCGCGCGCTCTCGCCGACACATGCGCGGCCGTGAGCGACGTCTTCACGTTACCCCATCGCCCGAGCACGTTCGCGTACGCCGCGCACGCTCGCGCTGTGTCCGTTTTCTCCAGCGACTCGCCGTACAGATCACGCGCTCGATCCGATATTTGCCGAGGACCAAGTCTCCGGGCTCCGGGAGCCCCGCATCGCGATCGTCTTGCTCGGCTTTCGTTTGCGCGAGGTCCATGCGATCAAAACCGAGGATAGTGAAATTATTCGCGGTCGCTCAGCGAAGAGCTGGTCGCGTCAATCCGCGCGCGCATCGAGGAACTCCCATGATCCGAATGAGGGGCCGAATGAAGGGCCGAAAGAAGACTCTGTCGTTTCTGGCGCTGACGCTCGCGACCGGTTGTGCCGGCTCGCCTCCGCCTTCGGCGAGCGCGCCTCCGCCCGCCGCCGCCGCGACGAACGACGCGGCCGCGCTGTTCGCGGATCTGAAAGCGGCGACGGGGGGCGCGAAGTGGGACGCCGTCACGAGCATCGAGACGAAGGCGACGGTCCACGCCGGCGGGATGACCGGTCCGCTCACGAGCGTGACCGACGCGACGACGGGGCGCTCGGTGGGGCACTACACGCTCGGGTCGGTCGGCGGCGCGCAAGGGTTCGACGGGAAGATCTCCTGGGATCAAGACGTGGGGGGCGAGGTCACGACGCCCGACGCACCCGAAGCCAAGAAGGCGGCGCGCACGAACGCCTGGTTGAACGCCATGGGCTACTGGTACCCGGCGCGCGCGCAGGCCACGTTCGGCGCGGTGAGCGAGGTGGTCGACGGCGGGCACACGTACCGCGTCGTCGTCGCCACGCCCGCGGACGGCAAACCGATCACGCTGTGGTTCGACCCGGCGACGCACCTGCTCGTGCGCACCGTCATGAAGCAAGGTGAAGACACGGTCACCACGCAGCTCGACGACTACGAGGAGACCGACGGGCTCCGCTTCCCGCTCCATTCGATCGAAGACAGGACCGACGCCGCCGGCCGCACCGATCCGCGCGAACGCACCGACATTCGAATCGAGCACACGGCGCTCAATGTGAAGGTCGCCGACGCCGACTTCGCCGTCCCGGCGATGGCGGCCACCGCGCACGTCACAGATCCGTCGGGCGTCACGCAGGTCTCGTTCGAGCTGGTGAACAATCACATCTACGCCGACGCCTTCATCAACGGCACGAAGGTCCGCGTCATCGTCGATACCGGCGGCGCGAATCTCCTCACGCCCGACGGCGCGCGCAAGCTCGGGCTCACGACCGAAGGGAAGCTCGCGGGGCAAGGCGTCGGCACCGAGAAGGTCGAGGTCGGGCTCGCGCACGCGCACGACGTGAAGCTCGGCAGCGCGATCCTGGCCAACCCGGTCTTCTACGTGATGGACCTCGGCGCGATCGCGTCGCTCGACGGCGCGCAGGCGGACGGCCTCGTGGGCTTCGAGATGTTCCGGCGCTTCCGCGTGACGGTCGACTACACGACGAAGGTGCTCACGCTCAGCGAGCCTTCGAAGTTTCACGCCCCCGAAGGAGCCCACGTCGTCCCCTTCGAGCTCGCCGAGCGCATCCCGATCGTGAAGGGGACGCTCGACGGGCTCCCCGTTCGCCTCAGCGTCGACACCGGATCGCGCGCGTCGCTCTCGATGCACTCGCCGTTCGTGAAGGAGAACGGCCTAGTCGCCAAGTACGGCGCCGCGTCGGAGCGCATCACGGGATGGGGCGTCGGCGGACCGGCGCGCAGTCGCCCGGCGCGCCTCGGAGCGCTCACGCTGGGAGACGTCACGATCAACGACGTCGCCGGCGATCTGTTCACGGGCGACAAGGGCGCGTTCGCGAACCCGGATCTTTCCGGGAACCTCGGCGGCGGCGTCCTCCGGCGCTTCACCGTCTCGTTCGACTACGACGCGATGCGCATGTACCTCGCCCCCAACCCCGACTTCGCCAAGGCCGATCCGTTCGATCGCAGCGGCATGTGGATGGTGCTCGACGGCGACGCGCTGAAGGTGGTGGGCGTCGCATCGGATGGGCCGGCCGCCAAGGCTGGGGTCGCGGCGAACGATCGAGTCATGAGCATCGACGGTGAGCTCGTCGCCAAGCGCACGCTGAGCGATTGGCGGCGCCGTCTGGCTGACCTGGCCGTCGGCAAGCACGTGTCGTTGTCGATTGGAGCGGGAGGCTCGGGCAACGCGCGTAAGGTGGACGTAGTGCTCGCCGACGCCATCCCGGCGCACGCGACCCTTCACTGACGTTCGCGGATCGCGCTCGTCGATCCGCATCGCCGAGGCATTGATGACCGACGCGTTGATCCTTGCCGGAGGAGTCGCCAAAGGGGCGTTCGCTGCGGGGGTCCTCTCCGTGCTCCTCGGCTCCGAGGGGAAAGCGAGCGGGCACGTCGACGTGCACAGCATCGTGGCCGCGAGCTCGGGAGCGCTGAACGGAGCGTTCGTCGCGTCGCTCCTTCACGCCGGCACGGAGGAGAAAGAGGTCGATCGCCTCACGTCTCTGTGGCTCGAGGACGCGTCGTTCGGGCGCGTGTTCGAGCCGAGCGCCGCCGGGATCTTCAAGCTGCGCGGCGCGTCGGGCGAGAGCAAAGCGCTGGGGATCCTCCGGCGCGCCATCACGCCGGCGCCGAAGGTACGAACGATCGAGCTGCGTCTGGTGGTCGCGAGCCTCGAAGGGAGCGTCGAGGAGCTCGGCGGCGCGCCGGCCACGACGTACGAGCGCGTCTTTCTCTACGACGCCGCCACGTTCGAGAGCGCCGAGCGACTCGAGACGATGTTCCGCACGGTCACGGCCTCGGCCGCGTTTCCCGGGGCGTTCGTCCCCGTGCCTCTCGAGATCGACGGGCGCACCGTGGACTGCGTCGACGGCGGCGCGGTCAACAACACGCCGCTCGCGTACGCGCTCCTCCACCCGTTCGAGATCGATCGCGTCTTCGTCGTGAGCCCCGAGCCGCGCGTGAACGTGCCGACGCTCCGCGATCGCAAAGGGCTCGGGCTCATCACGCACCTGGCGGACATGCTCGTGGAGGAGCGGCTGTTCCGCGATCTCAAGGAGGCGTACGCGCTGAACGAGACGCTCGTCCGCCTCGAGCAAACCGTCCCCGACGCCGCCCTACGCGCGCACGTGATCGAGACCCTCGGGTGGACGGGGCGCAAGCCGATCACGATCGTGGAGCTCCGTCCGCCGACCGCGCTCCCCGGCGAAGTGTTCGACGGCTTCTTCTCGCGCGAGCTCCGCCAGACCTACGTGACCGCCGGAGCAAACGCGACGCGCGCCTGGCTGACGAGAGCGTGAAGCGCGCGCGAGATCGGCCTCACTCGGTGGCGGGAGCCGGCTCGGCGGGCGCTTCTTGCGGAAGGTCGGCCGTCGTCCAGTAGCCTTCTTGCCAGACCCACTGGGTTCCATCCCATACCCACTGGGGCCCCATCCACACCCAACCTGGGTACGCAGGTGATACCCACCACGGTCCGACGGACCACATCCACGCGCTACCGCCCCAGAGCCAGACGCCGCGCCCCCAGTGCGGACCGCCCGCCCAGACGTGACCCGGCCCGAGGTAGATGTGGCTTCCGTACCGGCCGCCGAAATGGCCGCCCCCGCCGTAGTAATACCCGCCGCGATAGACGCCGCCGCCGTGGTACGCGCCCGCGTGGTAGCCGACGCCGCCGCTGAAGTGAACGCCGCCGCCGCCATAGCCCCCGTGGTACCCGCCGCCCCCGCCGAAGTGACCGCCGCCGCCGCTGTGACCGCCGCCACCGCCGTGACCGCCACCGCCGCCGCGCGCGAACGCGCTCGCGGGAACGAGGGCCATCGCCGAAGCGAGCGCGAACGGGAGAAGCTTT
>PLXW01000099.1 GCA_003151595.1 Myxococcales bacterium
GTGGTGAACAAGAAGGCCGAGGTGGTGAGGGTCTACCTTCCGCCGGACGCGAACTGTCTCCTGTCGGTGATGGATCACTGCCTTCGCAGTCGCCACTACGTGAACGTCGTCATCGCCGGGAAACACCCGGCGCCGCAGTGGCTCACGATGGAGGCTGCGGTGAAGCACTGCGCCGAAGGGATCGGGATCTGGCAGTGGGCCAGCAACGATCAGGGAGCCGAGCCCGACGTGGTCATGGCGTGCTGCGGCGACGTGCCTACGCTGGAGACGCTGGCAGCAGTCGACCTGATGCGAGAGCATCTCCCGGAGCTGAGAATACGGGTCGTCAACGTCGTCGACCTGATGCGCCTGCAACCGCAGACCGAGCATCCCCACGGCCTCAGCGACACGGACTTCGACGAGCTATTCACCAAGACCAAGCCCGTCATCTTCGCCTTCCACNNCACGTGCGCGGCTACAAGGAGGAAGGCACGATCACGACGCCGTTCGACATGGCCGTGCTCAACGATCTCGACCGCTACCACCTCGTCATGGACACGATCGATCGCCTGCCGCAGACGGGAGAACGCGGCGTCTATTTGAAGCAACAGCTCAGAGACAAGCTGATCGAGCACAAGCAGTACATCTGCAAGAACGGCCAGGACATGCCCGAGATCGCGCAGTGGGTGTGGGGCGCCTTGCGCGCGAAGAAGCCGGCGTGAGTCGCGCGATGGCCATCCTGTGCATCAACTGCGGGTCGTCGTCGGTGAAGCTCGGCGTGTACCGATTGAACGTGGAGGAGCCGCCGCTGGCCGTCGGGGCGGTCGAAGGGATCGGGCAGAGCAAACAGAGCCAGTCGCGGGCGTGGCTTCGTGAAGGGGGCGAGACGATCGAGCGGCCCGGCCCGTTCGCCGATCACGAGGCCGCGACGCACGCCGCGTTCGAGCTGATCGCGTCGCGTGCGCTGGAGACGCCGCGCGCGGTCGGGCATCGGCTGGTGCACGGCGGGCCGGACCTCGCGATGCCGGTGGTGATCGACGGCGACGTGCGGCGATTGCTTGAGGCCGCGATCCCGTTCGCCCCGCTGCACATGCCCCCCGCGCTCGACGCGATCGCGGTGGCGCGCGCTCGCCTCCCCTCGGCGCTCCAGGTCGCGTGCTTCGATACGGGGTTTCATCGCGACCTCCCGGAGATCGCGCGACGCCTCCCGGTGACGCAGGCGCTCCACGATCGCGGGGTGCGGCGTTACGGGTTTCATGGGCTGTCGTACGAGTATGTGGTGTCCGCGCTGGGAGAGGACGCGCGCGGCCGCGTCGTCGTCGCGCACCTCGGGAACGGCGCGAGCCTGGTGGCGCTGAAGGACGGGCGGTCGCAAGACACGACGATGGGGCTCACGCCCACGGGCGGCGTCGTCATGTCGACGCGCACGGGCGACCTCGATCCGGGCGTCGTCCTCTTCTTGATGCGCGAAGGGTGGGACGCGAAGGCGATCGAGACACTCGTCGATCACGAAGGTGGCCTCGCCGGGATCTCGGGCGGGGGCTCCGACATGAAGTCGCTCCTCGCCGCGCGCGAGACCGATCCGCGCGCGAAGCTCGCCGTCGCGATGTTCGCGGCGTCCGTGCGCAAGGCGATCGGCGCGATGGCGACGACGCTCGGAGGGATCGATCGCCTCGTCTTCACCGGCGGGATCGGCGAGCACGCAGCCGACGTGCGCGCCGAGATCATGCGCGGGTTGGAGCACCTCGCCGTGCGCGACGTGCGCGTGATGACCACGAACGAAGAGCTCGTGATCGCGCGTCACACACGCGCGCTGCTGGGCGACGTCACGGCCCGGTGACGATCGTCCCGGCGGATCCCACGCTGAAGACCTGCCCGGTCTGCGCGGCCCAGATCCCCTGAAGTCGCTTCGTCCCTGACGGGAGAACCTGGTTCGTGAAGCCGACGCCGTCGTAGAAGACGATTGTGCCTGCCGTCTGCCCCGCGTCGTACCCGGCGGCGAACACGCGCGTCGACGAGGACCCGCTGATCGCGCTCAGCGTCCCGTTGAGCCCCGAGTTGAGCGGCGACCACACCGAGCCGTTCCACCACTCGATGACGTTCGAGCCGTCCTGGTTCTCGTTGTACGCGATCGTGAACACCGACGACGGACCCGTGGCCCAGATCTGCGCGCTGCTCGGCGCGCCGATGGAGACCTGGACGATCGACGAGCCGTTCCATTCCTGCGCGGCGCATCCGCTCATCCACACGTCGGTCGGCGAGAACTCCCAGACCCCGCCGGCGTACCCCACGCACCCGAGGTACCCGCCGACCTGCCCGACCTGCGTGACGACTCCGGCGCCCGAGACTTTGTAGAGCGTGTCGTACTCCTGGCTCTGGTCCGAGGACGACCACCAGCACGAGACGTACGCATCGTGATCGGCGTCTCCCGTCGCGAAGACGCCGGTCGTGATCGAGCAGTACTGGCCGGGGAGGTTCGCGACGAACGACCACGCGTTTCCGTCGTAGTGAATGAGCGCCTTCTGCGCGAGCGCATAGACGTCGTTCGCCGCCGAGCCGTGGATGGCGACCATGAACGCGCCGGTCGCTTGCGAGGGGACGGGGCGCACTTGCCACTGCGTGCCGTTGTAGAAGACCGCGGTCCCCCCTTCGCCGACGGCCCACACCGCGTTCGCGCTGGAGCCCCACACCGCCCAGAGGTTCTCGCTCGTGTTGCTCGTCATCGTCGTCCAGCCGCTCGGCGTGCACGCGTCGTTCGCGCAGCCCGCGGGGCAATCGACGAAGCTGTACGTGTACGAGCACGCGCCGATCGAGCAGACGCCGCTCGAGGCATACGACTTCAACGTGCTCGTGTTGACGCACGTGCTCGCGGGGGGCGAGTCGCACGCGACGGGCGCGCCCTTGCAGTCGCCCGTGTTGCACGAGTCGTTCGTCGTGCAGGCGTTGCCGTCGTTGCACGTCGTGCCGTCGGCGTACGGATACGAGCAGCTCCCGCCGGAGCACGCGCCGGCGCTCGTGTAGCAGACCGAGGGGGGCGTGGCGCACGTGATGCCGGAGCACGGATCGCTGGTGCAGACGCCGTTGGTGCACGGGCCGCTGGGGCACGTGGTGGTGTGCGAGGCGTAGACGCAGAGGCCGCCGTTGCAGGTCCCCTGCGCGTCGTGCGTGATCGACTGCGAGCCGCTCAGACAGACCGGCGCGGGAGGGGTCGTGCACTGGAGCGCGGTGCCGGCGCACGCGCCGTTGGCGCACGTGTCGTTGACGGTGCAGGCGTTGCCGTCGTCGCAGGCGGCGCCGGTGACGAAGGCGTAGACGCACTGCCCGCTCTGGCACGTGCCTGTCGTGGCGTGGCAGAGATCGGGCGGCGAGTCGCAGACGCCGCAGCTGGCGTTGGCGTCGGTGCCGCCGCTGTCCTTCAGCGAATTCCCGCCCGAATCGCCCGCGTCGCTCCCGCCCGCGGCGTCACTCGCATCCGCGTTCGCCGCGTCGCCCACGCCGCCGTCGTCGCCCTGGGCCGCGTCGTCCCCGCCGACGCTCCCGTCGTCGCCACTCGCGCTCCCGTCGTCGCCGGCGGCCGCGCTGTCGCCGCCCGTCGCGTCGGAGAGCGGCTGCTGCGCGTCGCTGCCCGCGCCGTCGACGCTGCCGCTCGTGGCGTCGAACGAGCCGTCTTCGCCGGCGTCAGACGCGCTGTCGTCGCCCCCTCCGGAACCGCACGCGGCGAGGAACACGCAAAGAAAGACCCGGGCGAGAGACGTACGTCGCATCGCGGTTTGATACGCCCGAGAGTGCGCTCCCCTCCCCGGCCAACCCCACGGCTCACCTTGAAACACATCGCGCGCGTCGCTAATTGGCCCTCGAGGATCGCGCTCCGCCCATGAACACCGACGCTCTCATCGACACGAACGAGCCGCCCGCGCTCGATCTCTCCGGCGTGCGAGTTCTCATCGTGGAGGACGACGAAGACTCGCGCGTCCTGATGACGAGCGTCCTGGAAGAGTGCAAAGCCACGGTCGTGGTGGCCGCATCGGGAGCGGAGGCGCTGGCGCGCGTCGTCGAGCACGCCTTCGACGTCATCGTCAGCGACATCGGCCTCCCCGACATCGACGGGTGCGTGCTCCTCGAGAAGATTCGCGCGCTACCGGGACGGAGCGAGGTGCCCGCGATCGCGCTGACGAGTCTCTCCGGGATGACCGACGCGAAGCGCGCGCTCGTCGCCGGGTTTCAGGTGCACGTCGCCAAGCCGACGGACGCCTGGCTGCTGGCCAACGCGATCGCCAACGTGATCGGCATGCCGATCACGAGCCACACCTGAAGACGCGCATCACCACGTCTCGCCGAACGGGCGCGCTTCCACCTCGAACGACCACGTCGAGCGGTGTTGCTCGGTGACGTGGAAGACCGAGTCGGCGAGATCGTCGGGCGCGAGAAAGAACGAGTCGGGCTTGTCCTTCATCATGGCGCGCGTCCTCGGCAGATCGACGACGCCGTCGACGATGATCACCGAGACGTGAACTCCGGCGGGCCACAGGTGACGCGCCATCGACTCGGCGAGGCTTCGTTGCGCCGCCTTGGCCGGAGCGAAGACCGCGGTCTTCACGTTCCCCCGCCGCGAAGCGGTCGCTCCGATGAAGACGATGTTCCCCCGCCCCGCCTTCTTCATCGCCGGGATCACCTGCTTGGACGCCAGGAACGCGCCGAGCGCGTTCACGCGCCAGGCGCTCTCGAAGTCGGCGGGCGTCGCGTCTTCGATCGTCCCCCACGTGCCGCTTCCGGCGTTGTAGATGAGCGCGTCGATCTCGCCGAGCTGCGTGCGCACGTCCGCGAACGCCTTCTCCACCGACGCCGCGTCGGCCACGTCGCACGCGAACGCTCTCGCGCCCGGCAGCTCCTTCGCGAGCGCGCTGGTGAGCTCGGTCCCGCGGGCCATCAACGCCAAGGCGTATCCCTCCGCCGCGAACCGGCGCGCGAGCGCCGCTCCGTTGCCCGGGCCGACGCCGACGACTGCGCAAACACGCTTCTTCGTTTCGCTCATGGCTCCGTCCTCTCACGGGTCGCGCGCGGAGGCGAGACACGTGAGACGGCGAAACGCGAACGGGACCTTGGAAGACTCGCTCGGCTCAGGTAAGCCGCGAGGCACGATGAGCGACAACACCGAGCAGATCGATCTCTGGAACGGCCAAAGCGGCCAGCGCTGGGTGACTCATCAGGAGACGCTCGATCGGAACATCGCGCCCTTCGGCCGAGCCGCGCTCGACGCCGCGCGCGTGCAGCCGGGCGAGCGGGTGGTCGACGTCGGATGCGGGTGCGGCGCGACGACGATGGCGATCGCCGAGAGCGTCGGCGCGACCGGCGCCGTGCTGGGGGTCGACGTGTCGGCGCCGATGCTCGCGGTCGCACGCGAGCGCGCGCGGCAGCACACGAACGCGACGTTCACGCTGGCCGATGCTTCGACGCACGTCTTCGAGCCGAGCCACGACCTGCTGTTCTCGCGCTTCGGCGTCATGTTCTTCCGGGACCCGACGGCCGCCTTCGCGAACCTCGGCCGCGCGCTCTGTGAAGGCGGGCGCCTGGCCTTCGTGTGCTGGGGGCCGCGCGCGGAGAACCCTTGGTTCCACGTCCCCATGGCGACGGCCGGGACGATCGTGCCGCTCCCCGCGGCGTCCGCGCCGGACGATCCTGGACCGTTCGCGTTCGCCGATCGCGCGCGCGTGGAGCGCATGCTGGGCGCGGCGGGGTTCTTCGAAATCACGATCGAGCCGTCGTCGCCCGACTTCGTCCTCGGCGCCGACCTCGAGACCGCCGCGACGGCCGCGATCGAGACCGGCCCCGTGTCGCGGCTGCTGGTCGATGTCGACGACGCCACGCGCGCGCGCGTTCGCGTCGCGGTTCGAGATGCACTCACGCCGTACCTCGGCGCCCGCGGCGTCGCGATTCCGGCCTCGACGTGGATCGTCCGCGCGCGCCGACTCAGAGCGCGGGGATGACCCAGATTCCCGCGCCGGCCGTCGTGGCCCTCCACGAGTAGACGATCTGGTCCTTCGCCGCGGTCATGTAGAACTGCGCGTCGGCTTCGCTCACGAGCGTCGTCTGCGCCGTCGGGTTCGCGGTGTCGACCGCGACGATGTCCGCGCGCTCCGTCGTAGGGTCGTAGGCGTCGTTGAACACGATCCACGACCCTCGCGTCGCGTACGCCGCGTACGAATCCGGTGCGATGACGCTCGGCGCGCCCGGGTTCGCGCTCAGCGCCGCGACGTGAAGCGTGCCCGACTCCGGTCCCACGTCGGTGAAGAAGATCGCGCGCGACGAGTCCGCGGTGAACGAATCGCCGAACGCGCCGCCCGTGGTCCCGTTGACCGTCGAGACGAGCGTCGACACGGGGCCGCTCATCGTCGCCGAGGCGAAGTACAGATCGACCGCGTACGTCGTGGTGTCGAGGCCGTGAAAACCGACGACCCACTTTTCGTCCGGCGACGTGGCGATCACGCGCGCGAGGCCGTTGGACAGCGGCGTCGGGTCCGGTGCGGGGATCGACGATCGCTCCAGCTCGTTCGAGCTCGTCGTGTAGACGACGGCGCCTCCGTCGCTCACGAAGTCGGCGTACGTTCCGGCGACGTCGATCGTCCGGCCGCCGTCGGCCGCGCCGTCGATCGGAAACCACAACAAGCCCTTCGGCCCGCTCACCAGCAGCTCGGTCCCGTTCGGGTCGACCGCGAACCGAGACTGCACGCCGGTAGCGATCGTATTTTGCTTCCAGTCGGGGCCGAGGAACGAGCTGACCGTCGCGGTGACGGCCGGGTCGTCGGCCGGGCGAATCACGTCACCCTGGGGAGCGCCCGTCGACGTCTCTCCATCCGGCGCGTCGCCGTCTGGACCGCCCTCCTCGGACGGCTCGGCATCGAGCGGCCCGCCCTCGAGCGACGCCGCGTCCAGCGCTCCCGCATCCGGCGCTGCCGCATCGGGCGCTCTCGCGTCCGACGATGCATCGGTCGGCGACCCTGCGTCGTGCAACAGCACCGGCACCGTGCAGTACGAGGCGATGGCGTACTCACCGGCGAACGCGAGCGTGGGTCGACACGCGCCGTTCGCGAGCTCGACTCCCGTCACGAGCTTGGTCCGCCCGCTTCCGTCGGCGTTCACCACGATCAGGCTTCCGACGGCGTCGGCGTCGATATCGTCGAAGAAGAGGAGCTTCGTCCCATCGGCGCTGATCGCGACGAGCGAGTAGAAGACGGCAGCCGACGCGGAGAACGGGACCGCCTTCGGGCTCGCCGAGGTCCACACCGACAGCTCCGCGACCCCCAACCCCGTCTCCGTCGGCGCGAAGAAGATTCCTCTCCCCTTCACGAAGACCTCGTTGAACTCGTCGACCGCGCCGAGCACGATCGGCGCGCCGCCCAGCAACGAGACCGCGTTGACGGTGCCCGCCGTGATGTCCGTGTACGCGGCGTAGCCGTCGCTCGTCACTCCATCGATCTGCGCGTTCGGCGTCGACACGAGCTGTCGTCCATTCGGCGGCACGGCTCCGGGCGGGAGCCCATCACCCGCGTCGCCCGCCTTCGACGCGGCGTCGCGCGCTCCGGAGTCGAACCGCCATTCTCCGGCGCTCGCGTCGACCTGGCCGCCAGCGTTGTCGCCGTTGCTGCCGCATGCTCCCAGAGCAAGCCCCGTGGCCGCGGCGATGCTGATCGCGTGCAGCTCGATTCGCACCACAAACAACTTCCACATGGCACGTCGAGGACAACGCCAAACGTAAGAAAAGACCAGACACGTTGGCGTTGTAAAAGCTCGTCCGTCTATCCACGTGATCGATCGCATCAGAAGCGGACATCCGCACTCGACACCACGTGAGTGCTCCGCACACACCGATCAGGGCGAATGGGCGGGACGAACGGGCTCACCCGGCGGCCCGCGACGGTCGTCCCATTTTCGTGAACGCTCGCAAACACTCGCAACGCCGGAGGCGCTAGTTGCAGGTCTTCGGTGGCGCGAGGCAATCGACCGTGTCCGAGTTGCACCAGTAGCCGCCGTAGCAGCCGTTGGGTTGGCACTCGTCCGTATCGATGTTGCACGCCTTGCACTTGGACGCGACGGGGGGCGCGTCGAGGTTGGTGCCGCAGTGCTCGAGCGGTGCACCGTCGGGGCCAATGGGACCGTTGTCGGGCGCGCACTTGGTGTCGTTCGGGAGGCAGGCCGAGATCTTCGCGTCGTCGGGCGCGAGGAGCGCTGCGCATGTTTGACCGGTAGAGCAAGGTGCGGTCGTCGAGCACGCCGTGCTGCAAAAGAGGTAGCCCGCGAACTTCGCGCAGAGGCCGCTCGTGCAATCGGACGCGACGAGACAGGGGGCGCACTCGCCGCCCGGCGCCGTCGCGTCGAGCGATGGGCTCACGACGGACCCCGCGTCGCCGGCGCCGCCGAGGTCGACGTCGGTGCCGCACGCGCTGACCGCGATCACGAACGCCAGCGCCGCGAGCGACGCGCTCTTCATGGCGACGCGAGGAGCGCACGAACGCGCGCTGCGTGAGGACTGTTGGGGTGCGCCGAGAGGAAGCGATCGCCCACGCGGGCCGCCGACGCGCGGTCCCCTTCCGCGAGCAGCGCCTCGACGCGCAGGACCTCCGCCTCTTCGACGAGCGCGCCGCCGGGGAAGCGCGCCTCGTAGTCGTCGAGCTGGCGCACCGCAGACGCGGCGTCGCCGGCCGCGAGCGCGCGACGGGCGGAGTCGAGCGCCGAGACTTGCTCGCCGAGAGCGCCGAGAGCCGAGGAATGCGCGCGCGGAGACGACCTGGTGCGCGCGTCGTTGCTTCGCGCACGGGGTGCGTCGGACGAAGGGACATCGGCCGGGACCTCGACCGGCACGTCGGCGGGCACCGCGACGGGCGCGGCCGTCGCGACGATCTCGGGCGCGGTGGCGGGGGCCGCCGCGTGGGGCGCGACGAGCCTCGACGCGTGCCGCACGTACCCGAACGTGGCGCCGACCGCCGCGACTCCGACGACCACCGCGGCCCATTTCGCGATCGCGATCGCGCTCACCGTGGCCGCAGCTTTCGGCGCGATCGATCCGCCCGCTGCCGCGCCCACCTTCGCGGCGGTCGCTGCCGCTGCCCCCACGCCGATCCCGACCGCCGCCAGCACGCCGGCGCGCGCGGCGTCGCTCGGCTGCTCCGCCTCCCACGAGCGGAGCAGCTCCTTCTCGAAGTCGCTCGCGCCGTCACCCATGAGCCTTTGCGGATCGCTCATCGCCCGCCTCCACGTTGCGCTTGCAGCCGCCTGGCCGCGGCATGGAACTCCTCGCGCGCACGGCGCAGGCGTGAGGCCACGGTCCCGGGAGGCAGGTCGAGCGTCTCGGCGATCGCGACCATCGTCATTCCCTCGAGCTCGAACAGGACGAACACGGCGCGCACGTCCTCGGGCAAACCCTCGAGGAACGAATCGAGGAGAGCGCGCGCCTGCTTCGACGCTGCGACCTGCTCGGGATCGTCTCTCTCATCTCGCTGATGCGCGAGCGCCGACTCGTCGAACACTTCGCGGCTCCGCGCCTGGGCCCGGCGGGAGTTCGCCGCGACGCCGCGCGCGGTGGCCAGAAGGAACGCGCGCTCGCTCCCGACGACGATGCCGTCGATACGCTTGGCGGCGATGAGAAACACCTGTTGCGCGGCGTCGTCGACGCCACCCGCCGCCACGCCGAGCCCGCGAAGGAAACGCCACACGACGGCGAACTCCGTGTCGACCATCCGGCGGAAGCGCGCAGTCGAAGACGGGTCCATGTAGGGGCGGTGGCCATCTTAGACACGTTTCTCACATGGCCATGTCTGCGGACGGCCCGGTTGATCACCAAAACGACGCGCCCAGGCTCGCGCCGCCCGCGGCCGAGACGAAAGGAGCGCGGTGGACGGTCTGGTCGGGCTCCAGGAAGAACCGATCGCGCACGAACGGCACGTAGCCGCCCGCCTCCAGCTCGACGAAGAGCCCACCGACGATCACCCCTCGCGCGCGCGCCAGCGCACCGGCGCTGACCCACGGACGCGTGGTCGTCCGAGACCTGCTCGCGTCGCCTGCGCCCTCGAGCGCGCCCGCTTCCACACGCGCGCACGGCCACAGGCGAAACGCCGACGCCGACCACGCGACGGGACAGAGGTCGAGGCTCCCCGCCGTCCAGGTGAAGTCGGCGCCGCCCGCGACGCCGTGGATCGTCGCGCGCTCGAACCGGAGGCGAAACGCCGGAGCGAGCACCTCGGGCGACCAGCGCGCGACGTCGACGAACACGGGTATCGAGACGGCGACGTCGGGCGCGACTCCCCCCGTCACGCCAACGCCGGTGCCGATCGACCAGCGCCACTCGTGGTGCGTGGAAGCGCCGGGAACCTCGTCGGCGCGCGACGGAGGCGGCGCCTGCGCGACCTCGACGGGGGGCGCGGACTTCTTGTCTTCGGTCTTCGTCGGAGTGGGGGCTGGCGCGGGGGGCGCGCTCGGAGCCGGCGCCGCGAGCGGATCGCTCGCCGTCGACGCCATCGGATCGAGCGCGACGGCGGCGATGAGCGACAGCGCGGCGACGACGTCGGGGCACACCCCATCCACGTGCCTCGTCTCGTTCGCGGCCGCGTCCGTGAGCGCGACCTCCCCCGCGAACCGGGCCCCGTGCGCCGCGATCCGCACGCGCACCGCGGTCTTCGCCTCCGGTGCGATCACGATGCGAGCGCTGCGGGCGCGAAGCTGCGCTTCGAACGCGCGCTGATCCGGACAGCTCGCGGGGGCGTCGTACTCGACCCGAACGGGACGCGTTCCCGGGTCCCCCGGAGCGGCCAGCGCCCGCGCCGAGAGGACCACGACGACCGACGCGAGACAGGCCGCGACGAATTGGTGATCAAAGGCAGCGATGCGCGACATGTCCCCGGTATGGCAAACGTAATCGGAGCCGGAGCGCCGTGCCTCGCATCATGGACCGACCGCCTCGACGCGGCGAGTTCGCCGGTGATCCTGGTCGAAGCCCCGAGCGCGCCCGAGCTGCCGGATGCCATCCTCGAGCTCCTCCCGCGCATCTTCGCGTCGCTCGATCAGAGCAGGGACGGTCGATCGCTCGGCGAGCTCCGCGCCGCGCTCGGCGTCACCAGCAACGAGCTGCGACTCGCGATCGAGGCCGGCTTGCGCGCTCGAAGGCTCCGGCGCACGGGATCGCACAACACGCTTCGCTATCTCTCCAACCCGCAGGGCTAGCGGCGCCTCACTCTTGCGTGGGAGAGGTCGCCGCGGGCGCCCGACTGTGCCGCGCGCGCGCTTCGGCGACGTGATCGCGGAGCTTCTCGAACTCGTCTTGCAGCCGCTTCAAGTCGGCGTCACCCAGCGACTCCAGCGCGAGCAGCGAGTTCCGCGCATGCACGTTCGCGCGAATGAGCTCGTCGAGCTTGAGATGGATCGCGTGAGCGTCGCGGTTTTGAGTGTTCTGAATCAGGAACACCATGAGGAACGTCACGATCGTGGTCCCGGTGTTGATCACGAGCTGCCACGTGTCCGAGAAGTGAAAGAGCGGGCCGGTGATCGCCCACACGGAGATCACCGTCACGGCGATGATGAATGCGTTCGAGCGTCCGACGAGCTCGGCCGTCCGATGGGAGAAGCGACGGAACCAATCGTGCTCCATGTCCATGCAGCATAATCACGCACGTCCTCCGCCGCGGAGTCTTCGGTCAATCGGTGGATCGTTCGACCCTCAGGCCGCGCGCATTCGAAGAGGCCTCGCGTCCCGATGTCACCTCGGTGGATCAATTCACGGCTCGACAAACGTATTCGTCCACGTTTGAAGCCGCTCTCGCGCGCCGCTCGCGCCCCGCACCTTTGGTCTAAACGCTGCAACGGTAAGGGGAAATGGACGAAGCCGTCGCCTACTCGACGCTCGCGATGACCGTGACCCTGGCGGTCTCGCGTCCGCGCCTCGGGATGCGTGGGCTTCGATTCTCGCCCGGTGGCGCGGCGCTCGTCGGAGTCGCGGTGCTCTTGATGGCGGGTCTGCTCCGCTTCGAAGACATGGTGACGTCGGCGCGCATCCAGTGGCGCCCTCTCCTGTCGCTCACGTGCATCATGGTGATGACCGGCGTGGTGCAGGAAGTGGGCGCGTTCGAGCGCCTCGCGCAGCGACTCGAATCGCACGCGCGCGCGACGTCGGCCGCGCGCGCCTTCGACCTCGTGTTCCTGCTGGCGGTGGTGACGCCGTCGCTCCTCAACAACGACGCCGCGATCCTCCTCCTCACGCCGCTGGTCGTCGCGCTCACGCGACGCCTGTATCCGAACAGGCCCGCGGTCACGGTGGCCTTCGCCTTCGTCGTGTTTCTCGCGCCGGGGGTCGCGCCGCTCGTCGTCTCGAACCCGATGAACATGATCGTCGCCGAGTTCGCGGGGGTGGGCTTCAACGCGTACGCGAAGCTCATGGTGCCGATCTCGATCGTCGGCGCCATCGCCACGTACGTGGTCCTCCGCCTCGCCTTCCGTCGCCTCCTGGCCTCGACGGTCGCGACGTCGTCACCCGTCGAACGCAGCGCGCCTCATCGCGCCGAGCGCCCCGCGGTCGTGCTCCTCCTCGCCGTGTTCTGCGCGTATCCGCTCGTCGCAGCGCTCGGCGGGGAGATCTGGACGGTCACCGCGGCCGGCGCGATCTCGTCGCTCGCGCTCGCGTGGAAGTACCGCGTCGCGTCTCCGCGCAAGGTGTTCTCGCACGTCTCGCCCGACATCCTCGTCTTCCTGTGGGGAGTCTTCCTCGTCGTGGTCGGCCTCCGCGGCGTCGGCGTCGTCGATCGTCTGAGCAGCGTCTATCAAGCGATGCCCGTGGGGAGCGGCCGCGCGATCGGCGTCGTCGGCGTGATGTCGGCGCTCGGGTCGGCCCTCGTCGACAATCACCCCATGTCGATCCTCAACATGATGGCGCTCGGCGGCCACGGCGGCAGTCGCCCGCTCCTCGCTGCGCTGGTCGGCGGCGACATCGGCCCGCGCCTGCTGCCCATCGGATCGCTCGCCGGTCTCCTTTGGATGGATCTCCTCCGCCGCCAGGGGGTCGAGATCCCGATCGGCAAGTTCGTCCGCCTGGGGACGCTCGTGCTCTTGCCGACGCTGACGATCTCGCTCGCCTTGCTCTGGCTCTCGTAGTCGCGCGCGATCAGTTCGCCGTGCAGGTCACGTACGGCGGAACGCTGAACAGGCCGCACAGCTCGAGGTTCTGCCCCTGGCAGGTCTGCGGAACGCACGGCTGATTGTTCTCGCACTCGCCGTTGGTCCGGCAGAACTGCACCGTGCCGCACGGGCCGACCTGGCATGCGGTCGACGCGGTCTGTGAGCTCAAAGACACCGTCCCGCAGCAGACTTGCCCGCCCGGGCAGTCCGCCGCTTCGACGCAATGGAGCGACGCCGATTGCGCCGGACACGTCGCCGATGCGCCGGGGATGCACGTCTCCCCGGCATCGACCGCGATGCAGCACGTGCTCGTGGTGCTGTTGCAGTCGGGCGTCGAGCCGCACGCGAACTGGTTGGGCGTCACGGGCAATCCGCCGTCGGGAATGTCGGACGCATCGAAGTGCGCGATGACTCCCCCGTCGCCCACGGTATTGCCCGCGTCGTTGCCTCCGCCGCTGGGCGCGTCGTCGCCGCCGCCGTTGTCACCGCTCCCGCCGGAGTCGTTGTTCGGCGTCGTGGCGTCGGGGTTGTTGCCGCCGTTGTTCGGAGGGTTCGACGACGAGCCGCTGCACGCCACGACGACGACCGCAGCCGCGACGACGAACGACGAGACAGTGAGGGGCAAAGTCAGGTGAATGATGCGCATCGCGAGACCTCCGGGCGGGGAGCCTACGCGAACCGTTTTCCGCGTCATCCGCCGCAATGCGTCTCAATCAGCGGCCCGACGATCTTTGCAACGTCACTCTCCTGGGGCTTCTCGAACGTCTTCGACTCCAGCGTCTGGAGCGCGCGCACGAAGCGAGGCCAGTCGTCGCCGCACGTCGCCAGGAGCGTCGCCAGCTCCCCCTGCCCCGAGTTGTACGTGCGGTACTGAATGAG
This sequence comes from Myxococcales bacterium, assembly GCA_003151595.1. The sequence goes on from PLXW01000099.1 coordinate 14,014, forward strand.
CGTCGCGTTGTTGATGTCGCGCTTGGCGTGCACCCGCGCGCGCAGTCGATCGAGCACCTCGCGCTTCGCGGCGAGCTTGTCGGCGTCAGCGCGCGGCGACGCATAGATGGCCTCCAGCGCCGCGAACGCCTCGCGCATCACCGCTCCCACCTTCGCCCGCGAGCGCTCGTGCGCTTCGTAGGCGAGGGTCTCCTTCGCCTCGTGGCCGAGCGTGTCCTCGACGTAGCGGATGCCGAGGGTGTCGCCGACGAAATTGGCGACGCTCTCGTTCAACGTCGACTGATTGCGCACGAAGAAGCTCGCGTGCGCCGACTCGTGAAGGATGACGTTCGCCAGCTCGCCGGCCGCCTCCGGGCCGCTCGCGATCATCGTGGAGACCACAGGGTCTTCAAAGTAGCCGTTGGTCGAGTAGGCCCCTGCCCCGCGCACGTCGACGTCGAGCCCTTCGACGCGCAGCTCGGCTCCGTACGCGTCGGCCTCTTTGCGCCCGAACCACCCCAGATACGTGAAGCTCCCCACGAGCGGAAAGCTCCACGACTTCGATCGAAACCGCAGCGGGTCGGACGCGCTCACGACCCACACCGCGACTGGGCGATCGACGCGAACGTACTTCGTGTAGTTCCGCGTCGCCGTCAGCCCGTGCGCCTCGCCGAACTTCTTGATCGTCGCGACCTGCGAGAGCAGCCCGCGCATGCGCCCGTTCACCCTCTCCTCGCGGACGAGATCGTCGATGTCGCGCGCGCGCACGAGCAGGTCGTTCTCGCCCACCGCGGCCTGCGTCACGTAGTCGAGCTTCATGCACGACGCTTGGAGAAGGGCCAAGACGATGACCGGCCCGATCGCCATCGCGGACAGAACGCGCGCCGTGGTCGCTCTCACGCCTCGCACCTCACGTAGCCTTCACTCCTTCCACAAGAGCACGGGAACGATCGTCATGCCGACGAATGCGCTGTACGCGCGCGTGCTCGGAAAGTAGCCGACGTCACCGCCGGCGTCGAAGACGAGCCACGGCTTCGGCGTGTGCGTGATCGCGAACAGCAGCCCCGCGTCGCGCGCAGCGATCGGAGCCGCGTTCGTGAAGTAGTACGTCTCGGCCATGATGCCGAAGGGCGCGAAGAGGTTCGTCGACAGCGCAAACGCCGCCATCGCCTGCGGAAGGGGCGCGCCGTCGAGGCGCCAGGCGTTGAACCCCACGTTGAAGTCGGCATGCACGGGACCGAAGTCCTTGGTCACGTAGGCGAGCAGGAGCGCGTCGACGGTGCGCGCGTAGCCCGCGCCTTCGAAGGTCGGCGCGCTGATCGTCGCCGAGAGCGAGAGCGACGGCACGGCGCGCGATTGATCGACGAGGTGAAGCTTGATCCCCGCCGTCACGTCGTCGAAATAGCGCGCGCTCGGTCCGTCGTGCGTCGTCGTGTAGCCGTTGCTCCCGACCTGCAGCTGCGCCCACTTCGCGAGCGTGAGCTTGGCGAGGAACGGGAACGTCCACTGCCGCGCCGCCGGGCCGATGCGCCGAAAGAGCATTCCCGTTTCGAGCTCGAAGGCGCCGGGGGGGACGACGTCCGCGGTGCACGCGATCGTCGGCCGGCACGGGAGAGCCCTGGTTTCGTCGTCGGGCGTCGACGCGGCGCGGGCGCTCGAGGGCGAAGCGAGCGCGACGAATGCGAGAGACGCCGCGAACCAAGGAGGAAGGCGCAAGGAGCCGACGCAATTAACGGAAGCGCCCGCAAAAGGCCAGCCCGCGACCACCGCGCTGATGTAGGCAGAGAGAGGCAAGGCAGTGCGCGATTCGCCTTCGAATGCGCGAAACGCCGCTCGGTGAATGACGCGCCTGCCCCGGGAAACAGATAGGCTCGAATGATGCGACTCGCTTCGTGGCCGAACCTTCTCTCGTTCATGGTCGTCGCCGTCGGCGCACCGACCTTGCTGTGGTTCGGGTGGTCCTTGTGGACGTCTCTCCTCGCCGTCGGGACCGCAGTCGCATTCATCGTGGTCGTCTCGCACGTGATCGGGACGTACCGCGTCGGCCACGCGATCTGATCGCGCCTCGCCCATCGAAGGGCTAGCCTCGCGGGCATGCGCATCCTGCACACGATGCTCCGCGTGAACGATCTCGCGGCGTCCAAGCGTTTCTACTGCGAGGTCCTCGGCATGAAGATGCTCCGCGAGCAGGAGTATCCGGACGGCAAGTTCACGCTCTGCTTCGTGGGGTACGCCGACGAGGCGAGCAGCGCCGTCATCGAGCTCACGTACAACTGGGATCGTTCGAGCTACACGCTCGGCGACGCGTTCGGGCACGTGGCCATCGGCACCGAAGACGTCTACGCCGCGTGCGAACGCATTCGCGCCGCCGGCGGCAAGATCACGCGCGAGCCGGGCCCGATGAAGCACGGCAAGACCGTCATCGCGTTCGTCGAGGATCCGAACGGCTACAAGATCGAGCTGATCCAGCGCGCCTGACGCGCGACCGCGCTACTTCGCGGGCGCGGTCGCCGCGGGCTTCGGCTGCGGAGGCGCGTCGTGCGAGCGGGTGGCGATGGCGACCGCCGCGAGCACGCCTCCGACGAGGACCAGCACGGCCGCGAAGATCCACGCGGCGATCGGCGCCTTCTGCGCGGGCGCCATCACACGCGCGGCGGGCTGCGTCTGCGCCATCCGATTCGGCTCGGACGCCGGCGCGGACGCGCGACTCGGTTCGTTCGGACCCGAGTGCATGACCGTCTGCGCGTAAGGGTTCGACCCTTCGTGCGGCGTACCCGCGGGCTGCGACGCCGACGGCTGGTGCGGAAGCGACGAGGTGCGCGCGTCCATCAAGAAGTTCGCCCCCGACTGCATCGGCGCGCGCATCGGCGGAAGGTTCGCCGCCGCGCCCGGGCCGCGAAGCAGCGTGACGATGTGCTCGACGGCGACCTGCGCCCGACGCGTCGTCGCGAACGGCAGCAGCCCCTCGGCCAGCGCGGCGACGTCGGGCAATCGGTTCGCGACGTCCTTCTCCAGCGTCTTCGAGATCAGGGCCTCGAGCTCCGGCGGCGCGTCGGGCCTCACCTGGCGGAGCGGCTTCGGCGGATGCACGCCGATGGCGATCATGATCTCAGCCATCGTGCGCCCGTCGAACGGACAGAGACCGGTGATGAGCTCGTAGAGGATGACGCCGAGCTGCCAGACGTCGGACCGCGCGTCGATGCTCTTCTTCCCGAGCAGCTGCTCGGGCGACATGTACAGCGGCGAGCCGATGACCGCGCCGTTCGCCGTGAGCGGCGGCTTGGTGGGGTCGCTGTTGAGCAGTTTGGCCACGCCGAAGTCGAGCACCTTCACGAGCGCCGAGCCGTCGGCGCGCGTGGTGAGGAAAAGATTCGCGGGCTTCAGATCGCGGTGCACGATCCCGAGCGCGTGCGCCTCGGCGAGCGCCGAGCACGCCTGGATGACGCAGTCTACCGCCTGCGCGATCTCGAGCTTGCCGCGCTTCTCGAGGAGCACGCCGAGATCGCTCCCGGTCAAGTACTCCATCACCATGTACGGCGCGCCGGTCTCCAGCGTGCCGACGTCGGAGACGCGCGCGACGTGCTCCCCTTTGATGCGCACCGCCGACTGCGCCTCGCGGAGGAAGCGCGCTGCGACCTCGCTGCTTCCGCTGTGCTCGGGCTTGAGGAACTTCAAGGCGACGCGCTCGCCGAGGTGCACGTGCATCGCCGCGACGACGACGCCCATCGCGCCTTCGCCGAGGACCTTCTCCACGCGGTACTTGCCCGCGAGGATGTCCCCTTCTTTCACCGGCGCTTGCGTCGGAAGTTCGCTCACGGTTTCACCAGGATCGCGGAAGCCATCGAAGCCTGCAAGGAATCACGGAACCGCCGCATCGAATGCGCGCACCAAGTCGTCCATGCTCGGGAAGCGGGCGGCGGGGGTCTTGGCCATCGCGCGCGTGACGAGCGCGTCGATCGCCGCGGGAATTTCCGGCGCGGAGAGGCGGATCGAGGGCGGGTTCTGCGTGAGGATGGCTTCGATGATCTTCACGGTGCCGTCACCGTCGCCCCACGGGATGCGCCCGGCCAGGACCTGGTACGCGAGCACGGCCCAGCCGAATTGATCCGTGGCCGGGCCCCACCCCTGGTTGCCGAAGCGTTCGGGCGCCATGTACGCGGCGTTTCCGATCACGCGAACCCGTCCGCCGCTGGGAAGCCGTCCGTCGATCGGCGCCGCGGCGAAACCGGCGGCGCGATCGATCGAGCGGCGCGCGACTCCGAAATCGAGCAGGCGGATCGCGCCGTCGCGACGCACCAGCACGTTGCTCGGCTTCACGTCGCGGTGCACCAGCCCTGCGCGATGGATGTCGGCGAGCGCACCGGCGAGCTCGCGGATCGACCGGAGCTTCCACGGCAGCGCGGCTTGCGGGCGATCGGCGATCACCTCCGCGAGCGATCGCCCTTCGATGTAATCGCGAACCAGGTACGGCTCGCCGTTCAGCTCTCCGACCTCGTGCACGCGCACGACTCGCTCGTGTTGAAACGCCGCCGCGGCGCGCGCCTCGCGGATCATTCGCTGCGCCCACGCCCGGTGGTCCTCGGCGCGCGACCCCGGCTCGATGAGAAAGAACTTGAGCGCCACCTTCCAGTTCGTGTCGCGCTCGATGGCGAGAAAGACCTCGCTCATCGGCCCTCGCCCCAGCTCCTGCTGAAGCGCGAACCGACCGATGACTTCGCCGACTTTGAGCATGCGTGGTGACGCTCACGATTGTAGACGGAATCGCGAGCGTCCGTGGCCAGCGCGTTTTGTGGCCGGGCCACTCGGGCGCAAGGGGCAACCCCGCGACTCTTCACGATCCGCGCGACGGTCCGAACGCTGCACCACGCAAAGCCATGGGCTACCCTTCGAGCATGCCTTCGCAGTCGTCGACGAGCGCGAACGCCCCGTACACGTGGGACGACTTCGTCGCGCTCGGAGAAGACGACGTGCGCGAGCTCATCGACGGTGAGCTCGTGGAGGTCGAGGTGCCGACGCTGGATCACGAACGAGTCGTCAGGGAGCTCGTGATCGAGCTCGGTCTCTGGTGTCGCGGGCACGGAGGTGAGGTGCTCGCGTCGGGCTACAAGATGCGCATCTCAGTGCGCAGCGGGGTGATGCCTGACGTCCAGCTTTATCGAAAGGGGAACGAGATCGCGGGCGATCAGAACCAAGGCCTCGCTCATGGCCGCGCCGATCTCGTCGTCGAGGTGATCTCTCCTTCCAGCCGTGGCTACGACCGCGTGACCAAGCTTCGCTGGTACGCGCAGCTCGGCCTGCCCGAGTATTGGATCATCGATCCGGAGGGGCGAACGCTCGAGCGCCTCGTGCTCCACGACGGGTCGTACGTGATCGCCGCTTCGCTCGAAGGCGAAGAGACGTTTCGGCCGGAGAGCTTCGAAGGGCTGGAGATTTCGTTGGCGCGGTTGTGGGGGTGAGAGCTCACGCCACGTCTGGCTTCGCACCACCGCGCGAGCACGCGCCGCTCTTCTGATACGGCTGCCCCGCGAGCCGCTTCAGCGCCGTCGTCGCGCGCCACTTCATGTACGCCTCGTTGAACTTCACCGAGTCGCCCGGCGCGAAGAACGGGTTCTTGCACCCCGTGAGGTACACGAGCGCGAGCACCTGCTCGGCGACGCTCACCGGGCACCCCTCGAACCGCACGTACGTGACGCCGCGCGACTCGTGCACCTTGGTGCGGACGTTGACGAGCTTCGCGTAGATGTCGTCGTGCTTGGCGTGGTGGGGATCCTTGGTCGATCGATCCTTGTAGGTGCTCCTGATCTGAACGAGCTCCGATCCGATCTCCCCTTCCCACTTCACGCAGTCGCCGATGAAGACGACCTTCTCGCCCGGCTTCGCGTCGATGGGCCCTTCGTACGCGCCGAACACGACGTGCAGGCGCGGCGACTTCTGATCGAAGTCCTGATCGAACTGCCGGAGGATCTCGACCGCCTCTTCGATGGCCCCCGGGCACCCTCCCCAGCAGTAGT
>PLXW01000051.1 GCA_003151595.1 Myxococcales bacterium
AGGGAAGACTGCCCATCGGGTGAGTAATCAGCCGGTTACACGGAATTTCGGACACCTCCCGCGACGGTCGCGCGTTCTCTTCCCTGCCGTGCTCGCCGTCCTCGCCGGGGGCACTGAATGCGCCGCCGCGTGCGGGAGCTCCGGTGACAACAGCCTGCCTGGCACCGGCGCCGATGCCCAGCCCACGCCACTCGACGCTTCGAGCACTGACGCGTTCACGTCCGACAGCGCGATCACGAACGACGCCACTCCCCCGAGCGACAGTGAGCCCTCGGACGCATTCTCTCCCGTGGACGGGAATATCGACGCCTTCGTCGGCCGTCCAGCGCTCCCCATCGTCCCCAGCGGCGGGACGGTGATCACCTCCCCTACGCTCGTGACCATTCTTGCGAGCAACGACGCCTTCCTAGCCACTCTCCCATCGTTCAGCGACGCGATTCCGTCGAGTCAGCTCTGGGCGCAGGTGTCCGCCGAGTATGGCCTCGGGGCGATCCATTCGACGACACACCTCGTGGGTCCATCGATCGCTGGGACACTCACGGCGACGCAGCTCTCGGCCTACGTCTCCGCCGTGATCGCCGCCGACGCCGGTCCCGCCCCGGACGGTCACACGATCTATCTCGTGTATCTCCCAGACGGTGCGCTCTTCGCATCGCCACTCGATGGCGATTGCGGCTACCACGAGTCCTACCCGAGCCTCGCAACCAGCCTCGGTGATGAGTTCGCAGTTGTCAGACGTTGCGCCCCCTATGCCGGCACGGAGACGCAGCTCGGGGCGCTCACACGCGCAGCGACGCACGAGATCATCGAGGCCGCGACCGACCCGTTGGGCCGCGGCTACACTTTGGGGGAGACCCCAACGACGTCGCCGTGGACGGCGAGCATCTGGCAATCCTATGCATCCTCTGGCCACGTCGAGCTAGCAGACCTCTGCGAAGGCTCGCGCATGTTCGAGGCGGACGATGGCGGCCCTGAAGGCGGCTGGGAGTATGAGCGCATCTGGTCGAATGCGGCGGTCCTGGACGGAAGCGCGGGACCTTGCATCCCTGCGCCAAGCGCGCCGTACTTCTCGACCGCAGTGGCCAACGATTGGTACGCGGCGGTGCCGGGGACGACGCTCTCGATTCCCGTCGGCGGATGGGCAACGGGTGTGACGAACGATTGGCTCGTCAAGCTGCAGGTCGTCTACGCGCATGGTACGGGCGCGCTCGGCGGTGTCGCGGATGGCGGCGGGGATATCGTCACGGGGGTGGTCACACCGCAGCCGCAAGGGTGCACCCCGCGCGCTGGCATGAGCGATGGTGCGCAAGGGACCATTGAGATCCCGATCCCGAGTGGAGTGCCCTCCGGCGATTACGCGGTGGTGAAGATGATCAATTTCCATGAAGGGGCGACGGGGTGTTACTCGCCGCTGCTCGAGGATGACTATGACTTCTCGATCTTCGGCGTCTACGTCCCATGAGGGATGCGCGTCGACGGAAGGCGCGCCTCGCCCTCGGCGCCATCGCATAGGTTCACTCTCCGAGCGGCGTACGAGGAAAGGCTATCAGCGTGCGGCTGCGCGAATCGATCCCAGAGCGTCCACCCAGTACACGCGCGTCGCGTCCACCGCGAGGAACGGCCCCGTGCCGGCGATGGCAGGCGCGACGATCGTAGGTGTCGTCGAAGGGGGGACGAAGCGCTCGATGGCGCTCGACGTGCCGAACCATAGGCTCCATTGGTCGATCGCGACGCCGAGCGTGCTCGTGGCGCCGTAGGGAACGATGTCTGTCTGCGAGAACCCGGTCGGCTCGGCGCACGCGACGGCGAAGAGGCCGACGCCGCTGCCGCACGAGCCCCGCGACTCCAACAGAGGAGCGTGTCGTCGACCGCCAAGCGCTCGCGACTCGCCGAGGTCGGTGACGTTCCGCCCTCCCTCACTCCTTCTCCCACGCCCGAAACTTCGCCCGATACACCCCATCCCCCGGCTCCTCGTACGGAACCTCGTCAATCCCGAACAACCCCTTCAACGTCAGCCCTACGTTCGACACATACTTTCGCGTCACGTCCCATCGCGCGTCGAACTTCGGCCACTCGAATAGCCCACGCCCCGTGCACGTACGCACGACGATCTCCCACTCGCGCAGGAGCCGGCGGTTCCCTTTCGTCGAAGCGAAGCCCAGGTCGTGCGCGGTGCACACGACGTACTTCCCGGCGCCGTCGAGGCGCACGGTGTCCGGCTCGAGCAAGCAGATCCCCAGCTCGCGCCACGTGCGGATCGGCGGGAGCTCGAGGTCGCGCGTCTTCCGGAGGGTCTCGCGTCGCGTCTTTCTGGGGGGCGGTCGCTTCGACAGATCGCGAAGCGATCGCGCCGCGACGATCCCTGTCTCGTTCGCGGGCGCGACCTCCGTCGCCGTCGCTGTCGTCTCCAACGCCGGCCCCACGACGCGAAGCCGCGCCACCTTCCTCCGCACGATCGCGTCGCCCTCGACCCCCAGCGCATCTTCCAGCGCGACGATCTCCACGCGATCCCCGTCGCCGTGCCCTGCGACCAGCTCGGCCTCGACCCGACGCAACGTCGGCACCAGCACCACCGCCGCCCGCGGCGCACGCTCCCTCAGCGCCAGCCACGCGCGCGTGATCTCCCGCTCCGGGCGCGCAGCGAAGAAGGCGTCGCGTGGTCCCCCCTGCGCAGCGGTCCGCTCCTGCACGCCGATCGCGATCGGCTCACGCGACGCGCTCGCCTCGCCCGCGGCACGCGGCGGTCGCGCCGGCGCTTCGATGTGAAGCGCGACCCTCAACGCGGCGAGCAGCATCGTCGCGTCGATCTTCACCGTGGCCACGTCGCGCGCCGTCACCTCTCCCGGATCGCACTCCGGCGGTGACTTCCCGCACAGCGCCACCAGGTGTCCTTTCCCACCCGACGCGCCGAACGCGATCGACGCGCCCGCTTCGCCCGGCTCGATCGCCCGCACCTGCCGCGTGCACTCGCCACCGTGCGCACACGGCAACGTCTCCACGTCCTTCGCGGCCACGATCACGCGCGCCACCTCGATCGCGCGGCGCGCGTCCTCTCCAAGCGCGTCCTCCACCACCGCACGCGCGACACGCATCCCGCCGACCCGCTCGAACAGATCGAAGAACGCCGCCAGTGGGCGCTGGTCTCGCGCGCTCACGACAGGGTCGCTCGTTCGACCGGCCGCGCGTCGTCGTGCGCTTCGGCATGCAGCAGTGATCGCACGCGCGAGCTCACGGCATCGGCGTGACGACGACGCGCCCGTCGCCGGCCGCGGTGCTCTGCAGGCCGCCGACGCCCGCGGGCGTGACGTAGTCGGCGTCGCTGGTCGACGCCGGCGTCTGTCCGCTGCCGGCGACCAGCTGCGGCGCGCCGATTCCGCTCGCCGTCGCGAAGCCGCTCCCTCCGCCGCCGGGGCAACCACCGCCCAAGCCATTGTTCGTCCCGCCTCCGCCGCCGCCGCCGAAGTAGCCGCCGCCGCCTC
>PLXW01000052.1 GCA_003151595.1 Myxococcales bacterium
CACGCGCTCTACGACGCGCGCGAGCTGGCGATCGAACGACTGCAAGACGAGGCCGAGGCGCTGGCGGCGACCGGGATCGTCGGAGTCACGGTGGCCGAGCGGCAGCACTCGTGGCGATCCAATCCGTACAACGTCGGCAACGCCGCGCTTCAGACCGGCGAGGTGATCGAGCTGTTCGTCGTCGGCACCGCGGTGGTCCCCACGAATGCGGGGGGCGGAGTCGGACGGCCGATCCTCGTGCTGTCGGCGAACGACGCGGCTGCGCCCGCGGGCGGAGGTGAAGAATGAGCAAGCGTCCGATGCACGCGCTCAGCGAGCTGTCGGTGACGGAGTTCCTCACCCTCTCGCGGCTCGGGTTCTATCCGCACGGGTTGGTCATCGGCTCGAGCCTGTACGAGGCCGGGACTCAGTTCGATTGGACGGTGGCGACGCACGAAGTGAAGCCGCTGAGCAATGCGATGCGCCACGCGCGCACGCTGGCGATGAAGAGCATGAGCGACGAGGCCGCGGCGGTCGGCGCCGAAGGGGTCGTCGACGTTCGCCTCGAGCTCGAGCACCACGTGTGGCGGGGCGCGCGGCAGGTGGTGAAGTTCGTGGCGATGGGGACGGCGATCGGGTTCGATCGCGACCGCGCGCCGGAAGCGTTCCGCGACGCGCCGAGCCTGCGCCTCGCGAACGGAAAGCCGTTCACCAGCGATCTCACGGGTCCGGATTTCGTCGCGCTCGTTCGCGCCGGGTATCGCCCCGTGATGCTGGCGATGGCCTCGTGCGTGTACGGCCTCGACCCGCGCGAGCTGCGCCAGTACCGCGGGCAAGACTCGGAGATCACCTCGTTCACGCAAGCGTTTTTCGACGCGCGCGAGAGCGCGATGGATCGCCTGCAGAAGGACGTCTTCCACGAGCACCAGCGCGGGAGCCCGGACGCGCCGGTCGGGATCGTCGGGATGACCGTGAAGGAAGCGACGTACGGAGAGCAGCAGTCGGCGCCGCTCGTCGAGTTCAGCGCGGTGGGGACGGCGATCGCGTACTTGCATCCGAACGATCCGCGACGCGCGACCACGCACCCGCGTCCGCAGATGGTGGTGCCGCTCGACGGATGACCTCTCCACGCGAGGACGGTGGCATCACGAATGCACTGTCCTCCTGCACCCTGGAGGTCATGCCCATGAAACCCTGCATTCTTCTCGTCGTGTCTGCATGCCTCCTCCTCGGAGCGTGCAAGGACGACGCAGTCGTGACCGCGCGGGCGCAGGGGCGCGTCAATCTTGCGTTGAGCACCGACTCCGACGTGCAAGTCGACGTGCGCGACGGTCACGCCACGTTGACGGGATTGGCGTCGAGCGAAGGGATGCATGCGCGCGCCGTGCAGGCCGCGCGATCGGCGGAGGGGGTCACGTCGATCGACGACGAGATCAAGACCGTGCCGTCGCTCACCGGAGCGCAAGTCCCGCGCTGAGCGGCGGGGCTCTTCGCGCGCTCCTAATCGCGGTCGAGCTCCGCCCAGCGTATCTCCCAGAAGCACCGCGCCTCGCCGCGCGCCAGGCACTCGGTGTGGCGGACGCTGGGCGTCACGATCCCCGTCGCGCGCGACATCTCGCGAAACCACCCGGTGAGCAGCGCGCAGAAGATCGTGTGCGACTCGTCGGCGCCGGTGAGCTCGAACGTCCCGCGGTTCGCCTCGAACGAGCGGACGTGCATCTCGCCCTGATCGTTGTACTGGTCCCAGACCTTCGCGACCTTGCGCATGAGAAACTCCGGCCGCCCGAGATAGAAGACCAACCGCAGGATGGGGCCGCGCAGGCTCGCCCCCGCGCCGGCTTCGCCCATCGACTCGGCGAGCTTGCCCGTACCGGTGCCGAGGATGCGATCGGCGTTGCGCGCGAACTCGACGACCTGCGAGACCGGCAGCCACTCGATCGCGATCGCCGATGACAGGCGCGCCTGAAGCTCGGGACTGCACGCGCGCGTGACGTCGTCGAGCGCCGCCTTGCCGTACGTGTCCTCGATCCACTTCATCGAGGTGACCAAGCCCTGGCCCTTCGTTCGCATCGTGGCCATTGTAGCGGGCCACGCGCAGCGGTGCCTCGCTGTCCTCGTGGCGCAGGGCTCATTCTAGAGGTCGCGACGGATCGAGCAGACCCCGAGCGCCACGTTCCACGCCGTCTGCGCCAGAACGACGAGGGTCATTCCTCCCACGTCGAGCCGCAAAGCTCCCGCGAGCAATGCCGCGGCAGGGACGATCCCGGCCAGCAGTCCAAGCGCGCCGATGGCGCGCGCGACGCCTCGTCGCGCGAGGAGCGCGCTCGACCAGAGGACCATCGCCAGCGACGTCGCGGTCACGGCGAAGTTCGCCAGCGTTCGATTGGCGAGGGCGCACGCGGCGAGCGTGGCGCGCAGCGGCTCCAGGGTCTCGGCGCTCGCGCCGTCGTATTTGAGCCCCAGGCTCGAGATGAGAAACCCGCTCACCAGCGCTGCGCCGGTCATCGACAGGACGCCCGCGCCGTACGCGATCACGGCGGCGCGCACCGTCGCGCGATGGAGCCCGAGGCGCGTCGAGAGATCGAGCAGCGCGAACGCCTGCATCCCCATGAGCGCGATGAGCCCGCCGTGCACGACCTGGGAGAGCGGAGCCTTGCGCGCGATCTCGGCGATCGCCTCGCTCATCCCCAGCGCCGCGACCGACGGATGATGCGCCATGAGCACGACCGAGAAGAGCGACGTGGCGATGAGGATCGCCCCCGCGATCCGTCCGCTGGGCAGCGCGTCGTCGTTCGTCATTCGTGAGACCTGCGCGTTCATCGAGGCTCCTGTCGGCGTGATGGCGTCGTGTAAGGTGCGGCCACTCTAGCGAGCCGCATGCTCGCGTCTCGCGCCGCGACGTCGACCGGGCTCGTTTCCGGACACGCACACCGCGACTGTCCGGAAAGGGGGCTCGTCGTGGCAGTGAAGAAACCAGACCGACGGATCGCGCGCACGCGAGCAGCCCTGGTGAAGGCGTTCGTCGCCCTCTTCTTCGAGCGCCCGTATGATCGCGTGACCGTTGCCGACATCGTCGCGCACGCCGGGGTCGGGCGCTCCACGTTCTACGAGCACTACACGGACAAGGAAGAGATCCTCGCCGACAGCATTCGCGCCCCGTTCACCCTCCTCGCGTCGTCGGTCGATCGCGGGAGCGACGTCGCTGCCGTGACGAGGGTGCTCGATCATTTCTGGCAACATCAGCAACAAGCGCGTTCGCTCTTCGGGAGCTCCGCGCGCAGACCGATCGCGCGCGTGCTCGCATCGCTCATCGGCGAGCGACTGCGTGTGCGTCGCGGTGCCACCACCGACGATGCGCCGGTTCGCCTGGCGGCCGTGGCGCTCGCCGAGTCGCAGATCGGATCGATCGCGACGTGGCTTCGCGGAGAGCTCGCATGCAGCGGCGCGGAGCTGGCGGAGGTGCTTCACCGGCTCGCCCAAGCGTCGGCGAAGGCGATCGGGAACGCGAGTGGGAACGCGAGTGGCTAGGGAGTGGCGCACCGCTTGCGTAGGAGATCCTCGAAGCGCGTTCGCGCAGCGAATCTCCCGCGGATCTTCCGCTCCGCGGGCTCTCTCGCGGACATGCTCAGTGACCATGTGGTCGCTCACGTTGCCATCGTCAGGAGGCCCCTCATGCTCGATCGCCGATTCCTGCTCGCCCTCGCCATCGCACCGGTTCTTGGAGCGCTCGCACCGCTCGCATGCGGGAGCGGAGGGAGCGCTGGAACGGCGACGTCCGACGACGGAGGAGGAGCGAACCGCGAGGCGGGCACTCCCATCGGTGAAGGAGGAGCCGTCGTCGGCAATCCGGGAGACGCGGCGACGCCGATTGGATCGTGTGCGGCGGCGAATGCGGCTTGCACCGTCGCGACGGACTGCTGCAGCGGCGCGTGCGTGAGCGGCACGTGCAGCGCAGCGCAGTGCACCTCGATCGGAGACGCGTGCCCGACCGCAGGCAATGCGTGCTGCACGGGCAACTGCACCGCCGGCAAGTGCGCGTCGATCACAGCGAGCCCCACCTGCACCACTGCGGGGAACACCTGCGCTGCGAGCACCAGCTGTTGCTCCGGCCTCTGCACCAACGGCACGTGCAACATCGCATCGTCGTTCTGCATCCAGCCCAACGACATCTGCTTCGATGCGGCGGGCTGCTGCACGGGTAGTTGCCAGTCGCCCAACGCCAGCCCCGTCTCCGCGACGAACCCCGGAACGTGCGGACCGGTTCCGCAATCGGGTGGCGTGAACTGCACTGGCGTCGATGGGACGCTTTGCAACCCGTCCGACGTCGGCTGTGCGGGCGGCTGTTGCAGCGCGCTCTGTGCTCCCTACGGACCGGCCGGCGTCGCCATCTGTCAGCAAGCGCAGGGGTGCCACGTCGAGGGGGATCTCTGCCGCGTCGACGGCGACTGCTGCGGCGGCGAGTCGCCCGATGCCGGAGTGCTCGGCGGGGGATTGGTCGTGTGCTCCACGTCGGTCAACGGCGGGACGATCGGCGTTTGCATGACACCGACCGCGAAGAACGGCGGCGGCTCGACGTGCGTCCCCGAGGGGGACGTCTGCCACTACAACACGCCTCCGTACGCTTGCGCCGTCTCGGCGAAGCGCTCCGATTGCTGCGGTCCGCAGAAGCCGCCGTTCCTGGCGTGTCAGCTCGACAAGCTCGGCGTCCCGCGATGCCTCGCGTACGGACTCGACGACGGCGGCGCGTGCCGGCAAGCGGGCAACGCCTGCGCGACGGCGGGCGACTGCTGCGATGGAGCGCCGTGCGTTCCGAACGCGCAGGGGGATCTCGTGTGCGCGAGCATGTCGTGCATCCCCACGAGCGGCGCATGCACGTCGAGCGCAGATTGCTGCGCCGGGATCACGTGCGTCGTCCCCGTGGCCGCGCTCGCAGGGACGTGCGTGGCGGCGTCGCCTCCCACGGGGTCCACGACCGATGGAGGGACCGGAGCCGGCGACGGCGGCTCGAGCGCGGGCGGCGACTCGGGCGCGGGGCTCGGATGCGCGTCGCTCGGCCAGAGCTGCGCGTCGCTCGGGTGCTGCACCGACCTGACGTGCAGCGGCGGCCAGTGCTCGCTGCCTCCGAAGTGATTCGTCGGCTCACGATCGGACGGCTCGGCCGAGCGCGCACGCCGTCGGCGCGCGCTCGGCTGCTACGATGACCAGAATGTTCGCGCGCGCGTTCTTCGCGCTGGCCCTCGGTGCCGGTGCTTCGGCTTGCATGGGTTTGCCCGACGTCGCGTTCTATTCCGACGATGCATCGACCGGGGCGGCCGACGGCGCAGCGCTGTTCGATGGAGCGGCGCCGACGCTCGACGCGACGACGACGGCCGACGCCACGATGAACGACGACGCCCCTTCAGGCGCGGATGCCACCGACTCCTCGGCGATCGACTCGGGTCTCGACGCGAGTCTCGACGCGAGTCTCGACTCGGGGCTCGTGTGCCCGCCGGACGGCGCTCCGCCCGGAACCCAGTGCTGCCCCAACGGCGTACCGTGCATCGGACCGGCGTGCGCGCACTGCGACACATGCAGCTGCGCCGTGGGTCTGTACTGCTGCGCCGTCGAGAACAACGGCGGTCACGTGCAAGGCACGACCTGTTCAAACATGCCGACGAGCTCACAGTGCCCGACGCAGTGATCGGCTGACTCGCGGTCGAGCCGATCAGAAGCCGGGGTCGAGCGCGATGGCTTCGGCGGTGCGCGCGCGCACGGGAGGCTGCGTGCCCAGCAACATCGACCAGCCGCCGTTCGGCGCGAGCGCTCGGCGAGACGCGGGGGCTGCCGCAAAGGGGGGCGTCGCCGTCGTCGCGTCGCTCTCGGGAGCGAGCCCGTCGACGCACGACGCGTGTCGCTTCTCGTGCACGACGCGCGCGCTCGGCGCGCGGTGCGACGCGGCGCTCGAGTCGCTCGCGCTCAGTGCGTGAACCGCCGAGCCGAGGACGACGACCGCAAAGCACGTCGCGAGCACCGCAGCCGCGGGTGACCTCGCGCGCCGGAGCCCCACGCGCCGGACCTCCGCCGGTCGCGGCATCGGGAGCGTCGCGTCGACCGGAGAGATCGACGATCGCGCTCGAGGCGGCAACCAGCAGTGCGACGGAACGGCGGCGGCCAGCGCGTCGGTGAGGTCCGCGGCGGTCGCGAATCGCGCCGCGGGCCGCATGGCCAGCGCGCACCGGATGACGTCCCAGAGGCCCGCCGGCACATTTTCGATCGGCCGCGGCGCGACGTCGAACACGGCCATCAAGCTCTTCAGGTCTCTCTCCTTGGTGGACCGATCGACGAACGGGTTCTTCCCGGCGAGACACTCGTAGAGAAGAATCCCCATCGAGAAGATGTCACTCCGCTCGTCGACCTCCGCGCCGCTCGTCTGCTCCGGGGACATGTAGCTGAACGTCCCAACGATCTCTCCGTCCATCGTGATCGGCGACGCGCGGAGGTGCTTCGAGATCCCGAAGTCGACGATCTTGGGAATCTGCTGGCCGTCCGGCTCGCGCGCCAGAAAGACGTTCTCCGGCTTGAGATCGCGGTGGATGACGCCGGCGGCGTGGGCGTGCGACAGCGCAGAGAGGAGCGGATAGGCGATCGCAAGCGTGTCTTCGATCGTGAGCGGCCCATTCAAGGCGATCTCGCGCGCCAACGTGTGACCGCGGAGCCGCTCCATGACCATCGCCAGCGAGCCGCGCTCGGGGTTCAGCTCCACCAGATCGAAGACGCGCACGATGGCGCGGTGGCAGAGCGCCGCCGTCGCCTGCGCCTCCCGTCGAAGGCGCAGCAACGACTCGGTAGAGGCGCGCTCGGGGAGCAGCGCTTTGACTGCGACTTCTCCGCCTGTGGCGAGGTTGCGCGCTGTCCATATTTGACCCATTCCCCCCGCGGCCAGCCGCGCGACGAGCAAGTACTTGCCGCCGAGAATCTCGCCGCTGCGGAGCGTAGACGCCGAGCTCAGGGTGATCGGCGCCATGGGAGACACACACTGCACCCTCTGTGCCCCAAGCCCGTGCTTGCACGGTGCGCGTTCGCGCGGCCGAACGATCGTCGCGAGGCGTTCGTGTGAAGCCGAGGCGCGATGGCGTCGCGCGCGGCTCAGCGCCCACGAGCATTCGGCCGCAATCGGCGCGGGCGTGAACTTGCACCCGCTCGAGCAGCCGTCAGCGCGTTGCCCCGTCGACACCGTGTCGGGAGCGCTCCGTTCGAGGAGAACGACTCTCGCCATGAAGAAGATCACGTTCACGAGGTCGCACGCGTGCTGCGCCACCATCGTCGCCCTGTGCACATGGAGCGCGACCGCGGACGCGCAGACCCGCGCGCTCCCCGGCGCTGCGCTCAATCGCTTCGAGCCGTCGGAGACGGGGAGCGATTGGTTCGCCAACGAGTCGCTCGACCTGCGGGGCAAGCTACGTCCGGCGTTCGGCGTCGTCGGTGACTTTGCCTACAAGCCGTACGTCCTCAAGAACCCCGATGGGTCCGAGAACACGGCGATCATCGCCAGCCAGTTTTACGTGCACCTCGGCGCGTCGCTCAACCTGTTCGATTTCTTGCGACTGTCGATCAGCTTGCCCATCGCCGCGGAGCAGGACGGTGAGAACAAGACAGTCGGCGCGCAAACATACATCGCACCCAACGCCGGAGGCGTAGGCGACCTGCGCTTGGCGGCGGACCTCCGGGTCATCGGTGAGTATGGAGACCCCTTCGTCGTGGCGCTCGGCGGGCGCATGTGGCTTCCGACGGGAGACGCGACGCAGTACCTCGGCGACGGCGCCGTGCGCGTAGGTCCGCGCGTGTCCGTGGCGGGTGACATCGGATCGTTCGCGTACGCCGCAGGGCTCGCCGCGACGTATCGCGCGAATGACACACCGTTCAACGGACACCCCACCGGAACGGAGCTCGGCTTCAACGCCGCGGCCGGTTTTCGATTTGCCAACAAGGCGCTGCTGCTCGGTCCCGAAGTTCACGGGAGCACGATCGTCTCCAACGGCGACGCGGTCTTCGGCAATCACACGACGCCGCTCGCACTCCTCCTCGGCGGTCACTACAAAGCCGGCGACGTTCGGTTCGGGCTCGCCGCTGGGCCTGGGCTCTCCGACGCGGCCGGCACGGCTCAGTTTCGCGCGCTCGGATCGGTCGAGTGGATGCCGGCCATCGCCCCTCCCCCTCCCCGGCCGAG
The DNA here is from genome assembly GCA_003151595.1 of Myxococcales bacterium. The sequence continues at coordinate 8,186 of PLXW01000052.1, forward strand.
CGACCGAGACCACGACGGCGTCGTCGACGCGGACGACGCGTGTCCTGACCTCGCCGGCGTGCGCACGAACGATCCCAAGACCAACGGCTGTCCTCCCGATCGCGACGGCGACGGCGTCCTCGACAAGGACGACGCCTGCCCCGACGTCGCCGGCGTGAAGACCGACGACCCCAGGACGAACGGTTGCCCCGCGGACCGCGACGGTGACGGCATCGCCGATCTCGTCGACGCCTGCCCCGACGTCGCCGGCATCAAGACGGACGACCCGGCGACGAACGGCTGCCCGCCGGATCGCGACAGGGACGGGATTCTCGACAGCGTCGATGCGTGCCCCGACGTCGCCGGCGTGCGCACCGATGACCCGAAGACGAACGGCTGCCCGTCGGATCGCGACAAGGACGGCATCGCCGACACCGAAGACGCCTGCCCCGATTTCGCCGGCCCCAGGAACGCCGATCCGACGAAGAACGGCTGCCCGATGGCCCGCGTCGAGGCCGGCCACGTGAAGATCCTGGAGCAGATCAAGTTCAAGACGAACAGCGCCGAGATCGTGGACAGCCAGGCGATTATCGACGCCGTCCGGGCCACGATCAAGGAGCACCCGGAGATCAAGCACCTCCGCGTGCAAGGTCACACCGACAACGTCGGGTCGGCCGCGTTCAACAAAGCGCTCAGCACACGGCGCGCCGCGTCCGTCGCAGCCGCGCTGGTGAAGGCGGGGCTCAATCCGCACGAGCTGAGCAGCGAAGGGTTCGGGTTCGACAAGCCGATCGAGGACAACGGCACCGAAGCCGGCCGCGCGGCCAATCGTCGCGTGGAGTTCCTCATCGAGGACCTCGCGACGACGCGCCCCGGGATGGCGACGGTGAAGCCCGGAACCAAAGCGCCGACTCCTTCGCCCGCGAAGCCGACGCCGTGAGGCGCCCTCCCTTCGCCTCACCACACGCATTCTCCGTTCTCTCCGTTCTCTCCCTTCTCTGTCTTCCTCAGGAGCACCTCCGATGATCCGAACGCGCAGTCTCTCTCGAACCGCGACGCGCCTCGTGGCCATCGTCCCCTTCGCCGCGATCTTTGCCGGAGCGTGCGGCGGATCGGACACGATCTTCGACGACGCAGGCGAAGGCGACGCCGCGCCACTCGACGGATCGCCCGTCGTCACTGACGGCAATGGCGACGACACGGACAACGTGGGAGACGCGCCCGGGTCGGACAGTTCCATGGACGCCGGGAGCGACTCCGGCGACGCCACGCTCGCCGAGGACGCGAGCGACGCGTCGGATGCCGCCGACGCTCACGATGCGGGAGAGCCCGTCGACGCGCACGACGCGGGGGACGCCGCCGATGCGCACGACGCGTCGGAGCCTTCGGATGCAACTGACGCTTCGGACGCGAACGACGCCTCCGACGCCAGCGATGCCTCGGATGCCAGCGACGCCTCGGACGCCAGCGACGCCTCCGACGCTTCCGCGGGACCTGACTTCCTCGGCTCTGCGGTCGACTTCGCGGTGTTCTCGGGCGCGACGGTCACGAACGCCACCGCGACCGTAACGACGATCACCGGAGACCTCGGCACGTACCCGAGCACCACAGCCATCGGTCTCACGCCTCCGGTCGTCATCGGCGCCAAGCACCTGGGTGACACCGCAGCAAAGAACGCCGCGGCCGACATCCAGACGGCGTACGACGCGCTGGGCCCGGGAAGCCTGGCGTGCGGCACGGTGATGACGGGCCTCGACCTCGGAGGGAAGACGCTCGTACCGGGTGTCTATTGTTTCTCCAGCACGGCGGGGCTCACGGGCACGCTCACGCTCGACGCGCAGAACAATCCTCAGGCGAGGTGGGTGTTTCAGGTCGGGAGCGCGCTGACCACGGCGTCGGGGTCGAGCATCGTCGTCATCAACGGCACGGCGGGGCAAGCGTGCAGCGCGTACTGGCGCGTCGTGAGCGCGGCGACGCTCGGGACGAACTCGATCTTCGGAGGCACCGTTCTCGCGCTGGCCGGCGTCACGGTCACGACCGGGACGAGCGTCCTGGGGCGAACCTTCGGGCTCAACGGCGAGGTCTCGACCGACACGAATCTCATCTCGCTCGCGCTCTGCCCGGCCAGCGCGCCGGTGATCGACGCGGGGTTGCCGCTCGACGCGGCGCTGCTCGACGCGAGCGACGCGGACTGATCGCGACCTTCAGTCGTCCGAGCGCACGCAGTTCCGCCCGGCGACCTTCGCCGCGCGGAGCCGCGCGTCGGCGCGTGAGAAGAGCGCGAGCGGATCGTTCTCGCGCGCCTCGGAGCGCGCGGCCACGCCGATGCTGACCGTGAACGTGACCGATCCTCCGCCCACCTCGACGCGCAGATCGGCCACGGCTTGCCGCAGCCGCTCGGCGAGCGCGATCGCCTCGCCCTTGTTGGCGTCGCGCGCGATCACCGCCAGCTCGTCTCCGCCGTAGCGCGCGAAGACGTCCCCCGCGCGGAGGAGCTTCGCTCCGCGGAGCGCGATGGCGCGGAGAACGTGATCGCCCGCGGCGTGGCCGAACGAGTCGTTGATGACCTTGAAGTCGTCGATGTCGATCATGAGGAGGCCGAGCGTCCGGTCTTCTCGTTGCGCGTGGGCCACTTCGGTGGCGAGCCGGTCGACGAAGCAGCGCCGGTTGGCGAGGCTCGTCAGCGGGTCGCGCATCGACGATTCGTACAGGCGGCGCTGGAGCTCTTCCTCGGTCTCGTCGACCACGGCGAAGCGGAAGATGCACTCGCGTCCGATCTGCAAGCGATCGCCCGAGGTGAGCGTCGAGCGCCGGATGCGCCGCCCGGCGACGAACGTCCCGTTGGTGGAGCCGAGATCTTCGATCATGAACGCGCCGCTCCCGGCCGAGGTGATCCGCCGCGTGGCATCGACTCACCGACGAGTCCTGGATGTGCATCGTCGCGCCGGGTCCGCGCCCGATCACGATCTCCTCGGCATCGAGCGTGAACGTCGCCCCTGCGTCGGGGCCGCGGATCATCGTCAGCGTCGCGCGATCGGGGCTGACGATCGCGGGGAGAACGATCCTCTGCGGCGTGGGCTTGGCGAGGTCGTTGTCGTCGCCTTCGGGCTCGGTCAATCCGACGGGCGGGCGCGACGTTACGCGATAGAGCTCGCGCGCGGCCGCATCGACGCGGTCGGTCGGGAAGTCCGCGGTGGCCTCCGTCGCGTCGCCCGTGGTGATCGGGTTCGCGGGCGGCCTGGTCCCTCGTGGTCGCGTCACCTGCCACCTCTCATTGCGAGGTGACCTGACTCTCCAAGGTCCGCTCGTCCGGCGTCGTCGTGCACACGCGGTTTCGCCCGGCGCGTTTGGCCACGTAGAGGCGCGCGTCAGCGCGTCCGAGCAGATCGTCCACTTCGTCGACGCGCCCTTGCTCGTCGAGGACGGCGGCGCCGATGCTCACCGTCACGCGGATGGCGCCGCTCCCGACCTCGACCCGCAGCGCGTCGATCGCGGCGCGGATGCGCTCGGCGAGCGTCGTCGCCTCGGATCGACCCGCGTCGCGCGCGATCACCGCCAGCTCTTCGCCGCCGTGCCGCGCGAAGAGATCGCCTCCGCGAAGCACGCGAGAGCCTGCGAGCGCGATGGCGCGAAGCACCTGATCGCCGGCAAGGTGTCCGAACGTGTCGTTCACGCTCTTGAAGTGATCGACGTCGATCGCCAGCACCGAGAGCCGACCTCTGGCTCGGCGCGCGTGCGTCATCTCGGCGCAGAGCTGCTCCAGGAGACAGCGGCGGTTGGCGAGCGTCGTGAGCGCGTCGCGAAACGACGCTTCGTAGAGCCGGCGCTGGAGCGCCTCTTCCGTCTCGTCGAGGAGCGCGAATCGGAACACGCACTCGCGCCCGAACTGAAGCCGATCGCCGGAGTCGAGGAGCGCGCGCGCGACGACGCGGTGACCGTTGACGAAGGTGCCGTTCGTCGACCCGAGATCCATGAGCCAGTACGCTCCGCTCTCGTCGCGCTCGATCCGCGCGTGGCGGCGGCTCACGGAGGGCTCGTCGATCACGAGCGTCGCGCCCGAGCCGCGCCCGAGGATCGTCGTCTCCGCCTCGAGCGCATGCGTGGCGCCCGCGCCTGCGCCGCCGAGCAAGAGGAGCGTCGCGCGATCCGCGTGTGCGATGAGCGGGAGCGTGTCGAGGTGCGGCGTCTCGGGGGGCGGCCGCTCGGTGATCGGCGCGCTCGCCGACGGTGGCTCATCGTCTGGCGAGAGCGCGCGCGCAGCGGCTTGCACCGCCGACGCACGGAGCTTCATCGTGCTGAGCTCGCGCCCCGACGGCTTGATTCGACCCTGGTCCATCGTTCCCCCCGGAATCGCGTGGATGGTGATCAGGAAACGGTGACCGAGCGGATCTTAAGACGGGGGGCGGGGGATGGGAAGTGCGCGCTGGCACTCACTGACTTTTGGCGGCGCGCGGTCGCGTTTGGCAGCGCGTGCTCGAGCTCGTATTCTGGGGCGATGCCTCGGCAATTCGGCGGCGTCCTCGCGGCGGCGGCACTCGCCGTCGTCGGAGCGGCGTGCGGGGGCAAGGGGACCGGCGTCATCAGCCCGCCGACCGCGAGCGACGCGGGAGCGCTCGACGCGAACGCCGACGGATCGTCGGGCGTCGTCACGCCGATCGCGGACGCAGGGATCGACGCGACGGTTCCGACGCCCGTCGATGCCGCGGCGGACGCGAACGCGAACGTGGATGCGACCGTGGACGCGAGCGGAGGCGCGGATGCGAACGCAGACGCGAACGTGGCCACGGATGCGGGGGACGCGAGCGGCGAAGACGATGCCGGCACGACCGCGCACGAGTGCATCCCAGGTCAGTCGATTGGGTGCGTCGGCCCCGGGGGCTGCGTGACGAACCAGGTCTGCAACTCCGATGGCTCCGGCTATGGCCCATGCACCTGCGTCGGCGACGCGAGCGCGCTCGCGTGCGTGCCCGGGCAATCGATCGTTTGTGGCGGCCCTGGCGGATGCACGTCGTTCCAGGTCTGTGAGAGCAATGGGAGTGGCTACGGGCCGTGCAATTGCCCGGACGCGGGAGTGGTCGACGCGAGCGTCGGGTGGTCGCCGGCGCAGCTGCCTGGGCTCGCGCTCTGGCTCGACGATACGTACGGGATCGTGATGGACCCGTCGCACGCCGGGTCGGTGCTTCACTGGCTCGATCGGTCGGGGAACGGGAACGAGGCGACGATGAACGGCGCCTACAGCAGCTCCGGCGTCGTCGCATCGTGGTACGGCTTCCCGCTCGACGCACAAGGCGTGAACGGATTCGACGGCGTCCTGTGTCCGTCAGGTGCGACCGTCGGAGTCACGGGAGTCACGTCGATCTCGATCGCAGCCTCCCCGAGCCTCGATTGGGGATCCGGCGATTTCGGAATCGCGATGGTCGTGAAGCCCATCGACGACACACCGATCGCCATCTGGACCGGAAACGGTCCGACGCTGAACGCCAACCTGGATGCGCAGGGTTTCGTTCCTGGTGCGTTCAATCTTCGGACCGGGAGCGCCGTCGTTGCAGTGACGACGCCATCCGCATTCAACTTCGCGACTGTCATCGGACGCGGACAGTCACTCGCGCTGGACGTGGGCGGGCTGAACGCGACCGGGCCCGTCAACACGACGACGTTGCTCGGAGGGACAGTTCGGCTTAGCCAGTCGTACGCCAGCGAATACGCCGAGGTGATCGCCGTGAAAGGTGCCCTCTCCGACGCGAACGTGGCGAACCTCAAGGCGTACTTTCACGCGAAGTTCGGGTTGTAGAAGGCTCCCACCCTCCCCCGCGCTGCTGCCGTTCACCCGAGCGGCCGAACCTTCCCTCGCGCCACCCGCGTGCAACACTTGAGGATGGGTGGGGCTCCGAGACACGCGCTGGCGAATCGGAGCGACGGATGCTTCGTGTGCGGCGCGTGGCACGACGAGATGATCGCGCTCGTCGAGCATCGTTCGAGAGTCTGTCGCCCTTGCACGACGAGGATCGGCCGCGCCATCGTCGCGTTGAATCACGACGTCTCCGCGCGGTTGTGGCCGAGCCATCGATCCCCGGACGAAGCACGTGATCCGCCGCAAGCGTCGCCCATGATCGATGCCGAAGAGGCCTTCGCGTCATTCAAGGCGGGAGTGGCGAAGGAGATCCGCTTCGACGATGCGGTTGCCCATTTCGATCTCGCGCTCGCCTACGGAGGGATGGGGCTGATGCTGGACGCGATTCGGGAGGCAGCCACGGCGCTCGGGGAGCGAGCGCCGCTCGCGCTCGCGAGCCGCGCGGTGAATTGGATCTTCGCGTCGGAGCGGGCGCACCCGGATGCGCTGGAGACGATCGCTAGGGGGTTGCGGCGAGACTGAAGACGAACCAGCGCGCCCCTCGCGCGCCGGTCGCTTCCCCTCGTCGGTGGGCTCCGTCCCCCTCGGCCGAACGCTCGCCTCCCCACGTCGCCAGGCTCCGCGCCCCTCGACCGGGTGATCGCCTCCCCACGTCGCCAGGCTCCGCGCCCCTCGACCGGGTGATCGCCTCCCCACGTCGCGCTCTCCGGCTCCCCTCGTCGATCGGCTCGCTTCCCCTCCCCCGCGCCGCAGTCGCCCCACGCTCCTGACATCGCGTCCCCCGAGTCGGGCAGCCGCTCCCCCACGTCGTCCCGCGCGTCGCCCCTCCACGCGGCATCCGCTCCCCCACGGGCACGTGACCGACGTCGGTGGCACGCGAGATCGCCTCCCCACCAAGGTGGCCCCGTCAGAAATCGACGGGGGCTTTCGTCAGTCATCGCGTCTCGTCACTAACTGTCCATGAGGAGGCAACCCACTGCCCCTCGAACCCAAGCGAGGAGGTGCCCCATGGCCAGCAAGAACCAACCCAGCAACGCAGTCGCCATCGCGACGGTCATGCAGCGCATCCGGGCGCTGGAGACGTACGTCGCGGAGAACGCGCGCATCTCCGTCGAAGGAACGCACTACGACCTGCGCGGATTCATCGCCATCTACCAGCGGTGCCTCGACACGTCCGCCGCGCTGACGAAGCGCGCGGAGGTCGTCGCGGAGATCGCGCTACGCGAGACGAGAGCGAAGGCGCGCCTCGACGCGGAGCGAGCGCTCAAGGGGTGGGTGCGCGGCGAGTTTGGCTCGCGCAGCAAGGAGGCGCTCGACTTCGGGTTTCCGCCGCCGCGTGTGCACGTGCGGACGACCGAGGAGAAGGCGCAGGTCGTCGCGCGGGGAAAGGCGACGCGCGAAGCGCGGGGGACGATGGGGAGGCGGGAGCGGGAGAGGATTCGCGGGGTGCTGCCCGAAGTCGCAGCCGACGACGGCAAGGCGACGAACGTTTGAAGATCCGCGTTGGTCTGCAGGTTGTGAGGCAAGCGTGCGCTGATCGCCGCGGGCGGGGGCCGGGCTCCGGCGTGCTCCGCCGACCGACGAGACTAGGACAGCCGGACAGCCCTAGACCTCCCCGTACTTCGCGAACCACTGATTCCGAAACACCAGCCCCGGATCCCACTTCCGCTTCGCCGCGAAGAACTCGCGCGCGCGCGGGTACCCGCGAAGCAGCTGCGCGGGCGTCGCGTGCAGTCGGTACGGCAAGTACTGCCGGCCTCCCAGCGGAATCACCGCGTCGATGAGCTCCTGCGCGACGCCTTCGAGGCGACTGTCTTCCTCGGCCGTGCGCGCTTGATTGAAGAAAAGGACGAGCGCGAACATCGGGCCGTCGGCGTAGCGGAGGAAGGCGTCGTCGTCGCGGAGGACGTTGCGCACCGTGACGTTGAGCAGATCGACTCCGTGCTTCGGAATGATCTCGCGCATGCGCGCCAGGAATGCCGTGAAGGCCCGGGGCGGGACGAAATACTCCTGAAGGATGTCGGTGCGCGACGGGTCGTGGTTCTCGAAGAGAGCGACCGGCTCGTCGAGGATCTGATTGCGCGAGACCCGATCGCCCGCCTCACCGCCGAGCCGCGACTCGAGCTGCCACCGAAGCTCTTTCCCGTAGTCGCTCCCGACCGAGCCGCGGAAGACCGCGCGCGCGAGGCGCGAGGGTTTCGCGTCGGCGAGCGGTGGAATGCTCGTGCCCGAAGGCGCGTCGGCGCGGTACGCGGTGAGGAGCGCGGCGCGGAGGAAGCTTCGCGGGCTCACCGAGATTCGCCCGTAGGCCATGCCGGCCGCGGCGTCCGAGCGCACGTGCTCCACGAATGCATCGATGTACGCGTCGGCATCGACCTCCCATCGTCGCGCGCTGTAGAGCGCGCTGGCGACGGTGCGTAGCTCGACGTCGAGCACGAATCCAAAGAGGCCATAGCCACCCATAACGAGACCAAAGAGGTCGGCGTTCTCCGAGCGACTCGCGCGCAATACGCGACCATCGGCGAGCATGATGCGGAAGGCCTCGACGCTCGACGCGAGCGGCGGGCGATCGTGCTGCCACCCGTGCACGTTCGCGCCGAGGCTTCCGCCGATCGAGAACGAGCTGTATGCCTGCATGATCGCGACGGAGCGGCCGAGCGGATCGAGATAGGCGAGCACGTCCGACCAGCGCGCGCCCGATTGCACGGTGAGGATCGAGTGCCCCTCGTCGATCCTCATGGCGCGCACTTGCGACGTGTTGATCACGATGCCGTGCGGGTACGACGTCTGCCCGCCCATCGTGTGGCGCGCGCCGGCGATCGAGACGGCTCTCCCTTCGGCGCGTGCGTGCGCCAGGAGAGCGCCGAGCGCGTCTTCGGTACCCGCTGCCGGCAAGACGTGAGTGTCGACCGGCACCTCGTCGAGGCGGCTCGCGTCCTCCGCGAATCCAGCGCGCGCCGGCGGGATGGTGCCGTGATCGCGGAGCGCGGAGAGCGCGACGTGGCCTACGGGCCGTCCCAGGATCGCCGACGGTATACCGACGGCGAGCGCCGAGAGAGCGCGGCGACGCGTGAGGCGCGGGAGCTTCATCAGGGACGTTCGGGTTCGAGTCTAGGACACCGATCGTCATCGGCTCTCGTGGATCACCGAGACCGCGATCGAGGGAAGTGTTCACCGAACCCACACGTAGAACCCTCCCATGACGACGCCGAAGAACCTCGCAGTGCTGGCCCTCGGCTTCGTCGTGGCCTGCAGCGGGGCGTCGAATCCGACCTTCGGCGGTGGCGACGGTCAGCCCGGCGGTTCGGGGTCGGGTGGATCGGGAAGCGGGAGCTCCTCGGGTTCGAGTAGCGGTAGCTCCTCGGGATCGAGCAGTGGCAGCTCGTCGGGTTCGAGCAGCAGTGGCAGCTCGTCGGGTTCGGGCAGCAGTGGCAGCTCCTCAGGATCGAGCAGCGGAAGCTCCTCGGGTTCGAGCAGTGGCAGCTCCTCGGGCTCGAGTAGCGGCAGCTCCTCAGGATCCAGCAGTGGCAGCTCCTCAGGATCGAGCAGCGGCGGCAATCACTCGTTCACGCTCGCCGACCTCGTCGGCGGGAAGTTCACGGGGGCAGTCCTCAGCTCCACCGGCTACTTCCAGTTCAGCGCCGGCGGGACTCAGTTCGCCTTCGTGGTCGGCAGTGAATCCGATACGGGGACCGTCGTGCTCGCGTCGTCGAACCCGGACAAGATCACGCTCACGGTGACAGGCTCGAACACCAGCCCTGCGCTCGACGTGATGACGTGCGGCGTGAGCCTCACCGGCGCGAGCCCTTCGCGCGTGCTGCACCTCGCCGGGTGCACGGGCGACTTCGATTCCGGTTTGTTCCCGACCGATCCGGCCAGCCTCACGGAGAAGTGAGGAGAGAGCCCCCCGTTCTCGGAGAGAACGTCGGGGGCTTTCTCGTGCTGAACGTCTCGGGCTCGCGTCGCGTCGGTCGAACCCGGTGACGCAGTCAGCCACGCGCAACGCGCGCGACATAATGCGGAAACACGCAGTCAGCTAGGTCAATGGACGCGAGGTGACCTCATGGCTGATCCGACGACCGCGGAGCTGATGAAACAAATCGCCGACACCCAGACGGCGATCAATTTCGTATGGACGCTGGTCGGCGGATTTCTCGTGATGTTCATGCAGTCGGGTTTTGCGTTGCTCGAGACCGGGCTGACGCGTGCGAAGAACGCCGTGCACACGATGGGGATGAACCTCTTCGTCTACGCGATCGGTGCGCTCGGGTTCTGGGCCGTCGGTTTCGCATTGCAGATGGGCGGCGTCGGCGCACTTTCGACGCTCGGAGGCGACGGAACGCTCTCGCACGAGATCGCCGTACACCTCGCGGGCAAGGACTTCGGGCTCATCGGCGCGAAGGGTTTCTTCCTCGCCGGGGCGAGCTTCACGCCGGCCGTGGCGACGATCTTCCTCTTCCAGATGGTGTTCATGGACACCGCCGCGACCATCCCGACCGGCGCGCTCGCAGAGCGCTGGAAGTTCACGTCGTTCGTGCTCTTCAGCGTGGTCGTCTCGACGATCATCTACCCGGTTTACGCGAACTGGGTCTGGGGCGGCGGGTGGCTCTCCACGCTCGGCAAGAGCTTCGGGCTCGGGCACGGCCACGTCGACTTCGCCGGCAGCTCCGTCGTTCACCTCACGGGCGGCGTGATGGCCTTCGTCGGAGCCAAATATGTCGGCCCGCGTTCGGGCAAGTACGGTGCGGACGGCTCGGTCCGCCCCATCCCCGGCCACAACATCCCGATGGTCGTGCTCGGGACGCTGATCCTCGCGTTCGGGTGGTTCGGGTTCAACGCGGGCTCGACCCTGGCTGGAACCGACGCGCAGATCGGCATCATCGCCACGAACACGATGCTGGCGTCGGCCGCAGGTGCCATCGGCGCGTACGTCTTCGTGGTGCGCAGCTACGGCAAGCCGGACGTCACGATGATCTGCAACGGCCTCCTCGCCGGGCTCGTCGCCATCACCGCGCCGTGCGCGTTCGTGACGGCGCCGGCCGCGGTGCTCATCGGCGCCATCGCCGGCGTGCTCGTCGTCATCGTGGCGGTGTTCGTCGAGCACACGCTCAAGATCGACGATCCGGTGGGCGCCATCGCCGTGCACGGGGCGAACGGCATCTGGGGAGTCCTGGCGCTCGGCCTCTTCGCGAACGGCACCTATGGCGACGGCCTCAACGGCGTCGACGGCAAGGTCCGCGGCCTCTTCTACGGGGACGCTTCGCAGCTCGTCGCGCAATCGTTCGGCGTGCTCGCGAATCTCATCTACGTCGGCAGCCTCACGCTCCTCGCGCTCTACGTCATCGGCAAGACGGTCGGGAACCGCGCGGCCGTGGAGGACGAGCTCATCGGCCTCGACGAGTCCGAGATCGGAATACGGGGCTATGCGGCCGACGGAGGCACCGGAGTGCCCGCAGAAGAGCGGGCGAACGCGGAGACGGTGCAGGTGCCTGCCATCGCCGGGCAACTCGGGTAGCGCGAGGCGCGTGTCTTCGGGCGCTACGGCGCCGCGATGAACGCTTGCGCGCGCGCGAGGATCTCCTTCGCCTCGGGGAGGTCCTCGCCGTCGAGCGTGACGATGAAGCTGCCGTCATCCGAACGAACGTCGATCTTCACCCATCCGTCGGGGAGCCAGTACGGCTCGTTCGGCGGCCGCTCGACGCGACCCAGCGCGAGGCGCGCGGATCGACACGAGAGAGCGCGCACCATGAGCTCCGCCGTCATGCCGGGGAGAGGGCGAAGATGGAGCTCCGCGCCGTGGAGCCGAGGCTCACGGTTGCTGCCGGTCTGTACGTAGTAATAGAGGGGTGCCACGCTCTCCACGACCTCTGCACCGAAGAGGCGCGGGTCGATCGCCTGCGAATCGCATCGTCTGTGCTCTTGCTGCGCCGCCTCGTGAATGCGATCCGTTCGCGCGGGCGCGGGGAGAATGCCGTACATGCCCTGGCAACCCGCAGTGAAGAGCGCGGAATGCAGAGCGAGGAGCGAGAACGCCGCGCGCCCGCGAACGATGAGGGTCATAGGCAACTTCGGGTGCTCCGCCTCGCTCAGAATCGGACGAGCAACGCGACGATGACCCGCGTGTCGCCTTTGACCAGATCGGGCGTCCATCCCTTGGGCGTGGTCGTCGTCGTGTAGCCGTCGGGAGACGTCACGCCGCCGTGACCCGCGAAGTACGGCACGCTCGCCTGGCGATGGTTGAACTCGATGTCCCAAGTCGTGTGCTCGTCGGGCATGTATTGAAAGCCCGACTCATAGTCGAACGCGTCGAAGCTCGTGCCCGGAACCAGGGGAAATGGGTCGCTCGCGGGCGCCACGTTGAGCGGCTGCGAAACCGGCGAAGCGTTCCCGCTCGGCGCGAGGACGAGGTAGCGACCGGGGTTGTGCATCATGCCGCCTCCGGCCGTCCACGCGAGGTGCCCGCCGAAAAACCACAGCCGATTGTAGACCATCCAGCTCGCGAACTGTTGCGTGCAGGGCGTCGCTGACGAACAGGTGCCCATCGTCCCCTTCCCACCCCAGGGCACGACGCCGCCTCCACTCTCACCGCCGAAGTCAGCCGTCAGTGAGAACGCCGCCCTCGTGAAGATCGAGTCGACCACCTGGCTCTGGAAGTACCGCGCCTCGACGCTGTTGTCGGTGTGGAAGCGCATCCTACCCGGAGTGTCCTGGGTGTCCCAGCCGACGTAGTCGTTCGAATTGAACGCGAACCATTCGACCGGCCGCCACATGACCTGCGCGCCGAAACCCGGCATCTCGTTGAACTTGCCGTAGGACTGCCAGCCGTTGATGAGCCACGGCTCGATCTTCAGCTTGTCGCTCGGAAAGATCTGCAGCCTCATCCCATTGAAGAACCATGGAGTGTTGTCCGACGTGAACGACGGCAAGTACATCCAGTTCTCGAAGTTGTCGTACGAGAACAAGCCGACGTACGACATGAAGATGCCGGCATCGAGGTTGATGCCGTGGAGGGCGTCCCAGTGATAGCCGCCGTTGACCTCGCTGACGTAGCGGAGCGCGGTCTGGAGATCGAACTGACCGCGGTTCGTGCTGACATCGTTGCGCGGCACGATGGTGGACCGCAGCCCGAATTGCGTCATCAACCGCGCGCGCGCGTGGCCGACGTGGAAGTCGCCTCCGAAGCCGCAAAACGCGAGGGTGGCTTCATTGTTGCGCGAGAGCGCCGTCGAGCCGACGACCGTGTGGTCGATGGGGTTCGCGGCCGAAGCCGTGTAGTTCACGTCGAGGAGGAAGCTTCCGGTGAACGCCGGCGTGTCGAGTACGGCCTTACTCTGACGGTTCGCGCCGTTGAGCCACGTGAAGTCGCCGAAGGCGAACGGTTCGCTCGCCTTCTCTGGAGCCTCGTCGGAGAGGATCGGTTCGATCGGAGTCGGCACCGGCGGAGGAGGCGCCGCATTCGCCGGTGCGGGGGGCGCGACCGGTGCCGCAAGCGGCGGCGTCACCTGCACGGCAGGAGCGGGCTGTGATGGGGCGAGAGCCGGCTCGCCCTGTGCCCCGGCGAGGGTGGGCACGAAGAGGGTGCAAGCGAGCGCGCCAAAGAACGGAATGCGAGTTGATAGTATGGACATGGGAGGACTCCTGTTCATCCAGCCGTCGCGTCGGTTGGCACATCACTCCCGGCGTCGTCGGTCCCCGCGTCTTCCCATGGGCCTCCGTCGAGCGACTGGACGGTGCAGGCGCATGCGGCACCGGGATGGGCCAGGCATTCACAATTGGGGTCGGAGTACGGCGGCTGCGCCGGACAGCAGACGGCGATCACGCACGTCGGCGGCACCGTGCAGGCGAGCCCCGAGTTGCATTCGTCCTCGTTGTAGGCGGCACCGCTCGGCGAGGTCGCCGCCGAGGTCTCTACGAGGGCGGGATTGCAACGGTCGCCTTGCGCGCCCTGGTGGCACGCGGCGAGTCCCGCCGTCGCGGCCAATGCTAGAGCAGCGGCTCGAGGGAACCAGAGCTGCACCGCGTCGAAGCCGAAGCAAAATCGAATCGGTCTCATTGGGGTTTTCCTCTCTGGGTTTCGCGGAGCACGCAGGGCGCACGTGGGCCTTCCGCGCGCCTCGAGTCGGCGCACGCGATCAGAGCCTCGCGGCCGCTCAGGCGCCGCGGGCGATGCGAGCGAGGGCGACGCGTGAGGCGTCGACCCTCGGATCTCTGCGCCGCGTTCTCATTCGTCGAACGCGGCGAGCGACGGTCTCACCGGAGCGGGGGGATGAATGCGCGGTTGCTCGAGCCTGGCGAGTCCCTCCCACGCGGATGACTCTGCATCGCCGAACGTTTCCGCTCCGTGTCGGAGCGATATCAAATGACGCAATAAGCTATCTCAATTGCGGCTCAAATACGGCAAATGCCGCGGCGTGTTGGGGTCTCCCTTTGCCCATCATGGTGCAATGCGTAATGATTCGGCCGCATCGCCCAGACCAAACACCCGCATCGATGCCGTCTTCCCGCGGGCAGTCATCGGCGCGAGCTCCCGCAAGCCTTTGGCGTCGCCGAGTCGCTCGGCCGTTTCCGCGGACACGAGGAGCGGCGTGCCCGCCTCTTTCGTCAACCCCTCGAGCCTGGACGCCGTGTTCACCGCGTCACCGATGACCGTGAACTCGAGCCGCCGTCCCGGTGCGCCGATATTGCCCGCGACCACCGGACCGGTATGAACCCCCACGCCCATCCTCAGCGCGAGCTCCCCACGTCGCGCGCGGTGCGCGTTGAGTGACTCGAGCGCGCGAAACATCGCCTGCGCGCAATCGACGGCACGCTTCGCCCCTTCGTCCCCTCCCGGGTTCGCCGTCGCTCCGCGCTCGGTCGCTCGCTCCAGGCCAAACACGACGAGAATGCCGTCGCCGATGAACTTGTCGAGCATGCCGTCGTGCGCATCGATCTGCTCGAGCATCGATCCATGAAACTCGTTGAGCTGGCGCACGACCTCGTCAGGCGACAGCGACTCGCTCATCGCCGTGAATCCGCGAAGGTCGGCCGACAGGAGGGTCACCGTGAGGAGTTGGCCTCCGAGCGACAGCGCCGCGTCGGGGTGATCGCGCATCACGCGCTCGACCGCCGCGGGCGAGAGGTACCGGCGCAGGAGCTGCAGCCGCGCGAAGTTGTCGAGCGTGCGCCTCCCCTGCCTCGCCGCCGCCACGCCTACGCCCCCCATGATCCAGAAGATGAGCGCCATCGCGATCTGCGCGTCCTGAAAGCCCTCGATCGGGACCAGCACGAGCGGCACGAGAAGCGACGCGATCACGGAGCCTACGACCGACGCGAGGGCGTCGCCGCGCAGCGCGTTCAGCATCAGGATGAGGCCCGTGCTCGCCCCCAAGATATGGCTCGCGAACCTCGGCCCTTCGGCACGCATCTCGGGGCTCCCGAAGATGTTGACCACGACGAACGTGAGCGCCGACAGAGCGAGGTCGAGCGCGAGCGAGAGCTGGATGAGCCATGGACGCGCGCCGACGCGCACGACGATCGTTCGCAGGATGAGCGCGTAGACGACGGCAACTGCAAAGCAGACCGTCGGCGTGATCGTCCTCGCGTCCCCGCGCGCGACGTGCACCGCGTTGACGACGAGTGTGATTACGACCGCGGCGGCAAACGCCCACACGCGATAGCGCGCGATCCGATTTTCGACCTCGTCACGCGCGACGCGGAGGGTTTGATCGATCTCTACTGCAGCTGCGGACCGCGGAAGCACGGCTCGAAGATACCGCGCCTCCGCAGCCTTCGGGTCATCGGCGCTTGCCGAGCGACCCATCCAGCCCGCGCGGTGGGGTAGCGGACCGCGGACCGGCCGCCACCCCATCACGCTCCGCGACTCACTTCTTCATGCCGGCGACGAACTCGTCCTGCGCCTTCTTCATCTCCGCCGGCGAGAGATCTTTGATGTGCTTGGCGAACGTCCACTCGTTGCCCCACTTGTCGACGACCGTCCCCATCCGGTCGCCCCAGAACATGTCGGCGATGGGCATCTTCACCTTCATGCCGGCATCGACCGCGCGCTTGTAGGCGCCATCGACATCCGCCATGTAGACCCAGAGCCGCGAGACGCTCGCCCCTGCGCCCATCTCGGGAGCCGTGTCGTTGCAGAAGAGGACCGAGTTTCCGATGCGAAACTCCGCGTGCCAGATCTTCTTCCCGGTGGGGTCGGGCGCACGCATCATTTCTTCGGCGCCGAGCGCCTTCTTGTAGAACTCGAGAGCCTCGGCACACCCTTCGATGGTCATCGACGGCGTGACGGTGTGGAGCCCTTCCGGAATCGGTTTGACGTTGCTCATGGGTCGTTTCCTCCGTGGCGTGGAGGGACGGCGTATCGCCGTCTGGTGAGGCGATCAAGCTGTGCCTCGAAAGGAGGCCCGTCACCCCGAAACGATGATCGTCGTGACCCCTTGGTCCACGAAGTCGAACGTCCCCGTCGCCGACCGCGCGCAGAGCCCGAGTTGCACCGTCCCCGCGGTGGAGAGCGAGAAGACCGCGCTGAGCGACGTCGTGGGCTGCGAGCCCGCGGAGAAACCAACCTGGAGCGGCTGAACCATCTGCGGCGCCGCGGCTCCGACGGCCGAGCAGATCCCGAACGTGGCGCTGGCCCCGGCGATGGACCCGAGGCTCGCGCTCGACGTCACGTGCACAGTGAGAGGTTTGGCCCCCACCGCGACGGCGTACGGCACCACCACGAACGCGGGGGTGGCTAGCGCCGTCGGCACGCTCGCCGCGCCTGTCGCCGAGTCCATCGTGACTATCGGACCGGCCTGCAGCGCGGCGATCTCGCCCTGGATGAAATTGAAGTTGTTGGTCAGGTCCGCGGCCGTGAGCGTTTGGCCATCCGTGTAGGTGACCGGCAGGGCGGCATACGCGATACCTCCGCCAAGGGCGACGAGGCCGAGGACACCCAAGCGCACACCCCACTTCTTCAGGGGCTTCACGTAAGCGGGGAGCTCGAGATCGACGATCACCATCTTGAGTTTCATGTTTCCGGTCTCCAGAAGGCGCGCGTCAGAGGATGCAGCAGGAACCGAGCGGCGTGGCCGCGTTGCCAAGAACACAGGGGGAAAGGAGCGGATTGGTGCACGGGCTTCCGGAACCGGCATCGGTCGCGCCGACCGTTCCATCCGCCTCGCCGATGAAATTGAAGTCCTCGCCGGTCGCGTCGTTGAATGTCCACGTGGCGCTGGGCGCTCCGCAGTTGCTCGCCGTGTTCGGCGCGACCGCGCCGTAGCTGGCCAACGGGGTCGCGAAGGTGATGTCGCTCGGCGAGACGGAGTCGATGACCGCCGTCATCCCGGTCACCGTGCCGGGCATCCGATTCACGGCCTGCACAGTTGCGGTGAGCGTTCCGCCGGGGCCGACTCCGCCGGTCGGGTTCCAGGCAACGGTTCCGAGGCACGTATGGAAGGACACGTCGCCCGGCGCCGGGCCGTACGGCAGCGTCGACTGCGCGAGAGTCTCGCCCGTCGGCGCGCGGTAGACGACGGTCATCGTTCGATGCGCGACGTCGACGCTCCCCTCGAAATAGTAGATCGCCTTGCCGCCGCCGCTCCGCGCCGCTGCGCCGTTCGACGGAAGGGCGACGGGGCTCGGCGACGGCGCTTGCGAACGACTGCACGAGACGAGCACCACGGAGACGCTCGCGGCAAGGATCAGTCGAGTCATCGCCGCATATATGTGAGCCACGCATCCTCACCGGGGGCGCTCGCCGGGAGCGAGCGCGAGGTTGACTCTCAGGTGTATCACGACGTCGAGCATCGGCGCGAACGGCCGCGTGGGGGGCTGCGGACGAGCGCTACTCCGCGACCAGCTCGAACTGCAGCCAGGTCCCATAGGCGCAGCACGCATAGGCGAGCGCGCCGAACAGATCGACGATCCATCCCACCGCCGCCACGTGCGCGGGGCTCACGTCCGAGAACACGATGTCGGCGCTCGCCGTCAGGACGATCCCCGCGAGGATCGCCGCCCACACGCGCCAGACTTGCCCGCCGCGGAAGCCGAGCGTGATGCGGAGGAGAATGGCCGCGGGGATCAGCGTGAGCAGATCGATGACCGGATAACCGACGTTCACGAGCCGCTCGGCCAGCGGCGCGGGCGTCATGGCCACGGGCACGAGCACGGTGTACCCGACGACGCCGAGGAGACACGTCGCGACGACCCCGATGAGGACGTCCTGCCGCGGATCGCCCGCCGCGAACCCGCTCTTGCGGTACGCGTTCACGAAGGTGAAGAGCGCGACGATGAGCAGAACGCACCCGAGCGTGAAGAAGACGTCGCCCACCGAAGGCACCGGCGCAGGCACCCCGAGGACTCGGTCGTACGTGACGAGGACCACCTGCCCGGCGAACCAGCCGGCGAGCCAGGCGCTCAACAGGAACCACCCGCGGCGAGCGGCGTTCCCCTCGCCGTAGCGGCGGGCGCATCGCGCAGCGAACACGGCTCCGGCGGCCTGCGGCGCGAGCTTCGCGATCGAAGTGAACACGGCGAAGCGCGGCGGCGAGAGCAGTTCGGTGAAGACGCACGAGCTCGGCGCGATCTCCCGTGCGACGAACACGACGACGACGACGGCCGCGTAGAGCACGAAGACCCACGTCGACCTGCGCGCGCTCTTCATTGCGACGGTCTTCATGGCGCCCCCCCGAGCGCGCCGATGGCCGCCCACAGCTCGCGCACGACCTGCTGCGTCTTCTCCTTGCCGATGTACACGTGGAGCCCGGGCTCGAGCTCGGCGATGATGGCCGTCACGCCGGCGTGGTCGATCGACGGCGTGCCGGGCACGCAGCGCTGGCACACGCCCCGCGCGGACGCGCTCGCCATGGTCGTGCCGACGTAGGGCGAGAACGCGCGCACGAGAATCGCGATGAGCTGTTCTTTGGCGACCGTCGCGATCACGAGGAGGAGGACAGACTACCGGAGCATCGGACCCGCCGACGCGGGAACCGCACGCAGGGCCTCCGACGTCGCGCGAACCCCCATCACGAGCGCGACGCCCGCCACCGCGTAGCACGCCACGCCTGCCCAGTAGCTGACGGAAATCCCGAACGTCAGGGCAACCGCCATCGCCAGCACGGATGCCATCACGGATGCCGCGCCGTTCACTCCCCACAACCACGGCGTCGCCTGCGGCACCCGTGCGTTCGCGAGCCGGATACCCAACGGGAAGGCCGTGCCCATCACGCCGCCGAGAGGGAACAAGATCGCCAGCGCCACGGTCAGCCGCACGAGCATGCTGCCGTGCTGCCATGCATTCAGCGCGGGCACGCTCGCGAATCCGAAGATCACCATCACCCCCACCAGCGCCATGAGGCAACGCGGCGCGAGGCGCCCGAAGCTCGCGTCGGCAATGCGGTCGGTGAGGTAGCTGCCCAGGCCGCCCGCCAGCAGCAGCGCGAACAGAATGACCGAGAGACCGTAGACGGGATGGCCGAGGAAGAGGATCAGTCGCTGCATCTGTGAAATCTCGATCAGCATGAAGCCGAGGCCGATGCAGGCGATGTAGACGAGGCACGGCGCCGCGCCCGCCGCCGACTTCCCCCGCGCGGCCCACGCCAGCGGCACGACGATGCACAGCACCGTCAACACGGTCACGACGCCGAGCAATCCGAAGAGCATCCCCACCGCGCGTTGGTTCGGATCGGTCGCGGGGCTGGGCCTGCCGTAGGGATCGCTGATCGGGCTCCGGCGCAGAAAATCGCGCGGCCGGAGCATCTGGAAGAAGAAGGGGGCGTCGTCGGTCGGCGCGGAAAAGGTCATCCCAAGTCGATCTTCCAGCGCTGCGACGTCGGTGTCGGTCGCCATTTGGCGGAACGCGTCGGGGCGGGTCTGCCGCGGACTCCACATCACGTCGAATTGCAGTCGACGAGTGACGTCTTCGAGCGTGTCCAGATCCGCCGCAGAGAAAGCCGTCCGGCTCACCAGCACGACCGCCATCTTGCACCACGACACGTGCGCCTTGGGCGTGAGGTTGGCCACGACCACGATGTTGTTTTCCGGCTTCTCGACTCCCAGGGCGCGAAGGGATTCGCGCGCCAGCGCGGTCAACCGATAGATCTCGTAGGGCGGCTCGCTCTCGAAGCCGCGGGAGACCGACAGGATCCCGTCCGGCTTCAGGCGTTCCAAGAACAGCTTCCAGCTCTCGCGTGTGTAGAGCGCGTTCTCCGACAACACGAAGGCGCCCGCAGCGGTCGCGGCCCAGGTGTCGATGAACGTGAGCTGCACGACGTCGGCAGGGTCGCCGCCGGCCGCTGCATAGCTGCGCCCTTCCTGGTTGACGAAGCGCACTTGCGGGAGACGATCCAGGTGGCCGGTGAAATCGCCATAGCGCTCGGTCAGGATGCGCAGGACGTCCTCGTTCATTTCGACGCCGGTCACCTCCTTCTGGCCGAAGACCGCGGCCGAGAGAATGTCCGTCCCGCCGCCGACGCCGACGACGACGACCTTGCCAGCCGGTCGCAGGTAATGGACGAGATTCGAGACGTCGTATTTGAGGTAGTCGACGCGACTCAAGTCACCGTCGAACTGCGTCAGCATCGTGCCGGCGACGCTGTCGATGTTCAGCGTGTAGTAGAGCGGCGCGGGAGCGTGTTGCTCATACGTCTGGCTCAGGCTCCAACTCAACGGGGTGCCGTCGCGAGTCAGGGGCCTCACGGCGAGGCGGGAAAAAGAGTTCCACTTCTCGTACGCCGCCTTGTCTTCGAGGCGGCCCTTGGTCCAGGTGATGTGGAGCGGCGACGCCGAGCGCGCAGCCAGAACCTCGTGTCCAGCCACGACCGTCACGAGAAGAAGGCAGCTGCCTGCCGCGGCCGAGCGGAGTGCGCGGTGCTCCTTCGCGGCGAAGCACCACGCCGCGACACCTGGAAGCAGCGCGACGACCACGACCGCGGCTACTGCATCGAACCAGTGAAGGAGCGCGATGACCAGCAGGCAGCCCGCTGCTGCGCCGGCGAGGTCCGCGCCGTAGAGGCGGCTTGTTTGCCGAGGGAAGCGCGTCAGCGCGAGGCAGACGCAGACACCGCTCTCATAAAAGGGCACCGCGATCGCGATGAACGTTCCGGTCAAGCCGAGCAGTGGCCGATCGCCTAGAACTGGCCCCAGAGCGATGTGAGCCGCGACGCCAGTCACCATGAAGAGACCCGTCCGCAGGGCACTCCACCCCATCGCGCGCTCGGTCTGTTCCTTCGGGTAGCGCGCGGGCTGCAGGTAGACGCGCAGCGCCCCGAGCGTCATCCCGAACATGGCAATCGAGATGGCCAGGAACGCCAGATGATACCACATCGTCACGGAGAAAATCCGTGTGAGGAGGACCTCGTACGCCAGCGTGGCCAATGTCACGAGGAACAGACCTGTGTAGGTTCCCTTCGTCGGCGCCAATTCGTCTGTCATTCGCGGCTCTGGAGCTCCTTCATGGGTCGGGCTACGCGCGGTCCATCGACGCCTGGGCGACGTCCTCGCCGCGCGAGACTACGGGACTGTTGGAGAACATGCGATCGGGGCGTCGGGGCGTGCTCGGCGGCGCGAGGCTCGCCACAGACCTCCGCCGCGATGGCATCCTTTTGGCAACGGGAGACTTCCGCCTGTTACGCTGGTGAGCACTCCCATGGTCAACGACGTCGTCAACACCACCCGCCCGCGCGTCCCTCTGCGGATCCTGCTGCGCGTCGCGCCGGTCGACTACCCCACCCTTGCAGCGCGCCTCGCGGCGTACAAGGTCGTGATCCTAGGGGACGCCAAGAGGGAGTACTGGCAGGCTCTCTGGAACCCAGGCGACCTCGAAGCGTTCGCGTGGGTCAGCACGGCGGACGTGAACCTCGCGATCGACGCGCTCCGGAGTGTCCGTGAGGTCGTCGAGGCGCGGATCTCGATGCGCGACGTGAAGAAGTAGATCTCACCGCTTTCGCGGTCTTCGAATCTCGTACTGCTGGATGCGCGCGATGAGAGTGCCGCGCGAGATGCCCAGGAGCCGCGCCGCGTGCGTCTGGTTGCCGGCGCACTCGTCGAGCGCGGCGAGGACGCGGTCCCGCTCGAGGCTCGTCGCGGACGGACCGGACGTACCCTCGGGTAGGACGATACGGGACGTGGGCACGTCGGCGTGCGCGAACTCGTCATCGCTCTGGGCGGGGAGCAGAGACGGGCGCGCCGGCAGGAGCGTCCCCATTTTTTCGCCGGGAAGGTGCTCCGCGCGGATCTCGTCGCCGGTGCACAGGAGCACGGCGCGGTCGATCACGTTCCGGAGCTCGCGGACGTTCCCCGGCCACGCGTACGACTTGAGGAGCACGAGCGCTTCCTCGGAGATCCGCGGCGCAGGCACGCGCGCCGCTTGCCGGGCCGCCTTCGCGACGAAGAGGCGCGCCAGCGGCACGATCTCTTCGACGCGCTCGCGCAGCGGTGGAATCGCCAGGGTGATTCCGTTGAGGCGGAAGAACAGGTCCTGCCGGAAGCGGCCCCGCGCGATCTCTCCCACCAGATCGCGGTTCGTCGCGGCGATGAAGCGTACGTCGATCGGTCTCGGCGCCGTCGAGCCGACGCGGAACACCTCGCGCTGATCGAGCACGCGCAGGAGCTTCGCCTGGAACGCGAGCGGCATCTCGCCCGCCTCGTCGAGGAAGACCGTGCCCCCTCCGGCCGCCTCGAGCAGCCCGGTCTTCGCTTGCACGGCGCCGGTGAACGCCCCGCGCTCGTGACCGAACAGCTCGCTCTCAAGCAGCGACTCGGAGAGCGCCGCGCAGTTGATGGCCACGAGGCGCGCTTTCGCCCGGGGCGATTGCTCGTGGATCGTTCGCGCGATGACCTCCTTGCCTACTCCGGTCTCACCCACGATGAGGACGTTGATGACGCCCGCGGCCACGCGCTCGATGAGCGGCTGGAGCCGGCGCATCGCGCCCAGGCGGAGGGGCTCGGTGGCGAAGGAATCCACCGGGCTCTCGGCTTCGTCGACCGTCGCCGCGTGCGCGATCAGCGCCTCGGGGGTCCGGCCGTCGCGCTTCCACGCCGCGATGCCGATGTGTACGGGGAGCCCGCCGTCGTTGAAGCGATCTTCGATGCGCCGCCCGATCATCTCGGCGTCCGAGGCGGACGTCTCGACGAGCAGCACCTCGAGCTCGTGAGGGGCGTACTCGGCGACGATGTCCGACGGGCGCAGGCACGAGGCCAGCACGTTCGCCAGCGCCTCCGTCGTCCCGCCGCCGATGATCCGGACCCTCATGATGGCGAAGCTGACGTCGCTCCGGTCCGCGCGCGCGCACTCCTCCTCGAGGCGCGCCTCGAAGTATCCGTGCGCCCACACGCGCCGCGGGCGCGCGCTCGTGGCCATCGACTGGAGCGTCAGCACCGATCCGCCGATGGCGATCGTGTCGCCCAGCGCGAGAGGGACCTCTTCGTTCTTGCGCAGGCGCCTGCCGCCGATGCTCGTCCCGTTCAGGCTCCCGAGGTCGCGAAGCATCGTCGCGCTGCCGAGGAGCAGCACCGCGTGCCGTCGCGAGAGCTGCGGATCGTCGACACGCACGTCCGCTTCAGCGCCGCGCCCGACGACGATCTCCCCGCGCGCGGGGAGAGAGACCGTCTGCGTGGTCGTGTCGGTGACGATGAGGAGCGAGAGGTGCCCCGCAGGAGCGTCGACCATTCTCCATGAGCCTCGCAACGACGCGAGCGCACGTCAAATCACTGGTTGTTCCCGGTGCACGTCTCGCACGTCGGGTCGAACTCCACGAACAGCGAATCGGGCTGTCCGCTGCCGATCGCGCCCAGCTCCAGGCACAGGCTGTCGATGAATCGCGCGTCGTACGGCGCGACGTTCGAGTACTCGCGCACCAGCTTCAACAGCTTCAAGCTCGGCGGGCAGCGCGTGTAGAGCCAGAAGGCGGAGGTCCCGGTCGCCTCGCTGTAGTTCGCCGGCGTACTGCAGCCGAGCCCTCGCAGGGCGTCTTCGAACGGATCGTCCTCCCAACCGCCGCCGGCCGGGAAGCAGCAGGTCAACGGAGAGCAGCTCTTCTTCGCGGCGGCTCGGATGGCGTCCGTCCTGAGACTCGCCGACACGCCTTGCACGGTGCTGCTCTGACTCTCCGTCGTCGTCTTCGCGTCGACCGTGCCGTCCACGGCGCACCCCGCGAGGAGAAGGCTCGCCCCAGCGACGGCCCGTAGAGCGTGGACGAACCGTTCATTGTGGGTCATGCAGGCGATACAAAGCGAAGAGCGTTCCATGAGCGCCCCCTCGAGTCATCGCGAGGTTGCAGGGGCGACGCGCGCGTGGCTGCACGAACTGTTCAATCGCAACGCTTCGCGTTGTACAAACGGTTCGAACAATCGGTGCAAGCGGAGGTGAGAGGCTGGCGTTGTGCGCCCTACCCCGTCAGCCTTCATGGCCAGCGCTTCAAGGGCAGCGCATCGTGCCGCGGAGCGCGCGCGAGGTCGCGTCGTAGATCAGGCCCGACTCGCGGTTGCTCGTTGCGGCCCCGCGCGCGTCGACGTCGACGCAGAGCACCGCGAGGTCGACGACCGCGTCGCCGGTGGCGAGATCGAAGTCGAGGGGCCCCGTCGCGCCGTTCAGGTCCACGCGACCGCCGCCGGCGAGCTTGTTGATGGCGTCGAAGATCTCGGTGGGCCCGACGTCGATCGGCGTGCCCGGCGGCGTGAGGCGCGGGATCGCGCCCGCGAGACTCGCGCCGGTGATGGGCGCGTCACCCAGCGCGTACGCCGCGTAGGCGATCACGTAGAACGCGTCGTACGACGAGTTCGGTGAGAACGTGCGCGTGACGCTGTCCGAGAACGCCTCGTTGTAGCGCGCGACGAAGCGCGCGTTGGCGGCGGTCGTCGACACCGTGGTGAGTGACAGGAAGCGCCGACGTCGCTCCGTGCTGGCGCCGATGAACGCGTGGACGGGAGGTCCGAACGGCGAGGTCTTCACGTAGCGCGGGCGAAACGTGACGTCGCGCCACCCGCGCTCCAGCGGCTCGACGATGTCGACCATGGCTTCGCTGGAGCCGAAGTAGACGACGACGTGCGGCGCGAACGCGAGCAGCTTCGCGGCGAGACTCGCGTGCTCGGCCGGATCCCCTCCGACGCCGAGCGGGCCCACGAACTCGTGGTAGCTCGACTCGTTCTCGAGCGCGGAGCGATCGTTGAAGCGCAGGTTGCGGAAGAGCGCGTCAGCGAACCCGAGACCGGCCGCATCGTCCTGACGTACGAGCGCGACGCGGAGAGGTTGCCCTCCGAGCTTCGGCTTCAGCTCGGTCTCGAGGAGCTGCGGGACGATCTGGGCGATGGGGAGCGCCATCTCGGCGGCCGAGTAGGTCGTGCGCCAGATCATGCGCGGCTGGCCCGCGGTCTGGGACAGGCTCGAGATCATCGGGCTCGTGTTCAACGCGACGATCCCGAGGACCCCCTTCGGGATGAGCGTCGAGGTCGCGATCTCGATCGCCTCGTCGCTGCTGCGGAAGCCGATGACCGCGGGCACCCCGACGTCGTCCACGAGGTGGTGGAGCGCGCGCGACGGATCGACCGCATCGTCGCACGCAAGGAGCGCGATCGGACGGGTCCCATGCGCCCGCGACGTCGCGCCGGCGAGCATGTGCGCGAAGTCCTTGCGCGCGAGATCGATGGCGTTGAACTCGCGCGTGCCGAAGGCGTTCGCGTCGGGGCCGGTGAGCGGGAGCATCGAGCCGATCCAGACGGTGGACTCGTTCGTGAGCGCGCCCGGATCCGCGACCACGCGGCAATCGTCGGAGCCGAGAGGGGCGCAGGCTCCGCTCGCTCTTCGACAGACGGCGGCCGCATGGAGCCGCTCGGTGCACTGCGCGGTGCTGGTGCAAGCGTTCGGATCCACCGGCGTCGACCGCGTCGCAGCGACCGGTGCAGAGGCCGGGGAGCGCCCGCGAAGCGCCAGACCCACGACGAGCGCGCCGACGCCGAGCGCGGCGAGCGCGACGATGCCCTGGCGCGAAGGGGGACTCACCACGAAGCGCCGCTGCGTCGAGTGCTGCCCTCGTAGGGTGTTGTCGTCGACGGCCTCCGCCTCCGGCGCCTTCGGCACCGGCACCTTCGCGGTGACGGGGAGCCCCGGCGCGCCGCCGAGCGCTTCGACCGCTTCGGCCATCGACGGGAAGCGCTCCGCGCGATCGCGCGACAGCGCGCGATCGATGACGCTCGCGATCTTCGCGGGGATCTCGGGCGCGCGCGAGCGCAGCGGGTCCGGCGCGCGCGTGAGCACCTGGGCGACGAGCTGAAGCGAGTCGGTCGTCCCCGACCACGGCGAAACTCCCGCGAGAAGCTCGTACGCGGTGAGTCCCCACGCGTACTGATCGGCGCGCCCGTCGAGATCCTCGTTGAGCATCTGCTCCGGCGCCATGTAGCGCGGCGTACCGAGCGCGGTCCCCTTCTCGGTGAGCGTCGGCAGCTGCGCGCCGCCGATCGGCAGGTCCGTCCGCGATCGGCGGGCGATGCCGAAGTCGAGCACCTTCACGACGCCGTCGGCGCGCAGGATGATGTTGTCGGGCTTCACGTCGCGGTGGATGATCCCGCGCTCGTGGGCAAAGCCGAGCGCGCGCCCCGTGTCGATCAGCCACCGGACACGGTCCTCGATCGAGACGTCTTTCGCCCCCACGAACGAACGGAGCACCGCCCCGTCGATGTACTCCATCGCAATGAAGTAGCTGGGCCGGCTCGCCCCCGGGAGCGTCACCTCGCCGACGTCGTGGATGACGACGACGTTCGGGTGCTCGAGCGCCGCGGCCGCGCGAGCCTCGCGGAACATCCGCTCCACCGTGTCCGCCCGCGAGCGCTCTTCGTCGATCCAATCGAGCCGGAGAATCTTGAGCGCGACGTTCCGGTGGAGCCGCGTGTCTTGCGCACGATAGACATCGCCCATCCCTCCACGCCCGATGTGGCGCAGGATCATGTAGCGATCGAACATGTCGCCGGGCTTCATGGCGGGCGCATGGAAGATATCTGGTCCGGGCGCGCGCCCACGCCGAGATCGACGAGGGCCACGCGCAGATCGCCAGCGTTGGTCGAAACAGTGCCCGAGAAGAGCCGATTCGAACGTAGGCAAGACGCGCCGCCGCACGGCTCCCCCGCTAATCGGCGCGGTGCTCGGTGAGCCACGCGCGCGCGGCGCGCGCTTCGTCGACGCGCTGGATACGGTCGTCGATGTCCGCCGCCTCGCGCGCGAGCTCGAAGGCACGCGCCCCGCGCGCCCCTGTCTCCCACAGCGCCCTCGCCAGCGTGAAGCGCACGTCGGCGAGGGCGGTCTGCCACTCCGGCGATTCGGCCTCCGCGGTGGCGCTCGCCTTGAGCGCGCGCTCCAACGGCTCGAGCGCCTCACGCGGCTTGCCGATGAACACTCGCGCGCGCCCCACGCCGAGCAGGGCATGCACGAAGTTCGTCTCGTGCTCGGCGCCGTTCTTCTCGTTCACGTGGATCGCGCGCGTGAAGTACTCGATGCTCTCCTCGTAGCGACGCAGCCCCGAGAGCACGTCGCCCATGTTCGTGTAGGCGTAGCCCATGTGACTGCTCTCGGGGCCTTGCACGCGGAGGCCGCTGGCGATCGCCTTCTCGCAGTACGCGAGCGCCCCGGCGTCGTCGCCGAGCGAATGCAGCTCTGAGCAGGCGTTGTTGTAGGAGTGCGACAGCATGCTGTTGTCCGGCTGGACGCGCTCGGCCAGCTCGATCGCGCGCTTCTCCCACCCGAGCGCGCGCCGATTGTCGTTCGCCACCGCAGCGACGTACGAGCGCGCGCGCAGGAAGGGGATGCGCGCGGGGTGCTCTTCGCCCATCGCAGGGACGATCGAGGCGTCGGCGTCGTCGAGGAGGCGCTCGGCGTCCTCTCCTTGACCGAGCCCCGCCTCCTCTTGCGCGAGATCGCGCTCGAGCCCCGCGATCGTTCGCACGTCGGCGCCGGCGCGCCGGGCGGTGTCGAGCGCGTCGCGAAAGTACGCGGCGGACTCCTTGGCGCGCCCCTTCGCGTCATGCAGCCACGCCAATGCGGCCAGCCACTCGGCCTTGCGTTGTCCCTCGTCGCCGGCGCGCCGCAGCGCCGCCTCGGCGACACGCGACCATCGCTCGGCCTCGTCGTAGCGGCCTGCGTCGGTCGTCCAGCGAATGAGCCACGTCGCCGCCTCGGCGCGCGTCCCGTCGGCGCGTCCGGCGTCGGCCGCGATCACCGCTTGCGTCCCTTCGTCGATGCCCACGTCGCGCGACACGCCCGAGGTGGCCTTCGCGCGCGCCGAGGCGAGGAGCACCTCGGCGAGCAGCGGGGCGTACGCGACCTTGCGCGCACGCGCGACGAGCGGCTCGATCTCCTGGAGCGCCGCGCCGGATCGCACGGTGTCGAGGTTGGCCTTCGCCGTCGCCAGCTCACGACGGATGGCGGCGATCTCGGTCACAGCTGCGGCGTCGGTCGGCTCCGGCTCGACCGCGGTGAGGGCCACGAAGTCCTTGCAGCGATCGACGCCGGTGAGCCCCATCGCGGCTTGCAGCGCGTTGTTCGCGACGTCGCGATCGGCCGTCGCCAGCACCTGCGCAAGCGCGCGCACCTCGTCGCGCCGCTGCTCGAGGCACGCCATGCGTATCGTCATCACCTGCTCGGACTGCACCTGGTTCACGCGCGTGGCCGTGCACGTCTGCGCATACGACGCGGTCCACTCCCCGACATAGCGATCGACCTGGGCCCGGGTGCGGCGCCACGTGTCGGCGGCGTTGGGCGCGCCGCTCGCGAGGAGCGCGGACTCGATGCGCTGCTTCACCTGGGCGTTCCACACTTCGGTCGCTTCGGCGTCGCCCCCGGCGCACAGGCGCGCGACGCGCCCCCTCTCGGACCGCACGAGCCCCATCATCGAAACCGCTACGACCGCGACGCCGCCGACGGCAAGGGCGATGCGCGTCCTTTGCCGCGCCGGATCGCGCACCAGTCGTCGAGGAGCGCGCGCATCGACGGGTACCGATCGGCCCCCTCCGGGCTCATCCCGCGGACGAGGACACGCCGGAGGCGCAGCGGCACGGTCGACCCTTTCGGCGCCTCGCGGATCGCGCCGCGCACCGTCGCGTCGAGCATCGCCACCACCGTCTCGCCGGCAAACGGCTTCTCGCCGTAGAGCGCCTCATACAAGGACACGCAGAACGCGAACTGATCGCTGCGCTCGTCGGCCGCTTCGCCGAGGCACTGCTCGGGCGCCATGTACCCCGGCGTCCCGAGGAGCTCCCCTTCTTCGGTCATCGGCTCCGCGAGCGCGACGTCGCTGGCCGGCGCGGACGCGCTCGGCGCGGTGGTCCGATCGACGAGCTCGCGAGTAGTCGCCGCTTCGCTGGTCGCGCGCGCGATGCCGAAGTCGGTGACCTTCACGTCGCCCGCATCCGATACGAGAACGTTGTCCGGCTTGAAGTCCCGGTGGACGAGCCCGGCGGCGTGCGCGGCCGAGAGCCCGCGCCCGGCGGCGAGGTACACGTTCAGCACCTCGTCGTGCGATCGCGTCGCCGCGCGCTGCCACGCCTTGAGGGTGCGCCCGAGGACGAACTCCATCGCCAGGAACAGCCGGCCGTCGACCGTCCCGGCGTCGAACACGGCGACGACGTTCGCGTGCGCCAGCCGCGCCATCGCCTGCGCTTCGCGGATCAGTCGCTTCTGATACATGGCGCTGCGCCGTCGCAGCACCTTGAGCGCGACCTTCCGATCGAGCTTCTGATCGTAGGCCGCGTACACTTCGCCCATGCCGCCGGCGCCAATGCGCTCGAGCACCGTGTAGCGATCGATCGTCGCGCCGCGATCGAGAATGCTCTCGTCGTGCTCACCGGGCCGGTTCGAGCCGGGGCGAGCCGGGGGCGGCGATGTCTCGTCGACTGTGACGCCGCTCCCACCGGTGACCGGTTCGACCATGCGGTGTCCCTTCGTCGGTCGAGGCTACCAGGGATCACGAGGCGTTCGCGCGCCGGCCGACGGTGCGGAGCCGGCCGATGAACGTGCGCACCGCAGACATCGACGACCACGCCCCGCGACTACGACGACGCGCGTGCGCGGTTCGACCGCCTTGGCAGCCCGAGCGCCACGAACAGCAAACCGACGAGCGCCGCGGCTCCTCCCGTCCCTCCGCGCGCGCCGCCGGTTCGTTCGACGGAGCAGCCTCCATCGTCCGACCCGGAGCTCGATCCGCTCGACCCCGCGTCCGTGTCGCCCGCGTCGTCGCCCGACAGAGGCGGAAGCGTGGCGTCCGCGACACCGCTGTCGGCTCCCGGAGTCACGCCGCCGGAGTCGACCGTCGCGTCGACGTCGCTGCCGCCGTCGTCGGTGCCGCCGCCGGTGTCGACGCTCGCGTCCACGCCGCCCCCCGCGTCGATGCCGCCCCCTGCGTCGACGCCGGCCTCGCTCCCCGCGTCGCCTGCGCCGTCAGGCAACGACAAGCTCACGTCGGTCGCTTCGTACGTGAGCACGCGACCGGCGGGTCCGGTGCTCGACGCGAACGTTCCGCTGCTCGATCCGAACGGGAGGAGCTTGAACGTGTCGCTCGGCGAAGGGGGGAACCCGTTCACCACGGTGACGTTCACCGCGCCGCCCAGCCGGCCACGCCGCTCACCGCGAGCTGATCGAACTGCGTGCCGGCCGTCACGCCGCCGATCTCGATCGCGAGCGTGCCCGCCGACGTCTGCGTGTAATCGCCGGTGATCGTGAGCGTGCCGGGCGACGCGCCGGGGCTCATCTGGCCGCCGCTCGTGACGTTGCCGACGACTGTGCCGAACCCGCCGAGCGTCCCCCCCTACCGTCGCTGATTTCGGGGCGCGCGGCGACGCGTGCCCTCGCTCACTGCTCGAAGCAGTACGGAGAGCTCACGATGTTCGCCGACGGCGGCGTATTGCAGGCCTGTATGTCCCCTAGCTGCTGCGTCCAGTTGCTGTCGGCGACGTTCGTGACCCCCGCTTGACCGCTGCCCGTCGCGGACGACGTGAAGCCGGAGCAGGTGAACCCGACGAGGGCGGTTCCATCGGGAGCGGTTCCGGTCCACGCATTGTAACCGCCGTTTTCGACGGGATTGAGGTGCGTGCCGGAGATGAGCCCGGCGTAGTCGTTGGCGATCGTCTTTCCGGTCTCGAAGCTCACGTAGGGGACGGTGGCCTGCACGAAGCGCGTGTTCGGGCAGTTGCCGGAGTCATCGCTGAGCCAAGCTTTGAACGTACCCGCGAGGCCCAGTCCAGCGGCCTCCGTCTGGCACGTCGCGTCTGCGCCGGCGAGGCCTCCGAGATCTCCGGCGGTGGCATTGGTTCCGATGAACACCATGCACTGGCCTTTGGACTGGCACCCACTGGGAGCCGTACCGTCGACTTCGCCGGTGAACGTGAAGCTCGTCGTCGAGGCCTGAGTGAACGTCCACGTGGCCACGTTGGGGCTGCAACTCGTGTCGCCCGTGTTGGGTACGTTGCCATAGTCGTTGCCTGGACCGAGGCTCGTCGTGAACACGGTCCCGGTGTCCGAGATGCTCGTGATGTTCACCGTGAAGTCGGGGATCGCCGCCGCCATGTCGTTGACGGCTTGCACCGAGGCGCTGAGGGTCCCACCACCCAAGCCCGTCGAGGTGTAGCTCACGGTTCCGGGGCAGGTATGAAAGTAGACCTCGCCCGCGCCCGTTCCGTACGGGAGCGTCGCCTGCGCCTTCAGCGCGCCCGACGGCGTTTTCGCGACGACGGTCATCGTGCGCTGCGTGACGTCCACGCTCCCTTCGAAATAGAGGAGTGCCTTGGCGTGGCTCGGCTGCGCGCCGCCCGTGGGAGGGAGGGTTACCGCCTCCGGCGACGGCGCTCGCGAGCCGCTCGAGCACGCGGCGATTCCGATGATGAGAGTGGAGCCTAGGATCGCTCGGAACGCGCGCATGGTCATCTCCTCCTTGAGGGTCAGGTCGTCCGGCTCCGCCGGGGATGAGGTCGCAATGACTATTGCGCGCAGCGTGCCCAAGCCCCGTTGCGCGAAACGAGATCGGGATTGAGAAAACGATATCGCTCACTTGCCTGTGCCTCGCGCATCAGCCGACGGTGACCGTGCATCCCGTAGGTCGTGCAATGCACAACACTCCTTGTGCAACGGGTGCGCTACGCGCGGGGCGCGTGGCTCACCCCAGCCTCTCCAGCACCGCCACCACGTGCTCCGGGCTCCGCTCGCACAGCGCGCGCAACCGAACGGCGTCGAAGAAGGCGACCGTCGTCCCCGCCGTGGCGATCGCCGTCACGCTCGGGGCGATCTGGTGGATCGCGTCGCGCACGCCGTAGAACGAGTCGGGCGCGACGACCGACAGCGGCGTGCTCGTCGCGCCGTCGCCGAAGAGGCCGATCGACCCCTGCGCCACCAGGCACGCCACCTCCGGCACCTGCCCGGCGGGGAGGAGGATCGTCTCGGCGTCGAACTTCTCCAGGCGCTGGATGCACGAGAGCATCTCGTCGCGCACCTGCACGTCGAGCTGCCCCATCGTCTCGTGCATCGAGAAGAACGAGTCGATGCGGTGCATCTGCTTGGTCTGGGCGATGCGCAGCCCGAACGCGAGATCCTCGTCCATGGCCTCGCGGACCGCGGTCGCCGGGAGCACCCACACGACGCTCACGCGCTCGGCGCGAAGCGACGCCGTGCACCGCGCGGTCTGCCTCGCGAGCACGCTCGACTCACCGAGCAACCACCCGGGGAAGCAGCAGCGCACCAGCCACGAGCCCCCCGACGGTTTCTCCAGCCACACGCCGAGGAGGCCACTCTTCACGACGAACACGTTTGTCGACGGGTCCCCCTCGCTCACCAGCGTTTCGCCCGGCGCCAGTGTTCGCGACGTGACGCCGCGGGCGAGGCGCGCGGCGAGATCGTCGGGGAGACCGGCGAGGCTCCGCGCGTCGAAGAGGCTCTGGAGAGGCTTCAGGCGCGTACGACTCTGCTCGAGCAAGGCGTCGATCGGCGAGCCGGCGAAGGCGTCGCGCGAGACGAGATCGAGCGCGAGGGCCGCGGCCTTCTCGAGCGAGGGGAGATCGAACCGGTCGGCAAACTCGCGCGCGGCGGCTTCGAGGTAGCCGCGCGCGAGCGTCGGCTCGCCGAGCTTCTGCTCGACTTCGGCCATCGTGAAGAGCGTGGCCCCGCGGTGCTCGTGATCGCCGAGCATGCGCGGGAGAAGATCGCGCGCCTGGCGCAACGAGTCGGCGTCGCCGCGCGCGAGGGCCGCCGCGACGCGCACCGGGATCGGCTCGCCCATTTCGGTGAGCATCTCGAGCCCGTCGTCGTCTCCCCTTCCCACCAGGTCAGCGCCAAAGTCGCCGAGGTCGTCGGGGGGTGGAGCGAGCGAGGCGCGCTGGGCGCGGCGCACCGCTTCGACGACGTGCTCGACGCCGAGGGTCGGCGTGATCCCGCCGCCGCTCGTCACGGTGAGGTCGGCCACGTGCAGATCTCCGGACGGCGCCGCGAGCACCACGGTCACCAGCCAAGCGTCCCCGGACACGCGCCGCACGCGACGCACGTCGCGCACGTCGAGCAGCTTGCCGAAGTCGGCGCGCAGCGCGTCGGACACGTGCTTCCAGACTTCCTCGCGGGTCACGAGCCCGAGAATACGACACGGACGACGCGCGCGCGCCGCCCGCGCGATGGCACGCGAGCGCAATCGGATCGCGCATGCCCATGACGATCCTCGACAGAGCGGTTCGCGCGATCAGCGGCGCGATAGCCTCCACGATCACTTCGACTGCGTCACGAGCGCAGCCAGCTCCGCGACGCACTCCTCTTGATCGGAGTCCTCGACCGCGCCGCGGCGGTAGCGCCGTACGAGCGCGATTGCGTCGCGCGGCTCGCGCCCGAGCGTCGCCAGACAACACGCGACGACGAGGCCGCTCCTCCCCAGCCCCGCCCAGCAGTGAACGACGACGGTCTCGCCCGAGCGCGCCCGTGCGACGATCGTCGCCACGAGCGCGGCCAGATCGTCCAGCGAGTTGGGCGTCGAGAAGTCGGCGATCGGGAAGCGCACGAGATCGATGCCGCTCGCGCGCACCTTCTCTTCGAAGCCCGTGATGCCGAGGTGCTCGAGCTCGGCGTCGCCGACGAGCGACACGAGGAGCCCGGCGCGGTGCGTCGCGCGAAGGTCGCGGAGATCCTCTTCGAGCGAGCCGTGCCTCCCCGGCGCGATGGTCAGTCCGATCGGGCCGGCGAGGCCGGTCACCGCAGTGGGGAGGAAGTCGACGTGCACGAAGCCCTCAGTAGACCGCCGCCGACAGCCGCAGCACGAACATGTGCGTGGTGAGCTGCGCGGACGCGGTGTCCGTTGCGTATCCCAGCACCACCGACCCGTCCGCCGACGCCGCCGTGACGTCGGTGAGATCCCAGCCGGTGGGGAGCGTGAGCTGCTGTGCGGTCACGACGTCTTGCAACTTCCGCATCCCTTTCGCCTTCGTCCACACCACTGCCACCTCCTCGGAGCCGAGGCCGCCCGAGCTCCAGGAGGGATCGCCGTCGGCGCCGAAGATGACCGTATTGGAGGCTGCGATGGCATTGAGCCATACCTGATCTTGAGGCTGCGAATTGGGCAGCGTCCCGAGCTGGACGACTCCTTCAGCTTGTGTCCAGTAGAAGCTACCATTGACTGTCGCATTCCACGGACCTGCCACCATCGTCCCGTCGGCGCTGATCGCCAGGACCTCACCGACCGCCATTCCCGTGGGATCGAGCACCACGCCCGTGCCGTCCGAGTGCCAGATCGCCGGTACGCGATCGGCTGATGGGAACTCCGCGAAGCCGCCGATCACGCTTCCGTCGGCCGAGACATAGCTCGCCCGGTTGCTCCCGCCCGCCATCCCGAGGTGCTGCAACGGAGTCGGCGTCCACGCCGCGCCCGCCCGCGTCCAGAGCATCGCCGAGACGCTAGGGCAGCCGTTCCACACGTACCCGACTGCGATCGATCCGTCGAAGTCGAGATTGAACGCGCCGCTCTCGGTGTTCGGATTGCCGGCGTCGACGTCGCCCGGGCAACCACTGGCATACACGGCGTCGGTCCAGCCGCCGCATGCGTCCCAGACCCCCGCGACGATCGAGGTCGTCCCGTGATAGGCGCTGATCTGGTTCCCATCGCCCGACAGCGACGTGGCGAGAGTGAATCCAGGGTCGCCCGTGATGGTCTTCCGGGTGAGCGCGCCCGTGACCGTATCGTAGAGATAGACGTCTCCGTTCGCCGCGGTGCCGTCCTGAAGGAGCGCCAGCTTGCCGTCCGCGCTGAGATCGATCGGGCGATCCGCGCCGCCGATGTCCACGAAGACGAGCGCCGATCCACCGCCGTCCACATGAGAGCTCGCGTCGATGCCGCTGTCGGGATCGCCTAGATGCACGCAAGCCGCTTCGACTTCGCCGTCCGCCGCCGCGTCGCTCGTGTCATCCAGTCCAGCGTCGACGTCGGCGTCGGCGCTGACGTTCGCATCGCTGCCTGCGGCCGCGTCGTTGCCGCCCGAGTCGGGGAGCGAGCCGTCGGTGCCCCCGTCGCCTGCGCCGCCATCCTCCTGGGAAGAGTCGCCGCAGCCGTGAACGAGAGCGATGACCAGAAGCCCGAGCGCAGCGGAGAACGTCCCATGGAGCGATCGATTCATGAATGACCTCGGCGCCAGAGACTGTCTCAACGCCGCCGCTCGACCAGGAAAGAATGAAGACGCAATGTCGATCGCGGAGTGCATGGACGTCGGCGAGACACACAGGCGTACTCGGCTCCGGGCGAGCTGGCATTTCAAAGGCGCAATGCGGTTTTCAGGTTTGATTGACAGGTACGACTGCCCTCTGCGAAACCATCGAGCAGATGAGGGCTCCGTGTCGCGCGCCGCATCGCGACGTCGATGTCGTCCGTTCGGAGGACGAGCGCGAACGAGTGTCGCCGTATAAGAATGGTCATGGACCGAGACGCGCTCCGCCGCGCGATGGTGATGACGATGTTCGTGAGCGCGGCCGCGTGCAGCTCCGCACGACCTCCGCCGACGAACGTGCAGCTTCCTGCCGTCGCCGCCGCGCCGCCCGCGTCACACGCTCTCTCGTTTCGCGAGGGAGGACTCGACGCCGCCATGGCCGACGCGCGCCGCGATCACCGACTGGTCTTCGTTGATCTCTGGGCGAGCTGGTGCCCGCCGTGCATGGCGATGCGGGCGTCGGCGTTCGACGATCCGAAGGTCATCGCCCTCGCCGATCGGTTCGTCTGGGTCGCGATCGACGATGATGGCGCCGAGGGGGGCGAGCTGTCGAAGCGCTGGGGGCTCGAGTCGTTGCCCGTCGTGCTCGTCCTCGATCCCGAAGCGCCCCCGTCCTCCGCCCTTCGCGCCCGCTGGAGCACCACGTCCTTGGCGGGGGCCGAGGTCGCCGCGTTGCTCGAGGCCGTCGCCCCGAGCCCACTCCCGGAAGGGACCGTCGACGTCTTCAGCGCGACGGTCGTCTTGCGCGCACAAGACGACGCGGGACGCGCCGCGCGCGCGCGGGCCGATGCGCTGTTGGAGCATCTCCCCGCGTCCTCACCGCTCGCGCCGTTCCTCGTCGAGGAGCTCGTCTGGGAGGCGAAGGGTCGAAAGGACTTCGAGCGATGCGCCAAGCTCGCCGAAGGGTGGAGCGATCGCCTCCCCGCCGGAGGCCTCGCCGTGAACGTCGCGTTCAACGGTCACGAGTGCGCGAAGCACACGTCGCCGCCGCGGTTGGAGAGCGCGCGCCACCAGCTCGACCTCGTGCAGACGACACTCCAGGATCCCCACGCGCCGATTCTGCCGTTCACCCGCGGATATGCGTCCTACACGCTCCGCGCCCTTCGCTTGGAGGAGAAGGACCCGTCGCGCGCCGACGAGGTGACGGAGCGATGGCTCGCCATCGCCCAGGAGCAGTCGTCTCGCGGCAGCCTCGCTCAGCGCGCATCGTTGAGCGCCCCGCTCGAATTCTGGCTCGACAGGTTCAATGACTATGCGCGCGGCGCGACCTCACTCTGCGACATCGCGCGCGCGTCGCCCGGCGACGGCGACGCGCTTCGACGCGCTGCCGAGGCGCTCGGCGTCGCGGGGCGGGTCGACGAAGGGATCGCCGCGATCGAGCACGGCGCCGCCGCCGTCCCCGTCGAGCGCCGTCTGCCGGTGCTCTGGCAAGAGACAGAGCTGCTTCGAAAGAAGAAGGACGCGGCGACCGAGGCGTCGGCCTTGGACGCAGCGTTGCTGCTCCCTCCTGCGGCGTACGCGTCTCGTTCGTCGGCGGCGCTTCGCGCGAAGATGAAGGAGCGGCGCGAGGAGCTGCGGAAGGCGGCGCGCGATGCGAAATGAAGCTCGAAGAGATCGTCGCCTCGGTCGAGGTGCGCCGTCTCTCGCTCACACCTAGCGGTCCCTTTGCGCGGAGCGCGCGCCCACGCGTCGAGGCGGCAATGGCATCGCTACCATTGCCGCTTCGACGCGCTTCGGTCGCTAGTAATTCAGCGTGACGAGCGGCGACGGCGCCGCGCGACGACGATCGATCCGATCGCGACGAACGCGAGGCCCGTGGGCGCCTCGGGGAGCGAAGACGATCCCACCGTCGAGCAGCCGCACCCGCTCGACGCGCCCGTCCCACCGTTGCCGCCGCCGTCGCTCGGGTTCGCAGAGCCGTCTTCCAACGTGCCCCCGCCACTCGAGCTGCCGCTGCTGCTTCCGCCACTCGAGCTGCCGTTGCCGCCGGAGTCGTCGCCCGTCGCCGCAGCGTCGTCGTCACCGCTGACGCTCGAATCGTCGCCGCTGACGCTCGAGTCGTCGCCCGCGCTGCCGTCGCCTGTGCCGCCGCTACTGCTACCAGAAGCATCGCCCGAGGCTGCGTCGTGCGTGGAACCGGAGTCGCCCCCACTGCTGCTTCCTCCGGCGTCGGTCGCCGTGCCACCGTCGAGCGGACCGACTGTCACGGTGGTCGTCGTGTAAGCGCCGTCGGCGTCCATCCCGATGACGTCCGTCGTTCCGACGAGCGAGCCGCCGGTGAACAACCCCGTCGATTCGTCGATCGTGGAGCAGACGTCCGTCTGTGCGGCGCACGTGGTGTCCGAACCCGTGAACCATTTCATCGGCATGATGCCGCCCGTGGCCGAGAACTGCTTCGTCGCGCCGTTCGCGACGTGCGGATTCAACGGCGAGATGGCCAGCGTGACCGGCGTGAACGAGACGGTCACCTTGGACGATTCCGACGGGAAGTAGTGCCCGTCGCCGCCGTACATCGCGTACACGTCCACGGACTGATGCCCCGGCCTCACGAGGCCCGGCGGAATCGTCACGTTGATCGTGGCGGCGCCCGCGACCGTCGTGCCGACGAGCGCGCTCGTCCCGAGCGTCCACGAG
The DNA here is from genome assembly GCA_003151595.1 of Myxococcales bacterium. The sequence goes on from PLXW01000052.1 coordinate 46,329, forward strand.
CCCCAGTTGATATCCGGGTTGCCGCTCGCGTCGTACGACTGGAAGGCGAAGGTGACGATGCCGCCGGACAGACTGTTGGCGCTGGTCACGGTGGGGGCGACCGTCGCCGTCAGCGCGACGCTCACCCCTTCGTCGACCGCGGCGTTCGGAACCGCGACGAGCGTGGTCGTCGTCGGCGTGAGCGAGTTCATCGCCGTGAGGAGGTTGTAGACGTCGAGCGATCCGAGGCCGACAGCGCAGTCGTAACCCGTCGTCGCGGCGTAGCCGTACACATTCCCCGATCCGCATCCCGGGTCGGCGGCGGCCGTGCAGCTGACTTCGTTGTTCCCGAGCGTGCCGTCGTGGAACGCGGCCGGCGTGGAGGTGTTGAGCGCGTAGAGGAGCGGGTTGATGTTGCCGAGTCGGCCCCCCGCCACTTGATCCATCATCGCAACGACCCCTGCAAACGCGGGGGTCGCGAACGACGTGCCCCCGCCGCCGTGGAGAGCGGCGCTCGAGGCCGTACCCGTCCCGGCGCAATCGGTCCCAGCCGCGTTGGTCGTGCACATCATCAAGTCCGCAATTTGCGCGCTGGTGACGCCGGCCGCCGTGAAGGACACGTCTGGTACTTGCCGCATGTTCGCGGCGACGACGCCTGCAACCGGCAACGTACCGACCGAGGTGCACGTGGGGATTCCGCTTTGGTACGACGGTCGGCTGAAGAAGACGCTGATGCCTCCGCCGCCGGCCGCTACGCTGGGCGTCGTCCCGGTTCCGGTGTGCGCCTCGTTCCAAACGTGCTCTTTGGCGGCGACGTAGCCCGTGAAGTACCCGTCGGAGCCGGTGGTGAACGTATTCTTGGCGAACTGCGTTCCGCCGACGGCCGTGACACCTGGATAGGCGGCGGGCGTATTGACGTAGAGACCGCCGAGGCCGTCGTTGATGCACGACGTGGCGCCGGAGTCACCGGAGGCAGCGAGATAGGTGATTCCTAAGAGGTTCGCGGCTGACCCATAGACGTCGACGATGTTTTGATCGCCGGCTGTGAGGCCGGCACCGTTGGGCGGAGCGGGAAGATAATAACCGTCGCACCCTCCCCAACTCTCGCTGAGGATGGCGCCGAGGTTGTTGTCGATGATGTAGTAGGTCGCATCGTCGACGTTGCCGTCGTCCGCGCCCGTGTAGACGTAGTTGATCGTGGCCCCTTTGCCGACGCCGCCGGTCCACTCGACGTCGAGCACCGCTTCGAACCCCGCACTGTTGCTCCCCTCCTGCGAGACGCCAGTGTCGGGGACGAGGGTCATCGTCACCGTGGACGCCGGCAGCCCGAACTTCGATCGCCAGGAGTTGATGTCGGTCTGCGCGATCTGCGCGATTCCGACGACGGCGATGGTCACGCCCGCCCCCGTGATGGGGGTGCCGCCGATGCCCGGGGAATACGCCTTGGTGACGTCGTAGACGTTGGCCCAGTCGGGGGGCGCGAAGCCGGTGAGGGTGCCGCTCGTATAGTCGGGGGAGACCTCGCTCCTCGTGTTCATGACGTGCGGATGGAAGTCGTGCGTGTTCGTCACGTCGAGCACGATGTCCGCGAGCTCCGCGGGGACCTGCGGCGACGCCGACATGGCGTAGTGCATCTTGCCGGCGACCTCGTACTTCCGCATGGGCGCACGGAACGCGCTCTGCACGTTGGCGACGGTCCCCGAGAACGTGACGCGCGACCCCAGGCGCGACGTCGTGTGCAGCTCCAGCCCTTGCGACGCGAGCCACGTGTTCGTCCGCTCGATGTCGGCGGGGTTGGCGCCGAAGCGCGCCGCATACTGCTCGGGCGTGAGCCACTTGCGGTAGCTCGGCGACGCGGGATCGAGCTGCGCTTTCTTCAGCGCCTCGCGGTCCGCCTGCTGTGCCGGCGAGAGCTTGAACACGACGGACAGGTTCGACAGCCGCTTGGTCGGCTCCAGCGGCCCGCGATCGAGCTCCGGCCGCGCCCCGGCGAACACGCCGCGCGCAAGCTTCACGTACCCGTTCACCGCAGCCGCGCGCTTCGGCGCCGGCGCGGTTCCCGTCGTCCCGTCCGCGCCTCGCGACCCGCACGCGCTCAACGCGATGCCAGCCGGCACGACCACCAACGCCGCAATCAGTCCGAAACGCACTGCTCTCATCAGAAGCTCCTCGTTCTCCCCCGCCCGTTCGCGAGAGCCCTGCGTTGTTACCCGACAACGCCTCTACGGTCGCGCCCAATTGGCGTCCCAAGAGCGGGCGGGTGCCCCTGAGGGGGATGCTGGCAGCCCGCCGGAGGCGCGTGCGCGTGAACGAGCGCGTCGCGCCATGAGCCTCACGGCAACGTCTCTTCCTGTTTCGCTTTCGCGAGCGTCTTGATCGCCGCGGCCAGATCGTCCGACTCGCTGCCGGCGTCGACCGCCATCGCAGACTCGGGGGGCCTGGCCGGCGTCGCAGGCGACTCGGTGTGATGCACGTGGTGGTGATGCGTCGGCGGCGCCGCCGTCTTCTCTCCCGCGTCCTTGACCGACGCGGCTCGTTCCGCCCGTGCGCGCGCCATCTCGCGCTCGCGCGTCAGCGCGGCCTGCGCCGACGTCGACGTCTCGGTGCCGGCGGATACGGGTCCGGGGCGCACGAGCACCTCGACCCCCGCGCCGAGCAGGCACCCGAGCGTGAGGAACACCGCGACCCGCAAGGCCCGCTCACGCACCGTCATCTCGAGAGTCACCGTCTCGACGCGCGCTTCCGAGGGCACAGCCATGGCCATCGGCGTCGGGCGATCGAGTGGCGCGCGCCCGGGTGGTCGTGTGGTTGCCGGTGGTCGCGGCGCGGGCCCGGGCCGGCGCACCTGCCGTGCGACGAACGCCGCCGTCCGTCGGAAGAGGACCGTGGGGTCGTTGTCGTTCGTGACGGGTTCAGGCGGATCGTCAGACGCGAATGCGGCGGTCGGTCGCGCAGCCCTCTTGTGGACAGGCATGGCGTGGCTCCACACGAACGTCTCCGCAAGGGATGTGCCTCGCGCTCGCGAGCAGCGATCCTGCGCGCGGGAATCCAACGAGAGTGAATCGCGCGAATGGCGGATCGCGGACGGACGCGAGGTCACACGATCGCGCGAGGAAACGCGCGAACGCTTGAGAGCGCGAGCCGACGCGCGGAAAGTGTCAGTGGCCGATCGATCCGCGCCCAATGTGGGATGGGTCGTCAGCGCTGATGGCTACAGGCAGCGGTGTGGATCGCGACCGACCCCGACGCCGACTCTGACCGCAGGTGCCCGTCCCACTCGTGCATTTGCCGGAGCTTGTCCCGCACTCACAATCGCTCGCGGTGCAATCGGGCTGCCAGGTCGCGGTGGGAGGGGGTTGGCACAACGTGGCGCCCGCAAATCGCGCTTGATCGTGACCGGGAGGGTGGCACGTCCACTGCACCGATTCCCGTGCGCCATCACGGCGACGAAGGAGACTTTCATGCGATTCGCTACGCTCTTCACCATCGGTCTTCTCGCACTCACGGGTTGCTCGGGCGGTGACAAGGGAGGGGGCAGCACGTCGACGTCCGCGTCGGGCGACACGAACGGTTGCGCGAACGGAAGCGCTCTTGCGGGCGCCACCTACGACCTCTCGAAGTCGCGCTTCGCCTTCGGCTCGGCTCCGGTCGAGACGAAGAACGGCAACCTCGATCGTTTCGTCGGCTCCGACGGCGTCGTGGCCATCACCACGCTGGGTGACGCCCAGGGGATCATGAACGCAGGTGCGCCGGAGTCGCAGCTCCCCGATTGGAGCACCGACGGCGCCGCGCTCACCGCGCATGTCTCGGCGTACTTCGCCTCCATGGGGGTCGATGCCTGCCAGATCGCGCGGACGAACATCTTCGGCTCCGCTGGGGGCGGCGGCGCCTCGGACGGATCGAGCACCACCGTGGCGCCGAGCCACCAGGCGGTGGTCTTCACGCGCGGCATCGAAGGCATCCTGGTGGCCGAGTCGAACGCCTCGGCCCAGGTGAACAACGCCGATCAGAGCGTCTCCGAGTCACTCTTCTGGCCGACGATCCCGGCGGACGTCGTCACCGCGGCCAAGGGGTTCCAGAGCGCGCTGGCCGCGCCCGGAGCGCTCACCGCCTTCAAGGCGAAGCTCCGGTCCGACGCCCAGGGGGACGGCGCGATCGTCATCCACCATTCGAGCGGGATCTCGCAGAGCGGGAGCATCGAGGCCGTCGCCACGTACGACGTCCAGCAGGTCAACTCTTTCGGTGACGGCGCGTCGCTGAGCTTCGACTCGGGCGGAAGCCCGGTCACGCTCCCGCAGTGATCCTGCCCGCGCGGTGAACGCTGGTATCGTCCCGTTCGAGATGAAACCAGCGTCCACCCTTCTCTTCGCGCTCCTGCTGGCAACGCTCTCGGCCTGCGATGAGAAGAGCGCGCCGAACGTGGCGCCTCCTCCCGCGCCGAGCGTCGTCGCCTCCACAGCACCCTCGACCCCGCCGCCCGCGCCCACCGCGACCGCCGCGCCCACCGAGATCGCCGCTCAACACATCCTCGTCGCCTACCGCGGCGCGGAGCGCGCCCCCTCGGGAGTGACGCGCTCGAAGGCGCAGGCCAAGACGCGCGCGGCCGAGGTCGACGCAAAGGCGAAAGCGGGCGAGGACTTCACCGCGCTCGTCGCGCAGTACTCCGACGACCCTGCGGCGAAGGATCGGCTCGGGAGCCTCGGGAAGTTCTCGCGCGACAAGATGGACAAGAGCTTCAGCGAGGCCGCGTTCCAGCTGCACGTCGACGAAGTCAGCGACGTCGTCGAGACCCGCTTCGGCTTTCACGTCATCAAGCGGAACCAGTGAGTCCGACGCGGCGGCCTTCGCGATGAGCGCGTGAGTGCCAGCGATGTTCGCGGCCAGCGCTCACACCCGCCGTGGCGCTTCCGATCCCCCCCCGCGCGCGCATGCCTTTCACCGCGAGGGCGTACGCCGACTCGAAGGTCGAACGTTTGGTGTGAATCTCGACGTGATCGCGGAGCGCGCGCTCGAACACCTTGAACGCCAGCATCATCGGCGCCTCGACGACCAGGGCGTGAAGGCGCATCTTCGGACTCAGGTGGAGGATGTTCCACTTGAGCGAGCGGCCGCGAGCTTCCCAATCGAAGCCCGTCGCTTCGCTCATGTCGAGAAATCCCTCGTAAGGCGTGACGGCTTGCTCGTCCGTCAGCACGTATGTCCTGCGCGCGACCTCGCCCGTGAGTTAGTCGTCGACATCGACATCGAACGCCGGGAGCATCCGTCCCCGCACGGCCACCGACTCGACGTCGGCCACGCGCCGCGCGCCCATCTTTGCGTAGAACCCCGCGGCGTGGGGATCGCTCACGAGACGAAGGGTGCGAAACCCCTCCCCTCGCGCCGACGCGAGCGCGTGCTTCCAGAGGAGCGCGCCCGAGCCCGAGCCGATTGCCGCGGGCTCGAGCCAGAGATCGCGGAGCGTCGGGACGTTGGCTTCGAGGCTGAGGATGTAGAAACCGACGAGCGCGCCGGCGCGCTCTGCGACGACGGTCACTGAGGTCGAGATGAGCTCGGGGGGGATTTGCATCGCGTCGTGGGCGGCGCGCATGAAGGCGTCGTCGTAGCCCCAGTGGCGCTTGGAGCGGAGAGCGAGGGAGGTGAGGGTCGCGGCTTCGTCAGGGCGGGCGCGGCGGAAAGCGAGCGACATGCGGCGGGGATCTAACGCTTTTGGCGCGCGGGCACGAGGGCCCTATGCCGTAGGGCCGCCGCGCTCGGCCTAGAACCAGAGCTGGACCACGGCATAGGGGCCGATGCTCACTGTGTGCGTCGCCGCGCAGCTGGACATGGCGACGTTGCTCGTATTGTCGGTGCCGCCGGAGTCCCCCGCGAGCCACCACGCGCCGGTGCAGGTCGCGCAGCTCACGGCCCCGCACGTCTTGGCCCAGGTGCACCTGTTTGCCGGCGTGGTCCCGTTCATCCAGTTCTCGGAGAGGTCCGGGTCCGTGCCGCTTCCCCACTCGTAGTACATCGTCGAAGAGCCGATGCTCTCGCCCTTCACCCGAACATTCAGCTCTTCGTTGTAGCTCCCGTTGTTGACGGCGAGCACGGCGTAGTGGCCGTCACCGTTGCCGAACGCCAGAGAGTTGATATGCCCATCGCCGCCTCCGATGGACACCGGATAGAGGCCGTCTTTCTGGTTCATGGCTCCGTTTACGATCCGGAGCGCCTCGCCCGTCGCCGTGTAATAGAGGTTCCAGGCGTAGCTCGTCGTGTCGACGGTCGCCGACGGGTCGGTGCTCCAGGAGTCATAGACGTCGGCGAGGTGGTGGTCTTTGGCGTCGATGGCTGCGAAATAGTCGCCATAAAGCTTCTGGAAGCCGACGCGGTAGATCCCCGCATAGGCGTACTGAAGCAGGGCCGACGCCGCCCACATGGCGTTGAATTGGCGGCCTCGGATGTACGTCGGGCTGCCGGGGTAGTGGAGGTCGGGGCGATCGATGTCGGTCGTGTTGCCCTCGACGCCCGAATTGAATTCAGTGACGTACACCTTTCGCCCGGCGGCGCCCTTGACGAGGTTGGAGGCCCACGGGTTGGCGTAGGTGTATAGGTAGCTCATGAGGCACGACTCGATGCCAGGTATTGTGCTGCTGCCACTGAGCCCGCACGGGTAGCTGTGGACGGACACGGCGCTCACCCGGCCCTGATTGCTCCACCCGTTGTCTGCGTTCAGGAAGTCCAAGACTCCACTGCCTCCGTCGTCCCAGCTCGTGAACGGAGACGAGGTATCCTCCCAGTTGGTCGCGTTCAGCGGAACGATGACGTCGTACGTGGTCCTCGGATCGTTGGCGACGATGGCGTCGACGTACGGTCGAACGAAAGACATGTAGCTAGCGCCGCTATGGGTCCAGGTGCTGCCGCTCTTGGTCGCCCAGTTGGAGGAGTGGGCGCTGACGTTGTCGGCGTAGGGCTCGTTGCCCAACTCGTAATCGCAGGTGACTCCGTTCGCGTAGCACCAGGCGGCTATCTGTCCCGCCGTCGTGCCCGTGTCGTTGGCCGTGTTGATGACGTAGACGACCGCTCCTGCCCCGACGGCGCGCGACAGCGACGCGTAGGTGCTCAAGCTCGGCTTCGGGCTCATCACGTCGAGAAAGTGGCCCCACTCGCCATACTGGTTGGTCTCGCCGCCGTACCACCAGCCACCGTACCAGCTCGAGACATAGGCGCCCGTCGCATAGCTGTACGCTTCGCTCGGCGTCCCGGCGGGAATGCGGAGAAAAGCGGGAAGAAGGCCACGCACTTGCGACTGATAGGCGCCGAGCGTCGGGCTCATGGCGGAAATGATGTCCTCGGTCGCGAATCCAGAGAAACCGGACAGCGTACGGGACTTGGTCGGAATGACGTCGAGCGTAGTCGTCGAATGGGTCGTGAGCGCAGCGCAAGCCGGCGTCGAACCGGCCGTGACGGATTGGCCCTGGGCCCGGGACGCGAATTCGGAGTCCGCCGGAGTGCCGCATGCAGCGACGCCGATGGATGCCATCATCAGTGATGCAGAAGACATGTTGAGTACTTCGAGGAGCGTCGAACGGTGCATTGAGCGTCACCTAGCACGCTCGTGGGAGCGCGCATTGGTTCGCGATGCCACCTCTCTGGCGCTCCGCGCACGTTGACGCAATTCCTGGATCGCGCTGTCACCGCATGTCACCGGAGGACGCCGCAAGCGGCACACGCTCTCCGCACGAACGCTCCGGATCGCGCAATCGATCCGGACGGCACGCGGATTGCGAAGGCGAGGCTCGTGACGTCCCGCCGCGACACCCCGAGAGGCGTATCGCGGCGGGCCGTGACCCAACGAATGCCACAGGAGGAATGCAAGGCATGAACGCGACCCTTCGCTGTCTCTTTCTCGTTTGCGGCCCCGCCGTTCTCGGCGTGATCCTCGCCCCGGCCCTCTCCGCCTGCTCCGGTGGCGCCGCCGAGTCGTCGAGCTCCGGTGAAGAAGCCCTCGCGGCTCCCGCTTTCGATCCTCCACCCGATTGGCTCGCACACTCGGTTGCGGGGGCGACCGTCGCCAGCGTCGACCCTCTGAACGTCGTCCTCTCGGCGCAATCCGACACGACGATCGCGGCCGGATGGTTGCCACTCCTCGGCCATCTCGGCTGGAGCTCCGTACGAATCGGGTCGAGCGCGCTCGGTCTACTCGAAGGCAAATGCATCGATCCGGAGAACGCGAGCGTCCAGACCAAGGGTACGTACGTCGAGCAGCCAGTCTCGCTGCGCGCTGATGGCTGCGCCAACATCGCCGAGCCAGGCACCCCCGGCGGCCCCAAACACAACCACGCGCGCGGTTGGCTCCAGGCCAAGACAGGCGCCTGGTTCCTGGCTGTGAGCGAGGAGCACGTCTGCGTGGTCTCTTCGTTTCCGTTCTACGACCATTGCATCGACTCGAACGGGTTCAATCAGGGCCGCGAGGATCTGAAAGCGCAGACGCTGAGGGAAGCGAAGGCTCTCGGCTGGCAGGTGATGACCGAGGGAGTCTCGTGTCCCACCACGGTGACCGCCCCCGGCTGCGTGAGCTTCGAATACACGACCCGAGCGGCAGGTAAGGGCAGCGGTGGGGTCGCGTACGACGATCAGGTGCTAGTCGTCACGCTTCGACTCAAGTCGGGGTGATTCGAGGACGAGATCCAGAGGAGCGCGGGCGAGCCCGCGCGCGCGTGCTAACTTCGAAGGGTGAGCCGCCGCTCGCTCCAGGTCCTCGGGTTCGTTCTCGCAGCGACGTCGTCGGCCTGCTTCGCAGACATCGGCGATGTCGTGAAAGGGAACGACGCAGGCGCGTCCCAGGGCAATTCGATCCCCGACGGGGCGCCCGGAGCCAGCAGCGGAGGTGGCAACGGTAACGGGAATGGCAACGGCAACGGCCACGGCGTCGACGCCAGCATTTGCACGACCGCAGCGCCGTGCGTCTCGATCGCCTCGTCCTGTCTTCAGAAGCCCACGTGCATCTGCCTCTCGTCGGTCTGCGGGAGCGGCGGAACCACCTGCACGACGAGCAACACGTCGATCGACATGCTGTGCGGACAGGGGGGACTCGTTTGCCAGGGGAAGACCGACGGCAGCGGCATCGTGTGCGTGACCGGGACCGGCGACGTCTGCTGTCAGTGAGACTTCGCTCGCGCGCTCAGAAGCTTCCGCGAAGACTCACATTGCCCGGCCCAGCAACGACGCTCGCGCGCATGCCGGCGCTCGTGGAGGTCGCGCGGGGCGAGGGGGCGACCAGCAACAGCACGACCCCCGTCGCCCCTACGACCCCCGCAGCCGCCCACGCGACATTGGTCCACGCTCGCGCGCTGACGGCGCGATCGTGATCGCTCTGACTGGTGTCGCCCGTTCCGTCGAACGCATCGCGCGCGCTGAGCGTCGTCAGCCCCGAGTACACGGCCAGGCCTCCCAGAACGACCGCACCACCGACGCCGATCCAGCCGAGCGTGCGCAAAGGCGACGAGGAAGACGACGGCACCGGCGCAGCCACCGGCTCGATCGGGGTGAGGGGGCGCCCGACGACGGGCGGCGCGATGACGAGCGGCGCCATGTCGATCGCCAGCAACTGACCCGCGGCCGTCTGCACGTCGCGTGACTCCGTGTGACCGTCGCCATACGTCGCGTGCAGCGAATACGATCCGGGCGCGAGGTGAATCTGCGTCGGAAGCGAGCGCCCTTCGGCGTGCGCGATCGCGACGTGTGCGCCCACCGGTCCCGTGACGTCGAGTCTTCCCAGCTTCTTCTCGAGCGCGGCGATTCGCTCCGTGGCGTCGACACGCTGCGGCTCGCCGAGGTCCTTGGTCGCGAGCGCAGTTGCGTAGGCGTCGGCTGCGCGCGGCGCGTCGCCGCCTGCTTCCCACGCGATGCCCGCGTTGTAGATGCTCGCGCCGCGCGGATCTTCGCGAAACGCCCCTTCGAACATCTCGGCCGCCGCGCGATACGCGCCGCGCGCATACGCATCGGCCCCGGCGCGGTACTGCTCGACCGCGTGCGCCGCGTCGGCGCGCGCGCACGGCGAGGCGCTGGCGACGATCCCGGAGAGGGATGCGCAGAGTAAGACTGGAACGAATCGGCGACTACGATCGCGAAGGGTCATTCGTACGGGCTAGGAGCGAGGGCGCGAGATGACTTGTGACCGGAGAGGGAGGGTGACGCCGCCCGATCGCTCTTGGGCTCGCGCGCGGTCTTCTTGAGTGTCGCGCTGGCGGGGAGCGCGCGTGTGCTCTGCACCGCGAGCGATGACTGCGGCGGCGGCGCCGCCAGCGCGATCGGATCCGCAGCGGGCGCGGGAGCAATCGCCATCGCGACCGGGGGCGGCGGCTGCGGCGCCGTGAGCACCGCGGCGGTGACGTGGCGCGATTTCTCGAGACTCCACGCGCCGAGCATCGCGAGCCCGATGCCGAGCACGACCGCGCCGAGCGCCGCGCGCCGAACCGGATTCGTCACCTTCTCGAGCATCGTTCGATCGTCGATCGGGAGATCGAAGACACGCGCCTCCGCGTCGTCCGTTCCGGCCGGCGGCGACGCGCGAAGCGTGTCGGTGTCGTCTTCGAGGCCCGATTTGAGGCGGCGAATGGACGGCGAGATCACGCGTAGCTCGCGCGAGACTTCCATCCGCGAGATCCCGGTCTGCGGTTGCGACGTGATCGATTTCTCGGCGAGCGCATCCATCTGCTCGCGCAGCCGCAGGACCTCCTGCACCTGCGCTCGCCGCGTGTCGAGCTTCGCGCGGCTCGTCTCTCTCACGAACTCCGCGACCTCTTCGTGCGTCGCCAGACATCCGGCGTCGGCGCACGCGCGAGCGAGATCGTGCGCCAGGATCGCCACGCTCGCCGTGCGCTCGGTGACCTGCGGCACGAGCGCGCGCCCAACGACCGCTTCGATCTCCGGCGTGACCTCGGGGTTCACGCTGCGAAGGAGCGGCGGGACCTCGCGAATCACGCGCAGGAGCGTGGCCATCCCTTCGCCACCTGCGTGCAGCCGCCGCCCAGCGAACAGCTCCCAGGCGACGGTCCCCGCGCTCCACACGTCGGCCCGCCGGTCGACGGGAATGCCCATCACCTGCTCGGGGGCCATGTACGCGGCCTTCCCCTTGATCACTCCGGTCGACGTGTGCCCGACGCGATCCGCTGCTTTCGCGATCCCGAAATCGGCGAGCTGCGCGACGCCGTCGACCCCGACGAGGATGTTGTGTGGCGTGAAATCGCGGTGCACTACCCCGAGCAGCGCGCCGTCGTCTCCGCGAAGCTCGTGCGCCGCGTGTACCCCCGCGAGCGCGTCGAGCAGGATGCGTGCGCCGATGGCTTTCGGCATCGGAGTCTTCGAGCGAAAGAGCTGCCCGAGCGTCGCCCCTTCGACGTACTCCATCACCAAGAACAGCCCGAGCGGGTCTTCCCCGACGTCGAGGATCGAGACCACGTTTCGATGACGAATGCGCGAAGCGATCCGCGCCTCCTCCAGAGTGATGGCTCCCCACTCTCCTTCTTCCGAGAGGTGCGCGTGCGTGAGCTTCAACGCTACTCGCCGCTCGAACCCGCGCGCGCCGATGCTGCGCGCCAGGTAGACCGTGGCCATCCCGCCGCTGGCGATTGGGAGCAGGATCTCGTAGCGGCCGATACGCGCCGGAACGACCCGCGCCTGCGCTGCCCGAAGGCTCGCCGCACTGTCAGCCATTCGCTTCATGGTACGCGGCGATCCCCGGACCGTCGAGACGGCTAGGCCGTCTCTCGCATCCCTCACACGTGAGTCCACTGACCCACACGTGGCCGTCGCGTGGCGCGCACTTCAAGGACACTCCGCTGCAGCGTCGATCACGGTCAGCGAGGTCCGTCGGCGGCGGGTGGCCGAGGCGCTGCTCGAGGGCAGTAGGGACTGAGGTACTCTCGTCTCCGTGTCGAAGACGGGGGACACGTTCGACCGCTATGTCCTCGAGGCCGTGCTCGGCGAAGGGGGGATGGGGCGCGTCTATCGCGCGTTCGACCCGCGCCTCGGGCGTCGCGTCGCGCTGAAGGTGCTGGTGGTGGACGACGTGCGAGGCGATGCACGCCCCGACGCCGTCGCGCGCATGCAGCGTGAGGCTCGCGCGGCAGCCGCCTTCAGCCATCCGAACGTCGTCGCCATCTACGACGTGGGCGAGTTCGAGGGGGCACCGTTCATCGCCATGGAGCTCGTCACGGGCACGACGCTCAGCGCGTTCGTGGGCGACGCGAACGTGAGCGACACGCAGAAGCTCGCCTGGCTTCTCGACGTCGCGCGCGGGCTCGGCGCAGCGCATCGCGCGGGTCTCGTTCATCGCGACGTGAAGCCCGAGAACGTCATGATCACGACCGACGGGATCCTCAAGATCCTCGACTTCGGAATCGCCCGCCGCTCCGACGGCGCTTCGCCCGAGAGCACCGGCCCGACGCTCGCGGCGCAGGTTCCGGCGATCACCGCCGCCGGTCTGATGATCGGCACGCCGCAATACATGGCGCCCGAGCAGCTTCGAGGCGACGCGCTGGACGGCCGGGCCGATCAGTTCGCGTGGGGAGTGATGGCGTGGCAGGTGCTTGCCGGCCGGCTTCCGTGGCCCGCGGGGGGCGGCGCGCAGTTGATCACGTCCGTGCTCACGCTCCCGGTTCCGGCGCTGAACGCGGTGAGGCCCTCGATGGATCCGCGGACGGCCGAGGCGATCGCGCGCGCTCTCTCGAAGCGACGCGAAGATCGCTTCGAGACGATGGAGTCGCTGCTCACGGCGATCGGCGGCGGTCACGAGACCCCGATCGTCGTTCGGAGCTCGCCCGACATGGGGCTGGAGTCGAGGACGAAGCAAGGGCTCGCGTCGACGCGACCGCCGGCGCTCGCCGTGGGGCACCGGTCGCGTGCGATGCGCGTCGCCGTCGTCGCAGGCGTCGCCGTCGCGGCGAGTGTCGCGGCGATGCCCTTCGCGAAGCGTTCCCACGATCCCGCCTCTGCGACCGCGAGGCCCGATGCGGCTGCGCGCTCCGGCTGCTCGACCAACGCCGAGTGCGCGCTCCAGAATGGCAAACCGTCGCTCTGCCGCAAGGACGACGGCGCATGCGTCGCGCTCGAACCCGAGGAGTGCAAAGCGTTCGCCGAGCCCGGCGATCTCGCGAGCGACGACACGCTGTGGATCGGCGCCCTCATCGGGAAGAACCCGTTTCCGAGCCCCAACACGCGCGCGCTCGACCTCGCGCGTCACGAGATCTCGCGCGCCGGTGGGCTGCCGCCTCGTCACGGGAGCGATCGACGTCGCCCGCTCGGAATCGTCGCCTGCCGCTCGGCCCCCGACGAGGCCGCGGCGGCGAAGCGACTCGTCGAGCTGCACGTGCCGGTCGTCGTCGGAGCGGTGCGCAGCATGGAGGCGGTCGCCTCGGTCTTGCTCCCGCACGACGTCGCCGTCATCACGACGTCGCCCGACGAACGCCTGACGCGCGTTCAACCCCCCGAGGTTCATCCACGCCTCGTATGGCGCGGCTACCTAGCGTCTTCGGCGTTCGGAGCGGCCGTCGGCTCGTTCGTCACGGCGAGCATGTCGGGAGCGCTGGGCCCCTCCACCAAACCGGCAGTGGATGCGCGGCTGGAGATCGTGACCCGCCCGAACCAGGTGGATGCGCAGCTCACCGACGCCGTGATCTCGGCGGTCAAGCTCGGGGGCCGATCGGCTGGCGACTCGAGCGATGCCATCCAGCAGACCACGATCGATCCGGCGAGCTCGGAGCCGAGCGTTGCCGATGCCGAACGCATCGCACGCTTCGCGCCCAGCGCCATCGTCATGGAGACGGACTTCTCGCCCTCGTGGCTCGAGACGCTCGAAGCCTCGTGGCCGAGCGCTCGACCCAGGCCGATCTACGTCTTCTTCACCAGCCTGGACGCACAGGCGCTCGCTCCGTTCGTCGGCCACGACGCCACGAAGCGCCGCCGCTTCTTCTCGGTCGACACCCCCGCGAACACCGACGGCAACGTGAAGTTCGCGATGCGCTTCAACGCCGCTTACGGCCCCGACTTCACGACGACGCCCGGCACCGCGCCGAGCGTGGAATACGATCCGGTCTACGTGGCGGCCCTCGCCATCGTCGCGGCGGGCGATCGCCCGCTCACCGGGCAAGCGGTGGCCGACGGGATCGCGCGGCTTGTCATGCCGGGCCCGACGATCGGCGTCGGCCCGGCGCGCCTGTACGAAGCGTTCGACGCGCTCAGCCGCGGTGACAGAATCGATCTCGCCGGCGCCGGTACGCCCCTCGATTTCGACGTCGCCACGGGCGAGAGCTCGCCGCGCACGGTCGTGTACTGCTTGAAGGAGACCCCGACAGGGATCGACGCCGTCGAGTCGGGCGTCGGGTACGAGGTCGCGTCGAGATCACTGACGGGCACGCTCCGATGTCCGTGAGTGCGATCTCCGGTCAGCGCTTCACGCGCTTCTTGTGGTGCCTTTTCCGTACCGGTGGCGGCGCCTCCTTGTGTGTCGCGTGCCCGCCGGCCCTCCCGACGGCCACCGCGGCGCGCCCCGCATCGAACAGCACCTCCTCGTCGTCACCGCCATCGTCGTCGTCCTCTTCGGTGTCGGCGTCGGCGCTCGCGTCGGTGTCCTGGCCGAGCGCATCGATCGCGGCATCGGCTACGCTCGTCTCAGGGGCGGGCGCGTTTTGGTCATCGCGAGCCGCCGCGTCGGAGAGCGATGCGTCTCCAATTTCGAGCGCGACAGCGCGGGCCGACGACGGCATCGGCGGAGGAGCCATGACGCTGGCGCTCCCCCCGGTGCTCACGTGCGCAAACAGCGGCGACCTCGCGACCAAGGTCGCCGCCGCCGCTCCCGCGCCCAGCGAGAGGATCACCAGCGCGAGGCGGCCGCCGCTCGACCGCGGGTGGCGCACGTCGTTCACGACGGGCGTCGGCGCCCTCGTCACCGCGGGAGCCACCTTCCCGACCGAGAGCTGAGTCGGCGCGAGCGCGATCGAGCTCGCCGGGTCCTCGTCGATCTCCGCGAGCGCCTCGCGCACCGCGGCCTGCATCGCGCGCGCGTCCTGCCAGCGATCGCCCTGCTCGAACGCGAGCGCGCGATCGACCACGAGGGCCGTGCGCGGGCTCACCCGAGGGACCACCGACCGGAGAGACGGCGCAGGGGTCGTCATCGCGCGGAGGAGCGACTCGGTCGGGCTCTCCGCTTCGTGCACGTGGCGTCCGGAGAGGACCGCGAAAACGATCGCCCCGACGGCGAAGATATCCGACCGTGCGTCGATGAGCTTCACCCGCCCGCGCGCCTGCTCCGGGGGCATGTACTGCGGCGTCCCCATCATCACGCCCGTGTTGGTCGCGTCTTCGCCGCCGGGACGATCGAGCAGACGCGCGATCCCGAAGTCGAGCACCTTCACGGAGCCGTCCTTCATCAGGAAGACGTTGTCCGGCTTGAGATCGCGATGAACGATCCCCGCGGCGTGCGCCGCGGCGAGCACGTCGAGGAGCTGCTCGGCGATCCGGAGCGTGTCGGCGACGCCCATTCCCCCGGACTCCTGGTCCCTGCGCGAGGCGAGCGACTCGCCCTCGAGCAGCTCCATCACGAGGAAGATGTCCCCTCCGTCGACCCCGTCATCGAGGATCGCCACGGCGCCGGGGTGGCCGATCTTGTTCGCGAAGTACCCCTCGCGGAGGAAGCGCCGGCGGATGTCGGCGTTCGCGGCGAGCTCGGGGTGGAGGAGCTTCAGCGCGGCTTGCCGCAAGTTGTTCGTGTGCCTCGCCGCGTAGACGGCGGCCATCCCCCCGACGCCGAGCACTCGCTCGAGCCGCCATTTCCCGGCCACGACATCGCCGATGCGACGCTCGGCGAGCTCGGAGGAATCGGGAAAGGATGCGCTCGTCATCGGGAGGGTGCGTCGCGAGGGGCGGCGCGCCGGGAGGGGGAGACATCGTAGCGCGATCGCTCCCGGGACATTCGCGAGGTGCGTGTGTAGCTGGTGGGCAGAGGCCGCTTACGGAGATGATCCCGTACACGAGCTGGCGCGCGTGCAAATGCTCCAGACCGACTACGTGCGCGGCACGAAGGACAGCGACGTCAGTTGAGTCCCCACGCGCGTCCGCACGTGAATCCGGGCTGGCCTCGCCTTCTCGCCATCGCCACGAAGCCACGTTCCCCTAGGCGCGGAGGACGCTTGAGCGGAGCTTGTCGGCGGAAGTGCGCGAGCGCGATCCCGCGAGCGAGCGATCTGCCCCTTCTGATCGTCGCGCGAGCCCGACCAGAGCCCCCACACGAGCCCCGCCGGCGCGAGGATGGCCAAGAAGAAGACCAGCTTGTACTGCGCCGGATACGAGAGCTTCTCGCGCGCCGTGGACACACCACGAGCATAGCGAGGCGAGGCGAGGCGCGCCGCCGCGCGCGAAATGAAACTACGTTCCTCGACGTGGCGAGACGACTCCAGCCCGGCCACGTGGACGATCGCGCTGTCGCTCGCGGCGCTCTCCTCTTGGATCGCGCGAACCTGTACCGATCGGGGCGTCGATCCATCTCACTGCGGGCAGCGAAGCACTCGGTGACATGAGGACCCCCCGTTTGCGCGCCGCGGGCTCGCACGATGCTCGGCGCGTTGGCGGTACGGTCACGATGACGAGCGTGAACGCGAGCTACTCCGTTGGAGCGATTCGCCAGGCAGGGCTCGGGTCGCGGTTCACCCGAAAGAGGTCCGAGCCGTCGCTGGCGACGCTGGCAACGGCCGATTGGCGAACCAGACCTGCGCCGATCCCGGCCCCGCCTCCCACGGAGGCCGCAGACGTCTGCGCCGTGCTCGTGAACGGCCGGAAGTGAGCGCTCGTTTCAGCGACCCAGCGCGAAGTTCAAGGTCACCTCGGAGCCGGCCGCGGTCACGGACTGCGTCGTGGGCTTGAGGCGCGGCGACCATGCTGTGACGCGATAGGTTCCGGGTGGCACGTTCAGAACGTACTTACCTTCCGCGTCGGTCTTCGCGAAGTAACCGGACGGCGTGACGACGATGTACGCGAGCATGTTCTTGTGCACGTTGCACAGCACCGCGTAAACATTTGGTTTGTCGAACGTCTTCGGTATCGCGCCGTGAGTCGGGATCAAGCCGATGTCCCACCCCTCGCCGTCAGGGGAGAACGCATTGTGTGAGACAGGATCGGTATTGCCGAAGGTGATCGTGCCGCCCGCCGGGATCACGGAGAGGAAAGGGACGAACGTCATGTCGTGGTTGTCGATCACTGCAGACATGCTCGCGCCTGACTGCTTCGGACCGTCTTCGAGATAGACGACGGCTCCTTTCTTGATGGCGTTGTACGGGTCGGTCACCACGGTGCCCATGATGGTACTGAGATTCTTCACGCTCGCCGGCGCCGCCGCGGAGCTCACCACGGCGACGGGTTCGGGGGCGGCATGCGCGGCCGTGCTCGCCGGCGGCGTGACCTCGCCTTCGTGTCCGCACGCGACGCTAGAGACGACGGCGAACATCGCCAAGACGGATCGTGGTCCCATCGTGTAACTCCTTCGGAGACGCAGCTGCGTCTACCCGTGCAACAAGCACCTTTCGTTCCGCCGCGACAGCGCCGAGAAATCGGCGAAGAAGCTCGGCATGGACGAAGCGTTTGCGTCGATGACGAGAATCGTGCGCCGGAAGGCTCGCGACCTCGACACTCTCAACCGTCGGCGCCTGAATCGACCGGCGCGTCGCCAGCGCCCGAGTCAGTGGCCGCCTCGCCGCCGCCATCGTCTGACGCGGAGCCGTCCCCGGTCGGAGCGCCCGAGTCACAGTCGAATTGAGATGGGCAATCCCACGTCCCGCCCGTGCATGTGCAGCTCGACGGGATGACGGTGCTCGTACCGTCGCACGCCGCGCTAGGCGTCGAGAGATCGTAGGCGCACTGGAGCTGATCATCGCTGCACGACGCACCGGGCTCGATCGCTCCCTTGGCTGGGCAGTCACCAGTCCCGTTGCACGCCGCGTTGGTCGCCAGCACGGCGGCGAACAGCGCGACCGGCAGGAGCAACAGTCGCCGTCGGATCACGGCGTCACCGTGAGGACGCCCTTCATCATGATGTAGTGTCCGGGGAACGTGCAGATGTACGGATATTTCCCCGGAGCGGGCGCCGTGAACGTGACCTCGGCGGTTCCGCCCGGCTTGGTGAGTGGCGTATATGCGAGAACGTCGGGACCCGCGACGACGTATCCTGCGTCCGGCGCCTTCGCCAGCCCATTCGCAGCGACGCTCGCCTCCTTGCCTGGCATCACGAGCGCCCAGTTGTGCTGCATGACGTCCTGCGTCCCGTTGTTCTTTAGAGTCACGTGGACCTCCGCGCCCGTGGGAACCGTGAGCTTCGTCTTGTCGAACGCCATCAAGTTGGCGACGCTCGCGATTTGAAGCTCCACCTTCTGAGCAGCAGGGGCGGCGGCGCTCGCCGTCGCCGAAGGGGTGGGTGCAACGGCCGGCGGAGTCGGTGCCGGTGCTGCGGCGGTTGGCGCCGGAGCCGCGGGCTCGCTCTTCTCGGTGCAGGCTGCGCAGGCGAGGACGGCGGCGCATGCAAAGGCGATTCGGGTACGCATTGTGGAGTCCTATCGATGAATGTCGAAGTTGAGGGGAACGTCGCCGTCTTTGACGGTGACAGGTTGCGTGAAGGGCTGCTGTCGCGGCGCCCACGCCGTGACCTTGTAGGTTCCCGGGGGAACGTTCTTGATCGAGTAGTGCCCCTGTGCGTCGGTCTTCGCGAAGTAGCTCGACGGCGGCACGATGAAGTACCCGAGCATTCCGGGGTGGAGGTTGCACAGGAGCGTGTAGACGCCGGCGCTCTTGAAGACGTGAGCGACCGCTGCGTGCTGCGCGATCATTCCCAGATTGAATCGCTCGTTGTCTGGCGAGAAGACGTTGTGCGGGAACGGATCGTCGTTACGAAAGACGCCCCGACCGCCCACCGGAACTACGGAGATGAACGGCGAGAAAGTCATCGTGCGGTTCACGACCGTGGTGCTCATCTTCGCAGTCGGCTCGATCGGCGCATCTTCGATGTAGACCACGGCGCTCGCGGCAGCGGACTTCGGGAGTGTGGTGACGGTTCCGGAGATGCTCGCCGGAGCCGGCGCTGGCGCGGTCGCGACGGCAGCAGTCGCACCTCCTTCGCCGGGCGCACCCGCATCGCTGCTGGTAGGTCCCGCGCAGTTGCAGTTACAGGCACACGGCGGGAGCGCAGCGGCGCTCGGGGCGACGGCCGGAGTCGGCTCTACGGCGGGCTCGTCGGTGAGCTCCGCGGCTGGTCCCGCAGCGGGCGCCGACGGGGTCGTGGGCATCTTGGGTGCTTCTCCTTCGCACGCCACGAGGACGAGGGCGAAGAACGCGAGGCATCTGGTATTCATCTCATTCTCCTCAGAACGCCACGGCCGCGGTCGCGCTGACCGTCTCCGCCTGGAAGGTGGTCTGCTGTCCCGGAGCGAGCCCGACGGCCGCGCCACCGGCGGCGCCCCATGACCCGGCCACGGGTGCGCCTTTCGCGGTCTCCATGTCGCCCGTGAGGATGACCCGGACATCCGGGCGCACGAGCATCGCGATTCCAGGAATCACACGCAGCAGGCTGAAGGCGTTCGAGCCCTCCGCGCTTCCGACCGTGTACTCCGTGCGAACGCCAGGCACGAACCACGGCCAGATGACGTAGTCGAGCTCACCCCAGGCAACGATGCCTCGCGCGCTCGTGTAGTCAGGCACGCCGGGGATGGCCGTCCCGCTCGGGTTCGCCGTCGCCGACGTTCCGACGTACGGGCGCGAGTGCCATTCATACTGCCCTCCCGCGTCGAGGACGAGCGAGTCATATTGCGCTCGGACCGTGCCTCCGGCGATGTCGAAGCTGTCTCTCTGCGGGACGGCGATCGCCGATCCGCTGGCATTCGTGCCGGTCCCGTTGTCGAGGACGTTGAGCCCGTGGTAGCCGAAGACATCGAGCGTGATCGCCTTCTCCGCCCAAGGCTTCGTTGGGTCAGGGACGTTCGATCCATACTTCCCTTCGCCGTCGAGTGCGACGCCCCCCGACTTGATGCCTATGTGAACGTAGGCGTCCTCGGCGTTGAGCGCGTTCAGACCGGCGGCGTTGCTCGACGCTACCCACCCGGCCGACCAGCCGAAGCGATGCATCAAGGTGCCATTCAGCTCGAGGCCGTCCGTGTGCCCCTGACCGAGGATGAAGGAGCCCGAGGGGTTGTACAACCCGATGACGGATACTCCGGGTAGTCGTGAGTCAGTAAGATAGTCGGAGTGCAGTCCGAAGCTCGTGAGCTGGGGCGCGAAGAGGCGACCGAGCCAGAGGTTGATCGCGTGCTTGGGACCGACGATGTCGTTCCACAGGAGGTACGCCGTCTCGATGTCGCCGCTGATCGGGTTGTTGCCGTCCTGAGCGATCGTGACCTGCGTGAAGTAGGTGAGCGTGTCGCTCAGAGCGCCCGCGCCGAACAGGTGGAACTCGCCGACGAGGCCTCCCCACGTGAACGTGTTGCCCGCCGCGTCGTGCGCGTCGGAGCCGGGGATGTTCACGTTGACTGCGCCGTTGAACATCACCGACAGCGGGATCGCGTCGGGGATGTTCGAAGGCCAGACGGAGTTCGGGAAGGTCTTCTTGTACTCCTCCTGCCCGAGCGCGATCATCGAGGACTTCACGGCGTCGCTGTCCACGCTGCCGCTCTCGCTCGGAAAGCGATAGCCGTTTCGCCGGAACGCTTCTCCGAACGGATTGAGCACCGGATAGATGGTGTGGCACGTGAGGCAGCTCGTCTGGTACTTGCGGGCGAACGACGGGACCGCACCGGCTTCACGCACGCTGGTGAACGTCGTCAGCAGCATTGCGACGAGCACGGCAAAAACAATCCCAACCCCACGTCGACGGACGGGTCGCATGCGAGTGCCTCCTTGGGCCTGCCGGCGAAGACGCCCGAGCTAGCCGGCCACTCGCTAGAGCAATGAGCGTTCCGCGCGCTCCCGTCCGTCAGCGCCCTGTGCACATCGCGAAAGACGCGGGAAATGCGGCGATGCGCACGCGCGGATTGCGTCGCGGCGCAGAATCAGCGCCTCTAGCGGACGGGGGCGCGCGCTCGCGCTGTGGAAGACGCGCGCGGAGGTGAGGCGATCGTGCGGCTCCCGGCCGTGCGCGCCCTCGCACGCTGCGTGGCCGGCGAGGGCGAGAGAGCTTGCGCGGCATGCGCGCCTGTCGCTTGCGGCCTCGGACGACGCGGGCCACGACGCCCCGGCGATGCCGGCGGGGATCGCGCGGGAACTTCCGCCGTGACCTCGCAGCGGATGCTGACGCTGCAGATCGAAGCAGCAACCCCGGTTCCCACCGCGACATTGACGTGTCCCGACGACGCGACGGAATCGCTCTTTCCTGTACGGAGGCTCTCCGCAGTACAGAAAAGACAGATGGCGTCTCTCCCGGCGAGGCGCTCACGGCGCCGCAGCAGCGGTGCCCAGAGACGGAATCGAACCGCCAACACGGGATTTTCACCCGCTCCCCCTCTCGCGCGAAACGTAGGCCACGCGCGCGCGAGAAAGAGGCGCGCGTCTGGGCCCGGGCCGAGGCGAATCGAGGGAAGTGACAACAGGCGCTCGGCGCGGGTTCACGCAGCCGCGCACCCCGTCACCAGCGGCGGGTCGAGAAGAAGATCCAGTTGGTCATCGCGGTGTCGAAGCCGTTGGTCGCGTTGCCCAGATTCGCGTCGAGCCCTTCGTGCTGATGACCCCCGCCGGTGACCGTCACCGCTTCGTACTGATCGGGAGGCCCCCCGAACCCGCAGCCCCCGAAGTCGTCCTTGATGTTCACCGCCTGCGGCGTGCCGAACATCGTCTTCACGGGACTGGCGCCGCAGCCAAGGTAGCCCGACCAGAAGGCTTCGGTCTCTGCGAAGGAGGTGATGCAGTGGGAGGCGATGCATGCTCCGGCGTACTTGACCGCGTTGTCGGCGGTGCCATGCACGTTGTTGAGGAAGAAGCTCTTGTTCGCGCTCGAGCAGCGCTCGGTCCCCGGCACGGGGGAGTTGTTGCTCACCTGGACGTTCATGGCCGCGGAGACGGGCGCGTAGCCCTTGAAGAGCGAGCTGTAGGTCGGATCACAGGCGACGCCCCAGGTGAGCGATCCGCCGGACGAGCCGCCGGTGAGGATCAACCGCGACGGATCGATGTCGATGCTCGGGTTGGCGGTTGCGTCATTGACCACGGCGGCGAGGTACGGCCCGTCTGAAGGCGTCGTGCCCGTATTCGGAACGTCCATGTACGGGTGAGTCCATGCGTTGCTCGGGCAGTAGCTGAGCATGATCACGACGAGACGGTTGGCGTCGGCCACGGCGATCCAGTTGTCGCCGTCGAAGGCGACCTGGCCCGTTCCGCATGCCACGCCTGCGCCTCCCGCGGTGAAGACCGCGGTCGCCTTGCCGACGAGGTTCTTCGGGCGGTAGTAGCCGTAGACGCGGCAGTCGCTCGCCACTCCATTATTGATCGCGCCGAGGCCGATCACGTTCGTCGTGCCAGGCAGCGGGCCGGTCGGGCAGTTGGGCGGCGCCGGGTAGGTCGCGATGCCCTTGGTGTTCGGCGGACTGCCCGACTGGCAAGGATTGGTGGTGCACGTCGCCTGGCTGACGAATGACATGCTCGGCCCGGCAGCAGAATCGGGCACAGGTGCGCCATCGAGCGCGGCGTCCGTGCCCGTGACGGCGCCCCCCTCCGATGCGGCCCCGGAGCCGCTCTCGCCTGCGTCGAGTGAGCTTCCTGGTGGGCCTCCACCTTCTGGCTCCGATTGGAGGCCGCCGCTCGAACCCGTGCAGGCAAGGAGACCGAGGAGGAAGGGGAGCGCGCATCGCATGTCCCCATAACCCTTGCACGGGGAACTGAATGCACGACTGGCGACTCTCGCCAATCGATTGGCGCGCATGGCAAGAGCTCTGGTCACCCAGACGACGACGGGCGTCGCCAACGCGCGATCACTTCGCGATCTGGAAGACCATGTTGCACAGGTCGGCCCAGTACACGTGGGTGCCGTCGGCCGCGATGGCCGTCACGCTCGACGGGTCGACCGCGAGCACCGTCGGCGACCCGCCGTCGGGGACGCCGGTGAGCGGCGCCGACACGATCGCCGTGGCCGCGCCCGACGTCTCGGTCCAGTAGACGTTCGTGGCATCGATCGCGAGTCGCGCAGGCGAGCTTCGCCCCGAGGCGAGGACGGTCTGCGCTCCTCCGCCGATGGGCGCGCGCACGATCTCCCCGAGACCGACGTCGGTCCACACGACGAAGCCCGGGCCGACCTGGAGATCGAACATGTAGTTCCCGGTGCCGACCTGCGTGGGGGACGAGGAGCCGCCGTCCGGGATGCCGTTCTTCGACGCCTGCAGGACGAGCGTGTGGTTGTTGCCGATCCAGTAGAAGTTGTTCGCATCGCCCGCGAGGAAGTCTCCGATGCTCCCGGCCACGGTCTGCGAGGCGATGACGATCGGCGCGCTCCCGTCGGGGAGCCCGCTCGTGGGGGCAGCGAAGACGGCGCCGAGGTTCGCTTCGATCCACGCCACGACCCCTCCGCCGACCGCGATGCCGAACGACATGTCCGCGGTGGCGATGAACGTCGGCGCCGCGGCGCCGGTCTTCGCGATCGCTTCGATGGAGTAGTACTCGGCCCACACGACGCGCGTGCCGTCGAGCGTGAGGACGGCGGGGGTCGGGCGGTTCGTGGCGAGCAGCGTCATCGCTCCACCGCCCACGGGGATCGTCGCGATCGATCCGCCGCTCGGGTCGCGGTTCACCCAGAAGACGTCCGTGCCGTCGCTGGCGACGCTGTAGATAGTGACGCCGCGCGCGAGCGCGAGCGCACCGGCGTCGGTCGTCTGACCGGGCGCGATCGGACACTCCGGCGTGACGCCCGTGTCGACGTCGCCCGTGTCGGCGATCCCCGTGTCGAGCGGACCGGCGTCGGCGGCGTCGGTGTCGGAGGCGGGCGCGTCGTCGGAGGGCGAGGCGCCGTCCGGCGTCGCGGCGTCGTCGCCGGGGAGCGCAGAGTCGACGACCGTCGCGTCGCACGATCCGACCGTCGCGCAGGTCGACGGCGCGCCGTCGAATGAGAGCACCCCTCCGTCGTCCGACGGCGTCGGCGACGAGTCGTTCGAGACGCAGTCCGCGAGCAGCGCGATCGCGAAGACCCCCGCGACGGCCGCGAACCACCCGGCGTAACGCGTCGAACGGGGCTTCTTCATGCGCACGAAGGTACCGCGATCTGGGGCCGGGGGGGCGAAGGCCGGGAGACGCGAGCTCAGTGCGCGACCGCGACGGGAGCGACCGGCGGCGCGTCCGCGACGACGAGCTCGCGCGACGCATCGATGAACCACCACGGCGCCGTGCCGGCGACGGCGACCACGGCCATCACGACGATCGGCACGTCGTAGCTCCCCGAGACCTTGGCGATGTACCCGAACACGACCGCCGAGATCGCGCCGCCGAGCTGCCCCGCGGTGTTCATCGCGGCGGCCACTGTGCCGGCGTGGCTGCGGCCGACGTCGATGCAGACCGCGAAGCCGTTGGCCTGGAAGAAGCCCCACAGCGCGAAGGCGACAGACAGGATCGCGATCACGGCGACCTTGTCGTGCGTCACGGCCAGGGCTGCGTAGGCGATCCCGGCGGCGCCGAGGCCGACGCCCGCGGCCACGCGCCGCCCGCGACCGAGACCGAAGCGCGTGACGAGCGCGTCGCTGGTGGCGCCGCCCCCCGCGTTGCCGAGCATCCCGGCGATCCACGCGACCGCGACCCACCGCAGCTCCCCCTCGCCGAAGGCGCGCGCCTTCACGAGGTACGTCGGCATCCAGAAGACCGAGAAGTAGCCGCAGTAGACGGCCGCGAACCACGACGCCATCAGGCTCCACATCGTCCCGCTGCGCAGCGCGACTCTCCACGGGAGCCCGTGCGCGGGTGGCGGCGGAGCGCCGGCGGTCTCTTCGAGCTCCACGGCGCGCACGCCGGCCTTCTGGGCGGGGGTGTCGCGGAACCACGCGTACCACGCGATCGCCCACGCGACGCCGAGCACCGCGAACACGAAGAACGACGCGCGCCATCCGAAGCGCTGTTGAATCGGGACGACGATCAGTGGCGACAGCGCGCCCCCCACCTGCGTCGCGGCGCCGAACGCGCCCATCGCGGTCGCGCGCTTGCGGAGCGGGAACCACCGCGCGATCGCGATCGACGCGTTCGGCCACGCGCCCGCCTCGCCCGCGCCAAAGAGGAAGCGTGTGACGAGCAGCGACGGGAGCCCCATCGCCGCGCCGGTGAGCGCGGTGAACGCGGACCACCACACGACGATGCGCGTGAGCACGCGCCGCGGGCCGGCGCGATCGCCGAGGTGGCCGCTCGGGATCTCGAAGGCGGCGTAGGCGATCGAGAAGGCGACGCTGATCCACCCGAGGTGCTCGGGGGCGATGCGCAGGTCCTCCTGGATGCGCGGCAGCGCGACGGAGATGCAGACGCGGTCGATGTAGAGGACGACGCCGAGGGCGCAGAGCAGCGCGAGGACGAGGTGGCGGTGCCTCACCGGCGAGGGGGGGCTCGGGGGAGTCACCGGGGGATCAGGGTCTCACGAGCGGCGTGCTCCAGGCCGGCAGATTGTAGCGAACCGCCCGTCACTTTACGGGATCGCGCCAGTGGGCGCCGCCATCGTCCCCGTCTGAACGTGCGAGGCTTTCGCGGTCCCGGCTCACGCGGGTCGCAACGCAGCGGCGAGGAGCGCGTGTCTCTAATGCGCGATAACCGAGCCGCCTGGCCCGCCACCGCTCACGATGACCTTGAGATCGTGATCGCGACCACGGCACCAGTACGCGCCACAGATGAGGAGGCCGAGAAGTGCGCCGACGATGAGTCCTCGAGCGAGCAGACCTGCCGGGAGCCAAGGCTTTTTCTTCGGGTCATCTCCTTCGGTGCTCACGGATATGAACCTTATACCGCTGAAGCGTGAAGGACCCGCGAGATCAGTAGCCGTCGCTGGCGTAGGGGCAGCCGCGGTCGGTGTTTGTGGATGAGGCGGACGTTGACTGACACGACGCTGGAGGGCGTACTCAACGGCCTATCGGTTGCAATGGGCATTAGCGAGAAGATGCGCGTGAGCGCGCGGTCTGTGACCGTCTTGCTGCTCAGGAGGCCTTGTTCCCGGTCAGTGAAGGTCGCGCGTCTATCGCCCGTTCCCCGACTCGCTCGACGATGCCAGCGGCGGAGGGGAGCGAGGAAGGCGCATGGTGAACGTCGTTCGTCCTTCCGCGGAGCGCGCAACGAGAGTGCCGCGATGCGCACGCGTGATTTCGCTCGCGATGTAGAGCCCCAGCCCGAGGTTGCCGGCCTTGGAATGTTCGCTCTGTCTGGCGCGGCGGAACGGCTCGAAGATGAATGGGAGCACGTCGGCCGGGATCGGGTCGCCCTCATTACTGATCTCCACGACGACTTCGGACCCATCGCCATAGGCGTGAAGAGCGACGCCCGTGCCTACCCGTGCGTGCTCGGCGGCATTCCCGGCGATGTTGGAGATCACCTCCGCCAGGCGGTCGGCGTCCCAGCGCCCCATCATGTCCCCATGCGTGGTGCATTGCACGGGCACCGAAGCACCAAGCGTGAGCTCCTCGGTTGCGTTCCGGCACACCTCGCCGAGGTCGGTCGGGCGCAGCTCGAACAGCATGCCTCCACCCAAGCGCGCGCGCGTGAAGTCGAGGATCTGCATGATCATGCGATCCATTCGGCGGGCCCCGGAGAGGACGCGCATCACTACGCGCTTGTCCTCTTCGGTGAGGTTGCCGTGCGCGACGAGGATGCCGGCGCCCATCGTCACGGCGCTGAGCGGGTTTCGCAAATCGTGACCGAGGATACCCAAGAGCCGCTCGCGAAGCTCCGCCGTCGCGAGCTCGGCAGTGAGCAACCGGTCGGCTTCCACCCGCGACGCCTCGACATCCCGACGCGCGTCCACTTTCTCCGTCACGTCGTACGCATGGATGAACACGCCCTCGATGCTCCCGTCTGCACCGCGGAGTGGTGCGTAGACGAAGTCGAAGTAAGTGTCTTGAAGAACACCGTCCCGATTGCGATCAAGCCGCGCCAGAACCTCTTTCCCATGATAGGCGACGCCGGTCTTCAGAACGCCGCGAAGCAGATCATCGAAGCCCTGGCCGTGAAGCTCGGGGAGTGCCGCCATTAGAGGTTGCCCCAGGATGGCGTCGCTCTTTCCCCACATATCGAGGATCATCGGATTGACGAGCTCGATCCTAAGATCTGGACCGCGAAGAACGCAGGCGGCCGTCGGTGATTCGTCGAACATCATCTGCAATCGTTTTCGCTCGGCCTCCGCCTGACCTCGAATGGCCGCCTCCGCGCGCTTTTGATCGTCGACGTCCATGTTGGTGCCGAACCAACGGACGATCTGTCCATCGGCGTCGCGCAACGGCACCGCGCGAGAGAGAAACCATCGGAACTGCCCGTCGTGA
This sequence comes from Myxococcales bacterium, assembly GCA_003151595.1. The sequence continues at coordinate 73,787 of PLXW01000052.1, forward strand.
CGTCGTAGGCGAAACTCGTCCGCCCAGGGCTCACCGCTCGCCAGTGCGTGCTTCCACCCCGCAACAACGCGCGGTAGGTCGTCCGGGTCGTGGACGGACTTCCACTTCCATCCCTCCTGTTCGTCGAGGGTCGTGCCGGTGTAATCGTACCAGCGTCGATTGTACCAGGGGATGTGCCCGTCGGGATTGGCGTACCAGGCGAGAATAGGCAGCGTGTCAGCGAATGTTCGGAGCTGCTCTTCGCTCGCCTTGAGCTCTCTCGTAGTCGCTTCGGCCGCATCCGTCGCCTCGTGCGCGCGGAGCGACGAGAGAACGAGCTCCCCGTTCACCTCACGCACGCGTTGCGCGCGGGCCAGCTCGCGCGCCGTAGAATCAGCGTCGCGCACGTGACCGTTGTTTTCGGGCGTCATTGCGCTTTCCCGCCTTTCTTACCGCCAGCTTGCTTGGAGCGCCGCTCAAGATCCCTTCATAGCCCTTAATCGCGCCGCTCGTGACCACCAAGCCGTCCTGCGTTATGTCGTACTCTCTCAGGTCCTTGCTGTGGGGGCTCGAGCGGACCTTGACGACCGAGATCGCGCGTTTGAGCTGCCCGTCGATCTCGACGTAGCGTTGCATCAAAATGGCGTCCGTCAGGAAGGCGACGCCGTGCGGGCTGAACTGGAGCTCGTTGTACGAGTCCTCGAGCTCCACGGTCGCCATCACCGTCACGCCACCCCCCGTGAGCGCCCCGATCATGCGGTACGTCGACTCACGAAAATCCTCGCGGAACGTCGGCGCAAGCGCGAGCTCGAGGCCGGAGAGCGAGTCAATGACCGCGCGTTTGGCCCCGATGCGAATCACCGCTTCGCGGAGCGCCACGAGCGTCTCGTCGATCGAGAGGTCGAGCGGCCGCAGATACACGATCTCGAGCTTCTTGCTCTTCACCAGCTTCTTGAACTCGGCGCCGTGCGGCGTCGTCGCCAAGTAGTCCTCGGGGCGCTTCTCGAAAACGGCGAGAACCCCCGTCTCGCCGCGCTGCGCACCTTCGACGAGGAACTGATTGGAGAGCACGGTCTTGCCCGATCCCGACGGGCCGGCGATGAGCACCGAATAGCCGGCTGGAACCCCCCCGCCCATCATCTCGTCGATCGCAGGCACGCCGATCGAGAGACGATGAGCGAGCGCGGCCGGAGCGTTTTCGGGTTTGAGGAGTCGCGGGAAGACGCGGACGCCCGCGTCATCGATTCGCGCCGTGTGGAGGCCCGGGATCTGCGCCTGACCGCGCACCTTCATCACCTGAAGCTTGCGCACGACGGAATTGCGATCGACGGCTTGGGAAAGCCAGACGATCCCATCCGCCACGGTGAAGACATCGCTGTCTTGCTCGGCCGCTGTGTACTCCCCGAGCAGGAACGTCGTGGCCTCGCAGCTGGTCAGATGCAGTGCGAGCTGCTGAACGAAATCTTGCATCTGGATCCCGTCCCGATCCCTGAGCGCCCGCTGGACCATCGACCGAAACGAGTCGACGAACACGAAGCTGGGGCTCGCTTTTTCCACCTCTCTCTCGATGCGCGCGAGGACTGCACCGAGCCCCCCCTGCTTCAGCTCGTCGCCGAGGTGGACGAAGCGGATCGACTCCTTGAGCTTCGCGGGATCGAAGAACGAATACTGCTGCTGGTAGCGCAGCATCTTGATCGGCGGCTCGCCGATGATCGAGAAATAGATCGCCTTGTGCTCGGGCGATGCGTTCGCGAACATGATCTGGTGCCCCAGCGTCGTCTTTCCGCATCCCGGGGCGCCGGCGATCAAGTTGAACGAGAACTCTGGAATGCCGCCGCCGAGCGCCTCGTCCAGGCCAGGCACCCCCGACGGCAACTTGCGGATCGAAACCCTGTCGGTGCTCATCACTCCGTCTCCTCTTTGGGGGCGCTCGACACGCGGAACACGGGCCACGAATCGCGTAACACCTCGGACGTCAGCCGCTCTCCGATCAGCGTTCCGAGCAGGGCAAGCAGCGTGGCGTAGAGCGCCAACGAGGCTTCGGTGACGGCGTCGGGGTTCTCGCCGCGCAGACAGGCCTCGAGCTGCTCAGGGAGGTTTGGGGCTCGCTCGACGGCCAGGTCGACTTTTCCGAGACAGGGAAAATCGGGCGCACTCAACTTCACGCTGCGCGCAAACAGCGCGCGGGCAGCGGACGGGCCGACGAGCGTCGAGAGATGCGCGACGATCGTCTCGCAGACGCGCCGCGCGGCCGTGGCGCGTTCCTCGGCGCTCTCGGCCTCTTGGGCCTCACGCGCAAGCAGCCGCCGAGCGGCATTCAGTTGCGCGGTGGTCGGCGCTTTCATTGGGGATAGGGAGCACCAGGGTAAGAACAGGCGGCACGAGTGTCTATCCTGAGCATGCCGAGAGCAGTCTGCCGACGGCACGAGCTCATCCGCATCCTGTCTTCAGCGTCGCCGTCGGCGCGCGGGCTCACGTAGAACACACTGCCGAACTGCACGTGAGACCAGACGTCGCTTTGCTTCTCGAGCGTCACTGCTGGGCACTCGTCGTCCTCGTACCGCTCGGGCATCTCCTCGCAGTACCTCACGACGTGCGGCTCGGCAGCGTCGAGAATCGCCGACGTCGCGTCGAGCGCGTGCTGGACGGCGCGGCGAGTATCGTCGGGCCGCGGATCGTCGGCGTAGCTCTCGAGCACGAATTTGTCTCCATACTGACAATGCGAGCCCGGGGACGCTGGCGCAATTCACCCAACTGGGGGCGGCCCGGGGAACGTCGTGGCGGCCTCCATCTGCTCCAGGTAGAGCGCCCGATTCCGCGATCGTGAAAGCTTTCCCGACGTGCTCTTCAGCAGCGCGCGCTCCCGGAGCAGTCGCACGTCGTACGCGGCGCAGCCGAACACGGACGAGACGTGCGCCCGGATCCTCTCCTTCAGATCGGCGCTCTGGTTCGGCTCGACCTCGTCGTGGACTTCGGCGAGCAAGACGAGCCGCTCCGTCCCGAGCGTCTCGTCCTCGATCCCGAAGACCACGACACGGCCCGGCTTCATACCGGGCATCGCACCGACGCTCTCCTCTACATCGTGTGGATGGACGTTGTGCCCTGCGACGATGACGAGGTCCTTCTTGCGCCCCGTGACATAGAGCTCGCGGTCGAGAATGACGCCTACGTCACCCGTGGAATACCACCCGTCCCGGAGCGCGGCGGCCGTCGCGCCGGGATCGTCGAAGTATCCGCCCATGAGCGAATCCCCCCGCACGCGGATCTCCCCCGCGTGGCCGTGGGTCAGCGTTCGACCTTGGGAATCCACGATCGCGATCGACGTCCCTTCGATGACCTCTCCCGACCCCGTGAGCACGACCGGCGATCCCTTCGAACCGCTGGCGCGCTTCGCGATACCCTTGGTGCGCCACAGTTGCGCGTCCACGGGCGTGGAAACGAGGCCCCGGCCGGGCGGAACTTGGGTCACCGCGAACGTGTTCTCCGCCATCGCGAACGAAGCCGAGAGGGCCGATCGCCGGAGCCCGACGCTCGCGAACCGTCGATGAAAGGCGTCGGCCGCGCGCTGGGTGACCGGCTCCGAGCAGTTGACGACCGCGCGCCAGGACGACAGGTCGAGCCCCTCCAACGACTCCTCCGAGATCCTCTGCGCGGAGTACATGAACGCAAAATTCGGCATCCACGAAAGTGTGCCGCGCTCACGCGTCACCTCTCGCAGCAGGAGCTCGGGGCACGCGAGCCAATCGAACGGTGACATCATCACGAGAGGGAGGTCGGCGAGCAGCGGAAGAAGCAGACACGCGATGAGGCCCATGTCGTGGTAGAGCGGCGCCCAGCTCACGACGACGTCGCGCGAATCGCATCGCAACGCGCGCGCGAGGTGTCGCAGCTGCGCTGTCGTCGCTCGCTCGTCGAGTAGGACCCCTTTCTGGAGGCCGGTCGTCCCGGACGAATGCTGGAGGAGGAGCGGCCGGTTCGCTCGCCGGCCCGGGGCGGCGGCGCTCCGCGCTGTCGGCGTCGGCTGGTGAGAAGACACCTGTATGTCAGGCGCGCGCGAGGCCGCGATGCACGCGCGCACCAGCGGCTCGTGAGGTGGAGCGCATAAGACGAGACGCGTGCGGCTCCTCGCGGCGACCTCGCCGAACCACGAGACGAAGGCCGACTCCGAGAGCTTCACGCTCGGCGCCGCGACGATCGAAGGGACGAAATCGTAGAGAAGCGCGCCGAGGAACGCCGAGACGAGCGGCAAGCCCTGAGGCAGCATCAGCGTGACGATGTCCCCCGGTTCGGCACCCAGGCTCGCGAAGAGATCGGCGTAGCCGCGCGCGCGCTCGAGGAGCGTGCTCCATCCCGCATACTCGTAGTCGTTCGGCTTCGTCGAACGCACCACTTTGACCTGCCACGGGTGACGCGCCGCCGCAGCGTGGTGCTCGATCAAGTCGGTGACACGGTCATACGTGCCTAGCGGATCGACGTGCGCCCGTCGCCGCGCCTCCGAGGCGACTCTGCGATCGCCGCTCTCGGCGATCGCGGAGATCGCAGAGGGCCGCGCGCGGCGTGCCCGGAGCGCCGCATCGAGGAGCGTCGAGCGGCGGTAGATCGTCGCGACGGTCAGGTCCTCGTCTACGAACGCGACGCCGAGCTTCGCTTCGATCTCGTGAACGAGATCGAGCGCCGTGAGCGAGTCGAGACCGAGCGTCCGCAAATCATGGGTGTGAGGAATGTCCGTCTCGCCGAGCCTCAGATGGCGCCGGATCGCCGCGTCGACCGTCGCCTCGATCTCCGCATCGGAGACCGGCTCGGCCGGGGATATCGCGGGAGGACTCGCAGGAGGACTCGCGGTCATCGGCGCGAGGTCACGAAGCTCGGAAGCCAGCTCCGGGGCGGTGAGGAGATAGCGTTTGATCGACCACCTATCCCCGCGGAAGACGCGCATCCCAGCCCGCAACGGGCGCCGCCCGAGGCCGATCCACACGCACTCTTCTGCGCGAACCTTCAGCTTCGCCAGGAGGTCGGTCAGCTCGGTGGGACTGTGGACGATGCCCTCGAGGTGTTCTGCGCTCACGAAGCTCGTCGAGCTCCCCGGCACGTTCCACTTCTCTCGCAGAGCAGCCTCCGGCAAAGATGACGCGCACACCAGCTTCACGCCGCGCGCGCGCACGGCGAGGAGCGCTTCGTTGACCCCGCAGTAGAATTGATAGTCAGGACGGCCCAGGCTGCGTTGCAGCGACTCGTGGGCCGACGGCTTGTCCCGGATTCTCCCGGGCCACACCAGCGTGTCCGGATCGAAGACGACGACGCGAGCCTTCGGCTCGTCGTGGCGCCTGCGGAGAAAGTCGAAGAGGCCGGCGGCGATTTGATCGGAGGCGCCGGCTTGCGGGTCGCCTGCCGGGAACGTCTGTCGTTCAGAGGAGGGATCAGCCCACTGGGTCAGTTCGATCCAGAAGCGCGGGTTGTACGCGCAATGATGTCCGGAGCCTGTGTACTCGTCGTCCAGGACGACGCGGCCGCCGCGCGCGACGGTGAGACGCGACTCGTCCAGGAGGAACGTGTCCGGAGCGCGCAGCGCTTCGGCGAGGCGCTGATTCAGCTCCGCGTACAGTCGCGCGCGGAGATGGTGCGCGGCGGCGCCCTCGGGAATGGGAGAGAGTGACGGTGCGCCGACTGACATCACGGCGAGCGGCGCCGTCGTATGGCGTCGCACCGCGGTCACGAGCTCGTCCATGACGGCGATGACGCGCGGGACCTGCCCCTCTGCCGCGTTCCAGTCGCCTCTCGCGGCGGCGTCGTGCAGCGGCGCCGTGCAATCGGCCAGGGACAGAAAGACGGCGGCCCACGAGCTGCGCGCAAGCGCGGCCGAGGGGGTCGCCTCGCCGAAGAGATCGAGGTGAACGTGATGGCGCTGGGCGAGGCGCTGGAGCGCTCCACCCACGAAACTGATCTGACACTGCCCGATGACGGCGACCCGACCGAAGGCCGCCATGCGATTCACGTCGGTCCAGTCGTACGGAGTCGCAGAGTCAGTCCACTGGTGATGAGGCTCGCTCCACTGCCGCGCCGACGGTCCATCGGCACGAACATCGAGCCGCGCCGCCAGCGCATCGAACCCGCGGCGTTCCGCGGCTCGGCTGGGCCACAGCAGCCGGCGGAGGACGAGGAAGCGGCACGCGGACAGGAGCTCCTCTTCCGACCGAATGCCGAGGCGTTTCCCCGCGGCGGCGATGCTGCACGGCGTTCGAAAGGCGCGCGCAAGCCGCCAGAGTCGTTCGCGGAGATGAACGCGCGGCCCGAGTGGGTGCAGGGCGATCGTCTCGCCCGGACACACTCCCAAGGACACGACGTGGGGTGATAAGTGCAGGCGCGAGCGCGGCGTCAGAGCAAAGGCTGCGCGCTCCACGTCCGACAGAGTCTCGTCGGGCGCGCACCAGCGATCGATCGCGTTTGCGGCGAGCGGCATGCTCGGAGCGACGGGAGGCAGCTCGGTACGGCGACTCGCGAACGCGCTGCGAATTCGCCGGGGCGCATCGAACGTTTCGGGTACCAGCAGCTGCGCCTGGACGAGGTGCCCGAGGACGAACGCTACTCCTCGCTCGCTCTCTTCGAAGTGCTCTGCGACCTCGCTCGCTCGCCGCGGCCGGGCGTGCCACGCGAGGATCTCGAGGACCCGCCGGTCGCACACGAGGCGGCTGTGACCGAGGACGTGGCTCGCGATGCTGAACCCGGCTCGCAGCGGCGCGACGACGAACGGTCCCCCGCGAACGAGTCGATCCTGCACGGTGGCTCCGGAGCTTCGCGCCGAATGCTCTGCGCATCAAGCCGCGACGCGACTTGATGCGCCGAGCACGGGCCGGTCAGGTGCGAAGGAACGACGAGGGCGCGAACGACGCGGGCGCGAAGGACCGGCCCGCCTTGAGGCCGCTGCGGATCGAGAGCGCCTCCGCCCCCGTGAGCTCGGTGTCCTCCTGCGCGAGCTTGATCTTGCCGGTGTTCGACTTCGTGATCTGCTTCTTCGTCTTCATGGTCGTGATCTCCAGTGAGTGATTGCGCGTGTTGCGTGATCTGCAAGCTAGTCACACGCGCGAAAGATGCTTGTCATCCCAACGGACGACTAAGCAACACGCGGGCCGCGCGTGATCCGCGCTCGATACCGCGACTCTTGTGCAAGCGATGCACTCCGAAGCGCAGCGCGTGCTCTGGTTGTGGCCGACGTGCACTCGGTCTACTTTCACGCCGTGAGCTCGTTCGACGTCACGTTCCTCGGGCACCAGGGGTGGCTCTTCTCGTCCGGCGAATCGCGGCTGATGGTCGACCCGCTCTTGACGCCCGCGTTCGGGCATCTGGGCGCGCTCGGCGTGGTCTACCCGCCGCGCGTTTTTTCCTTCGAGGCTCTCCCGCCCGTCGACGCGTTGCTCATCACGCACGAGCACGAAGATCACCTCGACGTGCCTTCGCTCGCGCGGATCGATCGAAGAGTCCCCGTGCTCCTCTCGGCGCACTCCTCGCGCGCAGGGCACGCGCTGCTCAGCGAGATGGGGTTCAGCGTCCATCGCGTCCGCCCCGGCGACGTCGTGACGATCGGGGATCTCGATCTCCATCTCTTCGCGCCTGACGTGACCGACGCCGAGACGATCGACGAATGGGACGTCCTCCCATTCCTGGTACGGGACCGACGCGGACACGGCAGCTTCTTCACGACAGTCGACGTCGACCCCCATGAGCGGCTCGAGCAGGCCGTGCGCGCCATCATCCCGCGTCCCCCCGTCTGGTGTTACACGAACAACGTGAGCGATCTTTCGTTCGCCGGCGGCGGGAAGGTGCTCCGCACGCAGCCGATGGATGCCTCGGCCCTCGCCCGCGGGCTACTCGATCACTATGCGGGTCTCTGCCTGCGCCGCGCGGAACCGGAGGCGATCCTCATGTGCGGAGGAGGGTTCGCGTTCGCGGGTGACCGCGCCTGGATGAATCGGCACGTCTTCCGCGCCGACTCGACCGCCGTCTGCGCGTCCTTCTCCGCGCTCATGCCGCGACGGACGTTCCGCGCGCTCCTCCCGGGCGAGACGGTGATCCAGCGTGACGGGGCGCTGGCTGCGATTCACCCCGACTCTCCGTTTCTCCGCAGCGCGCCGCGAGACGAGTGGCCGCCGCGGGACTACGTCGGGCCGGCGGAGCCCCTCCTGAGCTACTCCCCGGCCACCTCCGTCCGTGAGCTCGATCAGGGCGAGCTCGATCAGCTGGAGGTGGAGCTCGATGCGTTCGCCGCCCACCTCTGCTCGCGGCAGACCTTTCGCGCGCTTCTATCGCTCGACGCGTCGGAGCTCGAAGGGCGACGCCCGACGTTCTCGCTCGTCGCGCTCTGCGATGAGGAGGGCGGAGCGTACGTCTATGAGTACGATCTCGCATCGTGCGCATTCGTCGCGGCGGAGAACGTGGACCCCGTCGCCGACTACGTAGGTGGGCTCGAGTGCTGGGCGAGCGATCTGCTCGCCGTCTTCCGCGGCGAGCTCGCCCCCTCGGCGATCTCGTTCGGCCGGTGCCGAAGCTGGAACGCCCTCCCCAAACGTTGCCCCATCGACTGGGGAGAGCTCTGGCTCTACTGCCACCCCCTCCGGCGTCCCGACCGGTTCCTTCACTTCTATCGACGGATGCTCGCCGGGATCGGCGCGCCGACGCCGTGCGTGCGTGCGTCGGGTGCGGCAAATCCGATCGTCGTCAATGCCGCCCGTTGACTGCAAAGCTCCCGCGAGGCGCGGCCTCTATCCCGCGATCGAGCCGTACCGTACCGGCCGCATCGCCGTCTCCCCTCTCCACGACCTCTACTACGAGGAGTCGGGAAACCCGGACGGCAAGCCGGTCGTGTTCCTCCACGGCGGTCCGGGTGGCGGCACCGAACCGAAGCAGCGGCGCTTCTTCGACCCCGAGGCCTACCGGATCGTGCTCTTCGATCAGCGCGGGTGCGGCAAGAGCGTGCCGCATGCGTCGCTCGAAGAGAACACGACGTGGGATCTCGTCGGCGACATCGAGCGCTTGCGCGAGCGGCTCGGGATCGCGCGCTGGCAGGTCTTCGGCGGATCGTGGGGGAGCACGCTGGGACTCGCGTACGCACAGACGCACCCCGACCGTGTGACCGAGCTCGTCCTGCGCGGGATCTGCCTGCTGCGAAAGCACGAGATCGACTGGTTCTACCAACGCGGCGCCGACGCGCTCTTCCCGGACGCTTGGGAGGAGTTCGTCGCGCCGATTCCGCCGGACGAGCGAGCGGATTTGCTCGGGGCCTACCACCTTCGCCTGACGAGCGACGACCCTCGAACGCGGCAAGAAGCGGCGCGCGCGTGGAGCGTGTGGGAGGGCAAGACGAGCTGCTTCACGCCCGACCCGGCGGTCATCGCGAAGACGGCGAGCGACGAGTTCAGCCTCGCGGCGGCGCGCATCGAGTGCCACTACTTCCTCAACCGAGGCTTCCTGACCGGGGAGCGCGCGCTCCTCGCGGCGGCGAACGTGGCCAAGATCCGCCGCATCCGCGGCGTCATCGTTCAAGGGCGTTACGACGTGGTGTGTCCGATGGAGAACGCCTGGGCGCTCCACCGTGCGTGGNNAGCGCGTGGGCGCTCCACCGTGCGTGGCCCGAGGCCGACCTGCGCGTGGTGAATGACGCCGGGCACTCGGCGATGGAGCCGGGGACGGTGCACGAGCTGGTGATCGCGACGGATCGATTTCGCTGACGGCGACCGGAGCGTGATGAAGGTCATGAAGTGACCTTCGGCTTCACTCGCGATCCCGCTCCGTTCGTGCCCGGCTCGCCGCCGCGCGCTCCGCGTCGTCGCAGCGGTTCCCGTGCGACGCGAGACACTCCAGCGCCGCGCTCGACGCCTCGCCGCGAACCGGCTCCTCGTCTTTCTCTGCGACCGCGTTCGTAGGCACCGGCGCGAAGCCGCGCTGCTCGAGCTCGGCCTGCAGCGGCTTCAAGTCGCGCGCGACGATCGTGTCGAACTCCTTCGCGACGTCCGCGAGCTCGTGCGAGAGCGCGCCGAGGCGATCGATCTGATACGCGGCCGGCCGCCCTTCCCACTGCGTGAGCGCCCCGTAAAGCTCGTCGAGGTGCTCGCGAATGCGCTGCTCGCCCGTGATCGCGCCCCCTTCCTTGGTCGCGACGATCTTCTTCCGCGCCTCGTCGAGCTCCTTGGTCACGCCCTTCAGCTTCACCGAGAGCGGGTCCTTGTCGACGAGCGTCTTCGCGCGATCCTCGATCCCGCCCTTCGCGCCGTCGATGTGGTCGATGAGCGCGCTCATCTCGCCGAACACGGCGCTCGTGCGGACGGCCGCGTCGAACTGCGCCTTGCGCTCCGCGACTCCGAACGGTGCGCGTCGATCGAGGCCAATCTCCAGCTTCGACTCGTACGACTTGCCCCCCTTGGTCAGCCGGACGGTGTACGTCCCCGGCAAGACGCGCGGCCCTTGCGTCCCGTGGAACGCGAGCTGGACGGCGCGAGGCACGCGCGGCGCCGGCAACTGCATCGTCCACGTGACGCGATTGATCCCGCGGCGCTTCGTCGCCGTGAGCGTGTCGATCACCTTCCCCGAGGCGTCGAGGACCTCCAGCGAGATCGGCCCGAACAGGTGTCGCGTCGACTGGTAGTACGAAATCACCGCGCCTCCGGACGCGTCTTGTCCGACGTACACCGCGTCGCCGCCGGACGCTCCGCTGTGCGCGGGGAGTCGCTGCTGCGTCGGTCGCTCAGGGAGGAACATCGCCGGTTGCGCGAGCACGTCGGGGGTCATCGCCCGGAGCGGCGTGAGGTCGTCGATGATCCAGATGCCGCGCCCATGCGTCGCGATCACCAGATCGCGGTCGCGCTCCTGCACCTGCAAGTCGCGCACGGCGACGCTCGGGAAATCGTTCCCTTTGAACTCGGCCCAGTGCGTGCCGGCGTCGACCGAGATCCACAGACCGAACTCGGTGCCGAGAAAGAGCAGCGACGGCTTCACCGGGTCTTCCTTGATGACGTGCGCGTAGCCGCGCACTCCGTGCCAAGGCCCGACGATTCGCGTCCACGTCTTGCCGTAGTCGGTCGTCTTGTAGACCCACGGCTCCATGTCTCCGAACGTGTGGCGATCGAACGCCGCATACGCGGTGCCGGCGTCGAAGCGGCTGGCCTCGACCCAGCTCACCCACGACGACTTCGGCAACCACTTCACGTTGCCGACTACGTTCGTCCACGTCTTCCCGGCGTCGCGCGTGAGCTGCAGGTTGCCGTCGTCGGTGCCCGCCCACACGACGTTCGCGTCTCTGGGCGACTCGCTGATCGAATAGATCGTCGTGTGCATCTCGGCCGACGAGTTGTCGACCGTGACGCCGCCCGACTCTTCCTGCTTCTGCTTCTGCTTGTCGTTCGTCGTCAGGTCCGGCGAGATGCGCTCCCACGTGTCGCCGCGATCGCGCGAGCGGAACAGGAACTGCGCGCCGATGTAGATCGTGCCGTCGCGCGTCGGGCTGGCGTGGATCGGCGTGTTCCAGTTGAACCGAAGCTTCTCCTGGTAGTTCGCCTTCGGTTGGATGTCGCGCACCGCGCGCGTCTTCCGGTTCACGCGACCGATGAAGCCCCCCTGATACTCGGCGTAGACGGCGTCGGGGTCGGTCGGGTCGACCATCGTCCAGAAGCCGTCACCAAAGTCGACGTCCTCCCACGTCCGATTCGTGACGCCCCCGGGATACGACGATGGCGCGACCCACGAGCCGTTGTCCTGAAGCCCGCCGTACACCTGGTACGGGTCCTTGTCGTCGAGGCTCACGTGATAAAATTGGGAGATCGGGAGGTTGTTGAACTTCCACCACCGAGTGCCGCCGTCGAACGACGTCCACAGACCCCCGTCGTCGCCGCCGATGACGTGCTTCGGGCTCGAGGGATCGATCCAGAGGTCGTGCCAGTCGCCGTGCGCGCCGCCGCCGGTGCCCGAGAAGCTGCGCCCGCCGTCCTCGGAGACGATGAGGCCCAGGTTCGGCTTGAAGAGGCGATCGGGGTTCGTGGGGTCGATGACGAGGCGCGCGAAATAGAACGGGCGCCAGACGACGCTTTGACTGTTGTCACGCCGCTCCCACGTCACGCCGCCGTCGGCCGAGCGATAGAGCGCCGAGTCCTTCGACTCGATGAAGGCGTACACGACCTTCGGATCGCTCGGCGCGATCTCCACTTCGACGCGCCCCCACGGCGCTTCGGGGATTCCCTTGTTCGCCTTCGCGCTGATCGGCGTCCACGTCTTGCCGCCGTCGGCGGTTCGGAGGAAGGCGCTGGCGCTGTGCGCCTCGGGGCCGTCGCCGCCGGAGCGGAACGTCCACCCCTTGCGACGGAAGTCCCACATGCCCGCGAAGAGCGCGTCGGGGTTCTTCGGATCCATCGCCAGCCCCGAGCAGCCGGTGGACAGGTTCGACCCCTTGAGGACGAGAGACCAGTGCTTGCCGCCGTCGGTCGTCTTGTAGACGCCGCGATCCGCGCTGTCGCTCCACAGCTTTCCGGGTACGCAGGCGTAGACGACGTCGCCGTTCGTCGGGCTGACGAGGATGCGCGCGACGCGCTCCGACTCGGGGAGGCCCATGTTCGTCCACGTCGCGCCGGCGTCGGTCGACTTGTAGATGCCGTTGCCGATCGACACCGAGTTGCGGGTCCACGCTTCGCCCGAGCCGACCCACACGGTCTTCGTGTGCGTTGGATCGACCGCGACCGCGCCGATCGATTGCGCCGCCTCCTTGTCGAAGACGGGCTTCCAGCTCGTGCCGCCGTCGGTCGACTTCCAGACGCCGCCCGACGCCGCGCCGACGTAGATCGTCGTCTTGCCGTCTTCGTTGAACGCGGCCAGAGCGGCGACGCGCCCGCTCATGACGGCCGATCCGATGTTGCGCGCGCCGAGCCCGGAGATCACGCCGGCATCGACGACCGTATGCGGGGCAGGAAGAGCGAGCGGGGTGGTCGCGACCGCATCGGCGGCGGGCGCCGTCGCGCTCACGGTGATCACGCGCCCGACCTTCGCGCCCGCGGCCGGGAACGCGAAGAGCGAGTCGGGCGCGTCGACGTTGACCTCGATGCGCTCGATGACGAAGCGGGAGTCGCGCGGCTCGCCCTTGCTCCCCGACTCGCTCTCGAACGGCATCCACACGCCGGCGACCTGCTGGTACGAACCCACGTCGGTCTCGTTCACGCGCTCCGCGCCGCGCACGCGGCTCTCCTTCACGACGCGGATCTGCAGGAACGTGTCGGGATCGAGGTAGTCGTACTCGGTGTTCCCGTCCTTCAGATCGATCCGCACCTTGTGTGCGCGCGTGCCGTCGATGTCCTCGGTCCCGAGGTACTCGACCTTGTGCCCCTTCGCGCGCCAGTCGACGAGCGGGCCGTCGAGGTCGGAGTCCTCGCCCATCCACTTCGACTCGTCCTTCGACGCACGAAACGGCTCGCGCCGCCCTTCCCAGGGAGTGGTGCTCCATCCGTCGGCGCCGTCGTACGCGTCGACGCCGGTGAGCCCCTGGATGGTCACCTCGTTCCTGAGCTTCCCGGGGCGCGTGACGACCTGCGCGAACGACGCTTCGAGCGAGAAGTCGCCCGAACCGAACTTCGCCTTGGTCGTCATGCGCACCGATCGGATCGCGCGCAGCCTGGCGAGCCCTCCGCGCGCCTCGATGTTGTGCGCGACGATCTCGTCGACCGTCATCGCGTACGAAGGGGTGGCCGCGAGGCAGAGAGCGATCGCCAGGACGATCGCAGCGAGCTTGGGCATGGGTGACTCCGCGGAGCCGAAGGTGACTCCGCGGAGCGAGGTTAGACGGCGATGACCGCGCGAAGCCAGGGCAGCGTGAGTGTGGGCGACGAGCGAGAGATCGAATTGATCGGCGAGATCGCTGACGGGTGATCCTGCGGATCCCGCGCCGTGGGCATTTGTTGCGTCGAGTCGGAAACGGACACTCACTCTGTACCTACGGACACGAAAGCTCGCTATGTGAGCGAACTCGCGAGACGGCACGTGGCCTGCACGCACGACGCCATCTCATGACCTCTCCCATCACGCAGGCTCGGGGCGTCGGCCCAGCGCTCTCCGTTCTCTGTGCGCTCGCCGTCGGCGTCGCGTGCGGCAGTTCAAGCTCGTCGAGCGCCGATGGCGGGGCGGCGCCCGGTGACGGTGCAGGATCGGAGTCGGGCGCGGGCTCGGGCTCGGGCTCCGGTGGAAGCTCGGGCACGAGCTCGAGCGACGCCGGTACCGACGCGGGCGACGGTGCCAACTCAGGTGACGGCGCCGGCGACGGCGTGGACTCCAGCGTCGGCGCGGCGACCGTGACCGTCGGACAGAGCGCGGGAAAGGCCAGCGCCACCTATTTCTACTACGACCCGAGCGGAGTGAACGCGCACGCGATCATCAACGAGGCCATCGCCGCGGCGGCGAAGCACGCGAGCGCGAGCAGTCCGGCCGAAGTGCTCATCGAAGCGGCGGCCCGTCCCTACGTCCTGAACGGGCATGTCATCAGCCAGTCGAACGTCAACATTGCCGGGGCGAGCCGGGACAGCGTGACGCTGAAGATCGCCGGCGGGATAACCCCCGTGCCGTACGACCCAATCTCTGCACCAGACGGATGGGGAGGTGTGGATACTCCGAAGTCGGAGGGGGCGATCATCAACGTGTGGTCGGGGATCTCCAACGTGCGGATCTCGAACCTCACTTTCGACGGGAGCTGGGACGACCTCTATTCCAGCCGGGCGCGGGGCGCCGCGGAGTTCGTACTGATCAACATCTACGGGGCCTCGCACGTCCTCGTGGATCACTGCAAGTTCATCCACGGCGCGGACGACGGGATCCTGTGCACCAACAACTCGTCCCTGATCGAAGTGTCCCACAACGACTTCGACATGGTGGGCCACGACTGCTTTCAGGTGTGGAGCTCGTCCAGCGTGAAGTACCACCACAACGTCTGCGCGATGCGCACGAACTCGGGGGTCAGGTTCGCGGGTTCCAGCGACGGCTGCGAAGCATACGCCAACGAGTTCTATACGGGTTCCGGCGGAGCCGCCGGCGTCGAGCTGGAGACCGGCGCGTCGAACGTCAAGATCTACAACAACTACTTCCATGACATCTCGGGCGCAGGCTCGGCCTACGGGGCCATCGGCTACGGCCCAGGGCTGCCGGCCGGGGATGCCCCGACGGGAGGAGGGCATCAGTACTACGACAATCTGATTGTGAATTGCGCATATGGCGTGTCGAACGTCCCCTCGACGGCCATTGCCAAGGACAACGTCGTCTTGAGCTGTCCGAAGACCATCGTCGGCGGAACGTCATCCGACAACATCACGGCGGACTCGGGCTATGCGTTCAGCAAGTTCGGAAGCAACGCGAACGACGATACCTACTGGGTGGTGACGAGTGGGCCGCTTGCCACGGCATTTTCCGGAATCAAGGTGGGCATCGATCCCAAGCTATGAGCCAGCGGGTCCGGGGGCGTTCCGCGCACGATCGGGCGCGCGCCGATGGGTCCAAGGTACGCGGCACGCAAGCGTCCACACCGACACGGAGGCTTCCCATGCGACTCCCTCAGCTCTCTCTCTTCTTGGTGCTCGGCGTTCTTCCCATCGGATGGCTGCAAGGATGCGGCTCGAGCACGCCCATCGACACGACTTCGGGCGGGGCGGCGGGTGCGGGGTCCGACGGCGGCGGCTCGTCGTCGAGCTCCGGCGGCGGCGCCGCGTCAACGGCGGGCAGCGACGACGGCGGCGGTTCGTCGTCGAGCTCCGGGGGCGGATCGTCCTCTTCGAGCGGCGACGGCGGCTCGTCGTCGACCGATGGCGAGGGGGGCTCGACGTCCTCCGGCGACGCCGGAGGCGCGCCGCCCGGCTCGGGGACCGGCACCCATTACTACGTGTCCGCCTCCGGCAGCGACGGCAACTCGGGGACGTCGCCCGGCAGCCCCTGGGCGACGATTGGAAAGATCAACGGCATGGCGCTAAAGAACGGCGACACCGTTCACTTGAGCGGAAAGCTCACCGACCACACCATCACGGACCAGAACGGAAGCGCGAACGCCTACGTCACGTTCCAGGGGGACGGGACCGCCGTGATCAAGGGCATCGAGCTTCAGAAGTCCGAGTACGTGTGGTTCTCCAGGCTGGAAGCTTCGGGCTCCACGGGGGTGCAGTGCGGCGCGCTCGTCACGATCGACGGGAGTGGCCCGGTCCAGCACGTGCAGTTCTCGGAGCTCGATCTACACGATTCCGATCGTGGGATCGGAATCGGCAATCACACGTCGGGAACGGTCGGCAACGATCTGCTCTTCGCCGACACGACCATCACCAACATGCAATGCGAAGGGGTCGTGTTCGACGACTACGCAGGCGACCGCATCACGTTCGAAGGCGGCACGATCTCGAAGACCGGGACGCACTGCCCGTGGCACGCCGACGGTAGCGGGTGCCACGGGATCTATGCCTCTGGCGGGCACGGGCACGTCATCGACCACATGACGTTCGCGGATCCCAACCTCAGCTGGGACGTCAGCATGCGCCGGGCGAACACCACCGTCAGCAACTCCACGTTCAGCGGCAACCTGATGATCGAGAACTGCAACGAGGACGAGACGGAGTTTCACGGCTTCTACTACATATTCAACAATACCTTCCTCGGGCAGGGAACCGCCCTCTATCAAGGGGGCGACAACGACAAAGGCATCCCGGACCCGAAGAATACGTGGTCCATCTACGGCAACACCTTCGACAAAGGCGAGGTGCTCAATTTCGCCGACGACGGCAGTGGCTACTACGCGTACGACTACGATGTGTACATGTGCAAGAACACGCTCAATGGAGCGAGCGTGAAGATGGGGACCACTGCGAGCGGCGTCACCCACGACCCGAATGCCAGTACCTGTCCGGCTCCGTGACGCGCCGACACGCCGAGCGACGGGCCGCGCACTACGACCGATGTACGATCACGCTCCGCACGCGAGGGCGCGCGCACGAACCGCGGCCTCGCGCGCGGTACGCGAGCGCCCCACGACGGCCCCCCAGCGGTGGAGCACGACGCCGTACGCGGCGCAGGCCCCTTCCCTGTCCCCCTTCGCCTCGCGGGCCTCGCCGAGAAAGAGCTGCGCGCGCGTCGCCGCGATCGGGAAATCGATCGCCACGCACGACGCCGCCGCGCGCTCGAGCGCCGGGAGGGCGGAGGCGGCGTCGCCCGCGAGGAGAAGCGTTCGCCCGATGTCTCCGTCCGCGAACGTGAGGGGCCGGAAGACCGGGAGCGGCTGATAGGCGGCGAGGGCGCCGAGCGCGCTCTTCGCTTCCTCGGCGCTCTCCGCCGTCTTCGCGAAGCCGTGAATCCAGAGGTAGTGGCGATACACAGGGGCGAGGCCGCTCCACTCGCCGAGCCACGCGGTGCGCAGGGGCCCCAGCGCTGCGGTTACGTTCTGCCTGTCGCCGGAGCGCGCCAGCGCCGCGTTCATCTCCGGCGTCGCGTCCTTTGCCAGCGCGAAGTCCTCCTCGCGCGGGTCGGCGACGTACGCCTCGCGTCGCTTCATGAAATCGCTCGCCACCTTCGCCGCCTGGGGCTCGCGGTCCGTCTCCTCGTAGAGGCGCACGAGCACGAGCGCGGGCGTCGCGTGCGCGTCGAGCGACGGATCGTCGGCCGTCGCCCGTTCGAGATCGCGCGCGCGCGACTCCGCTTCGTCGAACCTCCCCACCAAGAGCGCGAGCGCGATGCGATCCGCCGTCTCCACGCTCGCGCGCGAAGTCGCCGGCGTACGCGCCCATCCTTGCGCCAGGGCCACCTCCACCGCGTCGATCGGCCGCCCGAGCGCGAAGAGCGCCCTCGCCAGCAGCGCGTATCCGCCCGCCGCGCTTCCATCCGTGGCGATCCAGCGCTTCGCCGTCGCCTCGACGTCCTCGCACTGCCGCTCCTCTTCGGCGATCCAGGCCTTCGCCTGCAAGCAGCTCGTCGCCCCCGGCGACTCGTCGAGGCACTGCTCGAGCGACGCTCGCGCCTGATCCATCTGCCCGAGGTAGGCCTGCGTCTCGCCCGTCGCCCACCGCGCGCGCGCGAACTTCGGGTCCACGTCGGTCGCGCGCTCGTAGACCTCCAGCGCCGCCTGCAGATCGCCTCGGTGCGCGCGGGCGTTGCCCAGCAAGTACAGGAAGTCGGCGTCCGTCGGCGCCACGGCGACGGCGCGCTCGAGGCGGCGTTCCCACTCCGCGAAGTCGGAGGACTGACGTTGCACGTAGGGCTCCATCGCGTCGAGCAGCCTTTGATCGTGCTCACCCAGCGACGCACGGAGCTGCGCTGCGCGCTGAAACGTGGCGCGAGCCTCCGCCGGCGCGGCGTCGAACGTCGCGATGCTGAGGCGCAGGAGCGCCGCCGCGAACGTCGGATCGATCGAGGTCGCGCGCTCGAAGCTCCTCCGCGCCGCGTCGAGCGAGGCGTCGCGCGTCGCTTGCATCCCGGCCTCGTACGCGGTGAGCGCTTCCGCGCTCGCGGACTTGGGAGGCGGGAGCGCCGTGATGGGAACGGGAACCGATACGGGAGCGGGCGCGCTGGCGACGGTCGGCGGTGCCGGCGGGCGCGCTCGGGGTGCACCGAAGAGCAGCGCAGCGAAGGCGACCGCCACGGCGGCACCGGCGACTAGCGTGGTCCGAGCGCGCCAGCGGCGCCGACCGTCGGTGAACGGCGTCATCGGCAGCGTGGAGTCGGCGTCGCGCGGCGGGTCCGACGCCGCCGGCGGCTGCGAGCCGAGAGACTCGGTCGCGAAGGGCTCGAGGCGCGCGACGATCTTCGCCATCGACGCGAAGCGCATCGCCGGGTTCTTCGAGAGCGCGCGGAGAATCGTCTCCTCGACGCGCTTCGGGAGCTCGGGGACGATGTCGCGGAGGGGTGGCGGATCGCGCGAGAAAATCTCGGCGACGAGCTGAAAGGCGTCGCGCTTGACCTCGAACGGCAGGCGCCCGGTGATGACCTCGTACGCCGTCACGCCCCAGGCGTACTGGTCGGCGCGCGCGTCGATGGGATCGCCCCGCACCTGCTCGGGCGACATGTACACGGGCGTTCCCACGAGCGTCCCGCGCTGGGTGAGCGTCGCGACGTCGAACCCGGCGGACGGCACCGCGATCTGCTGCTCGCTCGGAGGGGCGATGCTCGTGGGCTGACCGAGCTGCGTCGGCGCGGTGGGGTCGATCTCGAATTTCATCCGTCGCGCGATCCCGAAGTCGAGCACCTTCACGACGCCGTCGTCGCGCACCATCACGTTCTCCGGCTTCACGTCGCGATGAACGAGCCCGCGCGCGTGCGCCGCGTCGAGCGCCCGCGCCACCTCGACGAGCCAGCGCAACCTGCGTGCGATGGGAATCGAAGGTTGCTCGATCCAGGTGCGCAGCGAGCTGCCGGGCACGAGCTCCATCGCGATGTAGGCGACGCCGTCGACCTCGCCGACGTCGAAGATGGAGACGGCGTTCGGGTGATCGAACGCGGCCGCGGCGCGCGCCTCGCGGAGGAGCAGCGCGGACCCTGCGGAAGTGCCCGCGGGCCGACCGTTCTCGTCGGACGGGCTCCCCGAGGGGTCGGGGAGCAGGATCTTGAGCGCGACATGCCGATCCAGGCGCGGATCGAAGGCCTGATAGACGCGGCCCATTCCGCCTTCGCCGAGGATCGCTTCGATCGAATACCGGCCGAACACGTCGCCGACGCGCAGATCCATCTCGCCGGAGCATAGCAGCCCTTCCGTCGCGCCTTCGCCTCGCCGCTCGTCACGGTCGGGACATCCATGCGCCGGTCGACCGTTCAGGTCGACGTCGCCAAGCAAGCCTCGCGCACGCACGGAATCGCCGCCCACGTCGCGCTGGACCTGTTCATGCAGTGTGAGGCACCCGCCATGTCCTTCGGAATCTACATCGGCGGCATCGTGCTCGTGGTCGCCGGGCTCGTCTATGCGGCCGCCATCGTCCACATGCCCGTTCACTGGATCGTCGTCGGGGCGCTCGTACTGCTCGGAAGCGGGGTCCTCGCGGCGGTCAAGGCTACCCGCCAGAGGGATGCGGCGGGCTAGACTGCCTGAAAGGGTGAGCGATGCACCATCGACGCCGCATCGCGTCAGTCCTATGAGTCTCTTCCATGGACCCCCACGACCACTACGACGCCATCGTGATCGGCTCCGGCTTCGGCGGCAGCGTCTCGGCGCTCCGGCTCACCGAGAAGGGCTACCGCGTCCTCGTCCTCGAGAAGGGGCGCCGCTTCGCGCCCGGTGACTTCCCGAAGACCAACTGGGACCTGCGCCGCTGGATGTGGATGCCCGAGCTGGGGATGAAGGGGATCTTCCAGATGTCCTTCTTCGAGCACGTCACCATCCTGCACGGCGTGGGGGTCGGCGGCGGCTCGCTCGTCTACGCGAACACCCTGCCGACGCCGAAGGACGACTTCTTTCGCGCGCCGTCGTGGGCGGGTCTCGCGGACTGGCAGAAGGAGCTGGAGCCCCACTACGCGACCGCTCGACGCATGCTCGGCGCCACGCCGAATCCGACCGTCACGCACGGCGATCGCGTGCTCAAGGAGATCGCGCGCGAGATGGGGCGGGAGGAGCACTTTCACCCGACGGAGGTCGCGGTCTACTTCGGCAAGCCCGGGGAGACGGTGAAGGACCCGTTCTTCGGCGGCGAAGGGCCGGACCGCGTCGGGTGCACCTTCTGCGGCGGGTGCATGACCGGCTGCCGCGTCGGCGCGAAGAACACGCTCGACCGGAACTACCTGTACCTCGCCGAGCGGCGCGGCGCCCGGGTGCTGGCCGAGACCGAGGTCGTCGCCGTGCGGCCGCGAGGCGCGGGCGGCTACGCGATCGAGACCGCAGCGGGGGGCGCGTTCACGGCGGACAAGGTCGTCTTCGCAGGCGGCGTGATGGGGACGATCCCGCTCCTCCTCAAGATGCGCGAGGACCCGGCGGGGCTGCCGAACCTCTCGCCGCAGGTCGGCCGCTTCGTCCGGACCAACAGCGAGGCGCTCATCGGCGTCATCTCGCCCGACTCGGACGACCTGGCCGAAGGGATCGCCATCACGTCGATCCTCCACACCGACGACCACAGCCACATCGAGCCGTGCCGCTACGGTCCGGGCTCGGGCTTCTTCCGCACGCTCACGCTCCCGCAGTCCTCGGCACCGACGACGTTCGGGCGAATCGCCGGCGCCGTACGGGGGCTCCTCCGCCATCCGATCCTCTGGGCGCGCGCGCTCACCGTGAGCGACTACTCGAGCCACAGCCAGGTCCTCCTCTACATGCGGACCCTCGAGGGGACGCTGTCGCTCGAGCTGGGCAAGAGCGTATGGACCGGGCTTCGTCGCGGCCTCGTGACCAAGCTCGACGACCCGACGAAGGCCCCCAGCGCGTTCATGGAGGAGGCGACGGATCTGGCGCGCCGGTTCGCCGAGAAGGTGAAAGGGGTGACCGTGACCCTCCTCACCGAGACGCTCCTCGGCGTTCCGTCGACCGCGCACATCCTCGGGGGGGCGTGCATCGGCAAGGACGCCGCGGACGGCGTGATCGACGCGCGCCACCGGGTCTTCGGGTACGACGGGCTCTACGTCGTCGACGGCGCCGCCGTCTCCGCGAACCCCGGGGTCAACCCGTCGCTCACGATCACCGCGATGGCCGAGCGGGCCATGAGCTTCGTGCCGGCGAAGCCGGCGTGAACCACGGGTCATGAAGATCTCCGTCCCTCTCCGCGACGGCGCGAAGCTCCATGTCCGCGTCCACGGACGCGGGCGTCCCGTGGTCCTGTTGCACGGGTACGGCTCTCAGGGGGCCCACTGGCTCGCCAACGTCCTGCCGCTCACGCATCGCTACCGCTTCATCCTCCCGGACCAGCGCGGCTTCGGCGCCTCGCACGACGTCGCGTTCCGTGACGCCGACGTCTTTGCCACCATGGCCCGCGACGTGGAGGACGTCCTCGACCACCTCGGTATCGATCGCGTCATCCTGGGAGGCGTCTCGATGGGGGCGTACGTCGGGCTCAAGCTGAACACGCTCGGCAAGTTCGATCGGATGACCAAGTACCTGCACATCGACCAGTCGCCGCAGGTGAGAAACGATGCTTCGTGGCGCCACGGACTCTTCGGGGAGGATCAGGCGCGGATCTTCGATCGGTTCCGCCGTCTCCTCTCTTCGGTCGACGAGGCCGGCGCGCACCTCGACTACTGGCGCCTCCCGACCGCGCTCCGCGCCGAGCTCCGCGAGATCGCGGCCCTCT
Organism: Myxococcales bacterium; assembly: GCA_003151595.1. The sequence continues at coordinate 96,004 of PLXW01000052.1, forward strand.
TCTTTTGCTACGCCTTCGAGGGGCGTCGCCAGCAGGCGTTCGTCCGGCGGGTCATGCGCCTGGAGCGCCTGTCCACGCGCGCGATCATGCCCGTTCGCCGCTGGTCGACCTACCTGGAGATCATGCGGTCGTACATGGATCAGGATCACGACGCGCGGCCGGCGCTGGAGGCGATCCGGATCCCCGTGACGCTGATGGTCGGGATGCGCTCGCGGATGTATCCCCCCGCAGGGCAGCTGAGCATGGGGGACGCGATCCGCCACGCGCGCGTGGTCCGCTTCGAACGCTCCGGACACGTGCCGATGCTGGATGAACCGCTGAGGTTCCAGCGCGCGTTCGCGGAGTTTCTCGCGCGCTGACGGAGGGGGGCCGCACCCGCGTCACGGCGCGAAGCGGAAGGTCGCGAGCGGTGGACGGGAGGGCTCCTATCGCCTCGCGAAGCGCCTCGAGGCGTGCGCCGGCCGGGACTCGCGCGCTCGGGCTCCGAGCTTTGCTCGGTGCTCGCTCGACCCACTAATTCTCACGCACCACCCACGAAATCTAACGCACTGCGCCCTAATTCTCTCGTGCCACCCACTAAATCTGACGCACCACCCACTACGCTAGTCGCTCGACCCACTAATTCTCGCGTACCACCCACTAACTTTCACGTACTACCCACTAAATCTCGCGTACCACCCACTACGCTAGTCGCTCGACCCACTAATTCTCGCGTACCACCCACTACGCTAGTCGCTCGACCCACTAAATCTCGCGTACCACCCACTACGCTAGTCGCTCGACCCACTAAATCTCGCGTCCCTCGTCTCGGCCCGTCGCCCGAGAGCAAGCGGCCCGCGTTCCACTCGCCCGGCGCCTCGTCACACGCGATCGCACGCTTGCGGCACCGCCGCGGTCGTGGCACTCCCGCGCGCCGATGTCGCCGCGCCTTCCGACCGAGTCGCTCTTCTCGATCCGCCTCGACACGTGGCGCGCACTCTTCGCGGCGCGCGGCTACCCGCCTCCCCTCAGCGCGACGACCTTCGGCGGCGCCTCGCTCGCCACCGTCGCCGACGCCCTCGCGCGCCCCGATCTCCCCCTCCCCCTTTGCCGCATCTTCTCACTGTGTCCGAGCCGGAGCTCGCGCCCTTGATGCACGACTTCCTCGATCGCGCGCAGATCACCCATCCAGCGGCGCGCGTGCGCGACTTCTTCTCGTTCCAACCGTGGATCGATACCGCCGCGGTGTGGATCGCGAGTGAAGGCGCGGCCGGCTTCGCCGATCTCGTCGCGCGCGGGCTGAGCGCGTAGACGACGAGGTCCCTCGCGCGCACGACGAACGGCGCGATCGTGAGGTCCGGACTCCACGCGAGGAACGTGTCGCCGCGAAGCGGGTAGGCGGTGGCCGTGCGCCCGGCGTGCGGGTGAGCAGGGGGCGCGACGGTTCGGTTCGCGGGATCGGCGACGAGCAGCGCGCGCTCGGCGTCGAGAAGCGCGTCGAGACCACGCTCTACGCGCCGCCGGACGCGCGCATCGTTCTCCATCGCGCGACGAAGCGCATCTGGATCGACGGCGTTCACTGCGCCGCGCTCACCGATACGCACTTCCGTCTCCTCGAGATCTTGATCACGCAGAGCGGGCAGCCCGTCTTCACGAAGGACATTGCGGCGCACGTCGCACGCGGCAAACAGCACGACGACACGACGCGAAAGGCGATCGAGTCGTTCGTCGCCGGCGTCGAGAAGACGTTCAAGGCGATGAAGAAGAAACCGCCGAAGGATCTGCACGCGCTCATCGCGAAGCCGAGTCGTTCGCACTACGCGATCGACGTGAGAAGCTTCATCGACTGAGCGTCACGTCGCTTTTTCTCTCGAAGAAGCGTCGAAAAGCAGGCCCGAAAAGGCGCGCGGCTTCGCGCACTTGGAGCCTTCCCGGACGTGGACCCGGACGTGAAACGTCCGAAAACGCGTTTTCGCGTCCGAGTCGCGTCCGGAACAACCGGGTCGATGATCGGCATTCTTTCGTGACTGGGAAAAACGAAACCCCAGCCACCAAGGAGAGAACGCCATGAACTCTGTCGCCCATGTCGCGCACGTCGACTTGGACACTGTCACCGTTTTTCCAACGTTCACAATTCACGTTCACAATTCAACTATCCAGAGACCATGACGACTCGCAAGAAGACAACCAACGCATCTACGTCCACCGAAGCTCACGACCATGTTTCGAACACCGAGGAGATCACCATGACCACGCAATCCAAGTCGAAGACCACGCACGCTCACGTTCACGCCCACACCGCGGCCGTCGCCGCGTCGAACACGACGGAGGCCGACACGGCGGTAGCCGCGGCGACCCCGGTCGTCTTCATCAAGCCGCCCCCTGCGGACGCCAATATTCCGGTGCCGCCGGAGGGGGTCACGAACGCCAACGGCGTTTACTACCGTGCGGCCTTGCCCAAGCAGTTGGAGCTGGCAGCGATGCCCGACGTGCTCGAGGAGCTCGCGCGCTTCTCGGACTACACGGGCGTCTTCGGAAAGACGGCGCCGCCACTGGCGTACGTCACGCAGACGTTCACCGCCGCCAGCGAATGGTCGGCGATGCGCGTGAAGACGCAGGCCTGGGACAAGTTCTCAGGCACCCAGGAGGGAGCCGCGTGGACCGACGCGCGGCAGATCATGCTGGCCATGGGGCCGGCGCTGGCGCTGGCGGCGAAGACGGACGCGACGATCGCAAGGCAGTTCCCTGCGCTGATCCGGCTGTTCGGGGCGAAGAGCGTGATCGCGAAACGGGGGGTCGCAACGCGAAAGCGGAAGAAGGGGAAGGCGGCGGAGGCCGCGAAGGCGACGGCGGCGCAAGACGCGACGCCGATCGCGGCGGCCGCGGGGGTTGCGGCGCCGGTGGTGACGGAGGAGACGGCGGCGGTGTCGCCGGGATCGCCGGTCGTGGTGGCCGCTGGGGCCGCGCCGGCGGTGGTGAATGGATCGGGGAACGGGATCTCGCACCTGTCGTAGTTGGATAGGGGCGGGTTGGGAGAGGGGGCTCATCGAGGGCCCCGTGTGAAGTCGTGAAAAGAGAGAGCCCCCGATTCTCGAGAGAGGGTCGGGGGCTTTCTTGTCGACGTCGGAGCGCCGGGAGGCGGGGACCGAAAACGGAACGGGGATCGACGCTTCCTACGTTGACGGTGTATCTCGGCGCACGGAGCGAGCCGTCATCGCGAGGCCGCGACGTGCGCCGATGATGAGCGCGAGCGCGCACCGTTCGCGATCCGACGCACCTTGCGCGGAATCATGCGGCGTCGTCGCGGCTCTTGGCTTTGCGATCCTTGCCCAGTCGAACGCGGACCTCGTGCTCGCCGGACGAGCGAGGATCGAGCGGGATACGACTCGAGTCGAGCGGCACGCCGTCGAGCGTGATCGACGCGACGCCTCGTCCCACCGCGTCGGGGTTCTCGACGGTGACGTGAACGCTTTGCGCGCCGACGCGGATCCATGCCTCGAAGCCCTTCCACGAAGGAGGAATGCACGGCTCGATGCGCAGCTCGCCTTCTTCTTTGCGCAGGCCGAGGATGCTCTCCACGCCGAGGCGCCAGAGCCACGCCGCGGCGCCGGTGTACCAGCTCCAGCCGCCTCGGCCGACCCACGGCTCCGCACCGTAGACGTCGCCGGCGAGGACGTAGGGCTCGATGCGGTAGTGGCTCGACTCTTCATGCGTACGCGCGCGAAGGATCGGATTGAGCACGCGGAAGATGCGCTCGGCCCGATCGCCGTCGCCGAGCGCGGCGTACGCGCAGCCGAGCCACGTGGCCGCGTGCGTGTACTGCCCGCCGTTCTCGCGGATGCCGGGCGGGTACGCGCGGATGTATCCGGGATCGTGCGGTGTCGCGTCGAAGGGCGGCGCGAGCAGGAGGACGAGCCGATCGCGCTCTCGTACGAGCTGCTCGTCGGCCGCGCGCACGGCGATGCGCGGTCGGCTCTCCACGACCGCGTCGCTCTTGGCGCCCGGCGCGCGGGACAACACCGCCCACGACTGCGCGATGGAGTCGATGCGGCACTCGCGGCCTTTCGCCGAGCCGAGGAGCGAGCCGTCGTCGTGAAACGCGCGCACGTACCATCCGCCGTCCCACGCGCACGTGTCGATCGTCTCGCGCATGCTCTTCGCGCGGCTCCGCCACGACGCGCCCTCGGCGCTCTCTCCGTGGCGATCGCAGAGTGCGGCGAAGCGATCCATCGTCGCGCAGAGAAACCAGGCGAGCCACACGCTCTCGCCGCGCCCCTCGGCGCCGACGCGGTTCATTCCGTCGTTCCAGTCGCCGTCGCCCATCAAGGGGAGCCCGTGACGGCCCGCCGTCGTCGCGCGCAGCAAGGCTCGACGGCAATGTTCGAAGAGCGTCGCAGGGTGCGATGAGGACGTGAACTCGGCGTACCGATCGTGCTCGTCTTTGCGGAGTGGATCTCCCGTCAGGAACGTCATCGACTCGGAAAGGATCGACGCGTCGCCGGTGGCGAGGACGTACTCGGCGGTCACGAACGGGAGCCACGCCATGTCGTCGGAGCAGTGCGTGCGCACGCCGCGGCCTGCCGGCGGGTGCCACCAGTGGAGGACGTCGCCCTCTTCGAACTGGTGCGTGGCGGCTTCGAGGATGTGCGCGCGCGCTCGCTCGGGCGCGCCGTGGAGGAGCGCCATGACGTCTTGAAGTTGATCGCGGTACCCGAACGCGCCGCTCGATTGATAGAAGCCGGTGCGTCCGAAGACGCGCGACGACAAGGTTTGGTAGAGGAGCCAACGGTTCAACATCAGATCCATCGCCGGCTCCGGCGTCTTCACGCGCACGCTCCCGAGAAGCCCGTCCCAGAAGACGGCGAGGTCCTTCCACGCGGCGTCGACGACGTGCGGATCCCGAAAGCGGGTGACGTGCTGGATCGCTTCCTCGCGATTGGACGCTTGGCCGAGGACGAAGTGGGTCTCGACCTCCTCGCCCGCGGCGAGCTCCACGTGCACCTGCACGACGGCGCACGGATCGGCGCCGGCGCCGACGCGTCCGGCGAGGCCCCAGCGCTCGAGCGCCTCCGGTCGCGCATAGTCGCCGCGGCGACCGAGGAACTCCGCGCGGTCCGTCGTGAAACCGTGGACCGTGCGCTCGGCGGCGAGGAACGCGACGCGCTCGCCGAAGTCGGAGTTCCAATGGCACGTCGCGAGGAGGCATGCGTGCTCGGCGTCGATCTCGCTGACGACGTGCGCGCGCTGCTCCTCCCGCACGCTCCCGAGGACCCACTCGGCGTAATACGTCGCGGTCAGTCGCCGGTGCCGCGGCAGCGTGTTCTTGAGCCGGAGGCGCGCGACCTTGAGCGGCGCGTTCGCGGGCACGAAGATCGTGAGCTCTTGCACGAGGCCGTGGCTCTCGCGCGTGTATGTGGTGTAGCCGACGCCGTGACGGACCAACGTCTCGCCATCCTTGCCCGCGGGCAGCGGCGTCGGCGACCACGTCGCGGCCGTCTCTTCGTCGCGCAGGTAGAGGGCCTCCGAGGGCGCGTCGAAGACGGGATCGTTCCGCCACGGCGTGAGGCGGTTCTCGCCCGCGTTGAGGGACCACGTCGAGCCGAGCGACGACTCGCTCACGAGGCAACCGAAGGTCGGGTTCGCGAGGACGTTGCACCACGGCGCGGGAGTCGGGCTTCCGGTGCGTACGGAGACGACGTACTCGCTGCCGTCCTCGGTGAAGCCGCCGGTGCCGTTGTCGAAGAGCAACTTCGGCCGCGCGGGCGCGCGGGCCGCGCCTTCGTCGGCGAGCGTCGGCTCGAAGTGCGGAAGGTTCGCGCGCACCTCGGCCGGTCGCGCCATGCGCGCGGCGAGAGCCCCGTCGCGCGTGTCGAGCACGACGCGCGCGCTCGCCTCGAGGTGCGTGCGCTCGTCGCCGCCGAGTTGGTCCGCCGCGAGCACGTAGATGCCACCGTGCCGATTGAGCCACTCGGTGACGTCGCACTGCGCGAGGACGCTCCGCAGCGACCCGGCCGCGTCGGTGATGTAACCGGTGGCCTGTTCGTCGACGAGGACGAGATCGCTGCGCACGCCGCACGAGCGGAGGTAGCGCTGCGCGGCGATCGTCTCTCGTAGAATTGGCGCCTCGGCGTCGTGCACGCGCACGACCACGATCGGATCGTCGCCGGAGATGCCTCGCCCCCAGAGGCGGCGCTTGCACGCACGTCCAGCAGCGAGCACGTCCGCGGGCGCTCGAAACCCCGGATCGACGAAGAGGAGCGCGGAGAAGAGCTGTTGCACCGCGGGTAGGAGCTCGGGCTCGACGCGCGCGCGCGCGAGGCGCCGTCGGCTCTCCTGCTCGGCGTCGCGGAAGGCCCATCGAACGGCGTGCATCGAGCCGTAGCGGCGAGCGAGGTCGAGCGCGGCCCCGCGGGTGCGCGCCACGCTGGTGACGAACGCGAGCTTCACGCTTCGCTTCGGTTTCAGCTCGACGTTCGCCATGAGGCTCATGATCGGATCGAGCACCGCACCGACTCGCCCTTTCAGCACACGGCCCGGCCGCAGCGACTCCGGCGCGCGCGCGTCGCCGCAACGTCCGAAGAACGCCGCGCGGTCGGTCTCGTAGCCGGCGAGGGTCACCCCCGCGCCGTCGGTCACGAGTCCGTGGACCAGCACCGCGCGGTCGTCCGCCGCAGACCGCGGCCGTCGCGTGAAGAGAAGAGCGTCCGCGTCGGCGACGTGCTCGCTCTCGATGAACAGGCGCGCGAACGCGGGATGTGTCGCCGCCTGGCCGGACGGAAGAAGCACCGGCTCTCCGGCGCTCGTCACTGCGAGGCGGCGCGTTCGATCGGACTCGTTGTGAATGGTGATCTCCCGAACCTCGACGTCGTCGGCAGGCGCGATCGCGACGTCGACGTGGACCGAGATCCCCTCGTCGCGTTGGTGAAACTCCGCTTTGTGCGCGGAGTACGTCGTCCGGCCTCGCTCGGACGTCGCGAGCCACAGGCGCCCCGTGTCCTCGTCGCGGACGTAGATCCAGAGGCCGTCGCCGTCGCCGACGACGTCGGGTTGGTAGCGGGTGATCGAGAGCCCCTGCCACGTCAAGCCGCCACCGCCGGCGCTCGTGAGCAACGTCGAGAGGCGACCGTTGCCGAGCACGAACGCCTGCGGCCGCCCTTGCGTGTCGGGCGACCACGGAGCAGGGCCGACCGAAGGGACCTCGAGCGGCGCTGCGCCCGCGCTCTCGGCGTGCTCGGCCATCGGCCACTCGCGAGGAGCCGTGCTGGGCGCGCGCTCGTTGAGGAGGAGCTCGCCGGTCGCGACCTTCCTGTCCGCGTGGAACCGCTCGACCATGATCTGATCGTTCAAGATGTTGTCGATCGCGACGAGGAGCATCCCCTGGTGGTGCGCCATGTACGAGCGCACCACGGCGAACGACCGCCCGTCCGGCGTGCGCTCGGGGTGCATGTCGACCGCCTCGAAGAGCCCGTACGTCCCGAGCATCCCCATCGTCTCGAGTCGCGTCATGTTCTCGAGCGCCGCCCGCGGTCGCACCGACACCGCGAGCATCGACGCGTACGGAGCGACGACGAGATCGTCCTCGAGGCCGCGCTTGAAGCCGAGGCCCGGCACCCCGAACGACTGGTACTGGTACGTCTGATGCGCGTCGACGCGCGCGAAGGCGGACTCCGAGATGCCCCACGGCGCGCCGGTCTTCTTGCCGTAGGCGATGTGCGCCTCGACGACGAGCTCGCACGTCTGTGAGAGCAGCGTGCCCTCCCGGCTGCGCATCAAGAGCGACGGCATCAGGTATTCGAACATCGTCCCGCCCCACGACAGAAGGAGCGGCGCGCCCGCGACCTGCGTCATCGGCCGACCGAGCGTGGACCAGTGCGACTCCGGCACGTCGCCGTTCACGATGGCCAGGTAGCTGGCGAGCCGCGCCTCGGAGGCCAAGAGATCATAGTGGTGGCCATCGAGCTGGTCCTGCGTCGCGTTGTATCCGATGTGAAAGAGCTTCCGGTCGCGGTCGTAGAGGAGCCGGAAGTCCATCCCGCGCACCTCGTCGGCCGCGCGCCCGGCCAGATCGAGCAGCTCGTCGCGCAACGTCCGGGCGCGCGTTTCGGCGCGTCCGAGAGCCTCGCGCACGCGAAGCGCGGAGGCGCGATCGTCGGCCGAGAGCTCGCCCCGCGCGCGCTCCCAGTGATCCAGCTCCGCGAGCAGCGCGCGCGACGCCGCGGGGATCTCGTCGAGCCGAAGCTGCGCGGGCAGGGTGAGCGCAATCGCCGCGGGCTCGTCTCGCAAGGCGAGCCATGGGAGCATCAAGTCGATCTCGTGGCGCATCTGCCGAAGCTGGTGGTGGAAGCGATCCATCGAAGTGCGAAACGTGCGGAGCGCGTCCACGTCGTGCCGGAGCACGCCCGTCTCGAGGAGCTTGAGGAGCGCGCGATCGAGCTCAGTGGATGTCGCTTCGGTGAGCGTGCAGAGCGTCCCGTACGCCAAGGTGGGATCGTCGCGGCCCTTGTCGAGGCGACGACGTATGCCTGAGATGACGGCGTGGAGCTCGCTCGTCTTCGACGCGGGGATCGGGGCGAGAGCCTCCTCCAACAGATCGAGCGAGTCGGCGAGGCCCTCCCACGCGACGCGACGGAGCACCTGCCCGCTCGCCACCGCGCGACATCCCTGCTCGAGCGCGATGAGGCACCCGGCGAAGTTCCCGCTGTCGACGGTCGAGACGTAGCGCGGGAGGAGCGGCTGGAGGTTCTTCGTGTCGTACCAATTGAGGAGATGCCCCTGGTAGTGATCGAGCCGCTTGATGCTCTCGAACGCACTGCGAATGCGGAGAGACAGCTCGCTCGGCCCGAGGTACCCCAGGTCGTACGCGGCGAGGGTCGAGAGGAGCATCATGCCGATGTTGGTCGGCGAGGTGCGGTGCGCGGTCTGCTCGCGCGGCTCCTCTTGGTAGTTGTCGATCGGGAGCCACTGATCGTTCGGGCCGACGAACACGTCGAAGAAGCGCCACGTCCTCCGCGCCAAGAGACGGAGCCGCCTGCGCTCGTCCTGGCGGAGCGGCTCCTCGCGCGGAGTCGACGGCCGGCTCATCCAGCACGCGACCTCGGGCGCGAGAAACCACAGCGCGAGAATCGGCGTCGCGACGAAGAGCGCCGAAGGCTTCGCCCACGCGACGAGCGCCCCGATCGCCAGCGCGAGCGCCGGCGAGGCGATCATCTCGCGCCACAGTAACGCGCGCGGCGATCGCGCTCGGAGCCCGAACGCCGTGTGCGCGGCCGAGGTCCACTGAAGGAGATGCTTTCGAGTGATGGTCATGCGCACGATCACGCGGGCCACGGCGTCGGCCACGACGACCGCCTCGTGCGCGAGGAAGACGATCGCCAGCGCACAACGCGCGAGGTCGAGCGCGCGCCGCTTCCGGTCGCGGAGGACTGACGGGAAGCTCGGCACGAGGAGGACGACCAGCGTCCCGAGCGTCCAGAGGAGCGGCGAGCCCGGGAGCAGGAAGAAGCCGAGCACTAGGAGCACGAAGAGGACCGGGCTGGTCAGGCTCCGGCGGAGGTTGTCGGCGATCTTCCATCGATCGATCGCAACGAGCGGGCTCCCGATCCGCCGCCCGTCCGCGGAGGGCACGCGCGCGAAGAGCCACGGGAGGAGCTGCCAGTCGCCGCGCACCCACCTGTGCATGCGCCGCGCGTACGCCACGTAGTGCGATGGGTAGTCCTCGAAGAGGACGATGTCGCTCGCGAGCGCGGTCCGGCCGTGGACGCCCTCGAAGAGATCGTGGCTGGCGAGCGCGTTCTCGGGCACGCGGCCCTCGACGCTGCGCGCGAACGCGTCGACGTCGTAGATCCCCTTCCCGACGTAGATGCCCGCGCCGAAGAGGTCTTGGTACGACTCGGAGACGGCGTGCGTGTAGATGTCGAATCCCACGTCGCCGCCGAAGATGCGCGCGAAGAGCGTCTGGCGCGCGCTCGACGGGGACATCTCTACGCGCGGCTGCACGATCGTGTAGCCGGAGACGACGCGCCCCGTGGCGTCGTCGAACGTCGCGCGGTTGAGCGGGTGGGCGAGGAGGCCCACGAGCCTGCGCGCGGTCCCCATCGGGAGCTGCGTGTCGCTGTCGACGGTGATGACGAAGCGCACGTCGAGGAGGCCCGCGGGGTCGCCGACGTGGCGCCCATAGCTCGTGTCCTTGGCGCCGCGGAGCAGTCGATTGAGCTCCTCGAGCTTTCCGCGCTTCCGCTCCCAGCCCATGAAGCGCCCCTCGGCCGCGTTCCAGCGAGGCTCGCGGTGGAGGAGATGAAACGGCCCGGCCCCAACTTTGGCGTGCGTCGCGTTCAGCGCGGTGATGCCCCGCGCGGCGCTCTCGACGAGCGTGTCGTCCTCGGGCATCGCCGCTGCGTCCACGTGGTCGGTGAGGAGCGCGAAGCTCAGCCTCGGATCGGGGTTCGACAAGTAATGGAGCTCGATCTGCCGCAGCATGACGTCGACGTCCTCGGGACGGCCGAGGAGCGTGGGGATCACGACGAGAGCGCGGATGTCGTCGGGCAGGCCTTTGGAGAAATCGAGCTTAGGGAGAGCGCGCGGCGGAAGCAGGTGGGCGAGCGTCCATTGGACGACGGTGACGGCGACGATCGACGCGGGAACGACCGCGAGCAGGACGGCGAGCGCGATCGAGAAAGGATGCGCGCCGCTGCGCGCGAGCGCCAAGGCGAGGCCGGCGACCGGTGCGCCGGTGGTGAGCGCGAGCGCCGAGAAATATGTGAGCGTCGGCCGGTAGGTGATCGCGCGACGCACGCGCCCGAGGCCGCGCGGGCGATAGTGGAAGATCTCCTCGAGCGCGCGCCGGCCTCCGTTCACGAGGTAGTAGCCGACGTGACTCGTCCGTGGGTCAGGCACGTTCGCGCGCGCGAGCTCGAGAGCCCGCTCGGCGACGTCCTCCTCGGCCGCGCGCGTGACCCAGGCGATCTCCTCGACGCTCTTTCGGTACGCGTCGCACGTCTCGAAATCCATGCGTCCGTAGATCCGCGCCGGATCGTTCTGCAGGATGGCCTCGACGCGATTCGTCTTCTCGAAGAACGTCTTCCAGTCGATCTCCGCGAGCAAGCGGAGCGCGCGAACGGAGCGCTCGACGCCCGCGCCAGGGCCGAGCGCGAAGGGCTCTGCGTCCGGAGGCTCCCTTCGCGCGGGCGCGCGATCGAGGAGGCCGTGTAGCGGAACGTCGAGCTTCTCGAGGAAGTGGAGGAGGCCGTGCAAGACGGACACGCGGAGCATCGTCGGCAGTGCCCAGAGCTCGGCGATCGTGAGCGGCGACACCGATTGGTATGCGCGCACGAACGTCTCGACCGCGCTCACGTCGATCTCGATGCTGCTCCGCACGACGAGCGCGCGCGCGAGCACGTCGACGCGCGCGACGCCTTCGGCGGGCCCGCTCGCGAGCCGCGGCAAGCGCTCGAGGAAGCCCGACGGAAGATCCTGCTCGACCTGCCGCGCGACGCGGCGAACCAAGTAGTAGTTGTCGAGGAACCATTCCGCCGCCTTCTGCAGTGTCGCGTCCTCGAAGTGCCCCGAGGCGAAGTACTTTCGCGCACGTTCGAGAGCGCGTGCGATCGGCGACGGCGACAGCTCGAGGAAGCGCGTGATGGCGGGCTCGGCGCGGCGCAAATCGCGCAGCGATTCGGCGAGCGCCCGTGCCTCGGTCCCGAGCGCCGTGGCCTTGGCGATGTCGTCCTCCGACGCGGCCGTGGCCGCGGCCGTCACTCAGCCTCCGGCGGAAAGCTCGCGCGGAGGGGAGGAGCGCGTCGCTCGTTCTCTCGATCGCCGCGCGTGGGATCATGGAGATCTTGCAGCACGAGCAGCGGCACGATCGAGTGCGTGAGGAGGTGCGCCGTGACGCTCCCGAAGGTGAGCGCTGGATTGCACGTCGAGCCGTGCGCCGAGAGCACGATGAGGTCGCTCCCCTCGTCCCGAGAGAGCTCGAGCAGCGATTGCCTCTCGTCCGCGCTCCGGAGCACCAGCGTCCGCGCCGACACGCCCTCGCGTCCGAGCTGATCGCGGAGGCCCGCCAAGTAGCGCGTGCCGCTGGTCACCAGACGCGTGGCGAGGTCTCGCGCCACGTCGAGATCCTCGGCCGAGCGGAGCACCGCCGTCGGGACCGGCTCGCGCACCACGAAGACGAGCAGCAGCTCGGCGTCGTTCGCGCGTGCGATCCGTACGGCCGTCGGAAGCACGCTCTCCGTTCGGACGGACCCGTCGAGCGGCACGAGGATGTGCTTGGGAGACGCGCTGTCGGGCGCGGTGCTCGAACGCGCGATGAGCACCGAGCCGGGTGCCAGCGCCAGCACTTGCAGCGCCGTGCTTCCGAGATTCCACGCGGACACGCCGCGCTCGCCGTGACTGCCGAGCACCGTCAGATCCGCGTCGATCTCGCGGGCGACCGCCGTGATGCGCTCCGCGGCATGACCTTGCTCCAATCGTATTTCGACCGGGCGTCCCGACGCCTCAGCGGTCTCGCTCTCGAGCCGCTCGAGGTACGCACTCGCTTCCTGGCGCGCGATCTCCCAATCCAGAACGTCCGTCGCATGCCCCGCGGCTCGCTCGGGTGGCGCCTGCATTACGTGAAGCAGGGTGATCTCGCTCCCGAGGCTCTTGGAGATCGCCACCGCGTGCCGCAAGCACGACGGCGACGAAGGCGAGAGATCGAGGCACGCGAGGATGCGGCGAATGGCGTGCCCGTCCGACGGAAGCGGCCGTGTCTGCGAGTGCGGTGCTTCAAGCTCGTGGGTGTTGGAGAGATTGCCCATTTGGCTGCGGCGATATTCAAGAAGCCAGCCAGCATCGCGACGAGCGCGCATCTGCGGCAAGGACGCTCGATCGCCGCTGATTTCGTGCGCTTGCGACGTCGAGGGGCAGGCGGGCACGCGGCCGCACTCAGTCGAGGGCGTAGCGTTTTTGTCAGTCGCGCGCGCACCCGATGGCGTTCTGCTTCACGCAGCTCTTGCGCGAATGCGCGAGAAGCGCGTCCGCCTCCGGGAAGCGCCTCTTCCGTTGCGAGTAATCTCTACGCGATGCAACGATTGCATCGCGCTGCAGGACATGCGGCGCTCGCGCCCGTCGCCTCCTCGCCTCCGAGGAATTCCGTCCTTTGCGAGCTCGGCACGCCGTATGCTCGAGCCCGCGAGCGAGCCAGCAGGCCGAGGTAAGGGGTCCTGATGCATCAGTCGCCGATCGATCCGAATCGGGAGACCGTCGCGCGCGCGGACAGCCCGCGTGCCCGAGGAAGAGCCGCGATGCACGCCCGCATCCTCGTAGTCGACGACGACGAGAGCGCGCGCGCGGCGCTCGAGAAGCTGCTGCACGCCGACGGTTTCGTGACCTCCACGGCTCCGGATGGTGAAGCCGCGCTCGCCGAAGCCCGACGGGTACTCCCGGATCTCGTTCTCACGGACCTGCATATGCCGAGGATGAATGGCGTGGAGCTGTGCGAGCGCGTTCACGAGATCGACCGCGACATTCCGGTCATCGTCATGACCGCTCTCGCAGACATGGCGTCGACGATCGACAGCTTGCGTGCCGGGGCAGAGGACTACCTCATCAAGCCGTTGCAATACGAGGCGGTCCTCTGGTGCGTCGAGCGAGCAATCGCGCGACGGACGGCGAAGCGTGAGCAAGAGGAGATCGATCGCGCGCTCAACGAGCGCCTCGTTCTGAGCAGCATTCGTGAACGGGAGCACGCGGAGGCCGAGGCGAAGCAGCGCGCCCAGCTCAACGCGCTGCTCGGCAACCTCAGCGAGGGCGTCGTCATCGCCGACGCGAGCGGCCGGGTACTGATGATCAACGATGCGGCGCGTGCCACCCTGGGCGTCGGCGACCAGGACGTGCCCTACGCCCATACGCTCCATTCCCAGGAGACGCTCGACCTCGAAGGGCGACCGCTTCACGACGAGCAGCGCCCTCTCCATCGCGCACTGCGCGGCGAGCAGTTCGTGGACTACGAGGTGCTCCAGACGCGACCGAACGGCGAGCGGCGCAGAATCATATCGATGGGGACGAGCGTGAGCGAGGCGAACGGCACACTCGCGCTGGCGATCGTCGTCTTTCGCGACGTCACGGAGTTGCGGCGCTTGGAGCAGCATCGCGAGGAATACTTGGCGCTCATCTCCCATGACCTGCGCAATCCTCTGAGTACGATCCTCATGTCCAGCGCGCTCTTGATGCGATCGCTGGAGGAGAAGGGGCTCACGGGCGAGCGCATCCTCGCCGAGCGCAGTGCCCGCAACGGCAAGCGAATGAGCGCGATGATCGAGGAGCTCACGGAAGCAACGACCCTCGAGTCTCAAGGCGTCACCTCGCGGCGCGGGGCCTGCGATCTGCGCGGGGTGGTGGCGGGCGTCCTCGAGCGCATGGACGACGTGAGCGCACGAAGAATCGCGATCGAGGTCGACGGGGCGGCGCAGTATTCCGTCCTGGCGGACGTGTCTCGGATCGATCGCGTCATCGCCAATCTCCTGACGAACGCGCTCAAATATTCTGCCGAGGACACTCCCGTGACCGTCCGACTCGCCCGCAAGGGCCCCGATGTCGAGCTCGAGGTGAGCGATCGCGGGATCGGCATCGCGCCGGAGAGCATCAAGATGCTCTTCGAGCGGTACTACCGAACGAAGGCGGGGCAGGAGCGCGCGAGCGGGCTCGGACTGGGGCTCTACATCACGCGCATGATCGTCGAAGCGCACGGCGGACGAGTCGATCTCTCCAGCGAGGTCGGCAAGGGGAGCACCTTCAGGATCTCGCTACCGTCGAGCCGCGCGTAGCGCCATCCACCCCTGGCGTGCGACCGCGCGCAGGCCATGCGCAAGGATGGGACCCCGCTCGCGAAGCCGAAGGCGGTCGCCAGCGGACCAACGTGTGTCGTTCGGATCGGATTGGCTGCCCCCTTGCATGATGGGGTCAAATGAACACGGGACCTCACGGCCGCAGCGTGTCGTCGGAGAACGTCGTGCAGACGGAGATCGTGCTCCACGGTCAGCGCTTCAGCTACCGCAGGGCGGGCAAGGGTCCGCTCATCGTCCTTCTGCATGGGATCGCGGGGAGCTCGGAGACTTGGAGCAACATCATCCCGCGACTCAGCGAACATCATACGGTCATCGCGCCTGACCTGCTCGGCCACGGCGAGTCCGCCAAACCCCAAGGCGACTATTCTCTTGGAGCCTACGCGAACCTGATCCGCGACCTTCTCGAAGCGCTTGGACAGCCTCACGGCACGATCGTCGGACACTCGCTCGGTGGCGGAGTGGCGCTGCAGTTCGCGTATCAGTTCCCGGAGCGCTGCGATCGGCTCGTGCTCGTGTCGAGCGGAGGCCTCGGTCGCGAGGTGCACCCGATCCTGAGAGCCGCAGCGCTACCGGGCGCAGAGCTCGTTCTCCCCTGGCTTGCCGCAGGCGCGGCGCACGGCATCGGCGCGATCGTGAATGCGGTGGGGAAGATCGGCCTGCGCGAGAGCGCGGATCTCGGCGAGACATGGCGAAGCTTCGTGTCTCTCGAACAACCGGAGGCGCGACGCGCCTTCCTCCACACCGTGAGGAGTGTCATCGACCTCGGGGGCCAGCTCGTGAGCGCCACCGATAAGCTGTACCTGTCCAAAGGGCTTCCGACTCTCATCATTTGGGGGGATCGAGATCCGCTCATCCCCGTTCGGCATGCGATCCTCAGCCACGACCTCATCGCGGGTAGCAGGCTCGAGATCTTCCCTGGCGCCGGGCACTATCCGTATCTCGAGGACCCGGAGCGATTCGCGATCGTCCTGCTCGATTTCATCCGAACGACGAGGCCGCGATCGTTCGACGCGAACCAGCTGCGCGATCGCATTCTCGCCGGTTCGTCGAGCTATTCGCAGGCGAATGAATCACGCGGGCAACTGCGCCTTGTCTCCGCGGAGACCGAGCGCTGAGTCCGCCACACAGATCCTGTGCGCTCGCCAACCCGTGTTCTCGACGAGCGAGGAGGCATTGGCATCGCTCGGCATTTCGGGTATCCGGGATTCCCGCGGCTCATACGATGGCCGCCGGTACCCGGGGAGGAGGGCAGATGACGGAATCGGCCGCGCGCGCTCGAGCTGCCAGGATCCTCGTCGTCGACGACAACGACGCCAATCGCGCGCTCGCGAAGAACGCGCTCGAGGACGAGGGGTACGAAGTCATCCTCGCGTCCGGCGGCGCGGAGGGGATCGAGGCGTTCGCGCGGGAGCTCCCGGCCTGCGTTCTCCTCGACGTGCGAATGCCCGATCTCGACGGCTTCGCCGTCTGCGAGCGAATCCGTGCGCTGCCTGACGGTCCCGGGACGCCCATACTCTTCCTGACCGCGCAGCGCGACGTCGACACGTTCGACCGCGCTCTGCGCGCGGGAGGAGATGACTTCATCTCGAAGCCCGTGCGCCCCACCGAGCTCGTCGTTCGCGTCCAGACCGCGCTCAAGCTGCGCCGCATGAACGCCGACCTTCGCGATCACTACGACCTGCTCCGGCGCCAGCGCGACGACCTGCTTCGCGTTCAGCTCCAGAAGGAGCGCCTCATGTCGTTCGTGGTTCACGATCTGAAGAACCCCGTGAACGCGATGGACCTGCACGCGCAGGTGCTCCTCCGTGACAAGGGCTTGTCGCCGACCGCGCGCGACTCCGCGGCGCACATCCGCTCGGAGGCGCAGCAGCTGTCGCGGATGATCGTGAGCCTGCTCGATCTCGCGAAGGCCGACGAGGGGCGGCTGTCTCCCCGACGGACCGATCTCCCTCTGCGCGAGGTCGTGGACGTGGTGCTCGCCGAGCTCGAGGTTCATGCACGAGGGCGCAAGGTGACCCTTCGGAGCATGCTGGACGCCGATCGAATCCGCGCCGACGAGGATCTCTTTCGACGGCTCCTGGCGAACCTCGTCGAGAACGCGGTCCGGTACTCACCACCAGGGACTTCGGTGACCGTGACCTCGACGCCGGTCGAATCCGCGACGGAGGTTCGCGTCGCCGATGCGGGAAAGGGGATCCCCGTCGCGATGCGCGACAAGGTGTTCGACCCGTTCGTGCAACTCGAGGCGGGCGAACAGGTCGTTGCCAGGAGCAGTCGCGGGCTCGGCCTCACGTTCTGCAAGGTCGCCGTCGAAGCCCACGGCGGACGCATCTGGATCGAAGATGCCGCGCCGGGCGCCGTGTTCTGTGTGAGGTTGCCGCATGGCTCCTGAGAGCGATTCGCCGCGGAGCGCGGCCCGAGGTGCGCCGGATTTCCGAGCCCTCTTTCAGGCGGCGCCCGGGTGCAACCTGGTGCTGGCGCCCGACTTCACGATCGTCGCCGTGAGCGACGCGTACCTGCAGGCGACGATGACCGCGCGGGACGCGATCGTCGGCCGCCGGCTGTTCGACGTGTTCCCCGACAACCCCGACGACGCGACCGCGACCGGCGAGACGAACCTTCGCGCCTCCCTCGGCCGCGTGGTCGCGGGCGGGCGGCCCGACGCGATGCCCGTGCAGAAGTACGACATTCGCCGCCCGGAGTCGGAGGGGGGCGGGTTCGTGGAGCGGCACTGGAGCCCGATCAACTCTCCGGTGCTGGGGGACGACGGGCGCGTTGCGTACATCATTCATTGCGTCGAGGACGTGACCGAGAAGCTTCGGTTGCGGAAGCGGGAGGCGGAGCATCAGATCACGCTGCGAGAGCTCGCCGCTCGCTCGGAGGAGCGATACGGCCAGCTGCTCGACGCGGCGCCGGACGCGATGGTCGTCGTCGGCGACGACGGGAAGATCATTCTCGTCAATGCTCAGACCGAGAGGCTGTTCGGCTACGCGCGTTCGGAGCTCGTCGGGCAATCACTCGACGTCCTGGTCCCGGCGCGCTTTCGCCGCGCGCACCCTGGGCACGTGAGTGGCTTTTTCGCACGCCCGAGCGCGCGCGCCATGGGCGGGTCCGGTCTGGAGTTGTTCGGTCGGCGCAAGGACGGCGTCGAGCTTCCAATCGAGGTGAGCCTCAGCCCGCTGCACACGGAGCATGGCCTCACCGTCTCGGCGGCGATCCGCGACATCAGCGAGCGCAGGCGCATGGAGGCCGCGGCGAAGCTGTTGACCGACCGCCTGGCGAGCGCCGTCGAGAGCATCCAGGACGCCTTCGCGCTGTTCGACACCGACGATCGCCTCGTCCTCTGCAACAGCGCGTACCGGCGGGTCATAGGTGAATCGTTCGCCGGACCGGTCGTCGGCAGGCCGTTCACGGAGCTGATCGACGCATGGATCCGCGAAATCGATTTCCCCGACGAGGCCGCGCGCGCGCGGTTTCGCGAGGAGCGCGTGACGCGACGACGCAACGAGCAGACCACGACGTTCGATGTTCGCATGCACGACGGGCGGAGCCTGCGCGTCATCGATCGGCGCACTGCAGAGGGCGGCATCGTCAAGACGATCTGGGACCTGACCGACGACGCCCGCATCGCCGAGGAGCTGCGCGATGCGCACGCCGCCGCCGAGGCCGCCAGCAACGCCAAGAGCGATTTCCTCTCGTCGATGAGCCATGAGCTCCGCACGCCGATGAACGCGATCCTCGGGTTCGCGCAGCTCCTTCAGCGCGACAAGAAGGAGCCTCTCTCGGAGCGCCACCGGGAGCGCGTCGATCAGATCTTGAAGGGGGGCGAGCATCTCCTCCGGCTCATCGACGACGTCCTGGATCTGTCGCGCATCGAAGCGGGAGGCGTGTCGATCTCCACCGAGCCCGTCAGCGTCGTGGACGTCATCGACGAGCTCAAGTCGACGCTCGCGCCCATGGCCTCGCGTCAAGGGGTTCGCATCGACGTCGCCGCCCTTCCCGCGCACCTCGCGATGGTCTCCGCGGACCGGACGAGGTTCCTGCAGATCCTGATGAACTTCGGGTCGAACGCCATCAAGTACAACCGGCCCGACGGGCGAGTGACGTTCATCGTCTCCACGCCGCGGCCCGAGCAGGTGCGCGTCGCCGTTCGTGACACCGGGATGGGCATCCCGGTCGAGAAGCAGGAGAAGCTCTTCCAACCTTTCCAGAGGGCGGGACAAGAGACGGGGCCGATCGAGGGGACGGGGATCGGGCTCGTCATCACGAAGCGACTCGCCCAGTTGATGAAAGGGGACATCGGGTTTCGAAGCGTCGCGGGCGAGGGGTCGGAGTTCTGGATCGACATCCCCGCGCACGAATCGCGGCCGCCGAGCAAGCCGCCCGTCGTTCGCGAGATGGCCTCAGGGCGACTCGCCGGCGGCGAGGGTCGGAGGGTGCTCCTCTACGTCGAGGACAACCCGGCCAACGTCGTGTTCATGAAGGATCTCGTCAGCACGTTCGACAACATCGATCTGCTCACGGCGCCCACGGCCGAGATCGGGATCGCGATCGCGTGCGGGAACCACCGCCCCGAGATCATCGTCATGGACATCAACCTCCCCGGCATGAGCGGGCTCGATGCGCTGCGAGCGCTGCGCGACGCGCCCGAGACGAGGGACATCCCGGTCATCGCGCTCACCGCCGCGGCGTCCGAGCGCGACCGGCAGCGGGGCGAACAGGCCGGCTTCTATCGCTACCTCACGAAGCCCGTGAAGGTGGACGAGTTCATCGCCGCGCTCGAAGGGCTGCTGAGCGGGCAACGCTGACGCGGGACGAACGCACGACGTGCATCACCGACGCACGACTAGCGTAGCCCGCCCCTCTCACGTACTTCGCCCGCCGCTGTGAGCGCGGGGTACGAAACGTGCTCCTACCGATCCCGTCCGATACGGAAGGGAGACGAAGATGGAGAGCAAGAAGATCGACGCGAAGATCGATGACGTGGCCAGCAAGGCCAAGGGGATCGCGGCCAAGGCGAGCGCCCTCGCCTCCGAGGTCGTCGATCAGGCGGGGCGCTTCGTGGAAGACGCCGGAGACAAGGTCGCGAAGATGACCAAGAGGGGCGATCACCGCGTACAGGAGACCGCCGAGCGGGCGAGTCATGCGGTCGAGCAGATCGCGACGAAGGTGGTTCACTCCGCGCAGGAGACCGCGCAGAAGGTTGCTCACGGCGCGCACGAGCTTGCGAACAAGGTCGAGCACCGTCGCGAAGAGCGGGCGACGCAAGCGAGCGGCAAGCCGAACGCGGATCCCAAGTTCGTGAAGGGAGGATGAGGCGATGCTGAATCTACTTTGGGCCGTTGCGGTCGTGCTCGTGCTGATGTGGATGCTCGGATTCTTCGCGTTTCACGTGGCAGGCGGGCTCATTCATCTGCTCCTGGTCCTGGCCGTCATTTCGGTCCTCGTGCGAATCATCACGGGTAGACGCCTGGCCGCTTGAGCGCGCGTTCGCTGAGCGCGCGCGCACTACGCGTTCATGCGCGCGCCGCTCGTTCCGAAGTCACGCTCTCCCGCAGCTCCCAAGTCGTCGAGCGACGAGCCGGACGACGGAGCGCCGGATGCGGGCGCTCGCCCGCGGCGGCGAGAGTGAGCGTGCGCATTCTCTATCCCTTGCGCGCCGAGTCCCGCTCCCCGTGCTCGAACGCGGGCGCAAACGCCTCGAGTTCCACGGCGCTCATTCCGAGTGCGCGCCCCGTCTTGCGCCACCCGGCGACCCCTCGTTCGACCTCTCTCAGGATCTCGCCTCCGCGTTTCTTCGAGACGCGGAAGTAGGGCGCGACGGAGCGGAGGGCGTCGACCGATGCTGCCGGGCCGGCGTCCTCCGAGATCCATGTCTTCAGCTCACGAGCGCGCTCCGGGAACGGGTTCACGTCGAAGGCAGGCGCCAGCCGCCACTGGCGACGCCCGGCATACAGAAACCCGTGATTCTTGAGATGATCGTCGACGTTCGTGATGAGTATCGAGAAGGCGATGCGGCGCCACAGCTCCTCGATGTCGGCCTGCGCCGTCGCTCCGTGCTGGCGGATCGCATCGACGATCTCCGTATACGCGTGCTCTTCAGGATCGCTCGCCTCCGCGCCGAGTATCGTCGCCGCCGAGACGTACGGCACTCGGCTACCGTCCTCCAACCGATCGAAGCGTCGGATGAGCGCGACGGAGGAGCCGTCGCTCTCGACGAGACGCGCGTGCGCAGCGGTGATCCCGCTCGCGGCGGCGAGATGCAAGGCGAGCACTTCGCCCTTCGTCACCGCGCGCTCGTCGGCAACGCTCGGGAACTTCCCGATCGAGAGCCGTCCATCTTCGTCAAGGACTGTGCACTTCGGGCGCATGCCTCCGAGCGAGGTGCCCCGGCCGAGCAGATAGGCCAAGTCGGCCGCGCTCTCGTCGTTCGCGTCGAATGCTCGGCTTGCAGCGACGAGATGGGCGAGTTCGATGAAGGGGGTAGCCGTTCTCCGCCCCTCCTCGGGAGCGCGGCGGAAGACTCCTTCCTCATCCTGGAAACGCAGCGCACCGGCGCGACTGAAGTCATCGACGGTGAGTAGAAAGTCGAGCGAGTGAAGAGGACCCGCGTCGACCTTCCCTCCTGCGCCTCGGATTTCCAGCCGCCGCTTCGCGTGATCGCGAAGGATCACCCGCCGGCCCCAGCCGTCCGGCTCCGTGTCGGCGATCGCTGCGTGGAAGACGGACCCGTCCCGCTCCTTCCGATGGAACTGCGGTCCCTGCACGAGGCGCAGCGCGGGCTCGAGGGCGAAGGAGTCGGGCGAGGCGAGCCACGCAGCGTCATATTCGAACGCGGCGCTCTCGCGCGCCCCCTGAGCGTCGAAGCGAATGAGGCCAACCTTGCGCGGCGGATCCTCTCCGATGAAGACGTGGATCTTGCGGCTCATGTCGCCTCGGGCCCTCGCTTCACGCGCACGCGTTTCGGTAGCCGCTCCACGTCGAGGAGGAGCCCTTGATCGTCACGCCGCGCGTCGACGAGGTCGCCGAGCGCATCGCCGAACCCGAGGACGAAGAGGGCCATCGCGTAGACACCGAGCGCGACACTCGGATCGCCCTTCTCTACGCGTAGGTAGGTGCTCTTGGCGACGCCGAGACGCTCGGCCATCATCGCGACCGTGAGCTGCCGCTTACGGCGTGCGACGGCGACGTCGGCGCCGAACTTCACGAGAGATCGGCGCAGCGTCGCCGGCAGAACATCGTGGACGGAGGATCGCATTGTAAGGGCTCATTGATGCGACCTTATGCGCACTATAGATTCATCTATAACACCTCTTGACGTCCATGCCGCACTCCAGAGGTGCGTTGCTGAGACCGCCGGCGCCTCTCTTCGACGTCGAGACGGCGGATCGATCTCCAGATCGACAGGGGGCGCGCGACGGCGCTCGTGCAGGGGTCGGAGCTCTACGAGGTGACGGTGACGATCGCGCCGCTCCCGAAGCCGCATTGGACGAAGATCGTCGGAGCGTGCGTCGGGAAGATCGACTCGCTCGTGGAGCTTCTCCAAGGGAAGCTGTCGCGTGGCGTGATGGAGGTCGTGACTCACCGTGACGCCGGCCTCTTCCCGACGTCGAAGCAGATCACGATGAAATGCTCGTGCCCGGACTCCGCGACGATGTGCAAGCACGTCGCTGCGGCGCTGTACGGCGTCGGAGCGCGGCTCGACGAGAGACCCGAGCTGCTCTTCGTCCTACGCGAGGTCGATCACCTCGCACTGATCGAGGGGGCGGGGTCAGCACCCTCGCGCCGGAAGCGCTCGGGCGGCACGAAGGTGATCGCGCGGGGAGATGTCGCGAGTGTGTTCGGGATCGAGCTCGAAGGCGACGAAGCCGCCCGTGGAGAGCGCGGAGCGAGGACGCGACGCCGATCGCGCTGAGCGCGAATGCGCCCGCAGCCAGGCGCTGAGAGCGCGCTCCTCGCCTTCTATGGTCCCGACTCCAAGGGGATCGTCTGGGAGCACAACTCGCGCGTGGGCGACGCGAGCGCGACGGAGATGAGCGCGCGCGGCGAGCACAACGTCGGCCAGCTCTCGCGCCAGCTCTTCGGAGAGCAGGCCTACATCCTCGGCTTCGGCACCGACCACGGCACTGTGGCCGCGGCGTCGAACTGGAACGAGCCGATGGATCGCATCGTCCCCGCGCGCGAAGGCAGCTACGAGCGCGTCTTCCACGACGCCGGCATCGCCGCGTGCGCCCTGCACCTGCGAAACCCGTCGCGCCGTGCGGTGCGTGAGGATCTCGCCTCGCAGCTGCTCGAGCGCGCGATCGGCGTCGTGTATCGCCCCGACACGGAGCTGCAGAGCCTCTACTTCTACGCGAGCCTCCCGCGCCAGTTCGACGAGTACATCTGGTTCGACGAGACGGAGGCCGTCCACGTGCTGGAGAGTGCGCCTAGCCCGCAGACCCGCGAGCTCCCCGACACGTACCCGTTCGGCGTGCGATTCGCACACGCCGCGCACTGGCGCTCCATGCGCGAGTCGCCGTACCCTCGGCGGCGTGCGCTTTCTGCCGCATCATCCAGGGTGAGCTCACAGCTGAGCGCGTCGCGGTCACCGAGTCGTGCCTCGCGTTTCTCGACACGCGTCCCCTGTTCCACGGGCACGTGCTCGTCGTCCCTCGCTCGCACGTCGAGACGCTGACCGAGCTGGACGCGACCGCGATCGGCCCCCTCTTCGCGTTCGTCCAACGAATCGCCAGGGGAGTCGAGAGAGGGATGAGCGCGGACGGATCTCTCATCGCGATCAACAATCGCGTGAGCCAGAGCGTTCCGCATCTGCACGTCCACGTCATTCCGCGAACGAAGAAAGACGGGTTCCACGGGTTCTTCTGGCCGCGCCGTCCTTATGCCAGCGCAGAGGAAGCTCGCAGCGTCGGCGACGCGATTCGCGCTGCGCTCGAGCCCAGCGTGACGCCCGCGGAGCCCTCTGCGACGGATCGTGATCCGGACGCGCGCCTCACTCGACCGTGAGGTCGTACGTGACGTCGTCGGCGAACGACGGGAACATGTTCGACACGCCCGCTTGGCGCGCGGTGACGTGAACGGTAGCCTTCGTCGGATCGAGAATGGTGGCCGACGCCCGCGTCCGAGCTGCCGGCGTCGCTCCGGCAGGTGATCTGGAACCTCGTCTCGAACGCGATGAAGTTCACGCCCCCTTCGGGACACGTCGAGCTCCGTCTGACGAAGTCCGGGCGATACGCGCAGAGAACAACACAGGCGCCAAAGGGGTCACGCTCACCGTCGAGATCCCAGCCACCGTCGAGAGTCCCTCCCCGGGGCCGGGATCAGGGGCCTCAATTCCCCAACCGACGGACACGGATCTTTCAGTTGCACCTGACGAAGCCGATCGAGATCGACGCGCTGCTCTCCGCCGTCGCCTCGCTCCGGAAGCTGGCGCGGAAGCCCGCGTCCAAAACGCCTAGGCGTTCACATCTAGGTCACGCCGAATGGCGGCGCAGGTTTCGAGGGTTCACCCGATCGCGCGGCGCGTCCGAGCGTCTTCGCGCAAGGTCCGCGCAAGAGAAGGGAGCGTTTTCGGCACAGTTCGAGCCGTACAAGGCAATCACCTCGCGCGAGTAACGACGGACCAGGGGTTCGCCCCGGTCGCGGGCGTGTTGGGCATGGCCGTGAGGGACCCATCGCCACCGATCGAGTATTGCGAGATGTTGCCCCCTCCGCTGTTCGTCACGTAGGCGTACTTGCCCGTGGAATCGACTGCGATGGTCAGCGGTGACAGCCCAGCCGGGACCGTGGCCCTGGACATGGCCGAGAGCGCTCCGCTGTTCGCATCGATGTTGAACTGAGAGACGTCGTTGCTGTTCCAGTTCGGCACGTAGGCGTACTTGCCGGAGGGATGGACGGTTATGTTGAACGGCTGGAGGCCCGCGTTGACCGCGGCTGGCGACATGGGTGAGAGCGCCCCGCTGTTCGAGTCTATCGTGTACTGATAGATGTTCCCATAATCGAAGCAGGCCACGTATGCGTACTTGCCCGAGGGGTGGATCGTGATCTGGCGCGGGCTCGACCCTGCCTCGACCGAGGCCGGGTTCATGGCGACGAGCGCCCCATTCGCGCCGACCGTGTATTGATAGACCACGTAGTCATTTCGCAACGTGGTCACGTACACGTTCCGCCCCGAAAGGGTGACAGCCACGGAAGAAAGCTCGTCCGTCCCTGCCCCCGGCGAGAGCGGAGCCGACGCGGAGCCGAGCGCTCCCGTCGCGCCGATACTGTACCAAAGGACGTTGCCGTAGTTGCCGGCGATCTGGTTCACGACGTACGCGTAGGTGCCCGAGGGGTTGATGGCGACGGAGACCGGCTGCGCCCCCGTCCCTGTCGAGATTGTGGCCGGGCTCATCGGCACGAGCGCGCCACCCGCACCGATCGTGAACTGGGATACGGAGGCACCTGTGACGTCCGGCGTGTAGAGATACTTGCCCGATGGGTCGAGCGTGAGGGTCATCGGCTCATTGCCCGCCGGGACCGTCGCCGTGAGCATCGGTGTGAGCGCCCCATTCGGGCCGATCGTGTACTGAGAGAGGCTCTGGTCCTGCGAGTTCGTCGCGTAGGCATAGCCGCCGCTCCACAAGGCGTAGAGGGAGACGCTCGAGGTGGCGAATGTGAACGTCTGCCCCGCCACGTAGGTCGTTCCGGAGCCGTCGGCTTTAGTCTGCCAGCCCACGAAGTCGTACCCGGTGTAGACGAGGTTGCCCGCGTTCCCGAGGACCGTGACCGTCTGTCCGGCCCCGTAGCAGTTGGAGTCGACCGGGACGCTGCCGCCGGTGGCTCCGTTACTGTCGTACGTCACCGTGCAGGCGCTTGACGTACCGCCTCCGCCTGCGTCTCCGCCTCCCCCGCCTCCGGCGTCGCCGCCGCCTCCTCCGCCACCGCTGCTCCCTCCGCTGCACGCCGCTATCGACAGGGCGAGCGCAATCACTGTCCGGATGGTCGTCTTCATCTCGTGCTCCCTCTGG
Organism: Myxococcales bacterium; assembly: GCA_003151595.1. The sequence goes on from PLXW01000052.1 coordinate 121,817, forward strand.
GCCAAAACCGGCAAGGAGCACGAGACGTGCCCGGTGGCTCTCCGCGCGACTTCCTGCGAGAAGTGCGTCGCGAGGCCGGTCGACGTCACGGTCGCGTGCTTCGAATGCGCCGCGGTGCAACGTCTGCGCGGGAGGCGAAGCTGGCGCGCAGCGTCCGCAACCGCCACCGCGATCTACGGTCTCCGGCGAGCGCGTGCTCCCGGCGAGTAAGAAATCGTAGCGCTCTCGCGAGATCAAGCGGCGCCGAGAGCGCGATCCCGTAACGTGTGACGGGCGGCACGGGCGACTGGCACTTTCGCGTGCTCGACCCTCGCCAGGCCCTCAGCCGCTCGAGCAACATGGGGAGCGCGTTCGCCTGTGCCCCCAGCTCGGGAGGAACCGTCTACTGCGCCCGTCTTACTCCGAGGCGATCACTCGCTCACGGCAAACCTTGCGCGCGTGCGCACCTTCGCGGGTCGGCGGCTCCCGGAGATCGAGCCCTTCGAGCGCACGCGAGCCGGGCGCCGTCCCTGGCACCACGAATGCTTGGCGACGGGACATGAACACACTCGTCGTCTTCTACTCGCGAACCGGAACGACCCGCACCGTCGCGCAGCGCATCGCTCGAGAGCTCGACGCGGATCTGGAGGAGCTCTCGGAGCCGAAGGATCGCCACGGTCTTCGCGGCTACCTGAGGAGCGGCTTCGACGCCCGCCTCGATCGCTGGGTCACGCTCGAGGCCCTCGACCGCGATCCGACGAGCTACGATCTCGTCGTCGTCGGTACGCCGGTCTGGGTCTCGAGCCTGTCCGCGCCCGTGCGCACGTTCCTCGGCAACCACGCGGGGCGTCTGCGCAACGTGGCGTTCTTCGTCACCCAGGGCGGGCGGGGCGACCGTCGCGTCCTCGGGCAGATGGCCAGCGTGGTCGGCGCGAAGCCTCGAGCGACGTTGACCCTCACACAGCGCGAGGTCGAGCAGGGGACGATCGCGTCGGCGATCACGTCCTTCGTCGCGGCGCTCCGCCCGGACGCAAACGGGGTCGCAGTCTCGATGCACGCGTCGGGGTCGCTGGAGACGGAGCTCGGCTCGAGCGAGGCGCGCCCGTGACGAGATACCTGTGACGCCGCTCTTCGACGAGCGCGTGCGCGCAGCGACTCGCGCAAGCGCGTGTTCGATGCCGCTCGCATTCACGGGGCGACGATCCGACCCGCGAACAGGACGCTGTTCGTCGGGATGTCGCGGATGAACACGAAGAAGGGGCGATCGACGTCGACGGTCACGACGTTGACCGGCGCCGCTGTGCCCACGCCGATGACGGCAGTGGCCGCCGCGGCCTGCGTCCCGTTCTCGTCGACGCTCAGGAAGGCCTGGTGCAGCACGTCGCCGATCCACACCTTCTCGGAGGTCATGCCCGCGAAGTCGGCCGCCGTGGGATCGAAGGCGTCGGGCATGCCGAGCTTGCTCAGCTCGGTCTTGAGGCTGATGGTCGCGCCTTTGACCGTGAACTTGGGGAGCGTCATCGAGATCTGCGCGATCTGCAGCGATGAGAACAGCGATCCCACGAAGGTGCCGTCGAGCGCCGCCTCGACCGTCGTGAACTGCCCCGGGTCGGGCAGCACGATCACCATCGACGTCTGCCCACCGGCATAGGGGAGCTCGACGGCCTGCCAGCTGGTCCCCTTGGCGTAGTTCCCTTCGAGCCCGGCGTTCATCATCGGCACCTCGGCGGTCGACGCATCCAGGTGCGTGAACGTGCCGGGCTTCGTCTGCGCGGCCTGGAACGGCGTCGCCCACCCGGCGTTGAAGTAGATGGCGTTGACGATCACGAAGCGCGTGTCCGGCGCGATCGAATGGTCGGGGAGCAGCGTCGGGATGAGGTGGTCGGTCTGGTCCGAGACCCAGCCGTTGATCGCGCCGCGCGCCGTCTCGGGCGCGTTCACGAAGTCGACCGTGCGCAGGCCCGCGCCGTAGTACGTGGCCAGCGTGTCGAGGAACGGCTTCTGGAACGTGAACGTCTTGTCGCCCCAGAGCGAGTCGATGACGTTGAGCTTGAACGCTTGCCCGTTGTCGCCCGCCTGCCCATGGGCGCGCGAGGCCAGCTCCAGATCGAGCGCGTCGAACGCCGGGTGAAGCGTGGCCTGCGGTAGCTGAAAGTCGAGCGCCGTGGCCATCTGCGTCGCCGTCGTCGCCTGCGCGCCCGCATACGTCATCGCCAGCGCGATCGACACGCTGTACGGCGAATAGAAGAGGTTGTCGGCGTCTCTGCCCGCGGCGATCGAGCGGTACATGTTCATCGCGAACGTCGTGTTGCCCGTGACGAGCGCTTGCGTGTCGGCGGGCGTCACCACGGGCGTGAGGTTGCGCGACAGCGAGGACTGCACGAGCTGGTAGTCCTGCGGCGTGCTCCCTCCTCCGGAATTGGAGCCGCTGCAGGCCGTGACGGTCAGCGGCGAGAGAGCGACGGCGAGGACGGAGAGACTTCCGAGGATTGAGGTGCGCATGATGAAGCGTCGATTCGCATGGGCCGTGCCAGCCCTGGCGAGGCTCGGATCCGGTCGAGGAGAACGCGCTCACAATCACGGCAGCCTGTCACTGCCCGGTCCGAACGCCGAATACAGATGAAAGAGCGTGACCCCCGCTTGCCGGCGCTCCGCCTCCTTCAAGCGCGCCACATGCGATCGATAATCGTCGTTGCCACGGGGAGTCAGGATCTCGAGCGCGAGTCTCCGATCCGACGCCAGATCGGTTTCGTCGATCTCCCTCGCTCTGATGAGGGCCAAGACGACGTGCTGTGCCGCTTCGCCGATCGCCGCCGTGGGGTCGTGCGGGAGAATCATGGCCTCGATTGCCTTCGCGAGCTTCGTGAGGAGCTCAGGGTGAGCGTTCTTCATTTGCGACAATGAGAACCTAACCACTCCTCGCGTCCTCGCAGGATGGTTATCCAGGTGACGTGGTCCGATGGTGTGCAGCGCTGACTCTCGCGATCGCGGTGACCGCGTGCGTCCCCTCGGAGCATTTGGCAGGCTCGTCCTTGCCCTCGCCGCTCGCCCCTGGGAGGGACGAGGACTGGCCGATGTTCCGCGACGATCTCGAGCGTTCGGGATTTGCCGAGGGCTCCACGGTGGGCCCCGACGTGAGCGTCGCGTGGGAGATCCCTCGCTTCAACGTCACCCGCTACGGCGCGGTGAAGGGCTCCCCGTCTGTCGTGGGGGACATGCTCTTCTGCGGAACCGACACGGGGCGCTTCATCGCCGCGCGCATCGACGACGGGAGCATCGTCTGGCAAGTGCAGCTCACGCCCACTTCGCACGGCATCCACGGGTCGCCGGCGATCGTCGGGGACGTCGTGTACATCGGCGCCTACGACGGCACGCTCTACGCGTTCGAGCGGCAGACGGGCCTCCTCATCTGGCGTCACAAGCGCGGCTACCAGGTTGGCTCGTCGCCCGCGGTCGTGCCCGAGTGGGGCATCGTCTACAGCGCGCACGAGGAGTCGCCGAACGGCGGCGGCGTCATCCTCGCGCTCGACGCGCGCACGGGACGGGAGCTCTGGGAGATGCGGACGGACGCGCACCCCCACTCGAGCGTCGCTGTGGACGTCGCGCGCGGGACGGTGTTCGTCGGCGACAACCTCGGGAACCTGTACGCGAGCGACGCGCGGACGGGCGACCTGCGCTGGAGGCGTCACCTCGATCGCGAGGACGGCAAGGCGGACATCAAGACGACGCCGATGGTGATGGCGGATCGTGGCCTCGTCGTCGTCGGCGCCTGGTCCGGCAAGGTGATCGCGCTCCGCGAGGAGACCGGCGACACGGCGTGGGAGCACGCGACCGGGGGGCGCATCATGGGCTCGACGGCGCGCCTGGCGCGCGATGGGAGCGTCTTCGCGGGATCACCCTCGGGCGATCTCTTCGCCATCGACGACGCCACGGGCGCGACCAAGTGGACCTTCCACGTCGGCGCGCGAATCATGAGCTCCCCGGCCGTGAGCGGCGATGGGCGGGCCGTCGTCTTCGGCGCGAGCGACGGGGACATCTACGCCGTGCGCGCGGACACGGGCGAGAAGCTCTGGAGCGTTCACCTCGGAGGGAGCGTGAGCGGCTCGCCGACGCTCGTGGGGGATCGCATCTACGTGACGAGTCACGGGGGTGGCTTGTGGGCGCTCGTCACGCACGGATAGCTTCGACTCGTCGCGCGCGCGCTCGAGTGCCGGAGCCATCGCGTCCGCCTCGGCGAGGACGTCCGCGAGTCCGACCTCTCCCTTCTTGATCGCGAAGAGACGTTCCCGCAGCGCGCCCTCGACCTCGAACACCGGCTCCCCCTCGCGGAGCCAGCGCGTCGACACCTTCGCGAGCTTCTCGGCGAGGGCATCGAGAGTGAGCGTCGGCTCCGCGCGCAGCCACTCGAGGACGACGCCGCGATGCTCGGCGAGCCGAAGCGCAGCGCCTGACGAATCGCCTTCCCCGCCGCCCAGTACGTCGCGCTTCCGTCCGCGCTGATCAGATCCTCCGGCGGCACGACCAACCCTTGCGTCCACGCGAACGGCAGCCCGAACACCCCGCGGTGGTCCTCGTCGGACTCGGCATCCGCGAGCCCCCACGCGCGCGAGCCCACGGTCGTGTCGAGGACGACGCACGCGTGTAGCGCATCCCACGCATCCGCGCGGCGATGCGCGAACAGAACCTGCCCGACGCGACGCGGAGACAGCTCACCTCGCGCGTAGCGCACGACGCCGACGCCCACGATGGTGACGTCCAGGTCGTCGCCGTCGATCTTGGTCACGCGTCCGACCGAGCCTTGCGGCACGCGACGCTCGCCGACGATGCGATCGACGCGCGTGATCACCTCGGTCCCGTGCGGAAGCGGGACGGCGCGCGAGTCGAGCTGCTCGAGGTTACGAAGGCGAAGGTCCATCGCGATGCGCGAGAGCCTACCCGGACGGCGAAAGCGACGCGCGTCGCGGAGACATCGCCGATCGACAAATGCGAATCAAGCAGGGCTTCAGCCCGTCACTTGCCTCGCCGATGCGAGCCGCGCGCAAAAGCGAAACGCCCGGCCTCCTCTCGGATGCCGGGCGTCGCGCGGTCAGAAACGGGCGAAACGGATCAGGGGTGGCCGGGGTAGCTGTTCGGATCGGCCGGGTTGGTCTTCACGAGCAGCTCGTCGCCGTCCGCGTAGCCGTCGCTGTCGCGGTCGATGCCGTCGCGGAATCCTTCTCCCGGCGGGACGCACGTGAAGGTGATCGAGCCGGTCGAAGCGACGAGCGCTTCGAGCTTGGCGTCGGGGAGCGGCGGGTTCGAAGACACATTGCCTTGCCACGCGCCGTTCACGTAGACGTAGCCCGAGTCGACGCCGCCGATCGACGCGCGCGCGACGAGGTCGGTGTGGCCGGCTGCCGCCTGCGCTTCGAAGAGGGCGAGGCGCGGCGCGATCGTCGCGACGGCGTTCGCCGCCGTGAGCGTCGTCTGCTGACCGACGACGGGGAAGAAGTTCGTGTCGAACGCCAGGACGTACGCCGAGAGGGCGTGCCGCGCCTGGACGCCGACCGGATCGAGGCCCTGCGTGGGATCGAGCGGATCGGTGTGCGTCGACGTCGGGTCGTTGAAGACCGGGATGCCGCCGGGGTTCGGCTGGAAGCTGACGCCGCCGAACGTCACCGGGACGAACGTCTGCGCGAAGACGAACGCCGCGAAGAAGCTCTCCGGCGACGACTCGATGCCGTCGTGGTTGAAGCCGAAACCGCGCACCGCTTGAACGGGGGAGGTGGGCGACGGAGCGTAGGGGGTGCCGGGGATGGTGAGCAGGTTGTGACCGGGGCTCACCGACGACCCGTACATGCCGAGCTTCTCGTAGGCGTTCCGCAGGTGCGGGACCTTGAAGCTCTGCGACTCGTCTTCGAACGAGAGTCGCCCGCTCGTGCCGAAGAAGCCGGGGTGCGGCGAGGCGCCCGCGTTCCCGTTGCGATCGAGCGTGTGGCAGCCGTTGCAGTTGTGGAAGCGATCGATCGGCAGCTCGGCGCCGTTGCTCTGCGTCTGGAAGTAGAGCGACTGCCCCTGCGTCTGATCGGCGTTGAGCGAGTTGTCGAGCGCGCGGATCGGGTTCGGCGGGTAGCTCATTTGAAGCGCGAACGTCGCGTACGACGTCATGTCGGCGTCGGACAGCTGGTTCGCGTCGTCGACGAGTCCCGGGAAGGCGACGTTGAACGACTTGAAGGCGTTCATCTCGTCGTAGATGCCGGTGCTCGGTTGCGCCGAGGCGACCGGGTAGCCGTTGCCGTCGACGAACGGAATGCCCGACTGCTGGACCGCGCCGTTGCGGTCGCCGCGCCAGTGCATGGGGCCGTGGTTGTCGAGCCCGCGAAGGCTCTGGGTCGTCATCGGCCCCTTGGTCGTCATGTAGAGGCCCATGATGAACTCGGCGGCTTGCTGGCCCACGGTGGCGGCCACGTCGATCGGCGAGATGGTGAAGACGCCCGAGTAGATGGCGTCTGCTTGCGCGACCGCTTGGGGCGTCGGCGTGCCGCCGTTCGCCTGCGCGGACGCCGTCAGGATCGTGGCCGCCTCTTCTTGTTCGAGCGGCACGATCGGCAGCGGGGTAGCCCCGGGGTTGCCGAGGTCCCACGCGAGACCGTCGAGGTCACCGCCGACGTGGCAGCTGGCGCACGCTTGATCGCCGAGGGCCGACGTGTCCTTCGCGCTGTAGAGGAACTTGCGACCGCTCGTGACGCTCGCCGGCTCGGGGCTGAACATCGTGGTGTGGAAGAGCTCCGTCCCCTTCTTGACGTCGACGATCGAGATGCCGTCGTCGAAGCGCGTGAGCACGAAGGCGTGCTGTCCGCTGGCGACGACGCCCGCGGGGCCGCCGGCGGAGAGGGTCACCTGGTTGGTCGCCGTCGGCGTCGCGGTCCCGGCTTCGAGCGCCGAGGCGTCGTAGATGGCGAGCTTCTGCGAGCCTTGCGCGACGACGAAGACTTGCTTGCCGTCGTCCGAGAACGTGAGGTCCTGCGGGAACGCGCGGCTCAGCGTGGGGTCGCCGGTGCCGGCCGCGTGATTGAGGTGCGGGTTGAGGTTCGCCGCGGTGACCGCGCCCGACGTGGGATCGATGACCGAGATGCGGCTGTCGACCATGTTGCCGGCGACCGAGGTGAAGCCCGGAGTGTGCCCCTCGAAGCGGACGTCGTTGTGCGCGTCGGTGTTCGAGACGAAGAGCTTCCCGTCCTTCGGGCTGACGGCCATGTTGAAGAGCGTCGTGCCGACGTGCGCGTACGTTCCATTCGCCTTGGCGACGGGCGGGTTCGCGGTCGCGTCGATCGCGAAGACGTCCTGGTCCGGGAGGCGGATGGTGACGGCCGCGTCGAAGTTCGTTCCGTAGGCGTCGAACCAATGGAACGTGCCGTCGGTCCCCGCCTTCCACTTCACGATGAGGCCCGTGTTCGGCTCCGGCACCTGCGCGCCAGAGGGGAGCGTGATGAGCGGACCGGCGCCGCCGCCGGGGATGGTGGGGACGTTCCCGTACGCTGCGGCCACGTCGGCCTCGGCGATCGACGTCGTCTGGTCACCGGAGAAGAACGCCGCCGCATACACGGTCTTGCCGTCGGGGGTGACGGCGAGCGCGCGCGGAGTGTCGGCGAAGAGCGCGATCTTCGTGAGGCGCGTCCCGCCCGCGGCAGCGCCGAGGTTCGTGGCGTCGAAGACCCACACGTCCGCGCGACCGGCGCCGACGGTGTAGAGATCCGGATCGTCCGGCGAGTTCTGCCCGCGGTGCGCGGTGGTGATGAACGCGCGGTTCTTTCCCGGGCCGCCGAACACGATGTCGCGCGGCTCGTCGCCGACGAGGAGCGTGCGCGTGACGCGCGGCCCCTTGGCGCCGTTGAGCGTGACGATGCTCACGCTGTCGGAGAGATGGTTGACGACCCACACTTCGTTGTCGTTGCGAAGGGCGAGCGCGATCGGCTCGAGCCCCACTTCCACCGATCCGATCGACACGAGCTTCTTCGCGTTGACGTTGAAGATCTCGAGCCGGTTGTCAGGCGTGTTGAGCGCGTACAGCGTACCGCCGTCGCTGGAGAGGGCGAGCGGGCGGACCTGGAGCGACTCGAACAGCGTGTACGGGTTCGCGGGCTGCGTGACCTTGGTGATCGAGGGGTTCTTCGCAGAGGCCGTGACCGCGGCCGACTGCGTGGAAAAATCCTCCTGCGAGCTCGTTCCCGCGGAGCAAGCCGCGGCGGCGATCGAGGGGATGAGTAAGAGGCCCAGACGTTTCATTATTCGTATTTCTCCTGCCCGAGTGGCTCGGCGCGCTTGAGCAACGAGCGTGCCTTCCGTTCGTTCAGCGGAACCGTGGGAATTCGCCGGAATGTTGGTCGGCGAATGGCCGCGCGCGCTTGCGTGATCGCGCAACGCTGCGCAACTGCGCTGCGTGACTACGCAACTCGCGCGTCTTCGCGCGCTCGCTTTCTGATTGGTTAAAGCTAAGAACCGCGCCCCACGTGAACGCCCTAGGAAAGCTAGACGCCGCGCGCGAACGCGACACCGAGCTCCGCATCGCGATCGATGCCGCCGACCGTCTGCGCTTCGTGCGCTTCTCTCTCCTCGTGATGAGCGAGCACGGCACCTTCACGTACCCCCTCCCCGACGAGGGGGTAGTTCGCATCGGGCGCGCGGCCGCGTGCGAAGTGAGCATCGACGACGGGCAGCTATCGCGCGAGCACGCGCGGCTGGTCCTCGGTGCGACGATCGCGATCGAGGACCTCGCGAGCTCGAACGGCACCCGACTCGGCACGCAGGCGCTCGTGCCGCATCGCCCGACTCCCCTCCCCGCGGGCGAGCACGTGTCGATGGGGGCCACGGTGCTCGTCCTGCAGCACGCGGCGGCCGAGGCGCGCTCGCGCCCGCGCCACGACGACGACGCGCCCGAGGTCACGCCGGGCGGCGCGCTCGATCGGCTGCGCGCCCTCGCCGAACGCTTCGCGGAGGGGAGCATCCCAGTTCTGGTGCTCGGCGAGACGGGCGTAGGCAAAGACGTGCTCGCGTCGATGATCCACCGCGCCTCGCGGAGGGCCGGCGAGCCATACGTCTGCATCAACTGCGGCGCGCTCCCCGAGACGCTCCTCGAGAGCGAGCTCTTTGGGCACGAGCGCGGCGCGTTCACTGGCGCGAACACGGCAAGCGCGGGACTGCTGGAGAGCGCGCGCGCCGGCACGGTGCTCCTCGACGAGGTGGCGGAGCTGCCGCTCGCGGCGCAGGCGTCCCTCCTCCGCGTGCTCGATCAAGGCGAAGTGCTCCGCCTCGGGGCGACGCGCCCGCGCCCGATCGACGCGCGGTTCATCGCCGCGACGAACCGCGATCTCGAGCTCGAGGTGGAGCGCGGACGCTTCCGGCAAGACCTCTACTTCCGACTCGCGGGGGCGACGATCGTGATCCCGCCGCTGCGCGAGCGCGTCGGGGAGATCGCGCCGCTCGCTCTTCGCTTCGTCCGCGACGTGTGTCGCGAGCGGGCGCAGGCGCGCGTCCCGCGCATCTTGCCCGACGCGATGGAGGCGCTGGAGCGCCACACCTGGCCCGGCAATGTGCGCGAGCTCCGCAACGCGATCGAGCGCGCCGTGCTCCTGGCGCGCGAGAACGACATTGGTCTCACGCACCTGCCGCTCGAAAGAATGGGGCGCCGCCTCTCGACCGCGGGAAGGGCCTCGCCGCCGAGCCGGCCGCTGTACGTGAGCGCGCGCGCAGGCGAGCTCGTCGCCCGCGACCCCGAGGCCGCGAAGCTCTTGGCCGCGCTCGACGCCTGCGGCTGGAACCAGACGCGCACGGCGGCGATGCTCGGCGTCTCCTTGCGGACGCTCGTATCGCGCCTCGGCGCCTGCGGCCTCACGCGCAAGCGCGCGCGCTGAAGAGCGACATTCGCGCGTCCGATTCCCGCGGCTGTGGGTCCGTCCAAATCAGTTGTGCCGCCGTCTCCCGGAGCTGTGGGACAGCTAACTTCAGTCGTCCCTCCGTCTCCCGCAGCTGTGGGACAGCTAACTTCAGTTGTCCAACCGTCTCCGGCAGTCGTCCCGCGGCACGCGCATCGCGCTCCTCGCGTCCCGCCCGTCGTCCGTCGCGTTCGCGCGCTTGCTCCACCGCCGCGGTCGTGGCACTCCGGCGCGCCAATGTCGCCGCAACTTCCCACCGAGCTGCTCTTCGCAATCCGCCTCGAGACGTGGGGTGCGGTCTTCGCGGCGCGCGGCTACCCGCCTTCGCTCGGCGCGAAGGATTTCCGCAACGCCACGCTCGCCACGGTCGCCGACGCCCTCGCCCGTCCCGATCTCCCTCTCCCTCTCTGCCGCGCGCTCTTCACGATCGCCGGCTTCGCGACCGACGCCGGGCGAGCCGACATCTACAGCGCCGCCGCCGCGCTCGCGTACCCGACGCGTTGGCCCGACGCCGCCTCGCCCGCAGATCTGATCGCGCTCCTCATCGCGGCTTCCGCGACCGACGACGCGGTCCTCGAGCTCCTCGAAGCCGCGCAGATCCTCCGCGATCGCACCTTCCGCCCGCGCGCGACCCACGTCTACGTCGGCTCGCTCGGCCCCGATCCGAACGTCGGCGATCCCACCCAGTACGAAGCCGCCTGGCAGCGCGCCCTCGCGTCGTGGTGCACCGGCAACGACTTCGGCGCAGTCGTCGCCGTTCGCGGACGTTTGAACGGCGGTCTTCTCTCGTACGAGCTGCTCCACGAGGATCGCGTCGCCTCGCCGCTCACGATGCTCCCCGCTGCGCGGAAGGGCGCACCGACGTTCGCGCCGTCCTCGCACCGGCCACTTCGCTCGCACCTCGTCACGTACGAGCCGGCGACGCGACGCCTCTCCGTCACCACCGACTGCATGGAAGCGGTCACGCCGCTGGCGTCGATGGCAGGCGCGGTCTTCTTCCGCGCCGAGCGTCACTTCCTCGACGAGCAGGCCGTCGATCTCTGGAAGCTCCAGGAGCTCGGCGCCGCAGCGCTCACGGTCCCCGCGCTCGCGGGCGACGTCACGATGAGCGCGATCGGCGGCACCTGGCACTCCGGCAAGAACCACGCGGTCACCCCGCGCGGCCGCGACTTCTTCGAGGCGCTCGCGCGGTACAAGATCCGCATCGAAGGGGGACGCCTCGATCTCGTCACGTTGCGCGCGAAGGTCTCCACGAAGGGTGCGAAGGACGCAAGCAGCGCCGCACAGTGCGACATCGCCGTGCGACCTCCGCACCTCCTCACGGTGTCGGAACCGGAGCTCGCGCCTTTGATGCACGAGTTCCTCGATCGCGCGCAGATCACGAACCCGGCGCCGCGTACGCGCGACTTCTTCTCGCTCCAACCGTGGATCGACACCGCTGCGGTGTGGACCGCGATCGAAGGCGCTTCCGGCTTCGCCGAACTCGTCGCGCGCGGACTGCTCGTCGCCGATCCCGCGAACCGAAGCGTCGCGCCCCCGGCCCACCCGCACGCCGGGCGCACGGCGACCGCGTATCCCCTTCGCGGCGACACGTTCCTCGCATGGAGTCCGGACCCGACGATCGCGCCGTTCGTCGTGCGCGCGAAGGACCTCGTCGTCTACGCGCTCTCGTTCGCGAAGCTCGCATCGGTCGTCGCCGGCGCGCTCGGCCTCGAACGCCCGGCAAGCGCGCTCGACGACGACGGCGTGCTCGACTGCGGACGTCGCACGCTCGGCCCCACGCACGTGCACGTGTTCCTTCTCACGCGCCCCATTCGCCCGGCGACGGTCGAACGCCTGCGTGACGCGGCCGATCACGGACACGCCGTGCTCATCGTCCCCGAGGGGCGAATGGAGAAGCACGGCTTGCGGCAAGTCGCGATGCCCAAGCTTTCCGGATCGTGGCAGGCGCTGCTCGGCGACATCGTGCGCACGCTCGGCGTCGAGACGCACGTCGACACGACCCTCTACGCGCCGCCGGACGCGCGCATCGTTCTCCATCGCGCGACCAAGCGCATCTGGATCGACGGCGTTCACTGCGCGGCGCTCACCGAGACGCACTTCCGTCTCCTCGAGATCCTGATCACACAGAGCGGCCAGCCCGTCTTCACGAAGGACATCGCGGCGCACATCGCGCGCGGCAAGCAGCACGACGACACCACGCGAAAGGCGATCGACTCGTTCATCGCCGGCGTCGAGAAGACGTTCAAGGCGATGAAGAAGAAGCCGCCGAAGGATCTGCACGCGCTCATCGCGAAGCCGAGTCGTTCGCACTACGCGATCGACGTGAGAACCTTCATCGACTGAGCGTCACGTCGCTTTTTCTCTCGAAGAAGCGTCGAAAAACGGTCCGAGAAAGGCGCGCCACTTCGCGCACTTGCGCGCTTCCCGGACGTGGACCCGGACGCGCGACGTCCGAAAACGCGTTTTCACGTCCGAGTCGCGTCCGGAACTTTGGGCCCCCGGATCGGCATTCTTTCGTGACTGGGAAAAGCAAACCCCCGGTCACCAAGGAGAGAACGCCATGAATCCGATCGCCCATGTCACGCACGCCACGCCCGTCGCCTTTCGTCACCCCGTCGCCACCGCCCGCGGCCGCGCGTTCTATCCGGCGCCCGTAGGCACGGACGCTCTCGTCGAGCGAATGATCCTCGGCGACGGCGTCGCCATCGATGAATTGAAGCGCCGCTTCGGCAAGCGCCTCATCGCCATCGCGACCGACGTCCTTGGCGACGAAGTCGAAGCCGAACGCATCGTGGACCGCGTCTTCGACGAGGCCAGCTTCGGCTGGCCCCCCGAGCGCGGCCAGGTCGAGCGCTGGCTCGCGCGCCTCGTGCGCCGCGCCGCCCGCGTGCGCGCCGTTCAGTTCGGGTTCGACGCGTGAGTCGAGCCCCGCCGCTTCGCTCGAGAGTGAGAACGCTTCGCTTGCTTCGTCACAGTCAGTTTCACGCTTTCAACGTTCACCCATCAACCAACCAGAGACCATGACGACCCGTAAGAAGACCAACGTTTCCGAATCCACTGTTGCTCACGATCACATTTCGAACACCGAGGAGATCACCATGACCACGCAATCCAAGTCGAAGGCCACGCACGTTCACGCTCACGCCCACGCCGCGGCCGACGCCGCGCCCAGCACGACGGAGGTCGACACGGCGGTACCCGCGGCGACCCCGGTCGTCTTCATCAAGCCGCCCCCTGCGGACGCCAACATTCCGGTGCCGCCGGAGGGGGTCACGAACGCCAGCGGCGTCTACTACCGGGCAGCGTTGCCTCGGGAGCTGGAGCTTCAGGCGATGCCCGACGTGCTCGAGGAGCTCGCGCGCTTCTCGGACTACCTGGGTGTCTTCGGCAAGACGGCGCCCCCTCTGGCGTACGTCCTGCAAACGTTCACCGCCGCCAGCGAATGGTCGGCGATGCGCGTGAAGACGGAGGCGTGGGACGCGTTCTCACGCGGCCGAGAGGGAGCCGCGTGGACCGACGCGCGGCAGATCATGCTGGCCATGGGGCCGGCGTTGGCGTTGGCGGCGAAGACCGACGCGACGATCGCAAGGCAGTTCCCTGCGCTGGTCCGTCTGTTCGGGGCGAAGAGCGTGATCGCGAAGCGGGGGGTCGCGACGCGGAAACGCGGGAAGAAGAAGGAGGCGGAGCAGGCGGTGGAAGCCGCGAAGGCGACGACCCAAGCCGCGCCGGCCGCGGCGGTCGAAACGGCGGGGGCGGCGGCGGGAGCTGCTGCGCCGGTCGTGACGGGAGCGGCGGGCGCGAGCTCGCCGGTGGTGCCGGTGGTTGCGACGCCGGTGGTGACGGGGGCCTCGAACGGCGCGGCGGGTGGGGTTTCGCACCTGTCGTAGTTGGGCGAGTGCGAAGTGTGAGAGGGGGCTGGGAGAGGGCCCGGAGTGGAGAAGAGAAGTGAGAGCCCCCGATTCTCGAGAGAGCGTCGGGGGCTTTCTTGTGCGCGTCGTGCACGTCGCGTGCGGACGGTCCTCTTGAGCGGCTGCAGGCACTTGTCACCGGCGTCGCGACCCGCGCCGTCGCCTTGGCGGCTCAGAGCGCGAGGAGGAACGCGACGAGGTCCGCCTTCTCTTGCGCAGTGAACCCGATCGCGAAGCGCCTGTCGTAGAAGTTCACCGCGCCGGCGAGCGTCGCCGCGGAGCCGCCGTGGAAGTACGGAGCGCGCCCGGCCAGACCGCGGAGGATCGGCGCCTTGAACTTCCCGATGTCGGCCCACTTCCCGGTCACGAGGGCGCGTCCCGGATCGGTGACCTGAACCGTGGCCCCGGTCACGTTGTTCTGCAGCGTGTAGAGCGGCAAGTCGGGCGTCCGGCGCGCGCCATCGGCGATCCCGATGTTCATCGGGAGCGCCACGGAGTGATGTCCGTAGTTCGGCGCGTCGTGGCACGTCGTGCATGTCCCCGGCAGACTGGCGATGCCGAGCACGTCGTTGAGCCCTCCGACGCCCGTGATCGCGATCGGCTTCCGGTTGAAGAGCGCCTCTCCGCGCGCGATCTGCGCCTGGTAAGCGTTCGTCGCGCCCGACCAGGCCGAATAGAGGGTGAACGCGTCGGGCGTGAATGGTGCGTGGGTGACCGAATCGCCGGCGAGGACATCGTTGATTCCCACGTAGAAGGGCTGATTCGCCGAGAGCCAGTCGGGGCCCCCATTGCCGCCGTTCAGGGACAGATCCCCGGCGTTCGCGTCGACGCTCTGCGCCGTGTGCAGGCCCGTCTCGAAGTCGACGATCGCTTGGAGGTCCGCGCTCGCCAGCCCGGCGATCGCCTGCGCGTGCCCGAGCGTCGCTCCCATCGCCTGATCCAGCAGGTCGGAGATGATGTCGTGGCCGGGGAGCGTTTCGCGACCGTCCCACATGACGGTGGTGAGCACCGGCGTGGGGACGGGTTGGTCTTTCGGGTTTCCGTTCGTGCTCGCGGGTGACAGCCGCAGGTTGGTCGCGGGGAGCGGCCTGCGAAAGAGCGAGAGCTGCGCCGACGAGGCGTAGCCGTAAGGATCGTCGACTGCCGCGAGGACGAACTCGGCCCCGGCAGGGATACCGATGCCAACCCGAATGACGCCCTTGGTGAGGAGCATGCTGAAGGCGCTCGTCCGGGCGGCGGCCGTGCTCACGTCGGCGTTCGGAGAGTTCGCGCCATCGACGGTGCGGAAGATCGGATCCGTGGCGCCATAGTTCGCGGGGTTCGCCTCCACCGGGCAGTCGGCGAGATTGAGGAGGCAGCTCGTATTGGTGACGACGAGCGGGTTCGTGAAGCGGAGCCGGATGCTCGCGGCGCTGACTCCCCAGGCATCCTGGGGCGTGTGGCAGTGAATGCACGCGCGGCCGTTGGTCCCGAGGGACGTGAAGAATGGATACCCGCTGATCTTGTTCGGCTTGAACATGATCTTCGCGTTGTCCGTGTAAGTCCGCAGGGTCCCGCTCGCGTTCGAGAACGCGAGGGAGTTCAGTTTGTCGGAGGCCGCGAGCGAGACTCTCCCCACCTCCTCGTGGGCCGTCTCTCCGACGGGACCACCGCAGCCGCTCAGCAGTCCCACGACGATTGCCCCAACACCGGTGCGCTTCTTCATCTGTTCACTCCCTCTCAAGATGGACCAAGGCATGTCCCCGACGCACCGACGCGTGGGGTGTCGTCCGCCGTGCACGATGCACGACGACAGTCGGCGATCACGTTCGGCTCGGCGCGCGGCTCCCCGTCGCGCGAGCGCTGGGTTCAACTTCTCAGAGGTCTCCCATCGCGCCTGTCATCTCAGTTCCATGTCGCGTTGCGCGCAGCGCGCAGACGTACCCCGCCGCTCCGTCCCGCATCGGGGACGTCGCGCGCTACTGCTGCCGACCAACCTCAGTGACTCGATGCCTGCGACACTCAGCTTCACACGCGCGCTGCGGTCTCTCTTGCGGCCATCCCAGGCAATTGGGCCGACCATGAACGCGCGCGCTGCAAAGTCGACGAGACGTGGTGCAGAGTTCAGACCATTAACTCTTGGAGTTCACGGGACCGTTCGAGCAGGTACGCGAGGCAACCTCACGTGGCGTACTTCGGCCGATGGCAGGGAGGCTCGCAGAGCTCGGGTCGGAGGGATCGGCGAAGTGACGCGGAGAACGAGAGGAACCGCGACCGGTTCTTGACAATCTGCGCTCGTCCGATGAAGGTGCGCGTCCTCTTTCGGTGACGCGCCGCTCGGCGAGGCATCGAGGGCGCCCAGATAGCTCAGTTGGTAGAGCAGGGGATTGAAAATCCCCGTGTCGGCGGTTCGATTCCGTCTCTGGGCACCAGAATCCCGCGGCAGAGCGCGGGGCAAGGTGGCGGCAGTCCGGGAGCGCTCCCCCGCCCGGGACTCCCCCGCGCAGCGTATCCTCCCGCCCATGTCCCCTTCCGCCACCGAAACCCTCATCTGGGAAGGCCACCCCACGTGGCGCGCGTGGCCCATCCAGTGGATCTTCGGCTGGATCCTCCTCCCGATCATCGTCGGCCTCTTCCTCCTCATGCCCATCTGGACGCGCATGAAGGCGAACCGCTGGAAGCTCACATCGCGCCGCATCGAGGTCGAGAGCGGGCTCCTCTCGAAGAAGGTCGACACTCTGGAGCTCTGGCGGATACGCGACGTGGAGTACCGGCAGTCGCTCATCGATCGCATGGCCGGGGTCGCGTGCATCTTCGTGACGGCGCACGACGGGACGCAGCCGGCGCTCGAGATCCGCGGCATCCCGGGCGACCGCGCGATCTACGACCAGCTGATGGCCGCCGTGATGGACGCGCGCCAGCAGCGCGGCGTGATGAACTTGAATCCGTGAAGAGTGACGGAGCGACGGTGACGGAGCGACCGCACGCCCGACTCGCTCTATGCTGCGCGCCATGAAGCGAAGTCTCTGGCTGCTCGGCTCGTCTCTCGGTGCCCTCGCCCTCGCGAACCTCCCCGCCGCGTGCGTCTCCAACACCGATACCGCGCCCGGTGGCTCCGACTCGGGGACGCCCCCCGAAGGGGACGGAGGCTCGCCCGGCAGCGACGCTTCGCAACCGATCAACGACGCCGCGCTCAGCGACGCCGGAGCCGACACCTCCATCGCGGACGCGGACGCAGCGGCGCAGCCTCTCACGCTGAAGGTGCTCCTCCTCGGCGCGCCGGAGCAGGGCATCCACGTCGTGTTTCAAGACGCGACGGGCGTGGTGATCACGAGCGCCGACACCGACGCGACCGGGACGGTCACTCAGCTCGTCGCCGCCGGAAGCCAGGTCACCGTCTTGCTCGGCACGACGACCAGTCCAAACCTCGTCACCCTCACGGACGTCGCGCCGGGCGACGTGCTCACGGTCGTCGACACGGAGAACGAGAGCTTTTCGAGCAACAGCGTGTCGTTCACTCTCCCCGCGCCCACGTGGGACGCCTCGGGGAGCACCGAGCAGGTGCACGCGGGGAGCTGCCAGGTGACCCTCCCTGGGATCCTCTATCCCCAACCCTTCTGCCAATCGGGCGGGGTGTTCCCCGTCCTCGCGCGCGCGCTCGACTCGACGGGGCAAGAGCTCGCGTACACGTACCAGGGAGGGAACGTGCTCGACCCCGATGGCGGGCTCCCCGACGGCGACACCACGGTCCCCGTCGTCGTGACCCGCCCGTGGGCGACGTCGACCGCCACGGCCACGATCACCGTGACGAACCCGCCGCCGCAAACGATCGACGGCGGACAGGTCTCGACCGCGAACAGGGTCTCGGTCTCGTACTCCGAGGTATCGGGGAACGTCCCTCTTTCGCTTCTGTCCGGGGCGGGCAGCACGATCGACGACGCCGGCACGCAGACCGTCGGATACGTGATGCACCCCGGGTACCCCGACTTCGTCCAGGCGGCGGCGTACGACGACTTCAACACGGGCTACGGCAGCGTCGAGATGATCGTCGCCGGCGCGACTCGGGCGGCGGCCACGGCGACGTCGCAGTCCCTCTCCCTGGATCTCTCGTCGCTCCCGCCGATCGTCGCCGCGTCGATCGACTCGAGCAGCGCCGGAACGATCGCGCAGCCGAACGTGACCTGGACGAGCGCGGGCTCTCTGTCCGCCGCCAACGGGATCTTCGTGCAGGCGCAGTGGTACCAGACCATCCCTCTCGACGGCGGAGGCGCCAGCTACGTGAGCGGCACGTGGACCATCCTCGCTCCCCCGACGGCGACGAGCGTGCATGCCCCCGCGCTCCCGGCCTCGTTCGCGCCATGGATCCCCGGGGTCGGCTCGTCGTGGACGACGCTGCCCAGAGTCGGCGCGATCAAGGCGTCGTTCGTCCCCGGGTACGCGGCGCTGCGCGCACAGTTCGGGAGCCTGCCGTTCATGTCCGGCTACCAGATCGTCGTACCCACGCTCCCTGTGAATGGGACGATCTACGTGAGTGGGATCTATCCGAACGAGGGGTGAGCGCCTTACGCTCTCCTCTCTGGAGGGGAGTGCCCATGCGTCTTCGAACCAAGGTCTCGTGCGCCATCATCACCGGCCTCGGCATGACTTCACTCGCCGCGTTCGCCGCAGGCTGCGTCGGCGATGACAACGCCACGCCCGCCGTCGACTCCGGTCTCGACTCGACGGTGAACGAACCCGAGACGAGCACCCCGACGCCCGACGCGAGCGAAGACGCAGGACCGGGGACCGACTCTGCGCCGACGAACCAGGACGCCGGCGACGACGCGGGCGACTCGGCGATCCCCGACACGGGCGTCGACGCCGGATGCGCTCCGGCGTTGCCCGGTGCGTGGCAGCCACCCGCATACGTGCCGGCCATCGGGCGCTACACGTCCCACTGCGACAACGGGTCGAGTCAGGTGGACGGCTACTGGACGGCGTGCCTCGGCGACGCGGCGGCCCCTGCGGCATGCGCGGCGTTCGCCGACGCCTCGGCTTTGAACGCCGACTGCGCGCCGTGCCTCGTCACGCCGGAGGACGCCGGCGCGTACGGCGCCGCGGTCGTGCGCGGTGTGCCGGTGTTGAACCTCGCGGGGTGCATCCAGATCGCCGACACGAGCGACGCCGGCCTCGCGTGCGCGACGGCGGTGCAAGCGACGGAGGCGTGCGCCGAAGCGGCGTGCCGTGCGAGCTGCGCGCTGACGAGCGATCCGGCGAGCGTCGCGGCGTACGTCGCGTGCACGAAAGCCGCGACCGCATCCACGGCGTGCAGCACGTGGGCGACGCCCGCCCAGGGGTGCGTCAGCGCCGAGCAAGAAGCGGGCGTGGGCGAGATCACGAACTGCTTCGCCGCCACGGCCGAGCAAGAGTTCGACGACATCGGCGTCTACTTCTGCGGGAGCTGAGGGTCTCTCTCTCGAACGCTAGCCAAGCCTCCGCGCGAGCTCGTCGGCGCCGTTCGCGCGCGGCACGTGACCCGCGCACGTCTTCACGCGCCACGCCTGGTCGTCGATGTTGCGCGCGAACGCCGTGAACGTCGTGCGCTCCGCGAAGCCGAGCCACTGCGCTTCCCAGAAAGCGTTGTAGCCGGCGCCGCTCGCGATCGCGTCGGCGCCGGGGAGCCACTCGGCGAGCGGGAAGAACGAGTCGCCGTCGTGCACGTGAACGCCCGGCGCGCGCGCAGCCTCGGCTCTCTCGTCGACGCTGGTGACCGCGCCCTTCATCGCATCGTCGCGCGACAGCGTGAACGCATGCACCGAGCCGCCCCCCTTCGTGAGCTCCGCCCACTCTCCGGGCACGCCGACCTGATGCACCACCACCAGCCGCTCGCCCGCCGCGACGCCGAGCGCCTCGCGCAGCGCCGTCTTCGGCTTCACCTCGCCGGGGTTCGCGATCACGATCGGATCGATCGCCTCGTCTTCATGTCCCCTCCCCGCCCCCGGCTCGATCGCGATCACGCGCGCGTACTGCGAGCGCTCGTACGGATGCCCCGGCGGCCCGATGAACCACTTCGGCGGCACGCTTCGGATGAGCAGCCACGCTTCGCACGACGGCAGCGGGAGCACGTGACGAAGCGGCGCCCAGAAGAGATCCACGAGAACCACGTCTGGGGCGAACGCCGCCAGCGCCCGCGCGAGATCGCTCTCCCTGGCGCGCGCCGGATCACGCAGCTCCTCGTGCTTCACGGTCACCTCGCGCAGCGACGCGCCGCGATCGCCTTCGCGCCCTGCGCGCGCGACGGCGTATGGAAAGCGCGGCGCGAAGATCGCGAACGTGGCCTTCGATCCACAGCGAGCGAGCGCGCGCTCGATGGCGAGCCCCCGCAACAGGTGCCCGGCGCCGATCGTCCCCGCCGTGAAAAACGCGACGCGCACGCGCGCGAGCATACGATAGCCTTTTCGATCAGGGGGCGATGTCGCTGAGCGATCGGATGCAGCTGCCGCGCGGTTTGGCGGTCACATGAGTCGCGCGATCCCGACGCTCCCGTCGCGCTTCCGCCTCGGCCGACGTCTCGGCGAAGGGGGGATGGGGACCGTCTACGAAGCGCACGATCGCGAGCGCGACGAGCGGGTCGCCATCAAGGTGCTGAAGAAAGGGACGCACAGCGGCCTGACGCGCTTCAAGCGCGAGTTCCGATCGCTCCAGGACATCCACCACCCGAACCTCGTCACGCTCGGCGAGCTCTTCTCCGAAGGGGACGAGTGGTTCTTCACGATGGAGCTCGTGAAGGGGGAAGACTTCATCTCGTGGGTCACGCGGTCGTCGCACTCGCAAGACGTGGATCGCGACGAGAACGAGCGCGACACGGGGCGGCCGCCGGCGATGCTGGTGTTCGACGAGAAGCGGCTCCGCACGTCGCTGGTGCAGCTGGCGCAGGGGCTTGGCGCGCTGCACGAAGCGCAGAAGGTGCATCGCGACGTGAAGCCGTCGAACGTGCTCGTCGACGACGATGGGCGCGTCGTGGTGCTCGACTTCGGTCTGGTGCACGACCTCGCGGCCGACCTCGGGCCGACGATGACCGATCTCGACGTGGTGGGGACCCCTGCGTACATGGCTCCGGAGCAAGCCGCGTCGCGCGCCGTGGGGCCGGCCGCCGATTGGTATGCGGTGGGCGTGCTCCTCTACGAGACGCTGACCGGCGAGCTCCCGTTCGACGGCGCGCCGCTCGAGATGCTCCTCGCGAAGCAACGGAGCGAGCCGAAGCCGCCGGGGACGATCGCGCAGGGGATCCCCGCCGATCTCGACGAGCTGTGCACGCGCCTCCTCCACTTCGATCCCGTGCAGCGCCCCACCGGGCGACAGATCCTCCGCTCGCTCGACGCCGCCCCCTCGATGGTCGATCGCTCGTCGATGTCGCTGTCGTCGACCTCGCTCGGCGTGCCGTTCGTCGGGCGCGAGCAGGAGCTGGCCGAGCTGCGGCTGGCGTTCGAGGACTCGCGACGGAAGGCGGTGACGCTGTTGGTGCGCGGTGAGTCGGGCATCGGCAAGAGCTGCATGGTGCGCCACTTCACCGACGGCGTGACCTCGCAGGGTCGCGACGTGCTCCTCCTTCAGGGGCGCTGCTACGAGCGCGAGAGCGTCCCGTACAAAGCGTTCGACGGCGTGGTCGACGCCATCGCGCGGTTCCTGGCGCGCCTCCCTTCGAGCGCCGTCGAGCGCTTCCTCCCGACGCGCCCCGCGCGCCTCCTCCAGCTCTTTCCGATCCTCCGTCGCGTCGAGGCGATCGCGCAGGCGCCCGGGAACGACGACGCGGTGCTCGATCCGCACGAGATCCGCTCGCGTGCCTTCAGCGCGATGCGCGAGCTCATCGCGCGGATCGCCGACGCGCACCGGCTCATCGTGCTCATCGACGATCTCCAGTGGGCCGACGCCGACAGCTTCGCGCTCCTCTACGAGATCCTGCGGCCGCCCGAGGAGCCGAGCTTCCTTCTCCTTGGGACGGTGCGCGAGGCCTCGAGCGAAGCCTCCATGGCGGCGGTGCCCGATCACGATCCCACGACGCTGCTCCCCGGCGACATCCGGCGGATCGATCTCGCGCGCCTCCCGCGCGACGACGCGCGCACGCTGGTGAGCAAGCTGGTGCAGCGCATCGCGCCCGAGATGCCGATCAGCGCCGAAACGCTGGCCGAAGAGGCCGACGGTCACCCGCTGTTCATCGACGAGATCGTCCGCCACCTGTTCCTCGTCGGCGCGTCGCAAGGGCCGCTGCGCCTCGAAGACGTGCTCTGGTCGCGCATCAGCCTGCTCGAGGATCTGCCGCGCAAGATCATCGAGGTGCTCGCCGTCGCCAACTCGCCGCTGTCGCAGGCCGTCGTGGCCAAGGCCATCGAGGCCACGCCGTCGGAGCTCGCGCGGACGCTCTCGTTTCTGCGCGTCGCGCACCTCGTGCGAACCACCGGCGCGCGCGGGAGCGATCAGATCGAGGTGTTCCACGGGCGCGTGCGCGACGCCGTGCTGGCGAACACGTCGGACGAAGCTTGCCGGCGGCATCACCTGCGGATCGCCGTGGCGCTGGAGTCGACGGGGAGCAACGACGCCGATCTGCTCGGCGTGCACTGGCTCGGCGCGGGCGACAAGGAGAAGGCCTCGAAGTACATGCTCATGGCGGCGGATCGCGCCTCCGCGGCGCTGGCGTTCGATCGCGCCGCGAGCCTCTACGCCTGGACCCTCGAGCTGCGCGAGAAAGGGACACGGAAGTTCGTCCTCGCCGAGATACGCCTCCTTCAGACGAAGCTGGGAGACGCGCTCGTCAGCGCGGGGAGAGGCGCACGCGCGGCGCAGGCGTACCGCGCCGCGGCCATCGGCGCGAACGAAGCGGAGGCGATCGATCTGCGAAGCCGCGCCGCCGATCAGCTCCTGCGAAGCGGACACTTCGACGACGGGCTCGTCGCGATTCAGGAAGTGCTGGCCTCGATCGGGATGAAGCTCCCGGAGGCGCCGTGGCGCGCGCTCGTGGCGCTCGTGTTGTGGCGCGTGGTGCTCACGCTTCGCGGGCTCGGCTATCGCCTGCGCGACGCGAGTCACGTGGCGGCGCGCGATCTCACGCGCATCGATGCCTGCTCGGCGGTGGCGCTGTCGCTATCGCTCGTCGATCCTCTTTGCGGGCAGGTCTTTCAGACGCGGAACATCCTGTGGTCGCTCGGCACCGGCGAGCCTCAGCGCGTCTCGCGCGCCCTCTCGCTCGAAGTAGGCTACCGCGCGATTCGCGGATGGCCGGAATGGAAGCGCACGAACGCGCTCGACGTCGAGGCGCGCGGGCTGGCGCGCGAGATCGCCGAGCCATACACCGTGGCCTGGTCACTGGCCACGTCGGGAACGGCGCGGTTCCTGGCCGGGCTGTTCGAGGAAGCGCTGGCGACGTGTGACGAGGCCGAGAAGATCTTCGTCACGCAGTGCGCCGGCGCGAGCTGGGAGACGGCGACGTCACGCCTCTTCGCGCTCCAGTCGCTCTCGTACATGGGGCGGATGAAGGAGCTCACGGCGCGTCAGTCGATCGCGCTTCGCGCCGCGACCGAGCGCGGCGATCTCTACGCCGCGGTGAACCTCCGCATCGGCCACCCGAACCTCGTCTGGCTCGTGGCCGGCGAGCCGGCGCGCGCGCGGCACGAGGCGACCGAGGCGATGCGCGAGTGGTCCAAGCGAGGGTTTCACCTGGAGCACTACTTCGAGCTGCTCGCGCACTCGAACGCGGATCTCTACGAAGGGAAGGCGCACGCCGCATACGACCGCATCGTGACCAGCTGGAAGCCGCTGCAGCGATCGCTCATCATGCGCGTGCAGCCGGTGAAGCTGGCGGCGTTGCACCTGCGCGCGCGCGCGGCGCTGGCTGTGGCGGCGCAAGATCCGAAGAGGCGGAGCGACATGCTCGCCATCGCCGAGAGCGACGCGAGGGCGATCGCGCGCGAGAAGACGCCGTGGGTGATGTCGTGGAGCACGACCCTCCAGGCCGGGATCGCGAACGTGAAGGGGGAAAAGGCGCGCGCGGTGACGCTGCTCGAGCGCGCGAGCACGGAGGCCGATCAGGCGAAGCTCGGGCTCATCGCGGCGGCGGCGCGCTTCGGGCGAGGCAAGAGCCTCGGCGGCGATGAAGGGGCGAAGCTGGTGGCCGAAGCGAGGGCGTGGGTCGTCTCTCAAGGAGTCAGCGTGCCAGAGCGAATGTTCGCGCTCGTGGTGCCGGCGTTCGAATCATGAGGGGGCTGAGGGCTTCGGCGCCGGAGGCATGATCCCCGGCGCGAGCATGGCCACGAAGCGCGCCGGTTTCTGGATCGTCTGCTCGCGCATCCACGCCTCCGCGAGGGCCACCGCCTCGCGCCCCGCGTCGCCCCCCGCACGCGCACCGAGCAGCGCGCGTGCCACTGTCGCCAGCAGCTCCATCTTGTGCGCTTCGGACTCGCGCACCGCCTCCTCCAGCAGCGCGCGCGTACGACTCCCCTCGCCCCGCACCGCCGCCACCCCCGCGCGCAACAGCGCCGTCGGCGGGGCCGTCCACGGCGCACGCTCGCGCTCGATGCGATGCACGTCACGCTCGACGGCGCGCAGCAGCTCCTCGCGCTTCGGATCGCGCGCGTCTTCGATCTCCGCGGCCGCGGCGACCGTCGCGCGCGCGCGCAACAGCTTCATCATGAGCTTGACCGATTGCACGCGCGTGAGGAGCGAGCGCTCGATCTGCACCCACCCTTCGGTCATGCGCGCGAGCGCCGCGCCGGCGTTCCCTTCGTAGAGATCGATGCTCGTGAGCGCGAGCAGCGCGTAGTAGTGCTCGAGGTGAAACCCCTTCGTGGACCACTGGCGCATCGCTTCGTTGCACTGCCGCCGCGCCATGTCGGGGTGACCGGCCACGAGCCACACGAGGTTCGGGTAGCCGATGCGGAGGTTCACTGCGGCGTAGAGGTCGCCGCGATCGTCGGCTTCGCGTAGCGCCAGCGGCTGCTCGGCGCAGAGCTCGCGCATGCGACCGAGGTGCGCCAGCGACTGGAGCCCGAAGAGGCGCACGGTGGAGATCTCCCAGGCCGCGCCGGCGCTCTCCATCCGGAAGGTGAGCACCGAAGCGCGCGAGCACTCGAGCGACTGCTCGAAGCGCCCGCCGAGGTAGTGCGCGGTCCCCATCATCCCCTTCGTCCAGGCCATGATGCGCGGGTTGCCGCTCTTGGCGGCGAGCGCGCTCGCTTGCGTCGCCACGCGCGTGACCTGGCGCTCGGCGTGGGTTCCACGGAAGCCGATGAACGCGATCTCGCTCCCCAGCGCGCGCGCCACGCGATCGATCTCTCCGGCGCGAAGGGCGAGCGCGAGCTGCAGGTTCTGGAAGTACTGCGCGCGGATCGGATCGAGCATCGCCAGCGAGAACGAGACCGACCAGCACACCTCGATGCGCGTGAGATCGCGCGGCGAGACGTCGCTCGCGTCGTGTTCGCGGAACGAGTAGCCGCGGAAGAACAGGTACGCGCGGAAGAGGACGATCGCGAGCACCGCGTACACGGGCGACTTCGGGTACGAGAGCCCGACAGACTCCAGCACCTGCTGCACCTGCGTGAGCCCCTCTTCGAAGTGGCCGCAGTGAAGGAGCTGCTCGGCGGCGCGTCGCTTCAGGTCGAGCGCGTCGGCGGCGTTCGCTCCCATCGCCGCCGCGCGGTAGGCCTTCGCCGCCAGCGCGCCGCGCCCCGCCATCGCCAGCGCGTCGGCCCACTTCCGCTCCACCGCGCGATCCGCTTCGCGATCGGCGCGCAGCGAGCTCCCGCTCCGGAGCACCAGCGCGCGCTCGTACAGCTTCGCCGCGCGATCGAAGGCCAGCGCCTCGGAGGCGTGCACCGCCGCGCGGAGCATGTGGTTCACCGCGTTCTCGCGCACGCCCGCTCCTTCCCAGTGCGCGGCCATGGCCTCGTCGTCTCCGCTCCCCGAAGACTCCAGCGCGATCGCGAGCCGCCGGTGGTGCGCGCGAATCTGCTGCGCCGAGAGGTTCGCCAGCACGGCCACGCGAACGCGCGAGTGGTACGGCTCGATCGTGTCGCTCCCGCGCGAGCCGCTCGTCTGCACCAGGTGCGCGACGCGCAAGAACGACACGAGGCGCGCGAGCTCGCTCGGCGGCGCTTCGAGCGCGAGGATCATCGCGTCCTGCGAGATGGGCGCCCCTGCGACGGCGAGGATCTCCACCAGCTTGCGTGCGCGCTCGTCGAGCGCTTCGACGCGCGACCACAGCGCTTCGTCGAGGCGCAGCGACGTCCCCTCCGCCGCGCCGGCGTGGAATAGATGGCGGACGATCTCGTCGATGAACTGCGGGTGCCCCGCGGCCTCGGTGGCGATCGTCTCGATGCTCGCCTTCATCCCCGGCGCGGTGCGCGCGATGAGCGACGTCGCCAGCGCGCGCGAGTCATCGCGCGAGAGCGGCCCCAGCGCGACGTGACGCACGTCGCCCGGGAGCTTCTCCGCCAGCTCCAGAGCGCCGCGTCCCACGCGCGTAGTCTCGCCCGACCCTTCGCGAATCGTCCCCACGAGGAGGATGCTGGGCGGGTCAGGCGTCTGCAGCACGTCGGCCAGGAGCGCAACGCTGTCGCTGTCGGCCCACTGCAGGTCGTCGATCGTCACGATGAGCGCGCGGCGATCGGCCATGCGCATCAGCACGTCGCGAAGCGCGGCGAACGCGCGCGTCCGGAGCTCGCGCGGATCGAGCGCCTCCTGTCCCATCTGCGGCGACTGCGCGATCGCCTCCACGCGCCGCAGCACCGGAAAGAGCTGCGCGAGCGACGCCGGTCGCGCAGGAAGGAGCGCCAGCGCTTCGCTCTGCGGGAGGCGCGCGAGGTAGCGGCTCATCGCATCGACGACGCCGTCGAACGCTTTGTACGGCACGTTCTCCCGCTCGAAGCATCGCCCGCTGAAGACGATGGCATCGTGCTCGCGAACGTGGAGCTCGTCGGTGAAGCGGCGCACGAGGACGCTCTTGCCGATCCCCGACTCGCCGTGCACCAGCACCGTCACGGCGCGTCGCGTGCGCACGTCGGCCAACGCCGCGCGCAGCTGCCGAAGCTCCGGCTCTCTCCCCACGAACGTCGACGAGTGCGTGAGCCCCACCGCCGGTCGCGACATCAGCGCCGCCGAGGGCTCCAGCGCGCGGAAGATCTGGTTCGCCCCCGCGCGCGTGGCCGGATCGAAGCGGAGGAGCGCCATGCACAGCGCGTCGAGATCGGGCGGCACCTTCGGCTCCAGCTCGCTCGGCGGCGGCGGCTCGCTCCTCTGCTTCGCGAGCAAGATCTCGAGCGGCGCTCCGCGGAACGGGAGCTTGCCGGTCAGCGACTCGTAGAGGAGCACGCCCACCGAGTACCAATCCGACGCCGACGTCGCTGGCTTCGAGGCCGCTTGCTCGGGCGCCATGTACGCCGGCGTCCCCACCACCGCGACCTCGGTCGTGTGCCCGAGCGCCTCGGTTTCGTCGGTCACGAGACCGAAGTCGAGGACGACCACGCGCCCCTCCGGCGTGACGAGCACGTTCGTCGGCTTCACGTCGCGATGCACTTGCTGCGTCTCGTGCAGAGCAGCCAGCGCGCGGGCGACCTGCACGATGCCAGAGCGGAGGCGCGCGTCGTCGAAGGGACCGCGCGCTTCGGCGGCGAGCTTCTGGACGAGCGTCGCGCTCATGGTCGAGTCTTCGAGCGAGGTGGGCGTCGGCGCGCGAACCCAGGCCACGAAGTCGACGCCGCGTACGAGCTCCATCGTGAAGAACCACTGGTCCTCCTCCGACACGAGCTCGCCGAGACCGACGAGGTTCGGGTGATGCAGATCGGAGAGCGCGCGGAACTCGCGCTTGAAGCGGACGAGCGACTCGGTCCCCGTACGCTTCAGCACCTTGAGCGCGATGCGCTCGTCGCGTTCGGTGTCGAGCGCCTCGTACACCTCGCCCATCGCCCCTTCGCCCAACCGGCGCAGGACCCGGTAACGCTTCGACGCGACGTCCTTCGATGCGACGCTCTCCGACATTCCCCCTCGCGAGCGACCCCGCGGATCGATCCGCGGTTCGACCTCCCACCACTATAGAGGAGGACGCGCGTGTTTACGCTCACGCGGGAAACGTGCGCGATTCAACGCTTGCGAACGCCCGGATCCACGGTCCCCCCATGGGCGACGGCGGCAGCGGGCAGTGCGTGAACCTCCAGTGCCAGCAGCACTCGTGCGGCACGAACGGCTCGACGACGATCACCGGCACCGTCTACGACCCCGCCGGGAAGAACCCGCTCTACGACGTCGCGGTCTACGTCCCGAACACGACGCCCGATCCGCTCGTCACCGGCGTCACGTCGGCCTCGTGCTCGTGCGACTCGCTCTACACCGGCCAGCCGATCGCCAGCGCGCTCACCGGCCCCGACGGCAAGTTCACGCTCACGAACGCGCCCGACGGCACCGACATCCCGCTCGTCGTGCAGGTCGGCAAGTGGCGCACGCAGCTGAAGATCCCGACGGTCACCAAGTGCGGCGCGAACGATCTCGACACGCTCCTGTCGACCAAGCTCACGCTCCCCGGCAAGGCCGGCATCAGCGCGGCGACCGGACCGACCAAAGGCCTTCCGCAAGACATCCCCAGCATCGCCGTCTCCACCGGCAGCGCCGACTCGCTCGAGTGCTTGCTCCTTCGCGCGGGCGTCGACGCAAGCGAATATACCGGCGGCGCCGGCGGCATGAGGCACATCCACA
Organism: Myxococcales bacterium; assembly: GCA_003151595.1. The sequence continues at coordinate 150,312 of PLXW01000052.1, forward strand.
TCTTCCAGGGGTGCGGCGGGCAGACGTGCTCGGTCCTCGGCGGTCTCAAGAACATCGGCCCGGCGCCGAACACCTCGCCCGCCGGCCCGGCCGCGAGCGACAAGCTCTGGGACAAAGGCGGCGACATCGGTTCACCGACGGCTCGAACGCGGTCGCGCCGTTCCCCGCCGATCTCGCGACGTGGAACGTCCTCAACGGCGCGTACTCGTCGGCCATCAATGCGTCAGTCGTGGAGACGTTGCCGGGCGGCGGCGTGTTCCCCAAGGGGCAGGCGCTCTACGAGTGGCTCGGCAACGTCGGCGCGCTCACCGGCGACGTGGACGCGGGGACCGCGCAGCTCCCGATCGCCGTCGCGCGCGGCGACGCGCTGGTGTCGAACGCGAACACGAAGTCGCAAGCGTGGATCCAGTCGGCCTCGGGCGTCTCTCCGGTGAGCACGCAGTACTTCTCGTTCGACATGCCGTTCAACGCGCCGCTGAACGACGCGGGCCTCCCCGGGTACTGCGGGCGCGTCGTCTTCAGCGACCTCCACATCGGCGCGGCAGCGAACGACTACAACGGCGACACCGCCAACCCGGCCGGCCACACCGATCAGCTCACGACCCCCTCGGGCTGCTCCACCGGCGATCTCTCGCCCGACGAGAAGGCGCTCGAGTTCATGCTGTTCGATCTGTCGTCGTGCGTGACGCCGGTGACGGTCGCACCGAAGCCGCCGGTCCCCTCGCCGCCCATCAAGTGAGAGGGGGCAAGTGAGCGAGCGGTGGGCCGCAGACGAGCCCATCCCTGTGTCAATTCTGCGCACACGTTGACCGGACCTTCCCCGCGCTCTATTGCGAGAGGCATGGACGTGATCTGCGAGCGCTGCGCGAAGAAGACGGAAGACTCGCTCGGCAACGTCCTCGTCGCGGGTTGGGTGCAGAAGAACCCCGAGCACACGCCCGGCAAGCGCGGCTGGCTGTGCCCCGAGTGCGCGGCCAAGCGCGCCCCCGCCGAAGCGAAGAAGTGAGCGCGCGCGGCGCGAGGCTCAAGGCGTCTTCGCGAACAGCGTGAGGCGACCGCGCACGAAACGCTGCGTGAAGGACCGCGGGATCGTCTCGGCAAAGCTCGCCGGTGCTCCCCACAGGATCACGTAGTCGTAGCGACCCTCGATCGCTTCCCACACGCCGCGCCACATCGCGTGAAAGCGCGCCTCGCAGTCGTAGTCGGGGAGGCCCGCGTCCTCCAGCGACGTGCAATACGCCGCCGGCGTCGGCGCCGCGGCCAGCAGCTGCCGCACGCGCACCGGATCCTCGACGAGCGACGGCGACGCGACGCGACGGATGGGCATGGACGGCGAGTCGGCCCACAGGTCTTGCGGATGCGCGCCGCGGAGCACGGTGTACATCCCCGAGGCGTGGAGCAGGTTCCACGTGTTGGTCGACGAGACGCGCGGCGCGAAGTTGAGCGTGAGCAGGCGCGCCGGCTCGGCGTTCGGGATCTCGGGCGCGGCCGCGGTGATGGCGTCGAGGTCGTGCTCGGCGCGGAAGAGATCGCACGCCGTCCCCGCGCTCCAGAGGAACGTGCTGGCCACGAGCAGCGACGAGGCCCACGTCGGAAGGCGCGCCGGCACGCGCACCAGCGCCCACGCCCACAAGAACGGGAGCACCCGCTCGTCGACGTAGCCGAAGCCCGGCATCATGTGCGGGAAGAACCAGTAGATCGCGAAGAGCACGACCATCGCCCACAGCGAGAAGAACGGGACCTTCGCCCGCGCGTCGCGCGCCGCGAGGACCGCGAGCCCGATCGCCGTGACGATCCCCGCGGCCGAGAGCGGCGACATGCCGAACGCCCAGTGCGCCCAGAGGTCGTAGAGCGCCGAGAAGTTGTCCTGGTAGTAGATGCGGTCGACGTGACCGAGGCCCGCCTCGTGCGTCGTTCCGATCGCGTGCTTCAGGATCGTGATCGCGATGAGCACGCCGACGGGCGCCATCGGCCCCACCAGCGCGATCGCCGACGACACCTTCGCGCGCCACCCTCCGGGTCGAATCAGCGCCTCGATCGACGCCAGGAGCGCGACGAGCAGAATCATGATCCCGTGCGCGTACCAGAGGAGCGCGCCCATGAGCGCGATGGCGATCGAACGCGCCGCGGTGGGCCTGGTCGCTTGCCGCGCGAGGATCATGAGGAGCAGCAGCGCCAGCGGGAACGCCACCGCGAAGTTGAGCATCCCCATCAGCGTCCACCAGTTGTGGACCATCGGCGCCATCACCAGCGACGCGACGACGAGCCGCTTTCGATCGGTGAACGACAGGACGAAGTGCGGCAGCGTGAACGCCGTCGACCCGAGCACGACGAACGCGAACGCGCGCCCGGCGGGGATGACGCCGACGACCTTCGCCATCAGGTACGTCGCGAACACGAAGAGCGAGTTCGCTTTGAAGAAGCCGTTCGAGACGTAGTCGGGGTAGCGCGCCGGATCGAGGAGCACGCAGACCGTCGCCAGGTGATCGGGGAGATCCTGGTACGGCGGCATCGGCAGGAAGAACATCGGCCACGCCGCCACGACGAAGAGCACCGCGCCGATCAGCGTCGCCAGCGCGCGATCACTCAGCCGATCGATTCGTTCGACGACGCTCATGACGGCGGCACGACGGGATGGATCGACCACGGTCGCCCCTCGGTCGCCTCGTAGATCGTTCGGCCCGGGAACCACGCGGCGATCTCGGCGTCGCTGGCCACGCCGGCGCGCACGTAGAGCACGGGGCCGTCGAACGTCGGGCCGTTGCGCGTGTAGCGGCTCGGGAACTGCGCGTGAACCACGACGACGGCGTTGGTGAGCCCGCGCGCCTCGACCTCGCGCGCCAACCCTTCGCGCATCCAGACCGCCGGCAGACGCAGATCGAGGAACGCCGCGAACGACAGCGCTCCCAGCGCGACGAGCGTGAGCCCCGCCCCGTTCGACCACGCGCGCGACACGCGCGAGTGAAGAGCCTCTTCGATCGCGATCCACCCGGGCCCGGCGAAGAGCGCCAGCGGGATCACGAGCGACGTGATGTACCGCGGGAGCGCGCCGTCGTCGGGCGCCGTGTGAAGCGGGATGAGTGACGCCGTCGTGACCGCGGCCAGCGCCAGAAGCACGTCACGAAAGCGCGAAGCCTCCGGAGGTGACGCGCGCACCCCCACGATCGCGAGCGCGATGGAGCCGGGGACGGTCCAGGCGACGAAGAGCTCGCGCACGAGCGCGAGGTGATGCCACTGGAGCTCGCCGTCCAGCGCATGCGCGAGGCTGATGTTCTGCTGCGCCCCTTCGTCGCCGTAGAGCGCGCGAAACGTGGGGACGTAGACGCGGTAGCCGTCGATGAACGGCGCGCCGAACTGCGCCTTCTGGTACGCGAACGTCAACGCCGCGACCGGGATCGCCGCGAGCGCGATCCACGCCAGCGCGCGCACGTCGCGAAGCGCGAGGAGCGCCGCGCCGAAGAGCACGGCGTCGAGCGGACGCGTGAGGAACGCGCAGCCGACGGCCACGCCCGCCCAGAGGAGCCATCGCTTCCGCGGATCGCGACCATGCTCCGCGATCGCCGCCACCGCCGCGGCGATCCACATCGTCACGGTCGTGTGCGAATAGAACGACGCCGCGTGGAAGATGAAGAGCGGTGAGGCGCCGCCGACGAGGACGGTGACGACCGCCGCGCGCTCTCCGAACGTCACGCGCGCCGCGTGCCGCAAGAAGAAGAGCGTCGCGGCCCCTTCCAGTGGAGTGACGACCCACGGCGCGTGCACGAGCACGCCGAGCGCGAGGAGCGCCGAGCTCCCCGGCGGGTACTTGCTCCGCACCCAGTCGTCGATGATGACGTGATCGACCCAGAAGAGCGACGAATGCGCCGGTGCATGCGTCGCTAGCGATCCCCGCGCGAAGATCTCCGCCTGAAGGAGCGCCGAGTACTCGTCGCCCGAGTACGCGAACCCGTGGAACGCGAAGCGCGACACGACGACGTACGCGGCGCCGAACAGGACGACGAGGATCGCGCCGAGACGCGCGTCCGCTTTCGAGAGCAGCCGATCCGGCACGGTCTGCTCATAGTCGGTTTTGGTCTCTTTGGGGGGGCGCGCTCCTAGCGCGTCGTGACGGAGGTCGCGTGCGCGCGCGCCCTCGCCCGCGCGGAACACTCAGGGCAATACGTGGCGCCCGACCAGGCGCGCTCGGCGTCGTCGCGCGCGCCCTTCGTAGCCAGCGACTTGTCGACGACGTGGACCCACCCCGCCGCGCGAAGCTCCTCGACCGCGAAGAAGCGCGCGACCAGCGGCGCGTCGAACGTGTGCATCGGCGAGCCGCGCAAGCAGCGGTCGCACCAGGCGAAGTGCTTGATTCGGGTCACCTGAACGAGCACCCTCTAATACTGAACATCGAATCAGGTTTCCGCAACCCCAAGAGCGCCAGGCTCGGACCCGCTATCCTGGTGCGGTGAATGCCCCTCGAGCGCGCGGCTCGGCTCCCCGCGCCCCGCGTGAGCTCGTCGTCTTCGGATACGCGGCCCATGCCCAATCGCGCGAGCTGAAGAGCCGGATGGGCGAGTTCGCCCAGTTCCTGAGCAAGCTCTCGGGGCTCCACATCACGACGTCGCCCGCAGAGTCGTACGACCAGCTCGCGCGACGGGTGCACAAGAAGGCGTTCGATCTCGCGTGGATCCCGCCGATCCCGTTCATCGCCCTTCAATCGAAGAAGAGCGTGACGCCGCTGGTGACGCTGTACCGCGGAGGGACCGCGCAGTTCCACGCCGTCATCATCGTCCGCGCCGACACGCGCGTGCGGACGCCGTCGGGGCTTCGCGGGAAGCGGGCGGCCTGGGTCGATCCGCACAGCGCGAGCGGGTTCGTCTTGCCGCGCGTGCAGCTGGCGGCGCTGGGGGTCGATCCGCGGACGGCGTTCGGCGAAGAGCGCTTCTACGGATCGCACGAGGCGGTGGTGCGCGCCGTCGTGGGCGGTCGCGCGGATTTCGGCGCAACGTACGCGCGGCTCGATCGATCGGGCGAAGTGGTGAACGGCGCGTGGGCCGATCTCCCTGGCGCGGAGCAAGCGACGCGCGTGCTCGTGAGCTTCGGGATGGTGCCGAACGACGTGATCCTGGCGCGCGCCGGGCTCGACGAGGAAGTGCGCGAAGGGGTGACGCGCGCGCTGCTCGGCATCTGCCACGACGTGAACGGCGGGATGCTCGTGCGCGAGCTGTTCGGCGTACACGAGTTCCGGCGATGGACCCCCGCCAGCTACGAAGCGCTCCGCGCGATCACCGCCGACGCGCTCACCGAAGGGATCCTCGACCCCGCGAAGATCCTGCGAGGCTAGTCGCGATCGTGCGCTGCCCCGACGCGCTCGCCGCGACGCGAAGCGGAGGCAACGATCCCGATCGCTACGTCGCACCGACCGACGGCGAACGCGACGCCCTGCGCGACACGATCGCTTCGCTGCTCGAGGCGCAGGCGCGCGGCGCGGCGGCGAAGAGCGCGGCGCACGCGGGGTTCGAGCTGGTCGATCTCCCGGAGGTTCCGGACGCCGTCCTCGTGCGGGAGATCGAAGGCCGAAGGCGCGGAGGGGGCGCGTACGTCGTGCGGTTCGAGGCGCAGGCGCGCGACACGGCGATCGAGGCGCCGCACACCTTCTTCGAAGAAGGGACGCTGGCGCTGGCGTACGAGCTCTTCCAGCGGGCGAGCGGCGCGGCGCTCTTCATCAACACGGCGCATCGCTACACGTCGTCCCCAGGCGAGGGGCGCATCGAGCATGGCTCGGACGTCGCGCACAGCAGGAGCTCGCTCTTTCAAGCGGCCACCGAGGGGCTCATTCGAGCGATCGCGGCGCCGACCGTCGTACAGCTTCACGGCTTCGCCACGCGAGGCACCGAGATGGCGGCCGTGATCTCCTCGGGCGAGGCGCGCCCGGGCGACCCGCTCGTCGCGCGCGTCGCGGCGGCGATGGCGATGGCGACGGCCGGCGTGAAGAGGTACCCCGAGGACTCGAGCGAGCTCGGCGCCACGACGAACGTACAAGGGGAGATCGTGCGCGCCGCGGGTGGGCGCTTTCTTCACGTGGAGCTGGGCGCCAGCCTTCGCAAGGAGCTCGTCACGGACGCGCAGCTACGAGCGAGGCTGCTCGACGCGATCGTCTCTGCGCTCGGGGAGCGACCGACGTGACGTGGCTTCGCGACGAAGCGCGACTGAAGCCTCTGCTATCGTACGTGTCCCCACTCCCTCCCTCGCCGCTCCTCCCCAATGCCCTCGTTCATCGATCCCGACTGGAACGCTCCGCTCGACACCGACGCTTTCATCCGCGCGGTCCCGGCGACCGCCGTCATCAAGGGGATGTACCCCGCGGCCATCGCAGCCGAAGCGAAGCGTCGCGGCCTGAAGCTCCCGCACGCGGGCGACAAGTACGTCCCGTTCCACGACTACCCGCTGCACGATCACCTTCACCTGCTGGTGGAGGCCGCACGCGCGTTCTCGCCCGACCTGCCGATCCGCGCGTCGCTCCGGAAGATCGGTCGCGGGGCGGTGAACGTGTTCCTGAACAGCACCCTCGGCCGCGCGGCGCTGGGGGGGCTCACGCAGCCGGAGACGACGCGCATGGCGCTGGTGGGAATGACCCGCGCCTACACCACGGCCATCGGGAAGCCGGCGCCGCACGTGGAAGTGAAAGAGACCAGCGACTCGAGCTGCATCGTGAAGGTGTCCGACTTCTGGATCTTCCTCGACTCGCACCAGATCGGGATCCTCGAAGGGGTCAGCCGCGCGTGCGGCGTGCGGTGCGATGTTCAGGTGGCGAGCGACGGCCTCGCGAGCGGCGAGCTGGCCTGCTCGTGGGAGCCGGCGCCTCCGTCGCGCCCTTCGGTGCTTTGACCCTCGCGTCCCCACTACGTCACGCGATCGGAATCGCGTTGCTGCGGTGCGGCGTAGCGCACTAACTACTCGGTTCCCAATGTGGAGGAGGGCAAAGACCGCGGGCGTGCTCGCGATCACGAGCGCTGCTGCGGCCGTCGGCTGCGGAGGCGACTTCGACACGTCGCGCTCGACCGCGCCGCGCGGAACGCTGGGGCAAGAGCTCTTCAGCATGATCTGCGATCGCATCGGCGCGCAGGCGCTCCGCGAAGACGTGACCGGCGGCTCGTATCACGCGATCTGTCACACCGACCCCACGACGGGGGTGTTCGCCACGTCGGTCGATCAGTCGCTCCTCGCGCCGCTCGACGCGAACGCGGTCGACGTCGACGGCAACCCCGTCTCGCTCGACGTCGAGAAGACGAACCGCGCGCACAACGTCGCGCGCATCGAAGCGGTCGGCCGCCAGCGCCTCGCCATCTCCGGCGCGCTCGACGCGGCCATCCCCGACACGCAGCTCCCGGTGAAAGATCTCGCGAACCCCGACGCGACAAAGTCGTGCAGCACGCCCGCCGGCGCCGCGACCGACGGGCTTCACTCGCAGCTCGCGCAGACGCTCTCGCGCTTCACCGATCTCTACGACGACCGCACGATCCCTCTTCTCACCGAGGGGCTCGGGCACGTGCTCGACACGATCAAGCTGTCGCCCGACGCGCAGGCCGCGCTCGCGCGCATGGACGCGCGGCAGGGGTATCGCCCCAGCTCGATCGCGATCGGCGTCGCGCGGCCGATGCTGGCGTATCCGCGCCTCGTCGACTTCGCGAACTCGCTGCTCACGCTCCTGGCGAGCGATTCGCAGCCGTACTCGGCGGGGCTCTTCGATCCCAAAGAGCCGCTCCCTCCGGTCGTCGCCAACCGCGCGCCGGTGCCTGGGCCCGCGAGCGGACAGTTTCAGCAGCTCCTCAAGGTGCTTCACGAAGAGCTGCGCACGGAGACGGCCGACCCCGCGGTGCCGCTGCTGACGAGGACGCCCGACGGGAACGATCCGTCGCGGCTCGTCTTCAACCGACCACTGCGCGATCTCGAGGTCGCTCGGCAGATCTTGTTCCCGTCGGTGCTGGAGACGCCGCCGCCGTTCGATTCGTCGTCGCACCCGCTCGTGCTGCGCGATGCGCGCGGCGTGGGGGTCGTGCCGCTGGTGAACGGGAAGGTCCCCGCGCCCTTCGTCGATGCCGACGACGACCTGTTGCCGGACCTCGACGCGCTCGGCGAGTACGTGACGGCCGACGGGACGCGCGTCCCCTCCCCGCTCTTCTCGGCCGACGGCGCCGACGGTCCGCGATCGTCGGGCCTGGCGCTCAACGGCGCGTCGCCGATGTACGGTTTCGTCGACACGCGCGGAACGATCCTGGCGAAGGTCACGAGCGATCTCGTCCCGCTGCTCGATCCGAAGAACGAAGCGCTCCTCGAAGGGTTCGCGCGCGGCATGCCGCTCCTCTTCGGCGCGCACGACACCGGCCCTTCGTCATCGAAGACGTACCCGCCCGACCCGACGTTGCCGCAGGCGTGGACGCTCCAGCACCCGACGACGCCGGCGCCGGCGAACCTCGGCACGTCGCCCGTCGTGCTGCCGTACGCCGGGTACCACGCCGAGAGCGCCGCCATCGCCGACCTCACGTACGCCGTGGGGCAGGTGCTCGCCGATCCGACGACCGACGACACGCTGAGCCTCTTTCGCCAGCTCCTCACGACGAACCCCGACGCCGTCGCGCGGCTGGTCGGCGTCGGGATGCAAATCAAGACGATCGCGAACGCGCACCCTGAGGCGCACATCCCCGAGCTGTCGACGCTGTGGGACGAGCTGCTCGATGCGTTCGCGAAGATCGCCGACGTCTACGACCCGAAGACGGGCGGCATCCTCGAAGACATCATCACCGCGTTCGGGACTCCGCAGACGCTGGCGTTGAAGGACTCGTTCACCGCGTACATCGACGACCGCGATCAGCTCACGTACCAGAACGCGCAGCGACCGCCGCCCACAGGCTTGCCCGATCTCAACGGCCCGGCGTTCGATCTCATGACAGGCGGCGTGACCGGCATGTCGGCGCCGGTCGATCGCACGCAGCCTGACAGCGGGTCGAACCGGAGCGCGCTGCAGAAGTTCATGCAGCTGCTGCACGACGCGAACGGCCTCGGCGCGTGCACCAAGGCCGGCGCGGTCGCGCACCTGAACTTCCCGGTCATCGGCGCGATCGATTACCCCTCGGCGGCGGCGACCGCGGCGTGCGTGACGTTCGGCGGCGGGAACGTGCCGCCCAACCCGATGCCGGCCTGCGCCATCCTCCGCATCCCGAACGTGGCGCAGCTCCTCCTCGACGTCGCGCTCGGTCGCGCGAAGTTCGACATCCCCGATCCGTGCCTCAACGCGCTGCTCAACAACACGGCGATCACCGGCCTCGTCGGAGGGCCCGACGCTTTTCTGCAGGCGCAGTCCGGGATCAACGGGTTCGATCTCCACCCGACCGTCGCCGGCATCAGTCGCCTCGTTTATTACGACACGAAGCACGACGCCGATCCCGGCGACCCGTCGTTCCCTACGACGAAGAGCTTCCTCGAAGGGGTGCTCGATCCGGTGCCGTCGATGGCGTGCGACTCGACGCCGTTCACCGCCAGCGACGGCACGGTGATCGCGCTCCGCACGTGCAAGTCGTTCGACCTCACTCTGCGCGGACGCGATCCGGACGCGCTGTTCCCGATCGAGCAGCAGAACTTCATCCAGAACGTGCAGCCGCTCGCCGCGGCGTTCGACGATCACGGCCAGCCGCTCCTCTTCGTGCAGCTCTTCGACACGATGCACGTGCACTGGGGCTCGCCCGCGCAGACGAAGGACGAGTGCGATCCGTCGCTGCCGAAGACCGACGCGCGATGGTGCTCGCAGGATGGGACGGTCTCGTACGAGCCGCTGCTCTCCGAGGCGCTGAAGACCGATCTGTTCGGGGCGCTCCACGATTTCATCCCGCTCCTTCAAGCGACGAAGGTCGCGCACTGCACGGCCGTGGACGCGAAGGGGCTCTGTACGGCCAGCACGCCGTACGACGGCGTTCACGTGCTGGCCGAAGCGATCCGCGGGATCGTCGACCCGGCGCGCGCGGCGAAGGTGGGGCTGGTCGATCGTCACGGGAACAAGAGCGTCGTGCGGAACGACGGGACGACGAACGCGCAGGTGACGCCGATCTACCTGGTCATCGACGCGCTGAAGGAGATCGACAAGGCGTTCGCCGACGACTCCACGGCCAACGGCGGCGACAAGACGAAGCACGCGGCGTGGTTGAACGCGCGGTCCCAGCTGGCCGACACGTTCTTCGGGGCAAACGGGAGCGGCGCGTCGGCGACGTGGGCGAACCCCGCGGTGCCGCGCGTGATCCCGGCGCTCATCGACGCCGTGCGCGGAGACCTCGCGGCGTATTGCCCGACCGTGCGCATCGACGGCGCGTGTCCGTGGGCGCGCGCGCAGATGACGCAGGAGATGACGACGGTGATCGACGGGCCGCTCTTCGCCGCGTCGATCGATCTGCTCGAAGCGATTCGCTCGAACGACGCCGCGCGCGTGGAGCTGGAGCAGCTCACGCAGTACCTGCTCGGCCCCGGAACGCCCGACGCGCAGCAGGCGACGCTCACTGCGATTCATGACGTGCTCCAGCTCTTCAGCGACGACGCGAACCTCACGCCGCTGTGGAACGCGCTGGCCGAGGGGACGGGCGCGACGCTGACGGATGACGGCGGCAAGGTCGCGCGGCGATCGACGGCCGACGCGTTCGTGGAGATGCTCGCGCGGGTGCTGGCGCGCGCGTACGACGCGCACGGCAACGAGATCTGCATCGACGAGATCGACCCGAACCGCACGTTCGCCGCGGTCCTGTCGAACCTCGTGACGCCGGCGAGCGCGACGAACCTCTCGCCCATCGAAGTGCTCATCGACGCCATCGCCGACATCAACCGCGCGAACCCGGGGGTGGCGTTCACCACGAAGCTCGATGGCGGCGACTACGCCAGCATCGGCGCCGAGCTGAGCGACTTCCTGGAGAACAAGCAGAGCGGGCTCGAGCAGGTGTACGACGTCATTCGCGAGGCGACTCTCGACTGATGAATCGCGCTCGCTCGATCTGCTCGCGCGCGATCGTCGTCGCCGGCGCTGCGGCGCTCGCGCTCCTGGCGTGCGCGGGCGACGCGCGCGCCGCGGGGCTCTACTTCTCCGACCGCGGCGTGCGACCGATGGGGCGCGCGGGGGCGTTCGTGGCCGGCGCCGACGACCTCGGCGCGATCTACTACAACCCCGCGGGCCTCGCCGACGCGGGGACGAGCGTGCTCGTCGACTTCGGTTGGCTCCATTTCACCGACTCGTATTCGCGCCAGCTCCAGATCGCCGACGCGCAAGGGACACTCCACACCGTCACCTCGCCCACGGTGAACGGGACGACGCCGGTGCTGCCGATCCCCACGATAGCCGCGTCGCTCGCGCTCGATCGCGAGCACCACCTCACGATCGCCAGCGGCTTCCTGGCGCCATACGTGGCGCTCGCCAGCTACCCCGACGTCGTCGCCGGCCAACCTTCGCCGTCGCGCTACTCGCTCGGGTCGTACGACGGCTCGGCACTCGGGATCATCGGCAGCTGGGTGGCGTGGAAGCCGATCCCCGAGTTGCGGATCGGCGCGGGCGTTCAAGCGCTCGTCGGTCAGTTCCAGACCGCGGTCACGTTCAGCGCGTGCCCGCCCGATCGGCTGCTGTGCGCTCCCGAGCAGCCCGACTTCGACGCGCACAGCTCGCTCAAGGTCGGCCCCATCATCGCGCCCACGGCGAACGCCGGCGTCACGCTCGTCCCGTCGAAGTACGTCCGCATCGGCATCAGCGGGCAGCTCCCGACGAACGTGAGCGCGCACGCGCAGATCAAAGTGCAGCTGCCGACGAACTCGGTCTTCGACACGGCGCACGTCGTCGGGCAAGACGCGCACGTGAGCTTCTCGCTCCCCGCGATCTTTCGCATCGGCGTCGAGGCGCGCCCGATCGATCGCCTGCGCATCGAGGTCGCGTTCGTGCGCGAGTTCTGGACCATCCAGCACTCGATCGACGCCGTCCCTCAGGGCATCTCGATCAACGGCGTGACCGGCCTCCCGCCCGCCATCAACCTCCCCGAGATCTCGTTCCCGCGAAACTTCGACAACTCCAACTCCTACCGGCTCGGCGGCGAGTACACGTTCGACGTCGAGGGGTACGCGATCGATGCGCGCATGGGGGTGAGCTACGAGCAGAGCGCGGTGCCCGTGCCGTACGTGTCGCTCCTCAGCCTCGACATGAGCAAGGTGACCGTCTCGCTCGGCGGCGGCTTACATGTCGGCCGTCATTGGCGGTTCGACGCGGTGTACGCGCACCTCTTCACGAGCACGGTGTATGTCGCGCCGAACGTCGCGCAGGTCACGCGCATCGATCCGCTCTCGGGCAATGCGCCGTTCGATCCCGTGAACGGCGGCACGTACACGGCGAAAGCCGACCTCATCGGTGTGGGGCTGAATTATCTGTTTTAGGGTCTCGCCCGTCCGATCCAGCTACGGTCGAGGTATGCACATCCTCGCGCGCGCGTCGTTGGTGGCTGGCTTGATCGCAATCGGCTGCTCCAGCTCGACGACGAGCGGGACTCCGGCGTCGACCAACAATCACCTCCTCATGGAGAACCGGACGACCATCCCGCTCTCCTTCGTGATCGGGCTCTCGACCGACGACACCGCCTCCTGGGCGACGTGGACCAACCAGCTCACGCAGCAGACGACCGACATCGTCGCATCGACCACGGTGCCCGCCGGCCACACGCAGCCGTGGCCGACGCCCGCGCGCGGTCACTACCGATGGGGCTACAGGTTGACGACCGGCGCCAACACGCCGATCTACGACACGACGTTCGACGTCCTCGACGCGGTCACCGACATTCATCTCACGGCCACCAGCACAGGCAGCGGCGACACCGACGGCGGCCCCATCTCGAACCCGGACGGGGGCTCCGGCAACCCGACCGGCGGTTGCATCCCGTCCGGCGGCGCGTGCACCGACTCGAACGACAACTGCTGCACCGTATGCGGCCTCAACCAAGCGGGGATCTGCACGTGAGCGCCCGCTCCATGATCCGCTTCGCAGGCGCGGCGCTCGTCGTCGGCGCATCGATCGCGCTCGGCTGCTCGAGCGGGAGCACGACGCATCACGTGATCGCGAAGAACACGCTGACGCTCGACGTGGAAGTGACGTTCGGTCTCTCCACCGACGACACGATCACGTGGCAGGCGTTCGAGACGCAACTCGCCGACCTCGGCGGCGCGTACGGCGGGGCGGTCAGCGCCGGGCAGACGGCGTCGTACAAGCTCCCTGCGCCGGGGCACTACCGGTGGGCCTACAGTCTTTACGCGACCGATCCGTCGGCCAAGGGTGGCCTTCGCTTCGTGCAGGGGCCTGACGCGGTGTTCGACGTCGTCGACGGGAACAGCGACATTCATCTCACGACGACCACGGGAGCGTCGCCCGAGAACGACGGCGGAGTCTCGACCCCTTCGGACGGCGGCGGCAACACGGGCGGCAACTGCCTTCCGTCGGGGAGCCCGTGCTCGGACTCGAACGACAACTGCTGCACGGTCTGCGGGCTCAACCAGGCGGGCATCTGCACCTGACCTACGCGCACGCAGCGAGTTTGATTTCGCGCGCGCGCGGGCGCAGATTCCCTGCATGCGATTCGCCCTCACGCTCTTCGCGCTCGCGGCGCTCCTCGCGTCGACACGCACCGCGGCCGCAGACGCCAACTCGTGCATTCGGTTCTGGGGCGAGACCCGCTACGGAGCGCTCGCCTACAACCACATCGTGCACGTCGCGAACTCGTGCGAAGCGACCGCCGACTGCGCCGTGAGCACCGACGTGAACCCGCAGCCTCAAGAGGTCGAGGTCGAGGGGGGATCGTCGGTCGAAGTGATGACGTTCATGGGTTCGCCCGCGCGCACGTTCAAGCCGCGCGTGAAGTGCACGATGCGGGAGTGATGTGGCGCTTTGCCAGTCGAGCCTCTGATCCCGCAGGATCAGCGACCCTCCCTCCGGGATCAGCGCCTCGCTCGCCTGTCGAGC